>CAZTBB010000030.1:0-21443 GCA_964611755.1 uncultured Pseudobdellovibrionaceae bacterium
GCTTCTGACGGTGCTCTCATTGTTTGGAATGTGAGTTTTAACTCTATAAGGAAGCGCAGTAAAAGGTTCTTTTTTATCTACAGGCCTATCGTCCTTTTTAGTTCCAACTCGTACGCGAATTAATTTTTCGCCTAGGCTTTCATTGAAAATAACCCCAACGCATCTGGAATCCATACCCTCACTGTAGGCAATGATTGAATGAGCATTCTGGGGAAAGGTTAGGTTTTCCTGCTGCGGTCGCGACTCCGCTTCTTTTCTTTTATAAAATGATACTTCCCAAATATCTCCAGTTAAAAAATTCAAACAGCTTGATAAATCGTCCCGCACACCTTCCTTATTCCATGCATCCAAGTCGTGTACCGGCACTCTCAGATTGAATTTTCTGCCCCACCCGCTTTTATAACGGCGACGATACTTATCACAATATTCAACTGCTGCGGCTAGCAGTAACAAGTCGTAAAGTTTTGAATCCCAATTTGCAAAGCAGTAAGATTTTAGGGCATTTAAATTGAATTCCAGGTTATAGCCAATGTAGCAAGGCTGCCAGTTATCCTTTGGTTTCTGGTAGTCTTCCAAAACCTCTACACATAACTCTGGCAATTTATAGTCAACATCTTGTTTCATAATGGCGGTCCGTCATCCACTGAAGTGTTTTTGCTTATTTTATATTTGTCACTGAGCTTCCCTTTCGATGAAAGCTCAGTTGCTATATCGTTTAGTGGGCAACTGGATACACCATTTTCCAATCTTCCACGTATATCTAAAATCCTTTGTCCTGAAACATTATGACGCTGATAATGCTCCTCAACGGAACGTATGCCATCATACGCTCTCTCTTTGAGAGCCGAAGAAACAGCATCGTGAAGAGCTTGCGCTCCAAATAAATTTTTCCTTACAGAATCTATTGCGCAGTCTATTAGGGTGTTTGAAAAACCATTTCCTACACCGCCAGCGCGCATCATTTCTAGTTGCTCTATTTTGGAGTCCGATAATAACGACCCCTGATTAGTGTCGCCCAAAACATCCCGAACACTGTCAAATAAGGATTGGGATATATCGTTTTTCCAATCCTTTTCAAGTGCAGATGGTAAAGCAGCACAAACCTCATCCGCAGAGTACGCGCTATTATCTGCGTGCTCTGCAAATTTTTTCCACCCCCTATTAAGGGGCAAGCTTCTATGAGGTCCATCACTCATCAATTCGACTCCTTATGTCAGAAATATAATAAAAAAATCTGACAATGTCAAATATTGGTTTGTGAGCCATTAACCAAACACAACTTGATACCCACCCCATAAAGAGCTAACTTCCTGATTGCGAGTGCAATATTGTGCTCGTGGGGCGTGATTTCCCCTTCCAACGCGGTCAATTAAGCATGGACCGTCATAAACGATGCTTTCTCGACACCTGTCGGGGAAGTGGCGGAATACAATAGCGCCTAGCGTAAATACGCTGCGCCGTTCGTTGGACGGAAATCAATTCCCCGGCTCCAGAGAGAAATCTCGGAGCCGTTTCCGTACCAAGAAGGGAGTCCGCAATGAAGAAAACCGCCATTACATTACTATCGCTCACCATGTTGACCGGCTGCGTCACGGCTTCACAATGGCAAGCGAACCAATATCATGACGAATTCACCGGTGAAAATACATGTCGCGTTGAAATGGGAACGGCACATCAACGTGATTTTGGCCGTGCGATGAGCGGTACATATTATTCATACAATTTCTACGCTGAAAATCATGATGGCGAAATCCGTGCAGGTGTGCGCAGCGAACCAGCCATTCCGATCAACGGAGATGTGCAAATTAAAGTCGGCGAGAAGCTCTATACATTAACGGCGGCTGATACACCTCTTGATACCAAACCATCCATGCCAGCGCCGCAAGGCTCCGATGAATTTAACAAAAGCTACGCAGCGACCATGGATTCCATTCAAAAACTCTCAAGCCCATATCGCGCCTTTACCGGCAAGAAAGCCAAGACACTGCTGGGCGATATTCTCAATACTAGCGAAGAGATAAAATTCAGAACCGTCGGTGTTAATGCAGCGACCTCTGGCACAGGCAGCTTTGTAGTCGATGATAATTTCAGAATGGCCGTGAAGGAGTGCGGCCTAACAGAATGATAACACTGCAGCAAATATTAAACTCACAATCGCCAGTGCTTGACGGCAAGAAGATCAAGCTAGTCCGGCATAAAGATAGCCGTGCCGAATACCGGCATGTCATGAAAGATCGGGAAGCCCTTCTGCAATATCAACGTGAACAGGCCAAGGATGTGTTCAAAGGCTGTGACTACATCATTTCCTTCATTGGACTAGAGCGCAAACGCTCGGTCTTTATTGGTGTTTTCAAAATTAACGGCACTGATTTTAAAAATAATCACTTTTATTATGATCTGGAAGCCGCACCGGAGTTTGCTGATCTGGCTGATCGTTTAGTAATCGACTGGGGAAGTGGTTCAATGGCTTGGCATCAATGGTATGACCGACAAGACAGGGAAGTAATCGAGATTTTGCCGCAGGGTTATATCGGCAACTTTCCGGGCTTGCTGGATTTTGTTCTTGAATATGACGAGCTCGAAACACTTATAAATAACCCTGATGCGAATTTCGATTGGCGCCATCATTTATCGGCGGTAAATGGAATCTATCTTATTTTGGATAGCAGCACCGGCCGGCAATACATTGGATCAGCAAATGGAGCGAATGGAATTTGGCAACGCTGGAGTGATTATGCTTCCACTGGCCACGGCCATAACAAAGAGCTAATCGCCCTACATAAAACCGACCCAACACATCACAAAAATTTCAAATTTTCTGTTCTGCAAAGCCTGCCGTCCAACATCACACAGCGTGAAATCGTAGAAATCGAAACTTTGTATAAGCAAAAGCTTGGGTCGCGAGCACATGGTTTGAATAGCAATTAGCAGCACATAGAACCCATATAGATCAACGCTTTCAACATAGGTTGATAGCAGGACTATTGACAGGTTTTTGGGCGGCGTAATATTATGCGTTAACTTTGAGTGCGAGCAATCCAACAAAAGCCAGCAGTGACATGTTTCCGGCGCTATCGTGACAGTTAGTTGCCGTGATTATTCGAGATAATCAGCTGCGTGAAACAATCGATACAACAGATCCCAAACAAACCGCTGAAACCGAGAAACTAAATGAAAAAATTTCATTAATTCGTCGGTGATTATTTGCGCGTGCGTATTTGTCTCCGGCACAACATTTAAAAGGAGACAGCGATGTCTATATCAAACTCGCTGCAGATCGATTATCTGCACCCGCGTGAACTTAACTATTACAAACGTGAGTTGCGCACAATTCCCGAAAAGAAAATCGATAAAGTGCAAAAACTGTTGCAGGAATGCGGCTGCTTTCCACTGCCCATTCCTATCGGTAAGGAAAACGTTATTCTGCATGGTCAGGTTTTTGTCGAAGCGGCACGCCGCATGGGCATGGATACTATACCTGTTGTTCGCTACGAAAATCTGAACGAAGAGCAGGAGCGAATTATCCGTATTGCGCTCGAACGTATTGCCGAAGACGGTGCGTGGAATAAAGAGCAGCTAGCGATCGAACTACAAGAGCTCCAAATGCAACTCGACGATCTTACAGTTACCGGCTTTGAAATCGGAGAAATTAACCTGATCCTTGATCTCGATGATGACATGGATCCGGATGATTACGATATGCCATCACCAATTAGCGGGCCGCCGGTGACACAAGAAGGTGATCTCTGGATCATGAGGGATCACAAGCTTCTCTGCGGCGATAGTCTTAAAAAAGAAAGCTATGAAGTGCTGCTTGGTGAGGAAAAAGCCGACATTGCCTTTATAGATGAACCCTACAACGTTAAGGTAGGCGGCCATGTAGGCGGCAAAGGCAAAATCAAGCACGGCGAATTTGCAATGGCATCTGGTGAAATGAGTTCCTATCAATTCACTGAATTCCTGAGCACGTCTAAAAAGCATTTGGCCGCATATTGCAGCAAGGGCGCCATAATTTTTGCCTGTATGGACTGGCGCCATATACGTGAAATGATGGATTCTGCCCAAGCCGCACAGCTGGACATGATCAATCTGGTCTGTTGGTGCAAGGATAACGCCGGCATGGGTAGCCTTTACCGCTCCCAGCATGAACTGGTTTTTGTCTTTAAAAACGGCAAGGCCAAGCACATTAATAACGTAATGCTCGGTGTCAATGGCCGTTACAGGACAAATGTCTGGCAATACCCCGGCGTCAACTCCTTCGGAAGTGGGCGCATGGACGAGCTTGCCATGCATCCTACCGTCAAGCCCACAGCCATGGTGATGGACGCTCTGAAGGACTGTTCCCAACGCGGTGACATTGTGCTGGATTCTTTCGGAGGATCTGGCACGACGCTGATCGCGGCTGAGAAGTGTAACCGCAAGGCACGCTTGATCGAGTTGGACCCGCTCTATTGCGACGTCATAGTTCGCCGCTGGCAGGAGCTCACAGGGCTCGACGCTATCCACGCCGAAACAGGCAAAACTTTCAACGAAACCATTGATATACAGGGAGCATAATTATGAGTGATGATGACAAAAAAGACTATGAAGTTGGGTACGGAAAACCACCGAAAAACAAACAGTTCGGGGCCAAAAATGGAAATCCTCAAAATAAAAAAGGCCGACCGCCTGGGCGCAATGTTGTCGAATTCGATCGACTTTCCGAAGAAGCTCTTTGGCACTGCTTTCATGATTCCGCTCAAAAATCAGTGACCATTCGTGAAGATGGAGAGAAGCTTATTATTCCGCTCATCATGGCCATTGCAAAAGGCATGGCCAGAGATTCTGTCAACGGTGATAGACACACTCGTAAGGAATATTTGCGCTACCTGGAAAAGGCCGTAAAAGGCAAGGATAAACTGGTTGTAGAGATGCATTCCATACTTGCGGATTATCGTGAACGCAAGCTCGAAGCGATGCAAAAGCCCGGTTCGCTCCAATGTTTTCATACATTCTATGGTTGGTTTATGACGAAAAAGCATTTGCGCGCTATTGATGGTAAAGAACGCTGGCCCCATGAACATGGTGAGCCAGTCAGCGATAAAGATTGGGCTGTTTTCTTACGCCAATACGAATACCTCAGAGGCAATCCGTTGGAAGTATTGCCATGGCCAGTCAAATATCCGGATGAAACTATAGAGGACTATTTAAGCCCCGAAGAACGTATAGAAAGACTTTTAAAGAAAGCCTACCCCGATAAGGATGAGAAAGAAGGGCTCGAAGAAAAACCAGAAGAGGAATGATTACAAAAAAGGCTCCTCTGTGGGCCTTTTTATATTTCCTCGATGCCACAGCTCTTTAAAAAATCATACGTATCATCGTAGAACTTACGCGGACGTGTGTGGTCTTGGTCATCACCATACGGTACAAAAATAACCATGCCTTGCCGTGCTCTAGTTAGCAGAACACGGTATGCATTGGCTAAATAAACTCGGCGATAGCGATCTTTAACATTTTGCCATTTTGTACCCTTAAAATTATAATGAGCCCATTCATCGCTCTGCATGCGTAAATCTGCATCCCAACACAGACCAGTCCAATCAAGCTCAAGCCCTTGAATATCAAATTCGGTAGCGACGTCTTCAAGATAATATGAAGAACGAATATCTTCTTTGCCATTTAAGAACCAATTGGCCGGATCTATTTTACTCTTCACATGAATGCCCTCAGGCTTTAAGCGCATTGCACCAGACGAAGCCACAAGCCCCAGGCGTTCAGTTCCTCTGGCATGTTGGCGCAGCCATGAGCGCGCTTTGCTCAAATCACGTGTCAAAGCCATATGATACCCACTCAAGTCTTTTTGGATCAAAGCCGCTGTATTGGCATCACCGTCAATAATCGCACCAACAAAAGCAGAAAGCTTTTCTGCACGAAATGAACGAATTGAAACCGCGAGATGCAGTGCTGTTTTTTCAATCGCATTAAGATCATGCAGTTTAGATGCCAAGTCTTCGCCCCAGTTGTATGTTTTATTTGTTAGTTGGCCAGAATGATAAACATCCCAATGCGGGAAGCTTTTTTGTAAAGCGTTAAACCATTCAATCAAGCCCGCTTCTCCGGTGTTGATTTCTTGTCCGCCACCGATCAAACAAACGATTGTGCACCAATCTTCACGTCTATCCATCAGGCTAATCAAGAATTCCGGTTCGGACATATCAAATTCCGAAGCACCGCGTTTTTGAACCATGAAGCGTTCTGCATGTTCTTGATTCCAAGCACGCTGCGCCTCATCAAAAATTACGACGTGTTCATTCGGTGCCTTATCAGATTTTAGCCCTTCGTCACGGAAGTGATGTATATTTTGAATAAACGCACTTACTTTTTGTGCAGCTTCCTTCTTAGAAACGGATGTGCCAGCTTCTTTTGAACGCGCAACTTCATCACGAGCCAAGGCTTCTCGCAAGACAGAAACCAAAGGTCCGTTGCCTGATAAGAAAACGGCATGCTCTTCTGACGAGGCATCAACGGTCCGTGTTGAAATATTAAGACCAGCGAGCGTTTTTCCTGCACCTGGCACACCGGTGACAAAACAAATTGATTTTTTACGATTCTGTTTTGAATATTTAATGATTTCAGAAATGCAGTTGGATGTATGTGTTAGGTTTTTAGCGCCTGCATCAGATCGTGAAATTTCTTCAACATTATGCCCTTGGTACAAAGCCTGTGCCGCTTCGACGATTGTTGGGGTTGGTTTATATCCGCTATCCGCCCATTCCTCTGCAAAGGGCTCTTGCTTATTATCAGAAAAACCGTAAGTAGACTGAACAGCATGAGCCTTCAAATCATTTGATACTTGTGAAATCACATCCCGTAAGTCAGCGCCATTACAAAGAAACGGGACAGCCACTTTATCATCGTACCAATCAATGACATTTTCCTGCTGAGCAGCTTTTGTTGAAATCAGAATAGGGACGATATAGCAATCATGGCTACCTTCATGAAAATTCTTAAGGTCTAAGGCATAGTCTAAGGCTTGGTCAATCGCATGCTTATCATGATACTTAGCACCCGCTTTGTATTCCAGAACGAACACGATGTCATTTAGCAAAATCACAACATCAACCCGCTTACCCATACGCGGAATTGAAAATTCAAAGAAAATCTGGCCATCATACTTATCTGACAGCTGCGTCTTTAGATTTTGAATCTGTTCGATCCATGCATTTTTTTGCATTATATCAAGAGCGAAATGATGGTTATGCGCCAAATCGCCCAATATTTTATCTGGATCAGCGCCTAGAAAGTCCACAATGTCAGCTTGATAATAAGATCGCGTGAGCATGAGTTAATGTACTGTTTTTACGAATATTATTCCACTAAAGAATGGGTTTTGACTGGACTTATGCGTCACAGGAAGCGTGTATAGGCATATGGACATGCAAGATATTAAGAGGTTATCGATTGAAGAGTTGCGGGAGCGTTGGGCAGAAGCTTGGGGCTGTAAGCCGCATATACGCCTTGGGCGGGTGATGATGGAGGTAAGCCTGCTTTATAAGTTGAAAGAATCTCGAATAACACCGGAGCAACAAGACCGCCTTGATAAACTGGTTGCGGACTATAAACGCAATCCATCGTGCTTTGATAATCGCGTGGGTGCCCTAAAACCCGGCACACGGTTGGTGCGCGTATATAACGGCAAAAAGCATAGCGTCGTGGTGCAGGCTGAAGGCTTTGAATATGGCGGCCAAACTTACAGAAGCCTGTCCAAAATCGCCAACAACATTACCGGATCGCGCTGGAACGGTTGGCTATTTTTTGGTTTGAAGAAATAATTTTCATTTCAATATTTAATAATACTTTCTATAGTTAGCCTAATATAAAAACGTTTCAACATAAGAGAATTACAGGACTTCAGGTGCCAAAAGACTGGAAAGACCTTGAAAAGCTAGTTCAAATTATCGAGCAATCCATCGATCTCGGCGCTACTGTTGAACACGATGTCCAAATGCCCATATTATCATCACAATCAGGTGCGACTGCACAATGTGATATTGTTATTAAGAAGGGACAGCCTCCTCGACAAACTATAACGATTGTCGAAGTTCAAAACAGAAATAGCCAAGTCGCAATCAACGATTTTAGGGGATGGAAACAAAAGTGCGAAGATGTAGGTGCACAGCATCTCATCTGTGTTTCTAAACAACCATTTTCTTCAACAATAAAAGAACAAGCAGCACTTTCCGGTAATACCGTTATGCTTATAAATATTCAAAAGGTCTTACCTGAAACTTTACCTCTTGGATTCATTAACATGACATATGGTTATAAAAATTTTGATATCACTGCCATTATATCTTCTCAAATGTCCGTTTCATTAGAGGCAAATCAAGGCCTATCTGAAGAAGAGCTTGAAGTACTAAATACCCGTCATGGGGCTCAAGAAGTTAATCTAAATAACCCTGTTTTTTCTGTAGATGGTGTAAATAGAACTACTCTATATAAGTTGTTACGCGACTTTTCGGACATTTCCCAGGGTGAAGAAGTATGCCAGATACAAGGAAGAGCCACCGTAGCTTTTCATCCTAATGAGAACACACCGTGTCCAGTTTATTATCACTTAGAAAATCACTGCCTCAGGGTTGGATTAGAATGTGAGTTTGATTGGACTTATGAGGTTGAAAATGTGCCTGTGTCAATGTTGTCTTATGAACAAATAGAAGGTGGTACCTTAGCCTGGATTGCAGAAGTCACACATAATACCCCAAGAGGTATTGTTGAATTAAAGGTTCCACTTATTCCTATGGGAGACGCTGGCTATGCTATTCCTTCTATGTATTTAGATTTGCCGGAAGACATGACATTGACCATGGGTGTTAAATCACGAACAAATTAAATTTTTCACTCGACTTCTCCCCTAAAGGAAGCGTGTATGGTTGCTATGAAGACCTTAGCAAAAACATGCGCGATATATACAAGAAAATCCACTGATGAACGCCTGGATATGGAGTTCAACACTCTGGATGCGCAGCGGGAGGCGTGTGAAGCCTATATCATGAGCCAACGATCCGAGGGGTGGAAAGCAGCCTCAACCCAATATGATGATGGCGGGTTTTCAGGCGGATCGCTGGAACGGCCTGCGCTTACGAAATTGCTGGAGGACATCAAAGCCGGAAAAATCAACATCGTCGTTGTTTACAAGATCGATCGTCTAACGCGTTCGCTGGCCGATTTTGCAAAGTTGGTGGATGTATTTGATGAATATGGTGTAACTTTCGTCAGCGTTACGCAGAGCTTTAATACCACGACCAGCATGGGCCGCTTAACTCTTAACGTGCTTCTCAGCTTCGCACAGTTCGAGCGTGAGGTCTCCGGCGAGCGTATCCGCGATAAAATCGCTGCGTCTAAGGCCAAGGGCATGTGGCAAGGCGGCAGAGCGTCCTTTGGCTTTGATATTGGTGATCGACGGCTTATTACCAATGAAGAAGATGCGCCCATTGCCAAACAGATTTTCGAACTCTATTTGGAAATCGGATGCGTTCGGAAGCTGGTTGATGACTTGAAGCGTCGTGACATAAAAAGCCGAGAACGCATATCACAACGTGGCCTTAAATATGGCGGGGAATATTTCAGTCGCGGGGCACTGCACGCTTTGCTGACCAATCCGGTTTATATCGGTAAGATCCGGCACATCGATCAAATCCATGAAGGGCTCCATGACGCCATTATTTCGCAAGAATTGTGGGATGCTGTGCAGGATAAATTACAGGGCAAAGCGCCATTTGATCGCGGCGAAGAATTGCAACGTCATCAAAACATGCTGACGGGTTTGATATTCGATGAATATAGCCGACCATACACACCTGTTTTCACGAATAAGAAAGATCGTAAATACCGCTATTATTGCAATCAGGAATTGGCGCGCGTCAAACATCACCCCGATCATCTGCGCGCTCGCTTTCCGGCGCATGAGATAGAGAGCGTCATTGAACAGGCTGTGCGAGGTGAAGTACGAAGACTGTCCGGTGAGGAAGACGGCGTGGTGCTGGAGCACTTGTTGAAACACCATGATGCGCTTCCGGCTTATGATTTGATCCGAACCTGTGTAAAGCGGGTGACGGTTTACTTTGATCATTTGGTTATTGTCTTAAGACCCGATGGTTTCAAGAAACTGGTTGATAAACACCTTCGGGTAAGCGTTACTGGATGTGCGGAGGGGTTCGAAATTACGGTTCCGTTCCAAACCAAACGCGGGCGTGACGGAGCCATGGTTATCGAGACCGAAGGGCGTGATATACTTGATCTGCCATCCGAGGATTTAAAACGGTTGGTTCAGGGTATTGCCTGGCGGGATGAACACTTCGCTGGCGTTCACATCAAAGACATCGCCGTCCGCGAGAATTATTCTGACCGTTATGTCCGCAACCGGATCATGGCCAGTTTTGATATTTAGTCCACCCGCAATTCCCTGAAATCCCTGAGTTTGGGCATGTTACCCATAGCGCGAGCCTCAGTTTCTCTTGCTTCTTAAAATATGCCCCGCGAAAAAATTGAAAAATTTCCCTGCAAATTCCCAGCTTACTGGGAATTATTCCTGCCCGAAGGACTGAAAAACAGGGGCTAGAGAAAAGGGTTGGAAATAGAGATGAGAGGGCGTTCTCTGACGTCCTTCGAACTGATGGTATTTGGTAAGCACCGCACGCCGCGGGCGTTATGGGCATTAAATCAAGGATATTGGGAAATCGTGGACTGAATGGCAGGGGCAGCAGGGTTCGAACCCGCGACCTACGGTTTTGGAGACCGTCGCTCTACCAACTGAGCTATACCCCTATATCAAAATGCATTCTTCAGTTTGATTATTCTTCTTCTACACCAAGTAAGACGATTTTGTAAACCAATAAGGCGTTGTGTCTGCAATATTTGATGGCATGGTGGTTATCTCACCCCTCTGGCCGGATTAAGCCATAGGCTTTGATCTTTTTGTAGAAGGTGGATTTGGCTATGCCAAGTTTGTTGGAGGCTTGGGTAATATTTCCATCATTCAGAGCCAGGCTGAGCTCTATCGCTTCTGCTTCGATTTGATCCATCGTTTTTGCCGATCCGTCCGCATGGTTCATGGAAATGGATGTTGTGTTCTGCGCCCGGGCATATGTTGTTATGCCGTTCTGGCTCTCCGCGCTATCAGGGCTGTCTGTTAAGATAGAAGAAAAGTCATGCTCCATTAGTGTGTCATTGTCACTGATGACCATGGCTCTGTTGACAGTGTTTTCCAGCTGGCGCACATTTCCGGGCCAATGATACTGTTCCAAGGCTATATAAGCCGAGCGGGCAACATCTTTTGCAATACTGCCGTTCATGGCGGCGTATCGCTCAATGAAGTGGCGCAATAACATGCTGATATCCTGCTTGCGCTCCCGCAGAGGCGGCAATTCAATTTGCAAGACGTTCAGGCGAAAATACAAATCTTCGCGGAAGGCACCATCCTTGATTTGAGCCTCTAAATCACGGTTTGTAGCAGAAATAATTCGTACATTTACAGGCACAGGTTTTCCGGCGCCAACAGGTTCCACTTCTTTTTGTTGAAGGACACGCAATAATTTCACTTGTGTATCGAGCGGTAATTCGCCGACTTCATCCAGAAAAATTGTCCCCCCCTCGGCCTCTCTGAATTTACCGATGGTTTTTTCTGTGGCGCCCGTAAAGGCGCCTTTTTCATGGCCGAATAAGGTGCTCTCGACGAGCTGTGCCGGAATAGCGCCGCAATTCACGGCAATAAAGGGCTTTCCTGCGCGTGTGCTTTCACCATGTATGGCTTTTGAAAACACTTCTTTCCCAACACCGGTCTCCCCCGTAATCATTACGGGAATGTTGGAGGCCGCAGCTTTTCTTGCCAGAGCAATTGTTGGTGATAGCCCTCCTTCGTGGCCGATAAGTTGTTCAAAGGTGAAACGCCCCTCTTTTTCGTTTTGGAGGCGCGATATTTCCTTGGACAGTGTGCTGATTTTAAGGGCGTTTTTAACCGTGACCATCATTCGCCCGCCCTCGTAGGGTTTGGTCAGAAAATCGATGGCTCCGAGCTTCATGGCTTCTACGGCGGCATCAATATCTTTATTTCCCGTTAGAACAATAACAGGCAAGCCCGGGTATTTTTGGGCAATAATTTCCAGAGCCTCCATCCCTCCCATGACCGGCATTTCCATGTCCAGAATGACGAGTTTAATGGCCTTTTCTGTGTCACGTTCTAATATATCAAGGGCTTGACGGCCATGCTCGGCTTGAGAGGAGTCATAGCTTAATTTTCGTTTTAACATCCGCCCGAGCATTTCTCTTTGCAGGGGGTCACCCTCAACAATCAGAACAGGACCGGTCATATAATAGGTCTCCTTATTCTTCTACTTTAGCGCGTAAAGTCCTAACAAAGCGTTTCTCTATTTGAGAAAAAAACCTGAATTTCTCAAAATCAAACGTTCTATTCTGAGAATTTAATATGGCCTAAAAAAATAAGCCATTGATTTTAAATGAAAAAAAACTGGCACGGCTGTTGCTATATGTTAAATACAGAATGCGGGAAATACAATCTTAGGGAGATTATAAAATGGCCTATAAAATTGAAAATGCTTACAAAGATGCTCACATTATGGATCTTAACCTCATGGGTATACACGAGTATAAGCGTAACCGCTTTAGGTTCAGTGAAGTTTTTATCACAGTGGCTCCACTGATTATTTTCGGTGTCATTATTGCCGCACAAGCGATGCCTGAATTCAGCTTTTTCGCACAATGCGTAAATGTGCCGGGCGGCGATACATGCCACATAAGCATGCGTTAATAAAGAACAATAAAAAAACAAAAAAAGAACCACAGACATAAAAGGCAATAAACAAGGAGAGATAATAAAAAAAACGGGGCAACAGCCAGAAAACGAAAAGAAAGGTTTGATATGCTGGTCGTTGCGAAAAATACTGAACAAGAATTATTGAGCATTTTACTTCAGGCGTGGCAAGAACAGCCAACGATGCGGTGTGTTATGTTCCGGTTTGAAGAATGGGGCATCGCCCCTGAAGAATGGATGCCAATATTTAAGAATAGTCTCAAGGCAGCCGAAGACCGGATACACAAAATTTATATGTGCCATGATAATGATATTTTTATTATCTCACGTTTTTTAACCCATAAATCCCTTAACCACATACTATCCCAACTCACCCCCTACTTCCCGCCAGCCTCTCTCAAGAGGCTGGCGACCCTTTTTGAGGTTGGTGTGGATTGGGGTCGGATTAAAAATATTCTTGAGAAAAAGATTCAAAATTTCCACATGATCCAAGCACAACAAAAACAGGCGCGTGTCGAGCTTGTTGAAAGCCTAAGCAGAGAGCAGACATTTAAGGAATTTGATAAAGATTTGCTAAGCTCATTGCCTATGCGCAGGGCGAGTAGGGAAGGTCTGGAAATCTTGATTGTAGAGGATGATAGTTTTTCACAAAAACTTGTAGAAAACGCTCTGAAATCCTACCCGGTTTCTATGACCTCTGACGGGCAGGGGGCAATAATGAATTATGTGCACAAGGCTCCTGATGTTTTGTTTCTGGATATTGGCCTGCCAGACATAGATGGCCATGAGGTTTTGCGCAAAATTTTTGCGATCGATCCGGATGCTTACATTATTATGCTGAGCGGAAATGGTGATAAAGGCAATGTTTTAAAGGCAGTTGAATTAGGAGCCAAAGGGTTTGTCGGCAAACCGTTTAGCAAAGAAAAGCTTGTCTGTTACATCGAAAAATCCCCCTTCATACAGAAAAAAAGAAAGGACTTTCACAATGGACATACTCGCCTTTAATGCTGAGAGTAAGCTTGCGAATATAGCGCGGTCAATTGCCAAGGATCATTACAGCTGGAAGCAATGGAAATGCCTTCATATTGATATTTCAGATATTTCCACGGATATAAAAGAAGAATGCCTTGTCTGGGTGAAATCTATTACAGACTCCTATCTCGATTCTGTGGAGGGGCGTGTTTATTTTTGTCATGATGAAGATATTCATATTTTTTGTAAAAACATATCAGCTGACATTTTAAAGCAGGCCGGCTTTCAGATTTGTGATTTGATTTATTCGGAGAACAAAACCCAGAGCGATTACAAACTTTATGATTTGTGCGATGACCCTTATGGCTATGCGTGTTTTGTTCTGCAAAAACAGGGGCTGGTGGATTCCGTATCGGTGCGCTTGCCATCTGGCTCTGCCTTGCTTGATTATTTGCCTCAAAAGACAAAAGCGCCGGCGATGGCACATAAAAACAGGTCTGGCGATGATGTCCCCCCCAGAGTGCTATTAATTGAGGATGATGCCGTTACGCGCTGGATCGTGCGCAATACTCTGATGGATGAATGTGAATTTGCAACAGCGCCAAGTGCCAGCAAAGCCTATCACATGTTTAACAGTTTTCATCCGGATGTTATTTTTCTGGATATAAATCTGCCTGACCAAAACGGATATGAAATTTTGGAATGGATCATGCGAACAGATCCGTCTGCATGCGTGGTTATGTTCTCGGGCAATGATAATCTCGACAATATTACTTCCGCATTGGAGGATGGAGCTGCGGGCTTTATTGCTAAACCTTTTATAAAGGACAATCTCTTACATTATGTGAGAGGATATCATTCCATATTTTAAAAAATGAGTGTGTATGAGCGTTAATAAATTTACCAGGTTTTATATTCTTGCCCTTTTAAGCATTTGTGCGCTTGTATTTTTTAAGTTTCTTGCGCTTGATGCGCTCATACATAATCAATCCGATGATGCATCCATTATAAATATGAGCGGCAAACAGCGCATGCTCTCGCAGCGCGCTGCTCTCTTTACACTGGATTTAGTCAATAATGGTTCCACGCCGCGCGAACAAAATATTCGATCAGAGCTTATAAATATTGCCAGTAAAATTGAAAATGCACATAGCATGCTTATGGAAGAAGAATTTTCCGAAAATGTAAATGATGTATATTTTGGGTCATATGCGCTCGATAAAAATATCCGTATTTACGTTGATCATATCAAAAATTTAGCTTCGTCTGATAGCGCTGATATCACACTGAATAATGATCATGTTGTTTATATTCTTGAGCGTGGCCCGAATGAAATTTTAGCGCTTTTGGATGAGGCTGTGAAAAGGCACGAGCAAGAGAGTACGGATAGTGTTAAACAGATGCGTAATATCCAGATCGCCGCAATGTTTATTATTGTATTGGTGCTGGTTTTAGAGGGCATATTCGTATTAAGACCGATTGTGAGGGGGGTAAAGAAAAGTGCAAAAGAATTAAAGGCAGCCAAAGAAGAAGCTGAGAAAATTGCCCAGTTTCCGATAAATAACCCCAATCCTTTGATACAAATAGCATTTGATGGCGATATTATTTATGCCAATCCATCAGCCTACACGCAATATCTGGGTTTGGAGGAGCAGGGGTTCGAGCATCCTGTTCTCCGGGGGCTGTCTGATTTTATCGAAGATCAAAACTTGGAATCTGATGAGAAAAACATTTTTACACGAGAGATTACCTATGGTGACATCATTTATCATCAGACAATTTCTTCTGTTGTGACAAATCATCGACTGGCCTTTATGGTTTATTGCTATGACATTACAGATGTCAAAAAGACGCAGGAAAAAGCACGACTTTTGGAAGCCGCCATTGTCAATGCAAAGGATGGGGTCATAATCACCGATGCAAATCTTGAGAGGCCGGGTCCTGAAATTCTCTATGTCAATACAGCGTTTACGCGCATGACAGGCTATGAGCCGGAAGAGGTGATCGGCAAATCGCCCAGAATGTTGCAAGCGGATGATACGGATAAACGTATCTTGGAAGAGCTTCGCGCCACACTTCAATCGGGGAAGGCTTTTACAGGTGAGCTCAAGAATTATACAAAAGACGGTATCGCTTATTGGATTGATATCAGTATTGTTCCTGTGAAGAATGAGGATGGTGAAATCACACATTTTGCCGCCATTCAGCGCGATATTACAAGTCGTAAAGCATTTGAGACGGAGTTGACCATTAACCGCGAGGCTGCCGAGGTGGCGAGCAGAGCTAAAGGTGATTTTTTGGCAAATATGTCCCATGAATTGCGCACGCCGATGAATGGCATTATTGGCTTGTCGGATTTACTCAAAGACATGAATTTAATGCCGGAACAACTAGAGTTGGCAGAGGCGATCAGCAGTTCCTCGCGCAACCTCCTTATTTTGCTCAATGATATATTGGATCTCTCAAAGATTGAGGCGAATGAATTGACGTTGGAACATGTACCTTTTGACTTGCGCAGGGCTGTGGATCAAACAATCGATTTGTTAAAGCCGATAGCTTCGCGCAAGGGTGTTTCTCTTGAGAGTGCCATCAACCCGATCGTGCCGGAATGGATTTATGGCGACCCGATACGGTTGCAACAAATCATGAATAATTTGATCAGCAATGCTATCAAATTTACTGAACAAGGCTATGTGCGCCTGGATATTACAAGTATTAAGGATGGAGCCGGTGATCCCGTTTTGCACATGCGCGTTGAGGATTCAGGTATTGGAATTCCTCAAGAAAAGCAAGAGAGCGTATTTAACAAATTTACACAAGCCGACGTATCTACCGCACGTAAATATGGCGGGACAGGTCTTGGGTTATCCATTACCAAACAACTGGTTGAAATGATGGGCGGGGAAATAAGACTCGATAGTGTCGAGAGTAAGGGCACGACTTTTTATGTCGACATACCGGTTGAGCAAGCATCCAGCCAAGATCAGCGCAATGATAAAAAAGACGGCGGATATGCATTTAATACAGATAGTAAGATTCTGGTTGTTGATGATCATCCTGTTAATTTGCTTTTTATGCGTAAAGTTCTCAAGAAGCTTGGCTTTGCTGATGTTGATGAAGGTCGAAGCGGGCGTGAGGCGCTGAATTATTTCAAAACCGGAGATTACGATTTGATATTTATGGATTGTCAAATGCCGGAAATGGACGGGTTTGAAGCATCAGAGCATATCCGTGATATGGAAGGCGATAGTATCGGCGCTATTCCTATTATTGCCGTGACGGCGGATGCAATGAAAGGCGCGCGTGAGCGCTGTATTGATGCCGGTATGAACGATTACATCAGCAAGCCGATTGATGTGGAAAAGTTGACGCATATTCTGTCCCGTTGGTTACCAAGTAATAAGCATGAAGGCACTGTCGCGGACGGTCTTGATGATGATAATGCCCGGCAAGAGCGGGCAGGTTTAAACATAGAGCCAGGCGACGATATCCCAATTGATTTAGAACATTTCATGTTCATGTTTGAAGATTGTGACAAGGCAGAAATCAAAGAGATGGCAGATTTGTTTATCGAACAAGCGGAGCTATCTCTTATTGCTCTTCTGGAGCATTGTCTCGATGGTGAACAAGAAGAATGGAGGAAAGCGGCTCATAAATTAAAAGGCTCGGCGGCTAATATGGGGGCAAAAGATTTGTCGTCCGTTTGTCTTGAGGCGGAGCAAAAGATGCATGAGAGTCGTGATTATAAGCAAGCATTGCACGGACGCATAAAGAACGAGTTGGAACGTTTGATGGCGTTTCTAGAAAAGCAGATCCTGTAGGGCTTTATTGCCGGGTTTTATGCGTATTATTTTTTTGCGTGCGGCACCGCTCGGAACAATATTTGACTTCATGCCATATCTTTTCCCATTTTTTACGCCATGAAAAAGGGCGTTGGCATATCGGGCATGTTTTTTCCGGCAGATTAGACTTTTTCATTGTTCTCAAGAGCTTTAAAGAAGCGCGTGCTGTCATCTTTGATGGCTTGTATTTTTTCTTCATCCATACGCTCTAAGGTTTTGTATACCATGCCCAGCCTATGGTTGCCCCGGAGCTTATCCATATTGCGTATCAGAAAATCCCAATAAAGATAGTTGAACGGGCACGCTTCCGGGCCGTTTTTCTTTGTCACCTTGTAGCGGCAATTTTTACAATAATCCGACATTTTATTGATATATGATCCGCTCGCTGCGTAGGGTTTAGATCCAAGCACGCCGCCATCGGCAAATAAGATCATGCCTGTGACATTCGGTAGTTCAACCCATTGATATGCATCTGCATATACAATCATGTACCATTCATTAACTTCATCCGGGTCAAGGCCTGCGATCAAAGCAAAATTGCCAATCACCATGAGGCGTTGGATGTGGTGCGCATAGGCATTCTCTTTTGTTTCAGACACGCATTGTTTCAGACAATTCATTTGCGTGTCCCCGCCCCAAAATAAAGCCGGTAATGAACGCGCAGCGCCTAAGAAGTTTTCTCTCTCATAGCCGGGCATCTTCAGCCAATAAATGCCGCGCACATATTCCCGCCACCCAATGATTTGCCGAATAAACCCCTCTACGGCATTTAAGGGGGCAATACCATCACGGTACGCTTTTTCGGCTGCCTGAACACATTCAAGGGGCAGAAGCAATCCGCAATTGATATAAAAGCTAAGATGAGAATGATACATCCACGGCTCCCCCTGTACCATGGCATCTTGATAATCACCAAAGTTACATAGGCGCTCTGCTATGAATTTTTCCAATGCCTGCAAAGCTTGTGCGCGTGTGATGGCAAAATGAAATGGGGAGAGATCACCAAAGTGATCGGAGAAATGAGTATCCACTAAATCAATGACATCTTGGGTGATGCTATCGGGCTCGGATATATATGTTTGGGGCACATTAAGGCCGTCTTTGGGTGGTTTGCGGTTTTCACTATCGTAGTTCCACTCACCACCCTCGGGTGTATCGCCATCCATCAGGATGTCGTATTGTTTACGCATCTCACGATAGAAATATTCCATGCGCAGTTGTTTGCGCCCCTTCGCCCATGATGCGAATTGATCATGCGTGCATAAAAATCGATCATCCGGGCATATCTGCACAGGGATGTGAAAACGGTCATGCCATTCTTTTATCTCGGCCAGAACACTATATTCGCTGGCCTCTGTCACGATGATTTCATCAGGATTGTATATTTGGATGGCACGCTCAACTTCGCCGCTAAATGAACCCGCATTATCCGGATCATCCAATGCGGTATAGTGAACCGTGTATCCGGCCTCTTCAAGCTCGCGAGAAAAATGGCGCGTAGCCGAAAAAAGAAACGCGATTTTCTTTTTGTGATGTTTGATGCGTGTTGCTTCCTTGGACACCTCACACATCATAACAACGTCGCGGCCTTTATCGATCTCTCGAAGGCTCGATATGCATGTATTTAATTGATCGCCAAGTATAAGACAGAGTTTCGTCATGGTTGCTTATTTATTGATATTGTTTGCTCTTACGATGAAACCGTTTCAACAGATCTTTTCAAAAGAATGTTTTTGACCTAAACAACAAAATCCGTTGATCGGAAAAGGTTTTCAATAGATTTATCGTGCAGCGCTCTCAGAGCTTGATCCGCTTTTTGTAAGGCCTCTTCTGCGCTTTTGATCGCCTGTTCATCACTGGCAAGCCTCTCTTGGTTCTTTTTATTGTCTATCTGTGCTTTTGCGCGCGCTACGGCACCTTCTATTGATGATTTAATGGCATCTACATATAGAGCAAAGTCACGATCAGCGTTTAAAAGAGCTATTTTGTCCTTATATTGGCCAAGCTCAGATTGAATATCCAAACCCTGTGAGATGATTAAATCCGCGCCGCCTTCAATATCCGGCAGAAGCGATAATTCCACACCTTGTCCATAGAGCTCTGATATTTGCGCGAGCTCGCGTGCAAGGAATTTGGCGTGTCTTAGGACGGCTTCCGGACTAATGATAGAGAGCAAGAGCAGAGCCTTTAGGCGTTCGCGGGCATATTCCAATCGCTCTCGCGCCGCAGATTTTAAATGATCTCCATTGTCTTGAAAGAGTGCATTGGGGCTTTTAGGGGGATTTTGTTTGAAAGAAATAGTCCCATCTGTTCGTGACAGCTGAGAAGGCGGCACTGTATATGGTGCACGTCCAATAAACATTTTTATACCTCCTGTATAATCAATGGGCACTCATACTGAGGCCTCACTATCATTGTAACACAGAATATAAGGAAAAAGCCAAAGATGCAGAATAATAAACTATGTTTAAAATGAGATTTTTTGAAATAATATTTCAATATTTATTTTTCTTGACAGGGTTTTGTTACTTGTTCTACACAAATGCCTTAATCATCAATCGTGTAAACAATGGAGTAATAAGAAATGTCTACACCTGCATCACCAAATGCGGTCGTCCTCGTAAAAGGCGCCAATTCTTCTGCTATTTTCAAAGAAATAAAAGAAAACCGTCAAAGACAAGGCCAAGCCAAGGCTTTTGATAAAAATGCTAAAACACAGGTGAGCGGTGTTTCCAATTCCGACATTTTTGCACATGATCCTGAAGTTAAGTCCGTTCTGAAGCTCCGAGACAATACAACATTGTCCTCACAAGAGGTTACTCTTATGCGCAGCCACGGTGGTTATGTTGCTGAAATAGCATTTGATGACATGGGAACCGATGCGCAAGGCCAAAAAACGGCGACAATCTCTATTCTTGATATTGATCATGCGGCCGTCAATGCAGACACACAAGCCAAGGTTGATCCAAGTGCGGCGCCTAAAGTTGGTTCCAAGCCAACTGCCCAGCCATATGAAGATGTTGATCCGGTGCTGGCAATTCAATTGGAGAGTGAGGATGCCCAATGGCTTGAAAACCTGATTGCAGGCGATCAGGATAGCGAAGTTGTTTTGTCTCCATCAGAACAGCGTGTCCTAGAAGAAATTGATTTAGCATGGTCAGCCCATGAAACAGAAAATGGCATGCCAAAGCCAACAGCGGTCGAGCTTGAGAGAGATTTTCAAAGAGCACATGCCCAGGTTATCGGTAATAAGATGGATGGCATTGCCCATCAAGATACATTGCGTGCATCATCCGTAATGAATGCTCTGCGTCGTCAGTTAAAAGCAGCACAAAGAGCACGTGAAAACGGCATTGATGCGGGTGAGATTACTATTACTGTGACAGGCCCTATGAAGAAAAAGCTCAGAAATATGGTGCAGACAGGCAATGATGTGCCGGTAAGCATTACCCGTGCGCATGGCACTGTTTATGCCGAGCCGAATGAAGCATTTGCTTAAGATAAGCTTCAATAACGCCAATATCTCTGAAAAGGCCTGCGAATGCGGGCCTTTTTTATTGTCGAAAAAAAGGCGCAAGTTATTGACAAAACATGTGTGATTCCCTAAACCATTCCTTGGGTCAAGAGAGGTTCGTGCTTTTCTTGAGTTTGCTGGTTAATTTGAAAAACATAAATTTAGGTGAGAAAAGATGTCTAAGGAAAAATTTGAAAGAACGAAGCCTCATGCGAATATCGGAACGATTGGTCACGTTGACCATGGTAAGACGACGCTGACGGCTGCGATTGCTGGATTGTTCGGGAATGGCGAGAGCGTTGACAAG
>CAZTBB010000031.1:0-20372 GCA_964611755.1 uncultured Pseudobdellovibrionaceae bacterium
TTGGCCAATCTTGAAAGGCATGAGGCTGTTTGGTCGATAAATCCCAAGAAGGAAATATGTCAGTATTATTGAAAATTAAAAAATGAGGATTGATTGAACTGGTGGCAAGCCCCTTCCTTCATTTCGATACAGCAAAAAGCCACACTGAAATGATTATCAGCATGGCTTCATGTCAAAAGCTAAATGTAAGGGCTAGGAATTAAGCCGCGAGAGTTTCATCCTCTTCATCAACGCTTTGAGGTGTTTCCTCTTTTACGTCAGGGTCAATGGCAGGAAACCACATTGCTTCTGGTATCCAGAAGATCGCCTTCAATTCATCCGCGCTTGGGGCTTCAAGGGTGAGAACATGGGCAAAATGCTTTGCCATAGCTTCAACCAACTCGCCTTTCTTATAGCCCTGCCCGTTGCCGAACTTCAAAGAACACCCTGCTTCATTGATTATTATCGAAAGCTGTTCCTTATTACGGCGTTTCAAAAACGATTCATCGGGACGCCAATTCTCACGCATATCAACTCTCAAAGCCTGTGCCACATGATTGGACACGCTGTCTTCATAAATATCGAGCGTATCAAGATAGGTGCTTCCAAACTCCAAGGCTTCCAATGTGAGGGCAATATCTTCTAATTGTTCGTCCGATAGAGATTGAACCGCATAATAGGCTTCTTGCACATCATACTGGAAAAGATATTTCACATCCTGCCATGTCGGGCTGTCCTCGGTTTTACCGAAATACGCCAAAAGAACCCCTGCTTTTGCATTGAGTGCGTCCAATGAAGCCGATTTTGACGCTCCATCATCAAAATAGCGCAAGGCAGGATGCTCGGTAAATGTAGCAAGTTTCTTGGCGACCAATATCTCTTTGGTTTTTCGGGGATTGCCAATCAAAGCATTTTGAACGGCTACGGCCTTGTGCATATTCATATAGCGCACCAATGGCTTGCCGTATGTCGCCTTGGGTTTTGGTTTTAAAGCCACCACATTGGATTCATCTATTTCAGGCTTGATAAGTCCTTTATGGATTTCAACCTCGCCATTGGGACGAATATTGACGATAACACCGCCTGTTTTTTCATCTTCGGCCTTTTCATACTGCCATGATGAAAAATACCCCTCTTCCAGTTCTGCCCAATCATGGCTTTGCGAAAACTCGTCCACCAGTTTTTCAGCCGCTTGTCGTTGCAGTTCTTCAAATTGCTCGACATCGTTGAAATATGTGGTTTTATCCTCGGCCAAAAGATCGGAGGTATATTCGCCTGTGTAAAGGGACGTATCAAAGATTGCCAATGCGACATTGGGTTTTTCATCCAAAATAGCGTCTTTAATATCCTCTGGGCTATTGCACCACCCTCGCAAAACACGCTCTAAAATCGCATTTTGTTCATCATGGGAGGCAAGCGCAAAGCTTTCGGCTTGGGCAAGATTGATTTGTCGGGTCTTTAGGGCATGGGTGACATACTCGCTTAATTCCAAAAGCATCAAGCGTCTGCGGATTGTGTTTGTGGTCAGCCCTGTCTGGCTTTCAATCACATCCAGTTTTTCACCGTCCTTAATCAGCGTTGCAATCGCTTGGGCTTCTTCCAAGGGGCTAAGATTTTCACGTTGGACATTTTCAACTGTTGCCATGCGTAGAATATCATCTTCGCTTAAACCCTCTTTGATTTCGACATTGACCGGAAAATCAACGTCAATATCGCCGCGCTCTAAAAGCAGATTCAGGGCGCGAAAGCGTCTTTCACCGCAAATAATGGTATGTTTTGACCGTTTTGAAGTCGGGGCGGCAACAATCAGATTTTGAAGCAAGCCATCATTTTTAATGGATTGCGCCAATCCTTCGATTGATTTTTCATCAAAGCCTTTTCGGGTATTGTCCTTTGAGGTTTTGATTTGGCCAAGTTTAAGAATTTGAGTGCTCATAATATCAGCTCCTTTTTTGCTGTTTAAATGTGATGCGGGATTGCATCATCGAAGCCACCCATCCCGAATGGCTTCTGTGATGCAATCGGCGCTTTAATATTCACTTGGGAGAAACAGGGTGTTGTTTTGGAAATAAAAGCGGATGGTCTTGAGCGGAAAATCGGTGAAAGGGATTTTTTCGCGGTGAAGTTCGTTTTCATTGCCATCGGTGCAAATAAGCATTGCCCCCTCCCCTTCTTCATTCAGGTTTAAATCCCAGACGCAAAATTCTTCGCCAGAGAGTTTGGGAACACTGGCTTGGCACTCCATAATTTTATCAATCAGCCAGTATGCTTCGGCTTGTTCAGCGACATAGTGTGCCCCATCGGTGTAGAGAAAATTACGAAACAGGCTATGGCGATACCAAGTTTCACTCCCTGTAAATTGGATTAAGTCTTCTTTGCGAAGTGGTGTTTTATCGCTGTTGTCAGTTGTTTGGCTCATATCAATTCCTTTCCTTTTAATTGCGCCCCGAAACATACTTTTTTCGGGGCGAGCAGGAACGGCGAGCTTCAAGCGGCAAGAGAGGTCAAACCCAAACCCTTCCATGAAGGGCTTGGGCGAAAAATCGATAAAAATTGCGGAAGGTTTGTGGCGGCGCAGCCGACATGAAAGCCGTCATTTTTTCTATTTTTTGGCTTTGGGATTTGACGGAACGCGCCAAGATTAATTTGAAGTCATTTTAGGGTCATGACACCCTGTTTTGACACTTTGCAAAGGCCGCGCAGGGTCAAAATTCTGATTTTTATAAATACTTATAATCCAAAATCCTTTGGAGAAACCTCTACTTTAAGGAGGACAATATGGAACTGCTGATTCTTATATTAAAAATCATCATTCTCATTCTTATCTATCTTAAGTAAGTAATGATTAAAGGACAGACGGTGGGTCATTTGACTCATCGTTCTTGCCTGGTCCGCGTTAAGGATTGTCACCCGAAGGGCCGAAACGCTTTACTTCAAAGTGGTTCGGGGAGCCTTGGCGAGTAAAGCCTGACCCGCTAAAGACGGGGAACGCCCAATTAACCTATAGATTAATTTTTTACACCAATTATTAACCTAAATGTTAATTAACCGGCCTGCTCTAAAAGGGAATTGATTGTCTGTATCGGAAGAACCATGCGCTGCGGCGTGGCTTCGAGGGGTAAAAACCCGATTCCATCATAAAACGAGGCGGCACGATCATCTTTTGCTTCAACAATAATCCCAAGGATACCTGCATCTTCTGCAATCGCAGCTGTCTTTTTAAAAGCATGATAGATGAGCAGATCACCATATCCCCTGCCCTGAAACTCAACATCAACGGCCAAACGCCCCAATAATAAAAACGGAAGATCCTTATAGCTCGAAATCTTCACATCATCGGGCAAATTATCTCTTAAGACAGAATGCCCGGAGAGCGTAAAAAAACCGATAATCCGCTTTCCTTCAACCATCACATGCACTCTGGTAATGCTTCTTTTGCTGTCTTGATTGGCGGCGCGTTGCAGATACAAGTTAAGAGCTTCAACACCACAGTCGAAGCTCTTACGATCGTGCTTTTTAGGATTTAGTAATTCAAATTGCATTTAGGATGACGCAATCTCTTCTTTGTAAAGAGCCGCAGCTTTCTTAAGACGCTCATTAGGCTCTGGTGGATTCTCGATTGCATCAAAGAACATATGCCAGTCATTTTCACTAAAAGACGTTTTTTCATGCTGTGCAATGATGGATTCAGCCTTTTCACGAATGCTTTGACGGGCAAATTTGCTTTTATCCAAATTCACATGACGACGCGCACGCTCCATCAGGGCTTCTGTGGCAGCATCAATGCGAAACTTAAACATATCATCTTTTTTTGCGACTATACTCATAGCAAGCTCCTTTGTCTTATATTTCAAGTGTACCCACATTTGTGCCCAAAAGTCAAGATAATTTGTGCTATTTGCCGCGCTCACAGCTATATCCAGTGTGTTTCTTGATGTAGGACAATCCTTCACGAAGATACTGCGCCCGGATATTACAGTCAAATTGCTCAAGACCTTCGCGAAAAAGCGTAAATCCCCACTTGTTTGGGCAGCTCTTTTGCAAAAAATCGAGCGCAGCATAGACCTCTGTAGAGCGGACATCGTATTCAATACAGTCCTCAATGGCTTTTTCGAGGGTGTTAAAGGCTTCTTGCCGGAGATGTTCTCTCGGCACATCGTTTTTGACGGCGTTCCACATGATGCTAGATATGACTCAAAAAATAGAACATTACAAGAACATCTGAACGAAAAAGGCTGTAAAAGGATATTGGTATTCATCCTAATAGCCCCCCTGCTCTCGTTTTTCGGCTTTTTGATCGAGATCATCGTTTAAAGCTTCGTCATTGGCGCGGCGGATCATCCCCATGACGGATTTATGAAGCTTCAAATCACCTGTTTTAGCACGATTGACCATCGTATTGAAGTAAGCGCCGGGCTTCATGACGCGGTTTTCTTCGCGTAAATTCGCCTGATCGGTCAATATCACGCAAACGGCAGCCCCTATTCGGCTCAGCGTCATACACGCATGACCCCAGGAGTTTTGAGAAATCCCTAAAGTCCGGTTCAAACGATAGGCCGCCTCAACAAAATCATTGGCTGTCATCGCTCTTGGTTCAACGGGAAGCTGCGCCTTTAAACGATCACTCGAAATATTGAGCAATTGTTTTAGGGTAATGTGCTGAAGACCTGTTGAGAGAATGGTAGACTGGTCGTCTGATGATTCATCTTCTCTTTCTTGTTGCTTACTTGGCCTTTTACTCCCCTCTCCGCTTATACCAATGTCTAATTGACGCTGTGAGGGATCGCCTACTCCTTCCTGAAGGAAATTGGGCGAAGTCCTACTGGTACTTAATTTATTAAGTTGTTTTTTATTTGTATATTTGTAGTGAACGTCATTTGAATCGTCCTTGGATGAATCTTTTTCAGACAATTGAGTGTTATTTGCGCTTTTAAGAGCCTTCTGATCATGCTCAGTAACTTTTGCGCTCAACATCTCATGAAGATGCTTATGTTTATCAAGAAGCTCTCTAAGGGCGATTAAATCCATATAGGTCCGAATGGAAATCGCAATTTGCTCATAACGGCCGCAAAAATCGATCAGCTCGGCTTCATCGAGGGTAAAACCATCATCAGACTCCCCTGCCCCGCTTTCCGCTTCCAGTAAAATGGCGCGAATTTGACGGCGGTAGTATGAAATCTGGCGTTTTGTTTCCATCCAGGCTTTATCATAGAGCTGCTTTTCGTGCAGTTTATCTTGCAGCTCGGCTTTCAAATAAGCCAGAGGCGTTAATTCAGCGCCATAGGCGAATAAGATTTGCCCTGTTTCGTCACAACGCTGACCATAACGGCGGTGATTACCGCTATCGTGCCATGTTAAGGCGCCGACTTCGAAGAGCTGCTTTTCTAAAATCTGAACCTGGCGTTCTGAGACGCCCATATCGAGGGCTGTTTTGGCCAAAGATTGATAAACGATCGGGCGGCTCCCCTCCTCCCAGTCAATATCGCGGGTAAAGCTCATGTAATAATCGAGCAGCGCGATCATTCTGGGTGAAAAGCCGGCGGCCTTCCCTGCCCTTTTCACCAAGAGAAGAAGATCATAACGATTGACGTTTTCTTCTAATCCGGCGAAATCTTCGCACTGTTCTATGGACTGTCTGAGTTTTGGGGAAGCTATGCGCCCTCCCCCCGGCGTGTTCATTTCTGGAAAAATTTGTGTCTGCATATGATTATAAGCACTATCTGAAAAATCGCTGCGAATAAGCAATAAGAAAGGGTTTGCAGAAGTCATTAAAGACTTGCAACCCGATTCGAATAGCGGTACTATCTATGAAGAATACGAAGAAAGTTCGCTTTCGATTTTTAAAGACCGCTGCGCCAACAGCGGTTTTTACTTATCTAGGGTCTTTTAAAGACAGTTTCGGTGCTTCTCCTTTGAATAGTTAGTTGGTAGGACAGTTTCAATTCCCCAGGGAAGGGAATCGGACATACCAAAAACTAACACAGTGTGAAGTTTTCCACAAGACTATACACAAATTGCACACTTACACACTTAGTTGCACGGACCTAAAGTGGCTATTTACAAGGATTTTTATCAATTATAGCTGTGCAATGCATTTTGTGCATCATTGTGCATATTTACAGGACTGCACGTGCAGACATGTGCAATTACACGAATCACATTGCGCAAAATATGGGTAATTTGCACACTAATGCACATATATTCACAGCTACACATGTGCAAGTGTGAAACTTCTTTTCATGCACACAAAATTCTATTATTATATGTGCATCACTGTGCAGGCCTGCGCAATTTCACCGTGTGAAGAAATAAAAGATAATGGAAAGGGATCTTGTGATGCAAACCGAATTTAACATGACTGATGCCGCAAATATAGCTGGTGTATCACGCCGTACATTCTATAACCACATAGAGAGCAAACCTATAACAACCAAGCGCAATGATAGCGATGAGAAAGTTGTCGACCTAAGCGAACTCAAAAGAGTCTATGGCGATGAGACGGTCTTAAGAAACCTCCAGAAAATGCAGAGCAATGACAGTGTGCAAGAGCGTGCAACTGCACAAGGGGAGGGTGTGCAGAGTGTGCAAGTGGCTGGAAATGGCGAAATAGAGCGCTTACAAGCGCAGATCGATGCGCTCCAAAACGAGAAAAGATTAGTCGAAGGAAAGGCGGAGCAAATTGAAGAAGAAAGAAATTTCTTACGCGAACGTCTAACAGAAGCACAAGAAGGTCAAAAACGAATGACGCTTTTGCTGGAAAATAAAAGCAAAGATTCAGATGGTAATAGCGACTGGCAAAAATCGATTAAGGCCCTTGAGAGCCGGATAGCCAATCAGGAAAAAGCCGAAAAGGATCGTCAGGAACGCGAGCAAAAATTACTCGATGAAAACAAAAGAATTAAGCAAGCGTTTTCTAGGCAAAAGAAAGAACTTGAGGCTGAAAAGAACAAAGGTTTTTTCCAAAAACTTTTCGGCTAAAATCGGGAGTAGGGGAGGGGGCTTAGTTTTTCCGCTTCCATATCCAGGGCCATTCAAATTCCATTGACCACAAGCCGCGCTTTTCATTTTGCGCGGCTTTTTGCTGCTCTGAGTACGCTCCTTTACTGTAGCGTGTATAATCAAAGGCAAAGCCGGCCCAAACCATCTGAGCGGCCACATCTTCGCCGCGCACAGAGCAGCGTGCAATGATGCGTTGATAGCGATCGGTTGTAATGCGTTCACATTCGAGCTCTTCGCCTTTAAGAAGATTTTCAAGCCTCTGGCGAGCGTATTTACCGCAAGGGATCAATTGTCCATTCTGAATGCAATATTGCGGGTATTCGGGCGCATCGATGCCCCATAGCCTGATTTCTTGTGAACCAATAGCAAAACTGTCGCCATCGCGCACAAACAAATCATTGGCAAGGGCAGGGGAGGCCGCCAATATCATCACAATCATGGAAACGTAAAACCGCATGTCTTTAATATCTCGCATTTCAGGCGTTATCTCTATTTTTAAATTTGAAGAAAAGGGTAGGGCGGCTATGCCGCCTTCTCCATTTCCGTAAAACTGTAGAGATAATCAACGGCCTTTTGTGCGTGTGAAGCGGCGGAGAAGATAAATTTCTTATCATCCTGTAAGGCTTTCAGCCAACACGCGATATATTTTGCATGATCGGCGCGGGGCAGGGCGGTTACACCAGTTGATGCACAACTCATTGCAGCACCGAGTTCGGCCACCAATTCCTCAAAAGCATAATCACTCTTGGAAAATTTTTCGGATGGCAATCGATCAAGGCGATGTTTTGCGCCGGTCCAATGCGTAAGTTCATGAAAAATAGTGCTGTAGTAATTCTCAGTTGCCGTTGAATCTGATGTTTCTTTAAAGCGCTCAATAGGAGGCATATTGATAAAATCGCCAGAAGGGGAGTAGAACGCTTTAATTTCATCGTGGCGAATATCTGCGCCGCTTGCGTCAATGAGGGTATCAGCAGCGCCTATAGCTCCAATATCAGACGGAATAAAATCACTATCAGGGTTAAAGCCTTCAACCTGATCGGCATTAAAAACGCGTGACCATTTCGCAAACATGCGCATAGATTGCTCTTCATTGTCTTGGGTAGGCTCTTGCTTAATCATTTTCCAAAAAACGATGTGCGCGGATTTCTCGCCTTTTCTAACCTGTGCGCCTTGGTCTTGCCATTGCTTATAAGTTGCCCAAATTCCAGATTGATAGCCTTCTGTGAGCTGATAAACCCAGAGTAGGGGAACATTCACGCCTTTATATCTTTTGCCTGTATGAACATTTTCAGGGACTTGAGAGACGCCATGCCAAGGCAATTCAAATTTTTCATCCAAGCCTTTTTCTAGCGCTTCTATAATTCGGTTTGTTACATCTTGATAAACATCTATTTTAGTCATAATAAAATCCTCTTTAATTGGAGTTGAGTTGCGTTATGCAACCTCGTCTCCGGCGAGGATCGGGTAGCAACGATCAAGCGATGAAGGTTTTTACAAAAACCCTTGTCAAAAAAATCGAAGAAATATTCTTGTCTTTTTCAAAAGCATGCCGAAAAAGCAGGAATATATTCGTTTCTATTTTTGGGATTCAACGCTTGAACGGCGCGAGGCGGACAGCCTTAGTAATCTAATATTTTAAATATAAAAATGCTCGTAACTAGCTGATATAAATGAAAATTAATTTTATCTACAGTTACAAAACAAATCGTATTGTAAATGGCTAATAAGGTCTATCTTAAAGTAAAATCTGAGAACATTCCTTACTTAAAGTAAGCTGTTAATAAGGTGATTTACACGCTTGTAAAACACTACATGATGTGTATATATTAATCATTCACTACTACATATCGTAGGTAATCAATCACAGGATATTAAATCTGCTGCCCGTTTGAGCGCGGATAATAGAAGAATTTTTGAAGATGACAAAAGAACACGTAAACCATAACACTATTGCCACTTTCGCAGATGAGCGTGTGAACTTGCCAAGAGATGTAGCGAGCGAATATAGGGCACAAGTAAATCGGCTTCGCGATCGATTGGGGACTTATTTGAACGAGCACCCTGATTTTGGTCTAGTAAAAATGTTGTTATCTGGCAGCCTTGCAAAAGGAACAGCTCTAAGAACTATCAATGATATTGATGTTGCTGTTTATGTTAAAGGAAGCAATGCACCAAGTGATGTTGCAGAACTAATAAGATGGCTTGCAGAAAAATTGCGGATGGCATTTCCAAATATGAGTGCCGATCAAATTACACCGCAAACATATTCAGTTACGATTTCATTCCGCGGAACCGGTCTCGATGTGGATGTTGTTCCGGTAATATATGAGGGCGACCCGCAGGGCAGGGGATACTTAATTTCGCAAAGGGATGGTTCAAGGCTTATGACCAGCATTCCTATGCATTTAGAGTTTATAAGAAAGCGCAAACAGGCAAACAATATTCATTTTGCGCAAACAATCCGGCTTGTTAAATATTGGGCGCGAAACAAAAAATCAGAAATTGATGGATTTCGTTTTAAATCTTTTATGATCGAAATGATTCTGTCTCATCTTGCCGACAACGGCATGAATTTTAATGATTATACTGAATCTTTAGCTGGTTTCTTTAATTACATAGTAACTGATGATTTTCGTTCGCGTATTGTGTTCCCTGATTATTACAAAGCAAATGAAGTAAGTATTGATAGCGCACCAATCGAAGTGGTTGACCCAGTGAATCCAGCAAACAATGTGGGCCTTTATTATACAAAACAAGAAGCAGACTTGATTGTGGATGAGGCTTTGGCAGCGGGAGATGCTATAGATGCGGCACTATACGCTACAACAAAGGCAGAAACCGTTAGACATTGGCAAAAAATATTAGGGTCAAGTTTTGGAGCGTAAGTAATGAGCGGATCATATACATATTCAGAAACACAAACTTTTACAGTAACTCATGCAAAACATATAGCATCAAAGGTGGCTGCTGATTTGAAACGCATTCAAAGGCTTTACAATGGAAAGCCTACAGATGCCCAGATTGCCGATTATCAAGAAGAATTGATTGAAATGTTGCCTAAAGGATATATCGAAACTGTGACTTATGGCTTTATAAGAAACGATAATTGGGTACTTGCACTCAAATATCATGCCACTGATAGTGGGGATATGGTGGCAGATGATGACCCTGGAAAAATTCGTCCCGGGATAGATATCTCAGGCGCAAGTTTCTACAGTTACTTAAGCTATTCCTCAACTTGGTTTAATTTGATGGATATTGAGAGGGATGTCGTTCGTCGCAGACTTTCTATCAAAAGAACTACGGCTGAAACCCCAAGTGTTGAAAATGGATATTGGGAAGACGACCATGTATATTCATCTGGCGGCCGGTCATTAAAACGCGCAACAATTAAACGGTATTAATTATGGAACAACAAATTGCTACAGAAAATTTATTTGATAGGCGCCTCAGCTTTCCAGATCCATACGCTCAAGGTAGGTTAGGTAGACTTATTGGAATTGATGAACAAAAAAACAGATTGGCTAAAACTTTGGGCATGCTTATAAACCCAGACGGTTTAAGAAGCTGGTCTTCAAAGTTTCATCCACAGGCGAACACTTTAATTGAAACGGTCTTGCGTAAGCCACCGTTGATCATTTTAGCTGGCGACGTCGGGACTGGAAAAACAGAACTTGCAGAGACAATCTCTGATGCCGTTGCACGACAGGAAGGCGTTGATATAACTCTATTTCCACTCAGTTTAGCAACCAGAGGTTCAGGAAGAGTAGGGGAGATGACGTCCCTCGTATCTGCTGCTTTTAATTACACCTTTGATGAAGCGAAAAAACTTCATAATCCTTCAGGGAAATCCCGTGGTGGTGTCGTTTTGTTGATTGATGAGGCTGATGCATTGGTACAATCCCGTGAGACCGACCAAATGCACCATGAAGATCGAGCAGGTGTTAATGCTTTCATACGTGGAGTTGATAGGATTGCAGAGGCAAAGCTTCCCGCTGCGGTAATTATGTGCACCAATCGGTTATCTGCTATTGATCCTGCCGTCAAAAGACGAGCTGCGGATATATTAAAATTTAATAGACCTAACGATGCACAGCGTAAATTAGTTTTAGAACCAGCTCTTACAGAATTAGGGTTGTCTGGAGATCAGGTGAAAGCAGTCATAAATGCAACGGGTAACACTAAGGGCCGTCAATATGGCTGCACTTTTTCTGACCTTACACAAAGGCTTTTACCTAATATCGTGATTAACGCTTATCCAAATACTGCTGTAACTTTTGAGGGTGTAATGAAGATAGCAAATGATACAGAGCCAACACCGCCATTTAGGGATGAATGAAATGGGTAAACTAAAATCAGATTTAGAAAAGGATAATTCAAGCGGATGGTCTCTACCCAGTATTTTAACAGAGCTACACCAAGATATAGAAAGCAAGCTCAAGGCATCCAGAAAAGTCTTTGGCCATTCAACTACAAAGGGTGATGCTAGTGAAAACACTTGGTTAGAAATGCTTTCTACATATTTACCTGAACGCTATCGCGCTGAAAAAGCAACAGTCGTCGATAGCAAAGGGGCTTTTAGCTTGCAAATAGATGTAGTTGTTTTTGACAGACAATACTCACCTTTTATTTTTGATTTCCAAGGACAAAAAGTAATTCCCGCAGAGAGCGTATATGCAGTTTTTGAAACGAAGCAAGATGTCAGTAAAGATAATATCAAAGCAGCAAAAGAAAAAACTTCAAGCGTTAGAAGGCTTCATCGGACATCATTGCCAATACCTCATGCTGGAGGCACATATCCCCCTAAACCATTACCACATATATTCGGTGGAATTTTAGCTCTCGAAAGCATCTGGAAGCCCCCAATGGGAAATCCTTTGCTCGAAGCATTAAATGATGTTGAATATGAAGATGAGCGTTTAGATATAGGGTGTGTTGCGGCTCATGGTGTTATTGGTTATCAAGATGGTAAGTATAATATCCGAACAGAAGAAAAATCGGCCACAACATTTCTTTTTGAGCTAATAGCTTTGCTTCAAAGCAGCGCAACAGTACCTATGATAGATGTTAGATCTTATGCGAAATGGCTCGCTAAAGAAGCTTTTTAACGCTTCTTACGAGCTGAAGCACGTCATTTCTGACCGTTTCAGGGAACCCAACCATTTCGCGGGTAATATTGACAATATTGGTGTCTAAATCGCTTTCATTAAAGGCGGCATCATCACCATAGAAATAATTGACCGGCACACCGAAGATATGAGTGCAATCTTTAATGCGTTCAGCCGTTAGACGATTTTCACCAGTTTCATATTTATGAACCTGCTGTGCGCTCACGTCAATTTTCTCACCAAGCTCGCCTTGAGACAGGTTAGCACTGAGACGTATAAGCATTAGTCGCTTTCCAATTGCGACATTAAAATCTGGTTTTTGATGAGGAATTGCGTTCATTTTTACTCTGTTAGGGGTGTCTTGATATTAGTGTGATAATTTATCTTACGGAAATAAATACCTATTTTTTGGAATAGGGGGCTACTTTTTACCCCTTAAGAAGTTATTTAACCGTAACACCAAATGGCGCAAAGACCTGCTTTCCATCAATCTGCACTTGAGCGAACAGCTTTAAATATCCTGCTTGCTCTGGCTCAATATGAAAGCGTAAAGATGGGCCGCCACGTTCGGTGTCTTCTGTTGGTTCTTTGCCCATGGGATGAATATGAGCGATTGTTTCATAATCTTCATAAAAACCAACCATGTGTGCGAAAGCTCCCATAACAGGCTCTAGGAAATCAACTGGCCTTCCGTCTTTGAAAATACTCATATTCGCAAACACAGCTTCGCCTGCTTTTAAATCACCTTCGAGTTCCAGCTTAAAATCATAACCTTGTGAAAAGGCTTCAAGATTGACTGTTTTTTCAATCGGCTCTTTGCAATCTTCTGCGCCTTTTAATTCAACAGGGATGTAATGTTGGTATGAGCCTTTAAGCTGTACATCTGCCCATATGCGGTAAGAACAGGCGGTTTGAGGCGTAAAGCTAAACGCATACTGCCCTGTTGCTTTTTGAACAGGGTGTTCATGGTGGTAATCGCTCAATCCCGGCTCGATAATTAGCAAATGAACAGGTTGTGTATGTACTACTTCAAACTGCGACACATCAACGGGTTTGGCCTGCATATCTTGAATAAACAAGGACACTTCGTTTGCTTCACCGGCCTTTAATTCACTTGGAGAAATTGGCGTGATAACAAGTTCCAGCTCTCCCGCATGTTGTGAATGATCATGTCCGCTATGGTCATGGCCTTCATGCCCGTCCTGCGCCTTTGCAGGAAAAGTTAACAGCATAGCTACTGCGCATATTCCTAATATATTTTTAATCATGTTCATTTCCTTTCTTGGGTGCGTGATGTTCAGAACACTTTTCATGTTCAAATTCTAAGGTTGAGTGGTCGATAGAAAAACGATCTTTGAGTAATTGCTTTAAGTCTCGCTTGATCTCATCCATGCGGCCTTGTTCATCTATCACCACATGCGCTTCCAGAGCGTTGCGATGTTCATCCAGTTGCCAGATATGAACATGATGCACATTTTGAACGCCACCCTGTGTTTCCATACCTAAAATTACATCTTTGATCTTAATGCCTTCCGGTGTGCCTTCCATAAGCAAATGAATGACTTTCGGAATTTCGTGTAATCCGTGATATAAAACATATCCGGCAATCAACAACGTCATTGCAGCATCCGTCCATACCCAACCATAAAGTAAAATCAGTGTTCCGGCGATAATCACACCAACCGAAGCTAGCGCATCTGTTAAGTTATGGAGAAATGCAGCTCGCATATTCATGCTGTTTTTGGATTGGCTATAGGTCAAAGCGGCTGTTAATATATCAACCACCAAAGCTATACCAGCAACAATCACAATCGTCCATCCCGCTATCGGTTCTGGCGTGATAAAGCGCATGATGGCTTCATAGCAAAGATACAGGCCGATAATGATTAAAGTAGTTAGGTTAATTAGGGCTGCTATGGTTTCGGCGCGTTTATAACCAAAAGTTTTGAATTGATCCGGCGGCTTACGTCCAATGCGAATAGCAACCAAAGCAATAACAAGAGAGGCCGCATCACTGAAATTATGCAGTGCATCAGCAATCAAAGAGAGGCTGCCGGATATAAGGCCACCAATAATTTGCGCCAATGTCAGAAGCATATTTGCGCCAACAGCCCACCATAAGCGGCGTTCACTCATTTCAGATGGGTCGCCGTGATGATGGTGGTGGTGGTGATGTCCGTGTCCCATTATAAGACTTCCTCTTTATTGCTTGTTAAATGGCTCTGTACAGCCTTTTCGCCAAACTTCCAAAACACCAAAGGCGTGACGATTAGGTTTAAGAGCGTGGAGCTAAATAGCCCTGAAAATATGACTGTGGCAACTGGACTAAGGATTTCTTTTCCGGTTTCTCCTGCTGCCATCACAAGAGGTGTGAGGGCAAGCAAAGCCGTTAAAGCAGTCATCAATACAGGCACTAGACGTTCCTGCGTTCCGCGTTTGAGCATTTTGAGATCAAAGCTTTCACCCTCGTACTTCATGAGGTGAAGATAATGCGAAATCATCATAATGCCGTTTCGTGATGCAATTCCTGTAAGGGTTATAAAACCAACCATTGTGGCAATCGAGAACACACCGCCTGTTAAATAAATGCCGATGACCGCGCCAATAAAGGACAACGGAATAGCAAGCATAACTTGCAGGCTTAGGCTTACCGAACGAAAATGCGTGTAGAGCGCGAGAAACATACCGAGTAATGAAAAGATACTTAAAATCAAGATGTTGCGTTGCGCCTTAGCTTGGCTTTCAAACTGTCCGCCATAGCTAATGTAATAGCCCGATGGCATTTCTAGTTTTTCATCAAGTATGGTTTGAATATCTTCAACGACACTCACCACATCGCGGCCTTGCGTGTTGGCTTGTACGACCATGCGGCGGTTCACACCTTCGCGGTTAATCAAATTCGGCCCTTTAGCTTCTTCAATATCTGCAAAAAGCTGTAACGGCACAACATTGCCGCGCAATGTTTCAAAAGGAATCTTACCAATTGCTTCTTTGTCCTCCCGCGCTTCATCATTCAGGCGCAAGACAACATCAAACAAGCGGTTACCGTCAATGATATTAGTGACAGTTTGCCCTTGCATGGCAAGTTCGGCGTGCTGCGCAGCTTCCCCGATCATTACGCCATGTTGTTTTGCTTTATCACGATCAAAATTCACATGAATTTGCGGGATTAAAAGTTGCTGTTCCATTTGAAGATCAGCAATTCCCTCAACGCCTTTAATCAACTCCTGCACTTCTGCGGCTTTGGCTCTTAGTACATTCAGATCATCACCAAAGATTTTGACCGCAATCTGTGCCCGAATGCCGGAGGTGATGAAATCAATACGGTGAGAAATTGGCTGACCGATATTGATAATCACACCGGGGATTGAACCGAGCTTTTCACGAATATCCGCAACGATGTCTTCTTTATGCCGATCAGAGGAATTCAGCGTCACTTCCAGTTCCGTTGTATTCACACCAAGCGCATGTTCATCCTCTTCGGCACGGCCTGTCCTGCGTCCTGTTTCGGTCACTTCGGGGATTTCGTGCATGAGATTTTCTGCCAAAATACCAAGGCGATTGCTTTCTTCCAGTGATGTCCCCGGCGGCAATGTCACATTGATCGTAAAACTGCCCTCGTTGAATTCAGGCAAAAATTCACGCCCGAAGGTGGGAACGAGCATCAATGCGCCTAAGAACATCACGGCGACAATCGCCAAAACAGATTTAGGGCGTGGCAAGGCCAGATTTAAAACCTTGGCATGTCCCGCCTTTAATTGCCGAACCAGCCAACCATCCTTTTCATCCTGCATACGCTTCATCTTTGGCAAGAGGTATGAACACAAGGCAGGCGTGACCGTCAAGGAAACAATCATAGAGGCCACAATCGCCGTGATATAAGCAACGCCAAGTGGAATAAAGACTTTCCCTTCAAGGCCGCTCATAGCGAAAAGCGGCAAGAAAACCATAAAGACAATGATCGTAGAAAATACGATTGAATTTCTGATCTCTTTGGACGCTTTGAAAACGACTTTTAAAACAGGCTCCGGCTTTGCCTTGTTCCTGTTTTCGCGCAATCGCCTGAATACATTTTCAACATCCACAATCGCATCATCGACCAACTCACCAATCGCCACAGCCAAACCGCCAAGCGTCATGGTATTAATGCTCATCCCAAACCACTTAAAGATGATAAAAGACACCACTAATGACAGAGGTATAGCAACCAGCGTTATCGCAGTTGTCCTGAAATTCAGGAGGAACAGGAACAAGATAATCGCCACCAAAATAGACCCATCTCGCAAGGCTTCGATGATGTTATGAATGGCGTTTTCAATGAAATCAGCTTGTTTAAAGATTTCGGGGTTAAGAATAATGCCCTCTGGAAGCGTCTTTTCAATCGATGCCAGTTCTTGTTCAATGCGATTGGTCAAACCAATTGTATCCGTCCCCGGTTGTTTTGATACGGCCAGCAATACGCCAGGCTTGCCGTTAATGGACGCATCACCGCGTTTGGATATTGGCCCGGCCAACTTGACTTCGGCTACATCCGCCAAGGTTAACGCCGGTTTATCGGGTGAAACTTCTTTGGCTACGACCGTTTTTTCAAGATCATCAAGGGATTGAATACGCCCCAAATTACGCACGGAATGTTCTTGATAAGCATCAAGCAGAAAACCGCCTGTGGTATTTACGTTGGCATTTTCTAGCGCTTCTTGAACTTGATGCAATGTAATACCGTGATTAAGCATTTTCTGGGGATCAACCAGCACATGATATTGTTTTACATCGCCACCAATCGCTGTGATTTTCGATACACCGCTAATCCCTAAAAGCCGTTGCTTTACATCCCAATCGGAAATCGTACGTAAATCAAGCGGCGTAATATTGGGGTTTTCCGATGTCACGCCAATAAACATGACTTCCCCCATGATCGAAGACACCGGCCCCATAACGGATTGCACATCTTCCGGCATTCTTCCTGCGACTTGGTTAAGCTTTTCTGCAACAATCTGCCGGGCAAGGTAAATCTCCTTATCCCAATCAAATTCAACATAGACAATCGAAAAGCCGATAGATGATGATGAGCGTACCCGTACAACGCCACTTGCACCGTTCATAGCGGCTTCGATTGGGAAGGTCACAAGTGTTTCCACTTCTTCGGGTGCAAGCCCTTCGGCTTCCGTAATAATTGTGACGGTTGGACGGTTAAGATCGGGGAACACATCAACGGGAAGCATTCGCACAACTTGAGCGCCGTAAACCATTAAAAGAGCCGCAATCGTTACCACCAAAAGGCGATAGTTCAGGGCAAAACGAATAATTGCATCAAACATATTTCGTTCCCTCCTTAATGCTCATGGCCGCTATGATCAGCATGATCCGCGTGGTCATCATGACCTTCATGATTGTCGTGGTCGTGCGGTTCATTTTCGTGATCGTGACCTACATGTTCCTCGTGATTATGGTTATGGCCTTCGTGATTATCTGCGCTTGGCTCATTACTATGATCATGGTCATGATCTTGAACACCACCAATAGAAATATATTGAAGCTGGTAATTGCCATTGGTCACCACGCGCTCATTTGGAAACAAGCCGCTTTTAATCTCGATATGATGACCTGTTTTTACGCCCACGCTCACATCGCGTTTTTCAATATGTTGATCCTTAATCACATAAACAAAATATGAGCCTAATTCTCCAAGTACGGCGCGTTTTGGCACGGCCAGAACCGGCGCGCCATTGCCTGTGAAAATTTCCATTGTTCCTTGCAGGCCGGGTTGAATATCGCCTTCGGGCGTTTCAATCAGGGCGAAAACCGAGAATGTCCGGCTTTCAGGATCAATCACACGGTTAATGCGCTGAACTGTGCCATGAATATGACGGTCGGGATCAATATCCAGATGGATTTCTGTTTTCTGGCCAACTTTGATTGCTGTAATATCCGGCGTTTCATAAGCCACGCCGCGCACCAACATTTGCGTTGCATCGCCGATTTCAAGAATATCGCCGCCCGCATCAACGATTTGACCAACACCGGCATGAAGATTCAAAACAAATCCATCTATCGGCGCAGATAGAACCACATTGCTATTCCCCACACTCACAGGCTCAAGCGTGACAAGCCGTTGCCCTTTTTTAACTTCTTGTCCGACTTTCACAGCAATATCCAATATCTTGCCGCCAAAGCGCGGAGAGATTGAAGCCTGCTTTTCCGGCAGCAATTCAGTGAAAGCCAGCATTTCAACTGTATCCGTGATAGGCAGAAATTCAGTCTTTGCCGATTGAATATCAAGATTGCTCATTTGTTGATCGGTGAGGTCAAAATGAGTGGCTGGCCCTGCGCCACCTGCAAATGCACTTTCGCCATGGTCGTGGCCCGGCCCTGCAAAAGCCGGATTGATGAGCGTTAAAAATGAGAGTGTTAATAAAAATTTCTTCATGGCTTATTCCTTTATATCTGTGAGGCTTTGTCCGATTAAGCTTTCAAGTTCGATCCGCGCCTCAATAGAATTTAGATACGTTTGTAAGGCTTCACTTTGCACATCTGTAATGCGCTCCCGCATCTGAAACAAATCAAGAATCGAAGCCTGACCATTTTCAAATTTCTCATCTGTGAGCGATTGCACATCATTCCATGACGGGACGATTTTGTTCCGATAGGTCGATGCGGAAATTTGCGTGGCCTTAGCTTGTTCAAAAGATGCTGCTAGCACATTCGCAAAGTTCTGCTCATTTAACGCATTGAGATTGCTTTGTGCCAAGCGGCGTTCTGCATTGGCTCTAGAAAGCTCTGCATTATTACGATCCCAAATCGGTATAGCGATATTCACACCGAATAAAATGGCGGTGCTATTTTCATCCAGATCGCGCTCGATAACTGCACGAGGCGCAAATTCAGGAAAGCTAGCATCTTGCCGGGCTACGTTATAGCGTCTTTCTGCAAGAGCTTTGCGGCTTTCCAGCAAACTACGAATAGACCCTTCATGACCTGCAAGTGACGTTAATTCTGCAAGTGCAGGAATTTCAGGACTTTTAGGCCGTGTCGCCTCAAAGCTCGTTTGATCCATTCCTGCCATGCGTAAAAGATTAGCCGCACCGTTTGCCTTTCTTGCACGAACAACACGAAGCTGTTCTTCTAAACGCAGTGCTTCGGCTTTAAAGATTTTGGCATCTGCCGCATCAACACGACCTTCATTTACTGCGCGTTCAACCAGCTTTTGTTTTTTACGGGCATAGTTGGCATTTTCGGAAAGGAGCTTTTCTTGTTCCTGTAATGCCCAATAAGAGGCATATCCGCGTGTAATGGAATGAATGAGTTCCAACATTTGCGCTTTTTGCTCGATGCTGGCTGTACGGCGTAACGCATCGGCGTATGATCCGCGTGATCCGAAATTTGACAAGCGTAAAGGCTGTTCAAACTCTATTCCAATTGAGCGTGAAGCATCATCCTCAATTGCTGTAATGTCGATTTCGGCTGAGGGGTTGTTGAGTATTTCGATTTCAAGCGCTTCGGCATTTGTATCCGCAACACTATTTAAGATGCGCGCCGTTTCGGGGCTGTTTTGTAGCGCTTGCTCGATCACTGTTTCCAGTGAAAGCTTTTCTGCTTTGGCGGCTTGAAATGGTAGAACCAAGGCAAACAGCAAGAATATATATAAATGTTTCATTGTATTTCCGTCTTTAAATGTTCATAGCAAAACGCAGCCCTTTTAAGAGCTTACGCAAAATGCAGGCACACTTAGCCTGCGAACATTAAAGACGGGGTGGGCGTTTAAGACCAGAAATATCTATGGAATGGTGATGATCCGCTGATACTATGATATTTTGCTTGCTCACACTAAGCGGTGTTTTCGTGGGTGCTGCCGATGTTGCTATTGAATGAGAATGCACACAGCAACAATCATCGCAAGCGTTCTCATCATGGCTTTGATCCTGCTCTGAATGGCAAGGTTCATTATCCGCACTGTCATCTTGATCCATTTGATGGTGCGCGCATGCATGATTAGACGCATGAGCATGAGCCATATCGGCAAAGCTTCCAGCGGTAAATGCAGATAACAGTGCTATCAAAATTAAAAAACGCATACTGCTAATATAGCTCTAAAAAGTTAATAAGTGAATATAATATAATATTTTTATCTCAGTCTTAACGCCTCACTGATAGAAATACTGTCCTAAATAATCCCCGTTCACCCACATTTTCACGAAATAAGGCTTTGGTCTTAAAACCGCAGTATAATTTTGACAACTAGAATTATCCTGAAATTGTGACGGTGCACAGAATTGCCTGTAACAAGCG
>CAZTBB010000032.1:0-19622 GCA_964611755.1 uncultured Pseudobdellovibrionaceae bacterium
GCATTTTGTGCATCCATGGTAATTTTGGCTGGATCTACTCGATTCCTCCATAATGAGTATTCACCTTCAGATACTATTTCAGAGATATCATTTAATTCTGTTAGCAAAGGGCTACGGCAAAGATCATCAGGTGTACAATAGTCCTTATTTTTTACTAATTTTATTCCTGCATTTTCATATGAACGAGCCACCAAACGAGAGCAAAACTGTTGTTGATTAGGAGATTTTAATTCAGGCAAAACTGATAACATAGCCTCTGGTACTGAGTAGCGTGTTCCAATTTGGGACCTAGCAAAATCGATTATTTGTGCGATTACAGCTTCAGAAGGCCTCTTTGCTAAGCGAAAAGCCCATATATCTTCGTCATCATCAAAAAATTCTCGTTGTAAGTTGCGGGCTTGAACACCATTTGAGGTGGAGTCGATAATCGATCCGTGCTGTACGCAGATGATGGCATGCGACACAATTCCTTGTGTTGCCAGGCGAATTAATTTTCCTTGTTTTGTGTTGCTAGCAGTGAGAATAATGTCTCCCGGCTGCAGCTTTTCTATTTTTATGCGTTTTGCCATTATCTTGCCTGAAACTACACTGTCTTGTAGCCACTTTGATTATTACCCTATTCAAGCAATCAGGCAATATGCAGCCACCTACCTAATTAACCATAAAATTGTGTGATAACCTCTAGTATGAAAAGCTGAGAATATTGACATTTTAAGCAAATCATAGGAATATATACTCAACACCACCACAGGTGCGCCTGCGGTGTTTTTTTGTGCCTGAATGAAAGGAATTAAATATGTTTGATACAATAAGAAGCACCGCCCAAGCATTTTCAAAGTTACGCCTTGGTGCATGGTGTGGTCTTGGCGATGTGTTGCTCGTCGGCGAAGGCAATTTGAGCTTTGTCAAAACTTTGATGACCATGCCGCAAACAGGTGTAACACGTGTTACAGCAACCGTATTCGAGAAGGAGCGGAATGTCTCGGATGAAACCACTAAGAACGCTCAAAGCATTTTGCACAAAGGTGGACAAGTGCTTTATGGCGTTGATGCCACGCGTTTAGATAAAAGCATAGCGCGGCAGAAGTTTGATACGATCATCTTTCAGTTTCCCAATGTTGGTAGCCGAGAAAGTAAACACGGACACACCTCTAACCATGTAATGATACGTCGTTTTTTGCGAAGTGCCGCACCATATCTTGAAGAGGGCGGTAAGGTATTAATAACGGCGGTTGATAGCCCTCATTACGCGGGCGCATTCAAACTTGATGAAGCTGCTGTCTTTGCCGGATATGAAACGCCGCACTGTTATCCTTTTGACCCGTCAATATTTCCCGGATATTCTCATACAAACACAAATGACGATGAAAGCGCGATAGACGATCATAAGCGCTTTTCAACTTGGGTATTTAAACTGAAATGATGAACTTGTTGTTTGATATAGAAGACGGGAAAGCCCCAGACATAGAGGGGCTATCATACATGCCTGAGTTCATTACGGCAGAAGAAGAACGTGCATTGTTGGGGGCCATTGATAAAAGCCCTTGGTTAAACGATCTTAAACGCCGGGTACAGCATTACGGTTACAGGTATGACTACAAAGCCCGCACGGTTACAAATGATGCGTATCTCGGTGAGCTTCCTCAATGGATAGAGCCGATTGCAAAGCGTTTACATGATCAGGGCATCTTTCAGGTCGCACCCGATCAAGCCATCGTCAACGAATATGAACCAGGGCAAGGTATCTCTGCACATGTGGACTGCGTACCGTGTTTCGGTGGGACGATAGCGTCTCTTACACTCGGTTCTGGCGCGATAATGCAATTCCAAAACATGTACGATGGCCGTAAAGAAGAACTGTATCTTCAAGAGCGTAGCTTGATTGTGTTATCCGGCGCTGCGCGTTATGAATGGACACATGCGATCCTTGGACGCAAATCCGACATTGTAAATGGGTTCAAGCTTGAGCGTAGAAGACGTGTTTCTTTGACGTTCCGGACTATGGTGTTGGACGGAGAATAGTTATCACCGGACTACAATCCCTGCCACTTAACCAAGCAGTCATCGCTAACTATTCTCTATATACATTTATTGACTTTTTTCTTATTTTGTTATAACATAAGTTATAACAATGGAGTTTTACCATGGAACTAAAAGTGACAAAAATTGGGAATTCTTTGGGCGTTGTTTTGCCTAAAGAATTGATCGCAAAGTTAAAATTAGAAAAAGGCGATATTATTTGGGCCACAGAGGCTAAGTCTGGGTATCGTATTACACCCTATGATCCTGAATTTGGTGAGCAAATGGACGTTGCTCGTAAATTAATGAAAAAGCGTCGCAATGCTCTAAGAGAGCTTGCTAAATGACATCCTACACGTGGATTTTAGAATCTGTTGTTCATGCTATTCATGATGAGCAGATAGCAGAGCATGGCGGCTTGCCGGGAACACGCGATATTACTTTGCTGCAATCTGCCTTGGCTCGTCCTGTAAGTTTATTAAAATACGAGCAACCAGATATTGCAGATTTAGCCGCGTGTTATGGTTATGGCATTGCAAACAACCATCCTTTTAATGACGGTAATAAGCGCACTTCATTTGTGGTAATGGAGCTTTTTTTATGGATGAATGGCTATGAACTTCTTGCTGATGATGCATCCTGTGTTTTAACAATGCTCAAAGTAGCCGATGGGGGCATCACTGAAGCCGAATTTGCGAACTGGATTAGAGATCACACAAAGAAAAATTAGCACCAGACTACAACCCCTGCCATTTAGTCCACGATTTCCCGATATTCCAGAATTTACTTGAGTAGCGTTTTTGAATAACGGGGAGAGAACGCATCACGGTTTAGATAATTTTTTCAGACCATACGACATTACATTTTGTGCTTTATTGCTTATGATTTTTACAATAAGCAAGGGCACATAGCTCTCTTTTTGTTCTCACCAATCTTGGTTTATTTTGGTGGAAAGTATCTTATTGTTTATCAACATTAAGTCATTGAAAATAAATAAGAAATTATATTAACTCTTTATTCTTATCCACGCTAAGACTGACATTACAAGATAGATGTGGGGAGATTTTTTTAATCAAAATATCCAATCAAAGAAAAGTAAATTCGCAGATGTGAAAGACCATCTTGCGCGATCTTTCGGTGCAGGTTACGACTTAGAAGATCATATCAAAAACCGAAACATGAGGAGAGAGGAATGAAAATTTTTTTAATGGGATTAGTTGTAATATTAGTGCTCTGCATAAGTTTTGTTATTTATGAGAGTTCAAAACCAATAGGCTTTTTTGATGTTAATTTAAATGGAAAATTTACAGAATATTTAAAAAATAACCTACCTCCGGGAACCCCCAAAAGTGAAGTCGACAAAATTTTTGTTAATCAGATTGGTGCTGCTTCTCTTGGCGCAGTTCAAGATGGAAGCTCAAAATATGCATATCGTCATCCATTACGTTTAGTAAACATTTTAACAATGACAAACCCACCTCGTCATATCGTAATTTTTGATAAAAATAATGAACTTGTTGACATTAATAACTTGCAGGCAAGAGGCCTGTGGAAAGATTAAATGTTTTATCAATAACAATCCAGGAGAGAAGATATGAATAAGTTATGGATAATATTATCCTTGATAATAATTTCAATAGTTGTTTGTGTGGTTTTAGTTTCACCCCCGGGAATAAATCAGCTTAAAAATGATCCAACAAAATTTCGCTTCAATCATTTCTACACTACGGAAACTTTTACTTCTCATATTGATGTTCTTCTAAGAGAAGGCATGAGAGAAGAAGAGGTTGATAAGATTTTTATTGAACACGCGGGCGCTGAGAAGTTCCAACAAGGCGATTTCACCATTTACCGAAAAAATTCTTTTTGGGCATGTCCTATTATAAGGAAAAGCTCAGAACCAAACTGGGAGTTTAAAGTTAAATACGACCAAAACCAAAGAATAGAAAATTTTCAAATTGAAGAAGTAATGCTGCGATTTATCGTTATGCCACCATGCATTTAGTTTAGATAAGGAGATGTTGATATGGGAAAAATTTTTATTGCTAGAAGTGACGTGTATCTTGGGGCTATAGATACAAGTTTTGAACATCTATTTCTTGTTTATGATGCAGATGGTGATCCATCGCCGGGAAGCTTGAATGATGCTTATGTAATTACTGCTGGGCCGAGTGGAACTGGAATTCCTTCATTTGGTGAGCTCATATCTGTATATGATGAACCTATACTAAATTTAGATTACGGTTCTAGTTCCGATCCACAGTCAGAATACACGTTTACAGAAATTTATTCCGGTTTAGACGCGTCAGCTGTTTGGGATGAAATGGTTTTATTTGCAGATCAGTTGACCGATTTTGTATCTGGAAAAGGCTTTACAACAGGACTGAGCTATAATCCTTTAAGTCTAAACAGTAACTCGTTTGCTGCTTCAGTTTTAAATGAATCCGGATTTAACGTTCGAGAAAATTTTCCAGCTAGTTTTTCGGCATTGGATTTTCCCGGCCATATGGGACTGTTAGATGGAAGTGGTGCTGACAACTTCACGGCTTATGATTATGATGGTTTATTTGACACGACAGTCTTTTTTGACCAAGCGGAGACCTCCGGCACGGACACGATTACGGTGGAACAAGGCGGCAAACTGATTGTAGCGAGTGAAGACATCTCGGATGGGCCGGTCTCAGACATCAATATCATTCTGGAAGGCGTGACAGGCGGCATTACTTATCATGCTGCTCATGGAGGATTAACAATCGTCAAGGTCAATGGTGAAGAGGTTGTAAGCATTTTCAATGGGCAAAACCTAGCCCCCGGAATAAGTGTTAATATCGAATATCATGATGGTACAAATACAATTACTACTGATGTAAGTGCGCTCACTTTCTCGCCGTTTTAAGTCTCTGGCCTCATAATTTATCGAGGCGTCAACTGATGCGTTATAACCAGTAACTTTAACGCCAATAGATAAAAACTCCTCTTTTGGTTTTTTGACCTTTTTCTTTGCCATTTGATTTTCCCTTCTAAAGTAGTTTTTTGCAGTATCTACCTTAGATGAAATCAAATTCCCTGATAATTCCCTGTTATTTTTGGGATAATGAAAATTAATTTCGGTGCAAACAGTACCGTACAGGCATTTCTGCTAGACTTCTTGGTATGAAAGTCGCTCAAAAGTCAGATTTTTCCCTGTAAATTCACTGTTAAACAGTGAACATTGATATGAGAATAGTTATCGGCAGACTGCAAGCACTGCCATTTAGTCCGAAATTTCCGAGCATTTTGAGATTTATCGCCGTGAGCCCCGCTGTTCGCGGCACTTCCCGAATGCCATCAGTTCGAATTAGAGTGATAACTGTGAATATAAAAATCAAAGACCAATTAAAAATTTATATTCCCTTTTTTGGGAAAACCATGTATGGAGATGTTGCGTACGTGCCGCTGGCCCTTCTGCAAGACAGTCATGGTTATGTAACGGCGTGAATTTTTTTGAACAGGGGCGGGTTTTTAAAACTCCAAACCACCCAGATTTGAAAGGGTTTGCGTTATGAAACGTAATATCGCTGTGCTTGAGAGGCGTGTACGCCACTTAAGTGTTCCAAGCGTTCCTTTTCAGGCATTCATGTTTGGAAAAGGGGCGCAAAAAAATGGACATCAATAACCTTAGCACAAAAGCTTTATATGCTCATGATGAATTGCCGCGCGTTCAATGCGTTGCGCTTGAGCGAATCGTTGAAAGTCACCGCCCTGCCAAGCCGCTTTACGTGCTGTATCCGGATATTCTCAAGCAAAATGCCGCAGATTTTCTAGCGGCGTTTCCAGGTAAAGCGCTGTATGCGGTCAAGACAAATCCTGATCCGAGTGTTATAAATGCGCTTATTAAAGGTGGTATATCTGCTTTTGATGTGGCCTCACTGTCTGAAATCCAGTTGATTAGAAGCTTGACGCCCAGAGCCGAACTACATTTCATGCATCCGGTTAAAATGCCCGAAGACATTCACGCCGCCTATTTTGATTATGGTGTACGTGATTTTGTACTGGATCACGAGGACGAGTTGTTCAAAATCATGCGCGAGACAGAGCTGGCACAGGATCTAAACCTCACCATACGGCTGGCTTTGCCAAAAAATGACAGTGCATTGATCGATTTTTCCTCCAAATTCGGTGCGTCTTTTGAACAGGCCTTGGCGTTGCTTAAAAAATGCCGTCCGGTATCCAAAGTACTTGGCTTAAGTTTTCATGTGGGCACACAGACTTCGGATTCTATGCGTTTTGCGGATGCCATTGCCTATTGTGCCAAAGTGATTAAAGAGAGCGAAACAAAGATTGATAGTCTGAATGTCGGCGGCGGTTTTCCTGTTGCTTATGAAGGTGATGAGCAGCTTTGCACAATTACCGATTGCGTGCGCGTGATGGAGTATGCTTTGCATGAGCATGGGCTGTCTGATCTCGCATTACTCACAGAACCGGGACGTATTCTGGTTGCAGAATGTACAAAACTGGTGACTCGCGTCGAGCTGCGCAAAGGTAACCTGCTCTATATCAATGATGGCGTTTATGGCGGTTTGTTTGATGCAGCCAAATGGGTCGGCACGCGCTACCCGGTTTTCGCTATATCTTGTGACCGCAGCTTTAATGGCCCTGTGCAAGAGTTTCACTTGGCCGGGCCGACCTGTGACTCCCTCGATATGATGCACGGGCCGTTTGTCTTGCCTGCTGACATTGGTATTGGCGACTGGATCGTGTTTGAGAATTGCGGTGCTTACAGCCAAGCCCTACGCAGTAATTTTAACGGCTTCGGCCATGCCGATGTCATCAACATTTCAATAGAAAAGAAACGATATCCATGATGCATATCCCTACATATGTTGCCCCCAGCCATATTTATGGCCCGGGCTTTATACCTCCATCAGCGTTAAAAAAGACACTCTGCTCTGGAGTTTTGCCGAAAATTTTGACCGCCGATTACAATGAATTCGACGCGGAATGGAAAACCTATCTGCCAACGATGATAAAGGAGAATACGCATGCAAAAGCCGCAGCCTAAAACAAACACCAAGACCCGAAAAGCTGAGTTGCTCTCGGTCGAAGTTGAGCATATCGATATAAAAAGCTTTGATGCACGCCCAATTGTTAAGGCGATGCATCGTATGTCCTTTACCTCCCGTGATCTGGGCCGCGCCGCTGAAATTTATAATATGATGCTGGAAGATAAAGACTGCGCGATTGTACTTACGTTAGCCGGCTCCACATCTGCGGGTGGGTGTATGGATTTATACGCCGATCTGATCAAGCACAATATGATCGATTGCATCGTAGCCACCGGCGCTTCCATTGTGGATATGGACTTCTTTGAAGGGCTTGGCTTTAAGCATTATCAGGCACAAAATGAGGTTGATGACCGTGAATTGCGTGATCTCTACATTGATCGCATTTATGACACCTATATCGACGAAGAGGACTTGCAGGCTTGTGATCATAAGATTTATGAGATTGCGAATAGCCTGGAGCCACGCGCCTATTCCTCCCGCGAGTTTATCTGGCATATGGGGAAATATCTGGCAGAGCATGGCAAGAAAGACCATTCGCTTGTCAAGCTTGCCTATGAGCATGATGTGCCGATTTTCTGTCCCGCCTTTGTGGACTCATCGGCAGGCTTTGGGTTGGTGAAGCACCAGGCTAAAAACCCAGAATCCCATATTTATATCGATGCCATCGCCGATTTTCGTGAACTTACTGATCTGAAAATTCATGCTGGCACAACGGGCTTGCTCATGATTGGCGGGGGCGTGCCGAAAAATTTTGTGCAGGACACCGTTGTCTGCGCTGAAATTCTGGGCAAGGAGGTTGATATGCACAAATACGCTATCCAGATCACTGTCGCCGATGTGCGCGATGGCGCATGCTCCTCTTCTACGCTAAAAGAAGCATGCTCCTGGGGCAAGGTTGATGTGGCCTATGAGCAGATGGTTTATGCTGAGGCAGGCAGCGTTATGCCGCTTTTGGCCTCTGATGCTTATCATCGCGGCGCATGGAAAAACCGTAAAAAATGGGGATTGGCAAAGGTTTTAAATAATGAATAAGATCGCTTTAAAGCAAAAGTCTTTTCTGCAATTCATGAAGCCAGAGGATGGCTTCTTGGGGTTGCAAGGCGAGGATGCTTTTTCTCCGGAAGAAGCCAGAGCGTGGGTTATACCTTTCGGGCTTGAATCGACTGTCAGCTACTCCGGTGGCACACGTAAAGGGCCGGAAGCAATTTTGTACGCCTCACATCAAGTTGAACTATTCGATGAAGTCTTCTGGTCTGAAACTTTCCGCGAGTACGGTGTTGCAACTATGGAGCCTATAATTCCTACGGGTAAGCTGGAACTGTCTTTACGGCTTTTCGAAGATACGGTTGCGGAAACTCTAAATAATGATAAATTTCCTCTTATTTTAGGCGGCGAACATTCCCTGACTGCTGCAGCTATACGTCCTTTAGCATCCACTTATGAGCAAATCACTATTTTACAGTTTGATGCCCATGCAGATTTACGGGACGGTTATGATGGAGAGCATTTTTCTCATGCTGCCGCCATGCGCAGATGCTTGGATCATGGCAATGTAAGGCTTGTGTCGGTCGGTATCCGTAATATATCTGCTGAGGAAATTCCATTTCTTGAGGCCAATAAAGATCGCATAGATATTTTCTGGGCGAAGGATAAAGCGCAGCACACCGCGCAACAAATTGCCGAAGCGGTTGGAAATGGACCTGTTTACGTTACCTTCGATCTGGATGGCTTAGATAGCTCGCTTATGCCCGCCACCGGCACGCCAGAGCCTGGTGGTTTGTTCTGGGATGAAGTCATGGGCATTTTAGAGGCGGTTTCTAAACAATCTAACATTGTCGGCGCTGATATTGTCGAGCTTGCCCCGCGTGAGGGACTGCACGCCTGCGATTTTCTAGCTGCAAAGCTCGCTTATAAGCTACTAAATTACGTGTTATTTCAGAAAAGTTAGCGACAGACCACAAACACTGCCATTTAGTCCTCCAATCCATCGATATCAGATATATTTTGTTCGCTAGCCGCGCAGTGAGCAAGTTTTGACGTATTTAGGTATTTCAGGGGTATAAAAAAATGGGCTTTCACCATCTTTATCTGCGCTTTTCTACGCCCCATACCCATTTGCCAAACAAGCCAGCAAGCCCTTGTTTTATATGAACATTTTCTCAATTATAGCTAAATAATATTACATATCCATCAACAACGGCCATGCTCGATGCAATCCATACGAAAAAATATAAAAAATTGATAATATTATTTTACATAGCATTTTAATGGTTTTTAATGTTTTGCATGCTATTGTATACTTTACATGCTATTGTATATTAAGAGAGAAAAACTACATAAATAGGTATGGACAGTACAGAAAACGATAACACAGCAACTGAGATAGTCAGTTACGCATTAATCCATACCAATTTGGGGATTGATACGGCCGATAGCTATGAGGAAGAGGATGAGATCCTCAGTAATAGCACCACATGGAATAATGATACACATAGCAATGACGGAAATTTAATTATTAATAGCAGTATCAATCAAACCGTTGCCAGTGAAACCAATGGTTCGGATACTATAGATAGTAGCTTTAATCTTTCTAATATTGCGGCTCCGATCACGATTGAGGGTACCAGCGGCAAAGACACTCTCTTAGGAACCGCCGGCGCAGATACAATCAATGGTCTGGATGGTGATGATCTCATTTACGCGCAAGACGGCAATGATATTGTCAATGGCGGCGCGGGCGCTGACCGGATCTTGGGCCTGCTCGGTGATGATACGCTGCATGGCGGCGCGGGCAATGATACGCTTTTGGGCAATGAGGGTCATGATACGCTCTATGGCGATGACGGGGATGACCAGCTTTTAGGCCATGATGGCAATGACATTTTATATGGCGGCGCGGGTAATGATGATATACGCGGTTTAACAGGCGATGACACGATCTATGGTGATATCGGGAATGACACTATAGATGGCGGCACTGGCCTTGATACTGTTAATTACAGCTACAGCGTTGATGATTTCTATATAAGCGCTGTCAACAGCACCACGCTCAGGGTAGAGCATGTCTCGCTCGGCTTCACAGACACATTGAGCAATATCGAAACCTTTCTCTTCAATGGAATCAGCTATAATTTTTCTGAACTTGAGGCTCTCATTACGATTGAGGGTACCAGCGGTAACGACACACTCTTTGGCACCGCCGGCGCGGACACAATCAATGGGCAAGACGGCAATGATCTCATTTACGCGCAAGACGGTAATGATATTGTCAATGGCGGCGCAGGTGATGACCGGATCTTGGGCCTGCTTGGTGATGATACGCTGCATGGCGGCGCTGGCAATGATACGCTCATAGGTAATGAAGGCAATGATACGCTCTATGGCGATGATGGGGATGACCAGCTGTTAGGTTATGATGGCAATGACATTTTATATGGCGGCGCAGGCAATGATTATATACGCGGCCTCATAGGCGACGACACAATTTATGGTGATATCGGGAATGACACCATAGATGGTGGTGCCGGCTTTGATACTGTTAATTACAGTTATAGTGTCGATGATTTCTATGTAAGCGGTGTCAACAGCACTACGCTCAGGGTAGAGCATGTCTCGCTCGGCTTCACAGACACATTGAGCAATATCGAAACCTTTCTCTTCAATGGAATCAGCTATAATTTTTCTGAACTTGAGGCTCTCATTACGATTGAGGGCACAATCGGCAATGACACTCTTTTTGGCACCGCTGATGCGGATACAATCAATGGCCAGGATGGCGATGATCTCATTTACGCGCAAGACGGCAATGATATAGTCAATGGCGACGCGGGCGCTGACAGGCTCTTAGGTATGCTTGGTGATGATACGCTGCATGGCGGCGCGGGCAATGACACGCTTTTGGGTCATGAAGGCAATGATACGCTCTATGGCGATGATGGGGATGATCTGCTGTTAGGCTATGACGGCAATGACACGCTCTACGGTGGCCTAGGGAATGATGATTTGCGGGACATGGATGGCGATGACACTATTTTTGGTGGTGACGGCAATGATATCATTTATGGCGGAGCCGGTAATGATACGTATAACGGTGATAATGGCGTTGACACAGTTTACGCAACATCAGGGATAAATATTATAAACGGCGGAGCCGGCGGTGACCTTCTTTATGGTGGATCTGATACAGATACAATTAATGGCGGTGATGATAATGACTTTGTTCGCGGCCGTGACGGTGATGATATCTTGTATGGGAATGCGGGCAATGACGATATCATTGGCGGCGCAGGCATTGATGTTCTTCATGGCGGCGATGGAGATGATCGCCTGGTTTTTGACGTCAGCGATACCATCAATGGAGACGCTGGCTTTGATGCGATTTACATGAATGCGGATGATGGAGCCAATTGGCGCTTGAGTGACATCAATGCATCAAGCATCGAGCAAATTGATCTCAGTAACATGGGCGAAGGATTTGCGAATACATTTACACTGCGCCTGAATGAAATTGACGCGATAAACACAACAAGCACGCTCTACATTACGGGTGATATAGGCATGGATACTGTTATCGCAACTCAGTTAAACAGCAATCATCTCCAAGGGGTTGTTGCGCTGGGTGACCGCGTTTTGGACCATTATTCTCGTTGGGGTTATAACGTATATATCGAGCAAGGCCTGAAAGATGGCTCCGAACAAACAAGTGGCCTTATTGGCGATGAAACCGACAATGTGCTGACAGGAACAACCGAAGCAGACACAATATTTGGTAATGGCGGGAATGACACACTGGATGGCCAGGCAGGTATCGATACACTCGATGGCGGCGCCGGAAATGACATCCTATATTATGATACTGAAGATACAATTTTAGGACAGGCAGGATATGATACGCTTGCCCTACGCAATGGCGATGCTACAACTGTGAGCTTAACGCAGGCCATGATTACAGGCATTGATGAAGTGGATTTACGCAATGGCGCGTCAAATACTGTGACGCTCAATATTAATGATGTTAATAGCATTGCAGATGGTACATCTGTTTATATTTTTGGTGAACATGGCCAAGATAGCATCACAGTTGCAAATATGACGAATAGCCATTTCCAAGGATATATTGAGCTTGAAGGCGAGATCATGGCGCATTATTTACGCAACGGCAACAGCGTCTACCTTCAACATGGCATTTTGAATGGCGGCACAACAGGCGATGGATTTATCGGAACAAATTCCGGGGAAATAATCACGGGGTCTCTTCAAGGTGATGTTATTCTGGCCAACGGCGGGGATGATACGATTACATATACGTCTGGTGATGTCATTCAAGCCGGTGATGGTGCTGATACAATTGTTTTAAATGCTGGTGATACAACGGCTGTTGACTGGAATGGCCTGAGCGGTGTTGAAATTATTGATCTAACAAACTCCGCTGCAAACACAATGAGTTTCAGCATGTCGAATATACTAACCTTTAGCGGAGCAGGCAGTTTGACTGTTTTGGGTGATGTTGGTGTGGATACTGTCACGCTATCACAACTTAATCATAACAATCATTTCCTGGGCTTTATCGAATATAATGGCGAATTATTGGCGCATTACAATAACCAAGGGGCCGACCTTTACATTGAATATGGCTTGGGCAGCTTTACCAATTCTCCGGATGGTCAGGGCTATGTCGGCACAAGCGGTGATGATACATTTGTCGGCACGGCCGGCGCTGATGCTATGCTTGGTAACGACGGAGATGACATTCTTTATTATGACTCCGGTGATGTTCTTTATGGTGGAGCCGGCACAGACACAATGGTTCTTAAAACCGGCGATGCAATCAGTTTAGCGTCAAGCAGCCTCAGAAATGATATCGATAGTATAGAAGCATTAGATATGGATAACGGCGTTGCCAATACAATTGTCTTGCGCATGTCGCATATTCTCGATTTTGGTGAAAATGACGTGCTTTATATTACTGGAGATGCCGGCCTGGACACTATTGATGCACGTCAACTCAACACCAACAGCAATTTCGTTGAAACAGTCACTGTGAATGGAACCGTATTTGACCATTATAATAATGTTGGTGCGGACCTTTACGTCGAACAAGGTATAACGATTATATAACTTCACTTAATGGTTTTCTTATATCTCCACCATAACTTCTAAGATTGCGCCTTAAGCCGCACGGCGATGGGGTTTATTTTTAGATCGCCTTTTAAGAGGGGCTGATCCATCCGCCTCGGCATGTGGTGATTTCTTTCCTGCAAATTTGCGTGGCTTTTTGCCTTGTTTATTCTTTGACTTAAGCGCTTTTACAAATTTATCCGGGCTCGCTTTTGGCTTACGCTTTTTCTTTTGAGGCGCCGCCGAATGCTGATCGTCCATCGTGCGCTGCTCTGCATGCACGTCATTATTCTCAGATTTTTTCATCTTAGAGCCAGGGCGACCATGATAAGGCTTGCGGCGTGATTTATTTTTGCGTGGCGCCGGACGGCTATCAAATTTTTCGCGCTTTTTATTTGGATCGAGTAACAATTCAATAGCATGCCATACACGGCTTTCATGAGAGGCCACGAAGCTAATCGCTGATCCATGTGCGCCTGCCCTAGCTGTGCGCCCCATACGGTGAATAAAATCTTCCGGCACCTGAGGCAAATCATGATTGATCACATGTTCGATATGCGGCACATCCAAACCACGGGCCGCAATATCCGTTGCTATCAAAATGCGGAAATTTTTCTCACGGAAATTACGCATTACTTTATCGCGTTTATTCTGGCGTAAATCTCCATGCAATGCCTCAGATGTAAAACCATCCTCTCGGAGCTTGCGCGCCATCTTATCCGCACCATGCTTCGTTTTTATAAAAACAATAACAGAGCCATCACGCGCATGAAGCTGATTGACCAGCTCTTTATACTTTTCTGGCTGTTCAATACGCAGAACCTCTTGTTCAATATTTGTCGCGACAACATTTGTCTCGCCAACAGACACGCGCTTGGGATTTGATAAATATTTATTCGATAAGCTGATAATACCTTTGGGCAATGTTGCCGAAAACATCAGCGTTTGTCTTTTTGCCGGAAGAAATTCAATAATTTTATCAAGCTGCACGCCAAAGCCCATATCAAGCATACGGTCAGTTTCATCCAAGACCAAAAAGCCAGCCTCTTTCAATGACAGGGTGCCCTGCTTGAGGTGATCATTCACACGGCCCGGCGTACCAACAACAATGCGCGGCTTCGCGCGAAATTGCCTAATCTGCTTATCATAACGTTCACCGCCAATGATAAAGGCTGTTTTGATATGGCTTTCATGCCCCAAGAGATCATGAATAACATCCATCACTTGTTTAGCCAGTTCGCGTGTTGGGGTTAAAACAAGGGCGGATCCCTTTGAAGAGCGAAGGACAGATTCCACGAGAGGAATACTAAACGCTGCTGTCTTCCCAGTGCCGGTTTGCGCCGAGCCCAAAATATCATGGCCTCCAATCGCCAGCGGTATCGCCTGCGCCTGAATGGGCGTTGGCTCTTTATAGTTCATCTTATGCAAAGATTTATGCAGGTCTTGTGATAGACCAAAATCTGAAAAACGGGTCATAGCTTGTATCCTTTTTATAGCCCAGCACATAATTTCCGGCGCACCATGCGCTGGATGTACATGCTGTTGATCGTTCGTTTATAAATGCGAACTTTTTCTGAAAAAGGTGAGGTTTTGGTTCACGTATCCGAAATATCTATCGGACAGCTTTTCTGTAAGCTCTGATCCCTATAAAAGGAAACATTTATTTGTTCGGGCGCATTAATGACAGCTTTCATAGATTCTGTCAAATTATATTATTGTTCTAGTAATGGTTAATGAGATCAATACAGGCACAGATTTGCATTGTATTTCTCTATAAGCTAGACTGAGAGCCAATTATATAAAAATAAGGCAGGGATAGTATTATCTTTATAAAAGAACTGATAGCTCTCGAAATAGATACACCCCCTGCAAATATACTAAAAGGAGTTCATTATAATGGTTAATATAGGCGTGGTTTTCGGTAGCCCAAGCGCAGAGCATGAAGTCAGCCTGGCTGGAGCAAAAAGTGTTTTAGAAGCATTTGATAATCTTAAACAATATAATGCCAAGCCAATTGGCATTGATAAAGATGGTCTATGGTATACTGGCTCTGACGCTTTACCGAGCCTTATTCATCAGGCCGATAAAAACATGTTATTTATTGACCTCCCAGAGAAATATAATTCTGTGAACTTAAAAGGCAGTCTAACGCCCCCTATAAATTATATTTCAGAATGTGATTATATAATGTTGGTTATCCCAGGAAAATATGGTGAAGATGGTCGGCTGCTTGGTTTTTTTGAGACTCTCGGAAAAGAGATTATTGGTTGTGGCATTTTGTCATCGTCCTTATGTTTTGACAAAGCAATGCTAAAGGCAACATTATCAGACTATGGAATTGAAGTTACGCCCGGAACAGATATCGCAATAGACCAGACTGATATTAATCCAGAACTTTATGAAAACATTTGTGAAGAACTGCAAACAAAAAAATTAGTTTTAAAACCTACTGATAATGGGTCGAGTATTGGTCTATCCCAAGCAGAGAATTACGATGAATTCGTAAGTGGTTTAGAAGAAGCAGGAAAATACTCAAACAACGTTGTAGTAGAAAAGTTTATTCCACACAAAGAAATAGTTGTCGGCGTCATAGGCAAAGGTGATGACCTTCTAATATCCGACCTAGGACAATCCAATGAAACAACTGATACTGTCTACAAGTATGAAGAAAAGTATATTGACACTACTCCATGTATAACGCCTGCACCAATTAATAGTGAACTGACACAAAAAATAAAAAAATTAACTGCAGAAATATACAAACTTACAAAATGTTCTGGTTGGGCTCGAATTGACTTTCTAATTGAAGCTAATACCAATAAAATTTTTATGAATGAAGTTAATACAATTCCTGGCATGTCAGAGCCTAGTGTTTTTCCGACAATATTTAAGAGTTCAGGATTAAGCTATTCTAAAATGATAGAAAGAATTCTTGAGACATCTATTGATGAAGAAATAAAGCAAGTAGCTTAGTTCAATTACTTAATAACAATTTCATTTTCGCATTGTATCAAGCAGCGTTTTATTGCATCTTGCTGAATATGGAAGCGCTCATTACAGAAACAACACAGCCAACAAACGACGTCTTAAACGCGATTGCACTAACGCCGACATGCAATCTAGATCAAGCTGTCGAACCGAACTTTTGGTCAAATCTGGACGACAAGGACTTCATGCGCATTGCTGTCTTGCTCGCTCAAAAAAGTTATGACGAAGGTGGTTGCCCTATCGGCGCTGTCATCATTGACAATAGTTCAAAGAAAATAGTCGGCAAAGGCCATAACACACTTGTTCAAGAGAATGACCCGTATAATCACGGTGAAACAGCGGCCATTCGTGATGCCGGGCGCCTGGATTTCAGCAAAACAACACTGTATACATCGCTCAGCCCATGCGACGTGTGCGCGGCTCTTTTGTATATGCGCCAATTTAAACGCGTCTTTGTTGGTGATGTGACCAATGCATCCGGAAACGAGGACATGTTGCGAGAAAAAAATATTCAGATAGAAATTTTAGAGGATGATCTCGGAATCGCCCTCTACAAAAAATACCGCGAAGAAAAACCGGAATTAGACCTTGAAGACTGGAAAGGAAAAGGAGCACTGTAATGTCAGATCACGTCAATGTACTTTCTCACCCATTAGCAGGAGGGTGTTTAAAACTTTTAAGAGATAAAGCCACATCACCAGAAACATTTCGTCAACAAGTGACCAAGCTAACGCACATGCTGGCTCTCGAAATTTCTAAAGACCTTCCAACTGAATCGCAGACATGTGAAACGCCGCTTGCACAAACCTCAGAAAACGTGATGAGCAGCCGCATAGCTTTGGTGCCTATTTTAAGGGCGGGGATTGGAATGGTAGATCCTTTCCTTCACTTCATACCGACGGCTGAAGTCATGTTTCTGGGCATGTACCGTGATGAAGACACACATGAGCCAGTCTCATATTACAATAAGCTTCCAGAAGGAAACGCTCCTGATATCGCGTATGTTATTGATCCTATGCTGGCCACGGGCGGCTCTGCACTTATAACAATTGAAGCAATCCAGAAATGGGGGGTTAAAAACATTAAGCTTGCGGCCTTAATCGGAGCACCGGAAGGTGTAAAAACCGTGCAAGATAGATTTCCTGATATTGAAATTCACCTCGCTGCACTGGATGAAAAGCTCAATGAGAATGCTTATATTGTCCCCGGCCTTGGTGATGCCGGCGATCGAATATTCAATTCATAAAAAATAATCTCTGTTTTTATTGCTAAAAAACTATTCCGTTGCCGCGATACTTTGGGGGAAAAGAAAATCAATAAAACGTTCGGCCGTTGGCTGCGGCTCATGATGGGCAAGGCCAGGGCGTTCATTGACCCCGATCACAAAATACTCCGCAGTTTCGGCAGATTGAACAATCATATCCACCCCCGCCACAGGAACATCCAAGGCTCTAGCTGCATCTTCGGCCGCTTTTTTAATAGCAGGATGAAGAATGTCCGTAACATCATGCAACGTACCCCCAAAATGTAAGTTTGGCTCACGGCGCACACGCAGCTCCTCACCCTTTGGCAGTATATCCTCCAAGACATAACCTCTATTATGGATTTCTCGTTTGAGTTTTTTATCAATGCGGATTTTACTAATTCCGTTTGTTGCCTGTGATCGGCGCCGGCTTAATTTTTGAATCAGCCGCTGAATACTCTGTTTTCCATCACCAACAATGTAAGGCGGTTTTCTGTATGCCGCCGCAATTACTTCAAAGCCAATCACAACAACACGAAGGTCTTGCCCTTCAACCATTTGTTCCAGGATACCCCCCCTACTGACTTCTTGTGCGTCGATAATGGCTGTTTCCAACTCATTCTTTGTTTTGACATTAACGGTGATGCCCGAGCCCTGCTCTCCTACGGATGGTTTCACGACAATATTGCCGTGCTGTTTTAAAAATGCATGGTTCTGTGATGGTGTAGAGACAAGATGTTGCTTAGGCACATTCAGTCCGGCCTCATGAAGAACTCTGGTTGTAATATTCTTATTTTGGCAACGGCTCATCGCAATTGAAGAGGTAAGCTGTGTTAGCGTCTCGTTACAAACAATACTTGTTCCCCCTTTTGATAACTCAAAATAATTATCAATCTCGTCCAGAATATTAACGCGAATACCTCTGCGGCGCGCTTCGTTAATGATAATCATGGCATAAGGATTTAATTCTTTTTCCGGCTCTGGCGCAGTAAAAAGTTTTTCATTCACGGGATTTTTATTCTTGATACAAAAAACGGGCACCTGAACAAAGCCAAGCTTCTTATAGAGGCTAATTGCACCTTCATTATTATGCATTACCGACAAATCAAGAAAAGCACGTCCCTGCTGCTGATAAAAATGTGCGATATGCTGTATCATCTCCAAACCAATGCCAGCATGCTTGGCTTGCGGGTCAACAGCTACAGACCAGAGACTAGAACCGTTTTCAGGATCGTTAAACGCAAGTTTATGATCCACGCCCATGGATACGCCTATAATATCCTTTGTGTCATCTTCAACACACACCCAATATTTTATATCCGTGCCTTGATATGTATTCACTGCAAAATCTGGATCCACCGGCACCATATTATGCATTTGATATATTCGGTTAATCGATTCCACATCCTTTTGCACATTTATCAGCCGAACTGAAAACGCGCCGGCGGCCTTTTTAAGAGGCTTATAACTATCTAAGGCCAACCGAAATGTATATGACGGATCAATAAACAAATTTTGGGGTGCCTTGGCTATTATCACCTGTGGATCACGGACATAAAGCGCCAAATCCCTGGCGTTTTCATCTTCACGGCTCATCAGATCGACAATCTGATCATGATCCTGAAAGGTATGCGCAAATAAAAGCCGACCCCAGCCGCACTCAATAGCAACATCTTGCTTTTTGAAAGCCGTAGGCTCACCCCAGCTCTTGAGACTAGGGGACGCTTCAGGATCAAAGATTTCTTGGTCAGTAGTATTATTTGTCATGTTCTATATTTGATATATTCATTGAGCCTGCAAAAAATATGAGTTGGCTCATCAAATAATCATTATCCCAGCTTAGGATTGGAAACTCAAGGATAGGGTCGCCTGTCAAAACTGCAACCATGTCATGCGGCGCCGAAATAAATTTGGCTTTTTTATCAGGACCTAGTGCAATCATGATCGGTTGATCTTGATCCACACTGTCAAGCTCAAAACGTGGCATACAATAAAACACCCGCGCATGAGAATCCGGCGGCAAATTATTCGTGAGAATGAGCTCATATTCAAGGTTTTCATACACGAGGATTGATTGAGGAAAATGCTCTTGGATATAACTTGCTGGCTGATTGATCGTTTTATCTTCGCAGACCAGATACACTTTATCGTTTTTTTCTATGGTGTCGGCATCCTTAAAGTAAGAAAGGCTCAAACGAACCGGATTTGTA
>CAZTBB010000033.1:0-18714 GCA_964611755.1 uncultured Pseudobdellovibrionaceae bacterium
CCTCCGACCCCTTGCACCCCATGCAAGTGCGCTACCAGGCTGCGCCACGTTCCGAATTAAGATATGTATGAATAAATAGCGGAGTTGAGGATTTTTTACAAACCCTATTTCTCGTCCTTGATCATGCCACGCAATTCTTTAAGATCACCCAACATCGCATTCAGGATGGAACGCTGTTTCGAGCTTAGCGGTTGATCCTGCTTTGTAGTGTTTTGCTGGGCTGCATAAGCTTGCGCCAAGTCAGGCTGGTCATTATTACTCGCCACGGGTGAGATTTCACTGACCTCTTCTTGTAGGACAAAGTTCTTGCCGTGCTCACGCAACAATTTTTGAACACCTTTGATGGTATAGCCTTCCGTGTAGAGAAGTGTATGAATTTTCTTCAGTAGAGCCACATCTTCCGGGCGGTAGTAACGACGCCCGCCACCACGTTTCAGCGGTCTGACTTGAGAGAATTTCGTCTCCCAAAAGCGCAAGACGTGCTGTTGGACATCCAGCTCCTCTGCGACTTCGCTAATGGTACGAAAAGCCGATGCAGACTTACCGGAGCGCCCACGCTTGTTGTCTTCAGGCGATTGGGCCTGAGGCGTTGTGTTATCGGATTGGCCTGCGGCACTGTAATTTTGCGACTGTGTCATGACGATCATCCTTCAATGGTCGTTAAAATTTCTATCGTTTTAAAAACACCCGGGCACTTAAGCATTACCGTTAATACGGTCTTTTAAGACATGTGAGGCCTTAAACACCAAAACCTTACGCGGAGAAATCGGCACTTCCACACCTGTTTTTGGGTTACGGCCAATGCGCTCGCCTTTTTCACGAATGGAAAAGCTTCCAAATGAGCTGATTTTTACGTTATCCCCTGCGATCAATGCATTTGAAATTTCTTCCAGTACACTTTCCACAAGATCGGATGACTCATTGCGTGACAAACCAACTTCTTCGTATACTGCTTCCGCCAGATCGGCGCGCGTGATTGTGCGTCCTTCCATGTCCAAAACTCCATATAATTTGAATAAGACTATGGTAGCGTTGATGATGATTATCGTCAATAACTTATAGAGAATAAAAAGCTATTTTTTTCAAGAAACTAGGGGCTTTTTTTAATAGCGCACTAGCGCCGAACCCCACGTCAAACCGCCGCCCATCGCTTCTAGCAGCAGAGTTTGGCCCGGTTTGATTGAACCATTACGCACAGCATGATCCAATGCCAGAGGAATGGATGCGGCAGAGGTGTTTCCATGCTCGCCAACGGTTACAACAACCTTATCCATGGACATGCTCAGCTTCTTGGCTGTGGCCTCAATAATACGGATATTGGCCTGATGTGGCACCAACCAATCCACATCCTCCGGAGATAGGTTGTTAGCACTAAGCGCCTCTTCAACAGCACCGGCCATATAAGCCACCGCATGTTTGAAAACTTCCTTCCCATGCATCACAACATGGCCGCTATCACCCGTAGAGGATGTTCCGCCATCTGTGTAAAGCAAATCACGCTGCGTGCCGTTTGCATAAAGATGCGTTGTGGCGACACCGCGATCTGTGGCCTCTTGCGCCTCGAGAATAACGGCCCCTGCCCCATCGCCGAAGAGGACGCATGTCGTTCGGTCTTCCCAATTCAGAATCGATGACATTTTTTCCGCGCCAATAACCAAAACGCGCTTGGACTGACCGGTTTGGATAAAGCTATTGGCCACGCTCAACGCATAGACAAATCCGGTGCACACCGCCTGCACATCAAAGGCAATCCCCACCGGAGCGCCAAGGTCGGATTGCACCTTTACGGCCACGGATGGGAATGTTTGATCCGGCGTTGTTGTGGCCACAATGATGGTATCGATATCACTCGCGCTCTTAGACGCAGCTTCCAGTGCTTTTTTAGCCGCCTCAACAGCCATATCCCCCGATGTTTGATCATCAGCCGCAATATGGCGTTGTTTGATGCCGCTGCGCTGCTGGATCCACTCATCCGAGGTCTCCACCATCTTTTCAAGGTCTTTATTGCTCAGAACTTTTTCGGGAAGATAGCTTCCTGTTCCAATGATAACGGCTTTAGGCTGGCTCATAGATTTTTAAATTCACTAATTGGTTACTTAAGATAGGAAACTATCCTGACTCATCAGATGATTAATCTCATCCGTGACTTGTTTTATATAACCCTGACGGGCCAAACGACAAGCCAAAAATATGGCACTGGCAAAACCGACATCATCGCTGCCGCCATGGCTTTTGACGCATATCCCATTCAGCCCGAGAAAAACGCCGCCATTATAGAGGCGCGGGTCCATGCGGTTCTTAAAACGCTTTAAGGCACCAAAGGAAAATAAGCCCCCAATCATCGCCAAAAGATCACCCTTCATGCTTTGCTTGAAGACCGAGCTCACAAATTTCCCGGTGCCTTCCGTGGCTTTTAGGGCGATATTTCCGGCATAGCCATCGCTGACGATGACATCGACTGTGCCCTTCATAATATCCGTACCCTCAACAAAGCCGTAATATTGCCCTGGAATCTCAACGCGCGAGAGAATATCCGCCGCGGCGCGGACATGATCCGGGCCTTTGGTATCTTCTGTGCCTACATTCAATAGCCCGACACTCGGGCTGCTCAGCTTCTTTTGAACCTTCGCAAAAATGGCACCCAAAACGGCAAATTGCGCGAGGTTTTCTGCATCTACCAAAACATTAGCACCAAGGTCCAGCATGATCGTATCTGTGCCCTGTGTAGGAAAAATACTGGCAATGGCAGGCCTGTGAATTCCCGGTACGGATTTCAGCACAATTTTGGCCATAGCCATCAAAGCGCCGGTATTCCCTGCCGAGACCATGGCATGGGCCTGTCCGTCACGCACGGCCTCGATTGCAAGGCGCATGCTGGAGCCTTTCCCTGCACGCAGGGCGGCTGAGGGCTTTTCATCATTGGCAATAAACTTATCTGTGTGATGAATGGTCGAGCGTGCTTCCAGCTCCTTGAAATTGGAAAGCTGCTCCCGAATGGCGCTTTCCTTACCAAACATCAGGAAATGAACATCTTTGTGGCGCTCCAGCACTTTGGCGGCAGCCGGTATAACACTGGCAGGGCCAATATCACCGCCCATAGCATCAAGGGCAATCGTAATAGTTTGGTTACTGGCAATGAGTTCTGACACCGAGGGTCTCCTTCAAATCATCTGTGGCACTCTGGAGTATAGCAGCCATAAAACACAAAACCAGCGCATTCTTTATTCAAATGCACTGGTTTTAAATTTTTTTATTGCACAATGGCTTAGATTATAAACGCAGACCGATTAGTCGCGTGCTTCGATAACCTGCTTGCCTTTGTACATGCCTGTTTTAAGGTCAATATGGTGACGACGCTTTGGCTCACCGGAGTGTTGATCCTCAACCCAGTTTGTTTCTTTCAGACCATCATGTGCGCGGCGCATGTTGCGCTTAGATGGAGTTGTTTTACGCTTTGGAACTGCCATGGTTCTAACCTTCTTAATTCATATATGCGTTCATCATTGAACGCGAAGTGACATTTGATAACGAATTCTGAGCCTCAGTGCAAGAAAAATCTATGACTTTTCTTGATCTTTACTGCTCCTCGAGCTTATCACGCCAATCCTTCAGGGCTGCAAATGGGTTTTTGCGCTCTTCTGCTGCCCCCTCATGTGGCTTATCATCGCCGTGCTCATAATGCACACCTTCCGCATGTGGATATGGATCAAGCGCCAAAGCCAGATGTTCTGCAATAACATCAACCAGATCTATTTGACCATCAATAATCACTTCGGGATCATCTTCCTCATCCAGGATTGGAAGCTCTTTTTGCCCCTTCTTCATGAGCTGCATATGGCGGGCCTTAGCCATCGAAACAGGCCCCTCTTCATCGATGAACCAAGCTTCAACCTTTTCCTCAATATGCGCAGGAACAGGATCGAGGCTTACCACACATTGCTGAACTACATCGGCCTTAAGATTGCCCTTCACATTTATTTTGCCGGATACAAGCACAATTTCTATCTGCGCCTCTAAAGCTTTAATGGACTCTATCCCAAGGCGCTCTGTTAACTCTGCGCATTGTGAGACATCGGCATTAATCGTAATATGCTGTGCCTCTTCTGTGATGCTGTCCTGGTTGACCCTGTAAGACCAATGCTGTTTATCGCCTTCGCTCATGGTTTGATACTCCCGAAAGTAAAATCAGCTTTTGCAATAGCTGAAAAATCCAATCCGCTCAAACTTTTTATATGTGTCTGCATATAAAGCGCAATCGCTTTGACACCGTCCGGATTGGGTTGACCCGCCTTGCGGTAAATATTCCTTTCAATGGCCTCTTCTAAACGGCCCGCCTCCAATGCCTCTTTGTAGGCATGCATGCGCCCGTTAAAGGCAACCATCATCTTTTTGATCTGTTTGGGAACCCCCATATCACCAAAGCCCATTTCGCGTAAGTTTTGATCCATCTGTTTGAATGTTTCATCAAAAAGATCCTGTGAGAGCTCTTTTGCCTGCTCCGCAGGGCTCACATCCAAAAGACGGTTTAAAATCATAAAAATATGAATCATCAACAGATCAAAATGCCCATCCAGATCATCGGGCACGTCATAACGCTCATAAAACTGGGGATGACGCGCCGCCTCTATCGATAAAAAATACAGCGCTTCCGCTTCTTTTCCGTAGGTATTTTTGACTTTCGTTAGACCAAACATTGTTTTCCTTACATGAAACAGATATAGATTTTTCTATTAGTTTATATAGTGACAAGCGCTCTGGATCGCCAGAGTTAATTTATAAGGGTTTTGAAATGGGTTTATCGAATAGTTCGAAAAAAGGAATTCTCAATACACTCGTTATTTGCGGGCTTGGTGTCTCGGCACTGGGTGCCTGCACGCCAGTTTCCTCTCAACGTGGCAATATGGTGCAAGATTTTGCCCTCGCGGATATTCAGGTCGGCCAAAGCACGAAATCCGATGTCATGCGCACACTCGGCTCTCCTACGACCAAATCTCCGTTTGATGAGAACACATGGTACTATATGGGTCAGAAAAAGGAAAAGCGCGGCATTCTTGACCCCAAAGTCGTAGAAGAGCGCATTGTTGTTGCCACATTTAATGCCGATGGAGTGCTTGATACGCTTCAGGATGTAAGCCCGGATCGCATTGATGTGCCAATCGCGGATTCGGCCACGCCGACCTATGGTAATGAAGCATCGATTTTGCAGGAATTCTTTGGCAATCTCGGTAAATTCAATCCGCAAACACCCGAATAATTAATCACCCCTCAGAAAGTCAGGTGTCATTCTGTCGTAAGCATGCGCTATGTGAGCCTCAAGATTCGCAGGCGGGTCTCCCGACCAGTCTGAATGATCTTTCACCCATGCTGCAGTTCCGGCCACAGCAGGCATGGCTGCCGTTAGTGATGCAGATGCAATGAATGCACAGGCCAGATCTATTGATGTAATTCCTTTTTTCTCACTCATTACTCAAACTCTATTGTGACAATTGTGACAATGCTATTGCTGTCACCAGTAATATGGTTGTCGCTGCCACAGCGCCAGCAACAAGAACGCCCTCCTGGCTAGTAGCTTTATCAAAGCTTTTACCTAAGCCTGTATCCCAAAAACTCTTCTTCTCTTTAGACATAAAACTTTCCTTAGAGTTCATTCCTAGCAAAGCAAGGTTTTCAAAACAATAAAAAAGCCCCGCACTCTCTCAAGCGCGGGGCTTCTTCAATTCTATTTATTACAATATGGTTTAGACACCAGTCGTTAGCTTCGCAATGATCGCCACCAACAAGATCGCAACAATGTTAGCAATCTTAATCAATGGGTTCACCGCTGGACCAGCTGTGTCTTTGTATGGGTCGCCAACAGTATCACCTGTCACCGCAGCTTTATGAGCTTCAGAGCCCTTACCGCCGTGGTTACCTTCTTCGATGTACTTCTTAGCGTTATCCCATGCACCACCACCGGATGTCATAGAAATCGCCACGAAGAGGCCTGTCACGATAGTCCCGAGAAGCATCGCTCCAAGCGCCTGGAAGGCTGGCTCATAGCTTCCGCTGAGGTAATAGACCACACCGAAAAGAAGAACCGGCGCTGCAACCGGAAGCAAAGATGGAACAACCATTTCTTTGATCGCAGCCTTTGTCAGCAAGTCAACCGCCTTGCCGTATTCCGGCTTGGCTTTACCAGTCATAATGCCCTTGATTTCCTTGAACTGACGACGCACCTCAACCACAACGGCTGATGCTGCACGACCAACGGCTGTCATTGACATCGCACCAAAGAGGTATGGAAGCAATCCACCAATGAACAAACCAATCACCACATAAGGGTCCTGCAACGGGAATTCAATATCCGCATATTCAGGCATGTAGTGCTTGATTTCTTCGGTGTAAGCCGCAAACAAAACAAGAGCAGCAAGACCGGCTGAGCCAATCGCATAACCCTTGGTTACAGCTTTTGTTGTATTCCCAACAGCATCCAAAGCATCGGTTGTATCACGCACCTTCTTCGGCAGTTTCGACATTTCCGCAATACCACCAGCATTGTCCGTCACAGGGCCATAAGCATCAAGAGCAACAACCATACCTGCCAGAGATAGCATTGATGTGGCTGCAATCGCGATACCGAATAGACCAGCAAGTGAGTATGCAATGAAGATACCACCACAAATCACAATCACAGGCAGCGCTGTTGATTCCAAAGAAATCGCCAAGCCCTGAATGACGTTTGTGCCGTGACCTGTTTCTGATGATTTTGCAACACTCTTCACCGGACGGAACTCTGTGGATGTGTAGTACTCAGTGATCCAGACGATCAAGCCTGTTACACCAAGGCCTGTCAGCACACAGTAGAAAAGATCCATCCATACAATGTCTACACCAGAAGCCGTTTCAAACGGTCCGGCAAAGCCCATTGCAGGAACAACATAATAGATCAAACCGGCGGAGATCACACCAGATGCAATCAAGCCTTTATAGAGGGCCCACATAATATTTGTTCCTCCACCAAGGCGGACAAAAAATGTGCCGACAACTGACGCTACAATACACAGAGCACCAATCAGTAACGGTAGAAGCATCATTGGCTCAACTGAGTCCGGCGCGAAAGCACTGAAAGCAATCAACATTGTTGCCACAACGGTAACAGCATATGTTTCAAACAAGTCAGCCGCCATACCGGCACAGTCACCAACATTGTCACCAACATTATCCGCAATCACGGCTGCGTTACGAGGATCATCTTCAGGGATACCGGCTTCAACCTTACCAACAAGGTCAGCACCAACATCAGCCCCTTTCGTGAAGATACCACCGCCAAGACGCGCAAAGATTGAAATCAATGACGCACCAAAGCCAAGAGCAACTAGCCCTTCGAGGATCTCACGCAAAATGCCCATGCGCTCTTTACCCGTTGTGCCCTCAAGACCAAGCACTTCTTGCAGGCCGTAGTAATAACCTACAACCCCGAGAAGACCAAGGCCAACCACAAGCATCCCTGTGATAGCACCTGATTTAAACGCAACGTTCAATGCAGGCTTCAAACCCTTTTTGGCCGCTTCGGTTGTCCGCACATTGGCACGCACAGACACAAGCATGCCGTTATAACCGGCCACACCGGATAAAACAGCACCAATCACAAAGCCAACTGTTACATGCCAGCCCAAAAGGCTGTACAAAATCGCGGCAACAACAACACCTACCAAACCAATGGTAGAGTATTGACGGTTTAGATAAGCCGCCGCGCCTTCTTGAATAGCGCCGGCAATCTCCTTCATTTTTTTGGTTCCTGCACTTTGGTTCAGAACCTGAAATGAGGCAATAACCGCATACAGCAAAGCCAGTACACCGCACGCCCCAATGACAATATATGGATCAATAGTCATAAATATCCCCTTATCGTTTTTATTGTCTTGTTTTTCACTACACGTATGCCAGCCCAATAAACCACATGGGATGACTCGCAATTTGGACTTCATGTTAAGGAGAGTTAAATCAGGAATAAAGGGAAGATATTGTTTTTACACAGATTTCTTATTTTTGCGCCAAAAACACCCAATATCAGGACAAAAAAAAGCCCGGCGAACCGGGCTATAGAGGGTCGTTTATGGCTAAACCGTTCAATTCTTAAATTGGGCGTTGCTGTACAACCTGCAACAACACATCATTGACAATATCCTTACCCAGAACCTTTGCGCTGACTTTATTCAAACGTTTTTTGATGGCGCTCACCTGAATGACACCACCATTTGTGACCGCATGGCGATTTAACATGCCGTACATATCCTGTATAAACGCATCTTTCAGACGCGGCGAGAGATGCTCGACCTTGCTCGCGCCTTTATCGTCAAATACTTCCAGTGCAACAACCATGCTCACAACTTGTGAAACACCCGTATCGTCTACAATTGGAAGAATAAGCGGATCAAGCTCAACAAACTTGAACTTGGAAGGATCTACATCCTTTTTTTCCGCCACTTCTTTTTCGATGACTTTTTGACCAGAAGATGCTTCGGCAGATTTGGAGAAATAGAAATAGGCACCAGCCGCTCCACCGCCGACAACCGCTATCGCTGCGATAGCCAAAATCAATTTTTGCATAGAACAAACCCTCAAATACTGTTCTTTTTAAACCCGTACTCTATAAGTTTAATATGGAAACAATTAACAGGGGCTTATTAATAGATAAAACTTTAGATAAAAAAATAGACCAAACGGCCTAAAAATTACATAAGCCATTGATATTAAAGGGCTAGGATCTTAGATTTTTTTTCAAATTATCCAGAATACCATTCACAAAAGAGACTTCGCTTTGCTCATAAAAGGCATGTCCGATGTTCAAATAATCATTAATAATGATGGGGGCATCGATTTCGCTATGCTCCAACAACTCAAAGGCACCACACATTAAAATGGCCTTCAAAAGAGGTTCTACATCCGAAAATGAGCTTTTATTGCCCTGCATGGCCCCCTCTAAAACCGATGTGACATCGTCTTTGCGGCGCTCAACACCATCAATTACGGCTTTTAGCAAGGCACCATCGGGCTTGACCATTTCCTCGCCCTCAATCTCCATGCCTGCCCGCTTGTAGAGAAAATCCTCTAATAATTCATCTGCGCTTTGGTGGTTGTGATGATTTTGATACAAAGCTTGAACCGCCATAAGGCGAGCCACAACTGCTTTTACAGCCTGTTTTCCGTCATCGCTTGACTTGATTTTAGGTGCATCACTCATAGTTTAACGCCTTATACCCCGTATTTTGCCTTTAAATCGATTATAGCCAGAGCAGCATGCACCGCATCTGCCCCCTTGTTCTTTTGAGACGGATCGGCACGAACTATTGCTTGCGCTTTGTTTTCACACGTTAAAATCGCATTGCCGATTGCCGTGTTATGATCCAGTGATAAACGGGTCAGCCCACGCGCGCTCTCTTCGCAGACAATATCGTAATGCGAGGTTTCCCCGCGAATAATGCAGCCCAGCGCAACAAAACCATCGAATCCTTGTCCATTTTGTCGTGATAGTCCAATTTTAACGGCTGCGGGTATTTCCAAAGCCCCCGGCACGCCCACAATTTCATATGTCGCTCCGGCATCTTCGGCGGCCTGCCTGGCACCGGACAAAAGATGATCGGACACATCCTCGTAATAGCGGGCCTCTATGAACATTAAATGCGGAGCTTTACTCATAATTTCATTAACTTTTTTAAAAACTTATCAGACTTTTCTAAACGATGGACTCTTGCTTTGAAATCTTAAGCCCGTACCCGTCGAGGCCTACAATATTTTTTGATGAACTAGAAAGCAAGATCATTTCTGAGACACCTAAATCTTTTAGTATTTGCGCGCCAATTCCATAACTGCGAAATTCCTGCTCTTTTGGGCTGTGGGATTCATTTACTTGTTCTGTCTTACCCAGCTTTCGAGAGAGTGCACGCGGGTTGGATTCACGGATAATTACAATTACACCCGACCCATTCTCATGAATGCGGGCCATTGATTTTTGTAATATTTGATCGCCCTGCCCTAAAACATCGCGCATAAAATCCACACCATGCATACGCACCATTGTCGGTTCTGTATCCTGAATGCCCCCCTTCACCAAGACGACATGCTCTGTGTATTGAAGTGTATTGGCATAGAGTATCAGATCAAAATCACCATATTGTTCTGTGCTGTATTGGCCTTCATGAATACGTTCGACAAGAGATTCCGTCTGTCTGCGATAGGCAATCAAATCGGCAATCGTGCCTATTTTAAGGTCATGCTTCTCGGCATAGATCATCAAATCCGGCAAGCGTGCCATTGTCCCGTCATCATTCATGATTTCACAAATCACACCCGCACCGGAAAACCCTGAGAGCTTGGCCAGATCAACGGCTGCCTCGGTATGCCCTGCACGCACCAGAACCCCGCCATCCCGCGCCTTGAGCGGAAAGACATGACCCGGTGTTGCAATGTCACCCGGGCCGCTTTTGGGGTCAATGGCCGTTAAGATCGTTGTTGCGCGGTCTGCTGCGGATATTCCTGTCGTCACCCCTTCTTTGGCTTCGATGGACACCGTAAAGGCTGTGCGGTGATGCGTGTTATCACCACGCCCCATAAGCTCCAAGCCAAGACGCTCCACCATAGCCCCTTCCATTGGCAAACAAATCAGGCCGCGCCCTTCCTTGGCCATAAAATTAATATTATCGGCACTCGCCATCTCGGCCGCGATGATCAGGTCGCCTTCATTCTCACGGTCCTCGTCATCCACCAAAATAACAGGCTTCCCCGCTTTCACATCGGCCAGAATATCTTCCATTGCAGACAAAGTCATTGTGTCATGTGTGTGTGTCGGTTTATGCATCGCTTTACTCATGTTATCACTCATGTCGCCCCTAACATTCTCCGGACATAACGGGCTAACATATCAATTTCAATATTGATGCTATCACCCTGTTTATAGGTCTTGAATGTTGTTTCCTCCCAAGTATGGGGAATGATATTAACGCCAAACCAATCCGTTTCAACCTCATTAACGGTGAGCGACACCCCATCCAGAGCAATAGAGCCCTTTGGCGCTATAAACTGCATCAAATCCGCGGGCGGTGCAATGCGAACACGATGAGAGCCACCTTCTTGCGTGATTGCCGTGATTTCGGCAACGCCGTCCACATGTCCAAAAACAAAATGCCCCCCCAGCGCATCCCCCAGACGCAAAGATGGCTCCAGATTAAGGGCAACGCCCTCTTTCCACATCTTCGCCGTGGTTTTGGATAATGTTTCACGCGATACATCAACGTCAAACCAATCATCCCCTTTTTGCGTCACACTCAAACACACACCTGAACAACAAATAGACGCGCCGATCTCCTCGGTTTCAAGATTAAGACCCCCAACACCAATGCGCAGGCGCATATCTTTATCATGCTGCTCGATTGTTTGGATTTCACCAATATCTTGTATAAGGCCAGTAAACATGGGGCGGACAATAGCTTAATTGTTGACCCTTGACCAGCTATCTTATTCACAAAATGCGAGATTAAAAAAGATCGTAATTATGAGGGGGCGGCTTTGGGCGCAAGCCATCATTAATCTGCCGGACAATGCGCTCTTCAAAATCAGCCCAAGAAATTTTTTCTCCAGTGACATCCGTGTGCGGTCCGCCCGGATGGTTTTTGTAATAACTCACTCCAAAATTAGAGAGCAATACCAGCATCTTATCGGCCTCAAAAATCTGTGATGCAGAAAAATCATCGACTTGATCCGTATAGGCATCATAGGCGTTTTTGATCAATTCCGGCAAAACACGTTGAATATCCTCGTCCGATGTTTCTTGTGGGCTTAACATCACCCAATTCCCGTGTTCTGCATGCCCTTCCAGATATTCTTCTATCATGCGGCCAACATGGCATGCCATCTCGATCACATGCCAGTTTTCTTCATTTAAATATCTGTTTTCGGGGTTATCAGTAATGAATATCAGCTTGTCTTCTTCATCATATTGCATGCCGACGATATCAAGATGTTTTAAATAACGCATACAAAGATCAGGGTTGCGGATTTTAAAACCTATGCGGTCATCCTCGGGGCGGGCGGATTTGGACCAAATCTCGAAACGCCAGCCGCGCTCCTGATCCTGCGGAATTCTATAGCTCTTTTTTCTTTTTCTGTCTCCGTGCATGTTTATTTTCATATATAAGCACGCGCTGCTTCGCAAGAAAAAAATCCTTTATGTGCTCAAGATTGTAATTATCTTGCCAATCCGTATTTATAAACCCGTTTATACCACTCTCAATATCAGCATCACCTTGGATAATGACAAACTGATCAGCAAGCTGGGCACGCATGAACGCATCATGAATCGTTGCGCCCCCCTCCACCAACAACCTTTGAATGCCTCGTGCATGCAGCGCAGCCATCACGGCGGTTAAATCATGAGGGCTGGTTTCCATAACCTCAACACCTTTGGCCCTTAAGCGCTCCTTTTTTGCACCATCTGCGGCGGTGCTGACAATCACCACAGGCACGTCACGAGCGGTCTGGACCAAAACAGATTCTTCATTTATTTTCAAACCACTATCCAGAACAATTCGGGTGGGCTTATGCTCAACCCCCGCCAGTCTCGTGGTCAGTGATGGATCGTCATTGAGGGCTGTATTGATCCCTACCAATATCCCATCATGCTGCGCGCGAAGAATATGCACATAACGATCGGTTATCTCATTTGTAATCTTGATCGGCTGACCTTGCGCCCCGGCAATCATATTATTCTTTGAAAGCGCCAGCTTGAGCGTAATTTCCGGCCGCCCCTCTTCCATACCGAGGAAAAAGCCTTTTAGGCCAGAATAAGCTTCATCGGCGCAGGCACCAAGCTCCACATCAATGCCGGCCTCTTTAAGCATTGCAATGCCGCCGCCATTAACGTCCGGGTTAGGATCACCCAGCGCAATAACACAACGCTTTATACCTGCCCTTATCAAAGCCTCTGCACATGGTCCGGTCTGACCATGATGCGAGCACGGCTCCAGAGTGACATAAGCGGTTGCACCCTGCGCTTTCTCCCCTGCCATATCAAGCGCCCTTGTTTCTGCATGCGGGCGCCCGTTATCGGCGGTGCGCGCTCTGGCGATCACAACGCCTTCCTTAACCAACACGCACCCCACAGACGGATTAGAGCCTGTGCGCCCCAAACCAGTGCGAGCCAGCGCAATAGCGCTGCGCATAAAATGATCATCGTATGGAAAATGCATGAGGAGAGCCTAGCTTGCTTTTTGACGCTTTTGAAGGCCGCGCACCTCATTTAGGAAGACATCGAAATCTTCCGGATCACGGAAATCCTGATAAACAGAGGCATAGCGAATATACCCGACAACATCCAGATCCATGAGGGCCCGCATAACCTGTTCACCAATCTGGTGTGCGGCAATTTCATGCTCACCTTGGCTTTCGAGATTGCGAACAATCTGATGCGCCGCGGTTTCGATCTGAGCCAGCTCCACCGGTCGCTTTTGAAGTGCAACCTGCATTGAGCGGATGACCTTATCCGCATCAAATGGCTGCTTGCGGCCATCTGATTTTAACACTGTCATCTCACGCAGCTGCACACGCTCAAAGGTTGTAAAGCGCTGGTCGCAAGATGGACATGACCTGCGACGACGAATAGAGGCATGATCCTCGGATGGCCGAGAATCTTTCACTTGTGTCTCTTCATTTCCACAAAATGGACAGCGCATCCAATACCTTTCAAATTAATATGCGGCCGGGTAAATTGGGAAACGCCCACAAAGCGCTTCAACCTTTGCCTTCACGGCCTTCTCAACCGCTTCATTGCCTTCCGGCCCATTGGCCTTCAAACCATCGAGGACTTCAATAATCATCTCACCAACCTGCTTCCACTCTGCCGGACCAAAACCGCGTGTCGTCGCCGCCGGCGTTCCAAGACGAACGCCTGAGGTTACCATTGGCGGCTCCGGGTCAAACGGCACAGCATTCTTGTTACAGGTCATTCCGGCGCGCTCGAGTGCTTCTTCCGTGACATTCCCAGTCAACCCTTTCGGGCGCAAATCAAGCAATACGATATGGCTATCTGTTCCGCCCGATACAATATCAGCACCACCGGCCTTCAAGGCTTCTGCTAAAACGCGCGCATTATCAACAATGGCTTTTGCATATGTTTTGAACTCAGGCTTAAGCGCTTCTCCATAAGCCACAGCCTTGCCCGCAATCACATGCATCAACGGACCACCCTGAATCCCCGGAAAAATGGCTGAGTTCAGTTTCTTGAAAATATCAAGATCATTGGTCAGGATCATACCACCGCGCGGACCACGCAACGTCTTATGTGTTGTTGTTGTTGTCACATGCGCATGTGGTACCGGGCTGTCATAAGCACCACCGGCGATCAAACCGGCATAATGCGCCATATCAACGAGCAAATAGGCACCCACACTATCGGCAATCTCACGGAAACGTTTGAAGTCAATCTGACGCGGATAGGCCGAGGCACCGGCAATCACCATTTTAGGCTTATGCTCCTGTGCGAGGCGTTCAACCTCATCATAATCAAGCAAGGCATCGCTCTCACGCACGCCATATTGAACCGCATTAAACCATTTACCGGATTGGTTAGGCGCTGCACCATGTGTTAAGTGACCACCGGCCGCCAATGACATCCCAAGAATAGTATCACCCGGCTGCAAAAGCGCCTGCATCACACCTTGGTTTGCCTGTGATCCGGAGTTGGGCTGCACATTGGCATATTTTGCACCGAAAAGTTGCTTCGCGCGGTCGCGCGCCAAATCTTCAACAACATCAACAAATTCACATCCACCATAGTAACGGCGTCCGGGGTAACCTTCCGCATATTTATTCGTGAGCACTGATCCCTGCACATCCATCACGGCTTGAGATGTAATATTCTCAGAGGCGATCAACTCAATCTGGTTTTGCTGACGGTTCCACTCTTGCTCAACGGCCTTATGCACTTCAGGGTCTATATCTTTTACATCGCCTGTAAAAAATGTGCTGAACGCCTCTTCTTTATATGCTGCATTACTCATCGTGTTTCTATCCTTTCGTGATCTGTAATTCTTTATTGCCCAGGTTATTGTCCGAGCGCTGTCAGTTTGTCGCGGCGGCGCTCATGCCGGCCGCCTTCAAACGCCGTGCCCATAAAGACATCAATAATTTTAAATATTTCCTGCTCATCGCTCATACGCGCACCCAAAGCCAGAACATTGGCATCATTGTGTTGGCGCGCCAACATCGCCATCTCATCAGATGTACAAAGCGCTGCCCTCACAGCAGAAAAGCGATTGGCCGCAATCGATATACCAATCCCAGAGCCACACACCAGAATTCCCTGAGAAACATCACCATCTGAGATGGCCTGCCCCATGGCCGCACCGAAATCCGGGTAGTCAACGGACTCCGCATTATGCGTCCCCAGATCAAGCCACTCTATTTGATCTGCATATTTTTGTATGATCTTTTGTTTCAGCTCGTAACCAGCATGATCGCTGGCAATCGCATATTTTGTGGTCATTGGGTTATCACTTCCTATATTTGCCCTATATATAGAGGGATTCAATGCTTGAAATCAACGATTCATTCGTATAAAACGCCTGTTTTTATTGAAACATTATGCATTATTATGTAATATATGTTACTTTAACGGTCCCATTTAAAGTTTAAAAAGGAAAGGCCATTTTTAAATGTCTCAAAGTGACAATAGTGAAAAGCGAATAAGAGTATTCTCAGACCACACGGTTACGTCTGAATTTAATGCTAAAACAGTAACAGGGCTTACGATTAAAATCCCTGCAGATGTGTCTTTCAAAATAAACCCGGCTATTGGAAAAAATGTCACTCAATTTAACTCTAATGATGCTTTTTTCACAGCGCATTTCAGTGATCAAAAAGATCTTGCTGCTATATCAAGATTAAATGGAGATATGCTCAACAGAATAAATAATCAAGATTATAATCCCCTTAGCCTCACAGTTAGCCGCGATGATATTTTCAGTAACACGCATTGGGATTATGAAAGTTAAATAAGCCCCTTTTTTCTCATCACATATTCCAGACGCTTTATGGCATTGCGCTTTAATATGCTCTCGGCTGTATTGGCGGGCCCTTGAATAGATATTTCTGTCAAACTCTGTACATCCATGGCCGATACTTTTACGAATTGACCAATGGCATGAAATTCGATAATTATTTCCCGACCCTGAAGGACTTCTTTCATGGACATAACGAGTAACCCATCTAATTTTAAAACCAGATTTAATATATAAAGGATAAATCATGGCGCCGAAAGATCACACGCAAAAGACATTCACACGTACAGAATTTAATTGGGAAGATCCGCTTCAACTGGATGAACAATTAAGTGATGAAGAGCGCATGATCGAGCAAACGGCACGCGACTTTGCGCAGGAACAACTCTTGCCCGGCATTATTGAAGCCAACCGTCACGAAAGCTTTGATCCCAATATCATGCGTGAGATGGGAAAGCTTGGCCTGCTTGGCCCCATGATCGAGGGCTATGACTGCGCCGGCGCTTCTTATACGGCCGCCGGTTTGATTGCCCGTGAACTTGAGCGCGTTGATAGTGCGTACCGCTCCTGCTATTCCGTGCAATCCTCTCTTGTGATGTTGCCCATCTATCTTTTTGGAACCGATGAGCAAAAAGAGAAGTATCTCCCCGGCTTGGCTTCCGGAGAACTGATTGGTTGTTTCGGCCTTACGGAACCTGATGGTGGTTCCGATCCGGGTGATATGCGCACGCGCGCCAAATCCGTAGATGGTGGCTATAAAATCTCGGGTGCGAAGCAATGGATTTCGAACTCCCCTATTGCGGATGTGTTCATTGTTTGGGCCAAAGATGATGACGGCAAAGTGCGCGGCTTTATTCTGGATAAGGATATGGCCGGTCTAGAGGCACCAAAGATTGAGGGTAAATTCTCACTCCGCGCCGGCCCGACTGGCGGGATCATGCTGGATGAGGTTTTCGTTACCGAAGAACAGCGTATGCCACATGCAGATAGCCTGAAAGCACCTTTTATGTGTTTGAACTCCGCCCGCTACGGTATTGCATGGGGTGTTATGGGTGCGGCTGAGGCCTGCATGCATATCGCCCGTGAATACACCATGGAGCGTGTAATTTTCGGAAAACCTCTGGCCGCCCAGCAGCTCATCCAAAAGAAATTGGCCGATATGCAAACTGAAATTGCTCTGGGCTTGGCCGCCTGTCACCGTTTAGGTCGCTTGCGCGATGAAGACCGCGCTGCGCCGGAGGCAATCTCTCTTCTCAAGAGAAATAACTGCGGCAAAGCCCTCGAGATTGCCCGCACAGCCCGTGATATGCTTGGCGGTAACGGGATTGCCGATGAGTACCATGTTGTGCGCCATATGTGTAATCTCGAAGCGGTCAACACCTATGAGGGAACGCATGATATTCACGCTCTGATCCTTGGCCGTGCGATTACGGGGCATCAGGCGTTTGGGTAAATTTGACAGCACCCAAAATCTTATGTAAATTACAACCACTTTAATAAGTGGGCGAATGACGAATGGGACAAACCCCAGTAACATTATCAGATCTTGATTTCAGTTGGCGTGAAAAAATGCCGGGCGGCTCTGTAGCGCCCCTCACCTATTACAAATACGTTCAAGCCCTGCTTGCAAAGGGTCAACACCAATACAGAAAAGAAGGCATTCTCTACGCCGTTCCATGTGATGGCCTCAAAATCACCACCACGAATAATGCAGGCGGCATTGAAAAAGAGACCGTACAGAAAGCCGAAAAAATTATTCTGCGCTTTGATGCTGATCGCTATGCCCATGCCAAAGACCGTGAGAAAGCCGTGCGTAAGATCTATCAGAACGCCGCCGAGCGTGATCTTTCGCAAGAAGCGCTAAACAACCCTGATTTCTTTGGGACCGATATTTGGACATGGACGGAAAAGCAATGGGAAAAAGAGCGCCAGCATCTGATTCAAGTCCCGGGCGAAAATGGCAAATGGGTTTTTACGGATGAGGGATGGGAAGAAACATCCCGCGTTATTCTTGATGACGGCACCATCAAGGAAGATACAAGCTTCCCCTATAGCTGGGGTAATTTTGCTGTGCAGGCCGGTGGTTCCATTGCGTGTTATGCGCATGACATAGAGGCTATCAGCCATTCTGTCCAAGCTATTAAAGATGATCTAGAGCGCCTCAGCGATCAAGCACAGGCACAATCCATATCGCAAAGCGCATTGCTGGAAGCTCTTACCGTCAAACATCTGTTCAATGAGCATACAAACCCAGATACGCAAGCCGCATCTTATATCACGGCGTTCGATATTTACGGGCAGAACCCCGGCTTTGCCAGGGCACAATTCCATAGCAAGGCCGCACATGAAAAGGCACTTCGCCAAGACAATAGCTCACTCGTACAAATCGGGCGCTATGTATCGCGCTCCCTTAGATACGGGCTGCCGGGTGCTCGCCATAGCGTTAAGTCCGTTCATGAAATTGATCGCGCCATGCAAAAGATACATGCGCAAAACCAAGATGCACCGCATCACAGCGCGGCATAAACCCGCATCAAATTTGACATAAAAACAAAACCTCTTTAAAACCAGTAAAGATTTTTTTTAAAGAGGAACAGAGCATGCCTTTACGATCCAGATCAGATATCAGAACAGCCTTTGAGACCAGTACGGGCAATACTGGCTGGCATGGCCAACAAAATAA
>CAZTBB010000034.1:0-18353 GCA_964611755.1 uncultured Pseudobdellovibrionaceae bacterium
CGGGCTTGAGTGGCCGTGACCTTGTTGTTGAAAAAGTGAAGAAATATCCTGTTTCATTCCAGACGCCAACATTTGTTGAAATCGAAGTAATCAATGATAATGACGATGAAGAGGATGAAGAAACAGGCAAGGCCTCAGGCAAAAAAGGCGGTGGCTCTAAAGGCCAAAAGCTTGGTAAAGAAAATGGAGGTCTTATGGCCGCAGCCTTCGCTAGCCTGGCAGAAGGCGTGATTCCGGACCTTGGTCAAATCAAGCAAATGGTCGTCATGGGCACAGAAATCGCAGCCGAAGCCTTTGAAAGTGTGTTTAACAAGCTGACAGAACAAATCAGCAAGGCAAAAATCGGTGCCACAGATCTATTGGCACAGGCAGGCAAGTTTATTACGAAATACACGCCGCCGGCCTTCATGGAGCCAACAGGCAACGAGGATGCAAATTACAAATACGATGCCGAGAAAAATGCCGATATTGGCTATAGCTCGCCCGGACTTGGATAAATAAAAACTACCGATAAGAATTTATTAACCTTTCCGAGGTTAATATGAAATCACTCCAATCATTCATAAAGGAAGCACCATCTGGATTTTCAGATTGGTGTTTTTCTTTGCTTGGGCTTTACTTAAATCTCAATTCGATTTATCTCCTTAAAGCATGAGTGATGATCAAGAGAAAAACGGAAAACTAAACGGCACAAACGGTCACGATAAAGAGGCCGATGTTATTCGTTTTCCCTCGCTCGCCGAGCGCGACCGTATCCGCAAAGAACAAGAGGCACAGGAAAATGCCTGGCGTACGCAATATCAAGCCGGGCGCTCAGGCTCCGATGCTCCCTTTTTCAATATGAGCCGCATCCCTCCCATGACCATTGCACTTATGGCACCGATGATCCTTATTTTTCTGGCATCCGCTCTGTTTCTGGATCACGGGCAAAAACTCTGGCTGTTCCATACATTCGGATTTATTCCGGCGCGTTTTACAATTGAATTCGATATACTTGCGCCTGTGGGGCTGCTTACCCATGTCTTTATTCATTCCGGCATCATGCATATTGCCTTTAATGCGGTGATGCTGCTCGCACTCGGCAGCTTTATAGAACGCCAATATGGCCCGGTATACTTTTTAAAATTCTTTTTCTTATCTGTGCTGGGCGGTGCCCTCTTTCATTTTGCTGCGCTAAATTTCTACTCGACCGTACCAGTTGTCGGCGCATCCGGCGGCATTAGCGGGCTTTTTGCCGGTGTTCTGATGTTGATGTACCGCTCCGGCATGATGGGCCCCTTGGCGCGCAAAGGGCCATGGCCGTTGATCGCCTTTTGGATTGGCTTGATGCTGCTTATGGGGCTAATGGCCGGCGGCAATGTCGCTTGGCAAGCGCATTTAGGCGGCTTCCTGACAGGATTGTTGCTGGTCAAATATCTACGCTAGACATAGTTCTAGTTTTTCTGACAATACAATAAAACAGCATGCAATGGATTATTAGGGATTGTTGTGGCTGTGGCATCCCCTTTATGCCCCAGAGCGGAGCCTGTGGTTATCGCTCCGCTTGAAGACACGCCGCCATTCTCATCAATCCCTACGGCATTTGTCCCTCCGTCCAGATCAAAGTTACCAGCCTGCTGCCACGTCGGAAGTGTATGTGTATGATTTGGTATATCCGCAGCAGTCAGTGTAATATCAGAGCCGGCTAACGCGCCATTATCGGCGATTGGCTCAGCTTGAGCGGAGCCCTTTGGAAAACGATCAATCAAGGGCGCAAATCGGGTCCAACCAGCAGGGCAATTTGTTAAGTTAAAACCGACAACAGCCCCCGGCGGAACAATAACATCTGGATTAATGAGTGACTCCCCTTGAAATATGAGAAAATCATCAAAAAACTGTGTTCCTGCCTGTTCGGAAAAATTGATCGTACGCAAAAATCTTGTATCATCATTACAATTTTCTGCATCATATGTCGCACCGGCTGGTGCTGGTGCCGGCGGAGGCGGTGTGACTGCACCGGGACATGCTGCGCCTGCAACCCCTTGCAATGTTATTGCACCAAGGCCGGATGGACCGTGGCTGACCACTACATAATGACCTTGATTTGGAATATTAAGAAGGGACAGGCCTCCTGAGTCAACTACACTGATCGCCCCGGCGCCTGCCACAAACCCTCCAGGGGAGGCCAGAGCCTCTGTAACGGCATATTTGAAACGATTTCCCCAAGCATCCGCGGCATATTCATCAGGAATACTCAAGGCTCGCGTTGGAATCGAGCCTATCCGCACGCCGCCTACAGATATTGTCTCCCCGGGCACAGGAGCCAGCGTGCAAACCCCGCCACTGTCTTCTGTTCCAAACCCCGCTGTATCGGGGGCAACATTAACATCAGCTGGGCACGGATATTTTTGATTAATGTCTAAATATTGCTGGAGCGCCTCTTGGATAATTTCCAGACGGTTTTCGGTTTCTTTCTTGAGCTGTGTACTCTGGTAAATCACCAGACTGGAGGCAAGAGATCCAATGATCAAGCCGCCGATAATCATCACAACGGCGATTTCAACCAGCGTAAAACCGCTCTGATCCCTGATTTTCAAAAATGGCGATAATCCCCTCTGCATGATAGCACTCCCAATATTTCTAAAATGATTCAGCGCCGACATTATAACAGAGCTTTTCAAAAGCGATAAAGCGTGTTTTCTTATTGCTCTGTAATAACCCACGAACAGATATGACAATATCCATGGCAAAAAAGATCATTAAACTTGGAACACGCGGCTCACCTTTAGCGCTGGCACAGGCCAATATGGTGAAAACTCTGACTGAGACAGCAGTGCCTGACGTTGAGATCCAGATCACAATCATCAAATGCAATGCCGATTGGACACCCAAACAGGGCGAAGTTGCTCTGGATGAACATAAAGGCGGCAAGGGGCAATTTGCCAGCGAAATAGAGGCACATCTCCTAAACGGCACGATTGATGCGGGCGTGCATTCCATGAAGGACATGGATTCTTTTCTACCTGATGGGCTTCATATTCCCGTCATGCTGGAGCGTGAAGATCCGCGGGATGCTCTTTTGCTCTCCCCTGCAATTGCCAAACAGAATACAGCCAATAATAGCCAAAATATTTTTGATTACATCCCACAGAATGCAACAGTTGGAACAACAAGTGTCCGCCGCAAAGCCTTCCTGTTGGAAACACGTCCAGACCTCTCCATTACCGTTTTTCGCGGCAATGTTGAAACCCGCATTGAAAAATTAAGAAACGGGCAAGTTGACGCCACTTTCTTAGCCGTGGCCGGGTTAAATCGCCTTGGCCTCTCAAACCATATCAATCATATTATCCCGATTGAAGACATGCTCCCAGCCTGCGGTCAGGGGGCTGTCGGGATTGAAACACACAAAAGCAGGGATGATATTTTATCCATTTTTAGCCAAATAAATAACACGTACACCCTGTTATGCGTCAGCGCAGAAAGAGCCGCTCTTCAAGTTTTGGATGGATCATGCCATACCCCGATTGGTGCGCATGCCACACTCGCAGATAATCATCTAACGCTAAGGCTAAAGCTTGCCACCCTCGATGGGCGGCAAACAGCCCGGCTTGAAGCCACAGAACCCTGCCAAACAATAGAACAGGCTGAAAATATTGGCAGAACTCTCGCCACTACACTCAAGGCCTCGGCCTCAACAGACATTCTTGAGAGCCTCAAATGAATAAAGTGCTTCTCACACGTAGCGCGGAAAGCAATAAAGCCTTCATCGACGCATACCCTCACTATGATTACGCCAGCGCCCCTCTTTTGACCATCACGCCGCGCATAGTGGCCATACCGGATGTTCAAAACAATCACGCACTTGTTTTTACCAGTGCAAACGCAGTGAGAATATTCACCGATCTGGCTGAAGAACAGCTCAATAGCTTCCGTAATCAGCCCGCATTCACTGTCGGGGCCGATACGGAAAAAGCCTGTCGTGAGGCGGGTTTTGGAGACATTAGAAATGCAGACGGCCATGCCGAAAACCTGATAGAGCTGTGTAAATCAAACCGATCATATGATTATTTATATATTTGCGGGGTTTACCGCGCGCATGACATTGAATCCGCACTGAAAGCTGCACAAATCCAATGTAGCAGCATTGAAGTATACGAAGCAAAAACCGCCCAGAAACTGAGTGATGATACGATTGATGCGCTTCAAAAAAGGGATATAGAAGCGGCGTTGTTTTTCTCGAGACGTACAGCCCAGTGCTTTGCTGAGCTTATCTTACGAGACAATCTTCAAGACATGCTGGGCCACATAAAACTCTTGTGCATTAGCACGGCTGTGCTAGAGTGCCTGCAAGATTTACAGTGGAAAGATACGTACATTGCCGAGCGCCCCAATAGAGAGCATATGGCGGCGCTGTTAGAACAAGCAATGCACGATCATTGAGGTTTAATGGAGTTGAATATGGCTGATAAGAAGACAATACCAAACGGCGAAGAAATTATTGAGCGTTTTGGCGGCATCCGCCCGATGGCAGGAAAGCTGGATGTACCTGTAACAACAGTTCAGGGTTGGAAAAAGCGTAATGCCATTCCAAAGCGCCGCGAGCAACAGATCATTCAAGCCGCACAAGAACATAATATCGAACTCTCCGACCTTATGGATCTGGCCGCCAAACAAGCCAATGAAAATGCCAAGCCGGCCATGCCCGCATCCAACAAGGCTCAGATCGAAGTCACTCCAAACAATGCTGATTCTGATGTGACCAATATCACGAGCACAGCTGCAGAAGACGACAATGATATAACCGTAGAGCCGGAAATTGATCCCGTGCCAGAGAGCCCAACACATAATGAAAATCAGCCGAGCGCTCCACAGCAAATCTCTGCTCAGACCAATGCAGCGCAGGCAGATAAAAAGGAAGCTGAGCCCAGAAAAGAAGAGCCGTTGCGCCCGCGTGCCAGCGCGCAGATTTTAGAGAAAGAAAATAAATCCATGCAAAACAGCATGGTTCTTTATTCCGTGCTAAGCCTTGGGGCATTTGCATTAGCCGGGGCCGCCTTGTGGTTCTCCCTTCAAGCATCGCCGAATGTAGCTCAGGTTCAGGAAGATATTGCAAAAATCGAAGCAGAGGTTGAAAAAGTTGAAGAAACACAATCTTTATTTTCCAACATGATCCCTGAGGATTTGGAGGCGCAAATCAACAGCGTCAAGGAACAAGCCGTTCAGGCCCAAGAGAGCGTTACACAAGCTCTTGAAAAAGCTGAACAAATATCCAATGATGTTTTGGGCGAGAATGCAGGAACAATTCAAGAGCGCTTAACAAAGCTTGAGCAGAGCATCGCCGAGATTTCGGCGACACCGGAATTACAAAACCTGACTGGCCGTGTGCAAGAGCTACAACAAAGCCTGCTCGGGCAAGATCAATTGGCCAATTCCGTTTCCGAGCTCAGCGCCATTGTCAGTGGTATGCAAGGTCAAATGGATAATTTGGAGCCTGTTCTCGATCAAGCGCGGGATCAGAGCACATCTCTTGGGCAAACATTAGAAGGTGTCCCGAGCAACGATCTGAAAGCAGCCGCCATGCTGATCGCCCTTTCGCAATTTAGAGGCGCGGTTAATCGTGATAAAGAGCCATTTGAAGAGGATCTCGTTCTATTGATGAATCTTGTCGGACAAGATGATCCTGCCCTTCAACAAAGCCTTGAGCAATTAGCGCCACATGCGGATGATGGCGTCTTAACGCTGAACGGCCTCTCGCGTGAGCTCAGAACCATGACGGGCGATATCGTGGTCGCCTCATTGAAAGGCGAAGACATTTCTCTGGAAGAACGGGCACAAGCACGCATGAATGAGTTATTTGCCGTTGAAAAGGACGGAGAACTCATCACAGGAACACCGACACAGGCCAAGCTGGATCAAACTCAAAAACTCCTTGATCAGGGCGATTTGTCAGGGGCCATTGCCATAGCTCAAACACTACAAGGACCCGCAGCCGATGCAGCAGCGCCATGGTTACAACAGGCGCGGGCAAGCCTGCTGGCGAAAAACGTTCAAAACATGCTCGGTCAGGCCGTTAATTTAAATGGATTTTCTCCATCAAGCCTGAGCAATATCGGACTGGGTGATTTAAGTGCAAGCGGCTCTGAGCTTATTCAAAACAAAGATCTCGGAATTAACATTCTCAGCCGTCCGACAATGGAACCTATGGGTCTATCTCCCAAGACGTTTAATCAACCCTAAGCCTGTGAAGGATATGAACCTGAAAAATGATCAAAGCTCTTAGCCTATTCCTGAAAATATCACTGATAGTCGCTGCGACTATCTGGATTATGGGGCAAGAAGGCCAGATCATCTTGCAATGGAATGACTATCGTTTTTTTATTGATTCAGGCTTCTTTATATTACTCACGTTAATTGCCGCCGCTCTGATTATTTTACTGGATCGCATATGGCGTTACGTGATTAATTTCCCGCAACTCTTTGGCCGTTATCGCCGTGAGATCAATCACCAAAAGGGCCTGAAGGCACTGACATCTGGCCTCACAGCTGTTGCCGCCGGTGATACAAAACGCGCCGTAGACCAAGCCAAAAAAGCCATGGCACATCTGCCGCAAAACACATCATTGGCGCTTTTATTGCAGGCCCAAGCCGCAAGGCTGGACGGGCGCGAAGATGATGCCCGCAAGAGCTTTGCCGGATTATTAGAGCATGAAGAAACGGCCTTTCTTGGTATTCGCGGCCTTTTACAATCCGCTCTTGATGCCGGAAAGAAACAAGAAGCTCTGGGGTTTGCCAGAAAAGCCCGGGAAAAATATCCAAAACAAAAATGGATCCATGAGACCCTCTATTCTCTTGAAAAAGATCTCGGACAATGGCAAGACGCCGAAAAAACTCTTCTACGCTTTCCGAAGCTCGGCATACAAAATAAAGAGGGTATTATCCCCGAGCAGCTCTTCTTGCTGAGAAAAGCCGCACAAGCCTATCAACAAAACGGAGACGGATCCCAAGCACTCAAAACGCTCAAAAAGGCACATAAAATTGCCCCCTATGACTCACTCACCGCCTCCGAGCTTATTCGTCATTATCTGGACAAAAATAAACGTCAGGCGGCGACTACTGTTTTCAAGAAAACATGGAAACACATGCCTTCCGATATTTTGGCCGCGCAGTGGCATGATTTAATGCCGCCCTCATATCAGGGCAAACCAGCCAAGATTATGGGGTGGTATGAAAAACTAATCGCCATGGATGAAGAGGCAGCGCCGGCCTATCTTGCCGCCGCCAATGCGGCAAAAGAAATCGGCCTGGATGGCCAGGCCGATCGTTATATCTCTATGGCACATTCCTAAGATCTATCCCACGAACCTTAAGAACATGTATTAATTGCCCTAAGTGTACAATAGCGCGCCGTACAATTATCACAGTCCCCATTCACCGCATCATGTGCCGGCGATGCATTACAATCACGTGATCTACTATGTCGTCTGACACAACCACGTGTTGCCCCTTGATCAAACAACCACTGATGAGCTTGGGCTGCGCAGTTTTCTATGCTACTTGTGTCATTTGAAATTCGAACATCACGATGCGGATTATGACTTCCGCCGCACACCGGCTCCGGAACACGTGGATCATCGCTGCAATCATAGGTGCTAACATTTGCGCAGCATGTTGGGTTAGCTCCGCCATTCAAACCATCACAGCTCCAGCTTCCATTTGACAGATATGTGGGCGATCCCGCTGAACAAGCGCCCGGCCTGCTAAATGGCCAGTACGAACCGAGGAATGATCCCCCAGCATCAGAACCACAAACGCCATCGACCGCAACCTCACAGGCATTGGCGAAGGTAATCGTATCTGTTTGCACCCATGCCCCTAAAGGACGGTCATCTGTGTCCGTCGACGACACCGAATAACCCGTAGCCTCAACCTTTTCAAGCAAGACACGTGTGGTGTTTGTTGAATCACTGCTGAATGGCTCGCACGGACAGAATATATCTTCTCTTGCGAGCCTATCCCCAGTGCCGTCATCTTCCGGACAATTCTCACGCTCTCCAAATTGCTCGTTTCTGACCGATGTCCGGTAAACCTCATAACCATCTGTAACAGGCACAATATCATATGTCGTTGTTGTACGTCTGGTTGTATAGGCACAAACACTTCTTGGCTCTGTTGTCGTGGACTCTCTGTAGGTTGTCACAGCAAAATCATGCGGCGATGACCCACAACTGCCGGGTGGACTTGGCTTTGGTGCACTACAGGTTGTAGAACCGCTTCCATTGGCACAGGTCCATTCCCAATCATCCACCGGATCGGTCACAGCACTTGGGCTACCCTGCGCACAGAGATTAGAGCTCGGTGCCGTGCTGGTTGTCACGCCATTGGCGGACCCACAGGCCGGAGGAGGATCCAAAACAGGTGCCGAACAATTATCAACCCCATAGCTATTTGTACAATCCCATACCCAGTTTCCGCCGGACGTGGTCACCGCAGATGCAGATCCTACCGCACATAAATTCATATTTGGTTCAATCACAGACCCTGTTCCATCGGCGGTGCCGCAAACTGGTAATTCCGCCGGTGTTACATTGGCCGAACATGTCGGCGAGTCAAGACCGCCTGGGCCACTGCCCTCACAGACCCATGTGTAAGTTCCGCCTGTTGATGTCGTTCCGGCAAATGTCATGGTTGAACTACCATCGCCCGCTGAACAACGCTCGGAGCCGGATGGGCCGGAAACGCCCCAATGATCCCAAGCCTCTGTTGTCCCGTTGGCCGATCCGCAAACACCGTTGACGGTTGCCGTTGCAGGCGCAGAACAATTGTCTGTACCAAGGCCGCCTACACAATCCCACAACCAGTTATCGCCTGATCGTGTAACTGACGTTGCCGACCCTGTATCACACAGGTTGGATGACGGTGTTGTTGCCGAATATACCCCATCAGCAGGTCCACACGCACCCGGATCACATGCCGGTGTGCCTGTATCCGGTCCCGTACAGCTCTGTGTTAATACAGGCGAACCAGAACAAAACATATCAGCCACAGTAATACCGGATGGCGTATTCTGACACACAGCCGTCCTGTTCTGTGTTCCATCAGGAGGACTACAATTGACTGAGCACGGCCCCCATGCCCCATAAACCCAGCCATAAACCTGACAGGCCGCACTTGGGTCAGAAAAGGATGTACAGCTCTGGCTTGGAACCGGTGATGGAATAGATGTCGGCGATGCTGCACACTCCGCCGCAGCTGTACCATCCGTAATGAGCGCACCGTCGCTGCGCTGACAACCATACTGCATGTCTTGTGTCCCGGCCCCACAGCTATTTGAGCATGCGCCATATCCAATTTCGACCCACTCACAGCTTAGCGTACATGCCCTTTGCTGTGTTGCACCAGCACCAAGATTGTCAGGTGTAAAACCCAACGCGTTATTACATATATTATTTGCGACAATCGCATTTGTATTCAAATCACGGCAGGCTAATGTCCGGTCCTGCGTTCCGCCGCCCGCACAAGTTCCAGCACAGGCATCCCAGCTGCCGACAACCCATTCATAATGATTGGCTCCCGCCTTGTAAGCAAAATTTGATGAGAAGAAATTTGCATCATCCGTATAGGTTTTATAAACATTCGCAGTAAACGTCGTGTCATTATCACTAAAACAATTATCACCGGAATTGGATGCCAGATTACAGGCCTGGACTTGCGCGCCCGCAATTGTAAAGGCACCGTTACGATCGGGTCCGTTACTGATCACCGCAAAAACCGCAGCATTTTCTACATCTGCCATACCATCGACAGGATCAGAAGGATCAGGCGTCTGAATTGTGATCGCCCCGGGCAGATTGACATTTGTAACCCCATCTGTGTGTGATGATGTCACAGCGTATGTGTAACGGTGACCAAAGCCATCAACAATATATTGATCCGGCAAGTTAAGCGTTCTGACGGGCACGGCTCCCGTCCACACAGTGCCGCCAATATTATTCGTACCCGCAACGGCGGCCGCGCCATCACACGCCCCGCCCAAAATTTCCTGCCCGAAGGCCGTTCCACCAACGGCCTGGTCGACGCCTGTCGTCATCGATGCCGGACAGGGATAGCGTCCATTTTCATTTGCAAATTTTTCAAGCGCTCTTTCTATCTCCAAGCGCTGGCTTTCTGTTACATTTGTTTTTTCAAGGGCTTGCTGCTGCTGAACCAAACTAAAACCTGCGACAAACATTATTCCCGTTACCATGATGAATATCGCCATGGTCACCAGCGAAAATCCGCGATTATCGTGAATAATTTTATTTAGTGCGTTTCCGTTCAACATTTCGGTTGCCCCTCATATATCTCGTTTATTACTGCATCAAAGCCCCACAGCAACATGGCTAAAAGCAGATACACTTCTAGCACATAGAAAATTATACCATTGAAAAAGATAAAATTTTATTAAATTTTACGGAATGAGCGCCTAAATAACTGAAAACACCTAATTTCCAAGCTCTTCGGCGACAATATCCTTACGGCTCAGTTTACCAATCATGGTTTTTGGCAAGGGTTCATCCCGAATTTCAATATGACGCGGAATCTCCATTTTCGAGATTTTATCGGTTAAAAACTCCTTGAGATCATCAGGGGACAAGTCACGCCCATCCTTGCATTTCACCCATGCTTTTACGATTTCACCGCGCTGATCATCCGGCAATCCGGCAACAATACATTCTTCAACACTCGGGTGAAGATAAATCGCCTCTTCAACATTACGCGGATAGACATTATAGCCATTGGTAATAATAAGGTCTTTGATACGGTCAACAATGGTGACATAACCATCCTCATCCATAATGGCAATATCACCTGTATATAAGAACCCGTCTTTCAAAACATTATCGGTTTCCTCTTTCTTCTTATAGTAACCTTGCATGACTTGCGGGCCTTTCACACGCAACTCACCGCGCTCTCCGAACGGAAGCACTTTGTTTTTATCATCTTTATCGACAATTTCGACAATGGTTTGCGGGAATGGAAGACCAATAGATCCAGCCCTATTTTGTCCCTGCGGCGGGTTCACACACACAACAGGCGAGCTCTCGGACAAGCCATAGCCCTCAACAACGACACAGCCTGTCTTTGCTTCAAAACTCTTTTTCACCTCAACCGGCAATGGTGCGCCACCGGAGATACAATAGCGCAGCGAGGTCAAATCAAAGCTGGATACTTTCTTGTGATTATTTATCGCATTATAAATCGCGGGCACGGCCGGGAAATAATGCGGCTTCTTCTTATCGATTAACTTCAAAGTCTGATCAAGCTCAAATCTTGGCAGCGCAACAATTTCAAAACCCATCCGCACGGAAAAGTTCATAACCCCCGTCATGGCAAAAACATGGAAGAACGGCAAAACGCCCAGCATGCGTCCCTCGCCCTCTGGCATATCGCCGCCCAGCCAGTGCACCGCCTGTTCTGTGTTGGCAACAATGTTTTTATGCGTCAGCATCGCGCCCTTAGGCACGCCTGTGGTTCCGCCCGTATACTGGATCACCGCAACATCTTTGTCCGGATTGATTTTTTTGAGCTTCAGCTCATTATTCTGCTCAATCAAATCATGCCACCAAACCACGCGCCCGGCCGCCACATCTTTTTCATCCGGTTTCGCCAGCTCTTTACCCTTCACAAGCTTGAACAACATATTTTTGGGAAACGCCAACATATCGGTAAAACGGGCCAAAATGATTTTATTCAACCGCGTATCGGCGAGCATCTTATCCATTTTTTCATAGAGCAACTCGAGATCGGCTGTGATCATAATCTCGGTTTCACTGTCCTCAATTTGAAAGGCCAGCTCACGCTCGGCATAAAGAGGGTTGTAATTCACAACCGTTCCGCCCGCTTTTAAAATAGCGTAATAAGAAATGACAAAATAGGGCGTATTGGGCAGGAAAATACCGACCTTTTGTCCCTTTTTAAGGCCCATAGCCTGCAAAGCACCGGCCAGCCTGTCAACGGCATAACCGATTTCTTTCCATGTCATTTGCTTTCCCAGAAAGTCAAAAGCAGGACGATTTCCGTGCGCAACAATTGTATGATCCATCATCGCATAGACAGGTTGATCAGGGATTGGCAAGTCCCAATCCAGGTTTTCTGTATAGCTTTTAATCCATGGAAAATCTTTATTATCTGACATATCCCATCCCTATCTTTTGTTGTTATAATTTTTTAAAAATATCTTGCTGTGCAGCATTTTTGCACAATTTTTCAATGACTTTATTGTGGCGTTAATTTACTGACAGATCAATCTTTTCAGTCATTGCTCTCCAAAATATTTCTTTTATCGCAATATGCATGCGAGCGTGTGAGGCGTTCAGATCAATAGCACTAGATTTTGGTCTGTTTTTAATACATAATCATATCAAGACTCGGGTGAATATTTAGTTACCAATCGATTTTTTTAGGATTTATATTTTGTCTTACATCGCTGAGCAAAATAATCAGGCGGCTGTATCAGAGCCACATAATGATCCCGTTACGCTCCACTTGAAATGGTTTAACGGAACAAAAGGCTTTGGCTTTGTTGTTCCCGAGGATCAAAGCTTTGATGCTTTTCTGCATGTGACAACACTACAAGAGGCCGGCATCCACTCTATCGGAGAGGGTGCCGTTTTACTATGCACGGTTTTTGATGGCGAAAAAGGCAAGCAGGTTAAGGAAATACTCGAGGTCATTGACCGCGGAACAACCCCGACAACCCCGGAGCAGCACGAAGATGGCAGTGTGACGATGGGCGGCCTTGTAAAATGGTTCAAGGAAGATAAAGGCTTTGGCTTTATTATTCCCGATGATGGTATGAAGGATGTCTTTGTGCATCAAACCTGCCTGGAGCGATCGGAGATTGAAAGTTTGAAAGATGGCCAACGTGTCCTCGTTACACTCAAAGATGTCGATAAAGGCCGTGAAGCCATCAAAATTTCTCTGATTGACCCCTCCAAACAATAATTTTAGCCATCACGTATAAAAAAAACCGCCCACTTGCGAACAAGATGAGCGGTTTTATTTCTGGTTTTTTGAAATCCTAATACAGAGACCCTAGGCCGAGGCCACTTTCAAATCCTGATCGTCTGCCGCGTCATCTGCGGTATTATTGGCTTTATCTTCAAAATCTTCTGCCTTCAAGATACGGTTACGCGTAGCCGCCTGATAGGCCACTTTTGAATGATCGGCACAGTAAGGAAGGCCGGCAACAGATTTTCCACCGCAAAAACCAAAATTATCCTCACGCGGATCACCATGCGGCCAGCGGCACTGTCCGGCTCCAAGATCGGCCAAAGATACAGTTTCACCTGTAAAAACTTCTTCTTGCGGAATGCTCGCAGGTGCTTTGACAGCTGCTGGGGTATTCGAAGCGACTTTCTTCTCTTTTTTCTGTGGTGCTGGCTTGGGCTTCTTATTCTGTTGAATAGGAGACACACGATTTGAGAGCTTCAAACGATGGGCTTTACCAATCACAGCATTACGCGTAACACCGCCTAATTCTTTTGCAATTTCCGCGGCAGTTTTGCCCTCGCCCCATAATTTCTTTAGCAAAGCAACACGGTCATCAGTCCAGCTCATATCTTACTCCCCATATACGTAGCCCCAAGCGTAAGTGCTTGAAAAAATTAATAAAAACCAATTTCTTTAAAAGAGAAATTTACTCTATCAAGCTTTTTCAAATCAGGAAAGCATGGAGAAAAAAAACTTTTTGCTTATCCACATCGGTTTTTAAAAAAGTGATTTTAAAGGGTTAAAACTGAGCTGTTTTTAGTGCCCATCCAAGCCCATCATAGCAAGATATTCTGCGCGCTCCGGCCAATTGGCCTGTGTCTTCACATGAATTTTCAAATGCACGGTGCGCCCCATCATCTCGGAGAGCTCTTCCCTGGCGGACTGACCAATTTGTTTGATTTGCTGACCGCCTTTGCCTAAAACAATCGCTCTTTGCGTGTCTTTTTGTACCAAAACTTGCTGATCAATTTTAACACTACCATTATCAAACTCTTCCCAGTTCTCAGTTTGCACAAAAATCTCGTAAGGTAATTCCTTGTGCAAGCGCTCAAAAATTTTCTCGCGCGTGATTTCGGCCGCCAACATCCGCATCGGCATATCGGTGATTTGATCTTCATCAAAGATCCACTCTCCTTGCGGCAAATTATCAACCAAAGAAGCAAGCATTGTCCCAACACCACTGCCGGAAAGAGCAGAGATCATGAAGAACGCCTCATAATCATGCAGCTCTTGAAAAGCCGAGACGAGCTCTAAAAGCTTTTCTTTTTTGATCTTATCAACTTTGTTTAAGGCCAAAACTACACGCCCGCGATCAGCAAAACGTTTGATTAAGGGCTTATTCAGCTCCAACGCTTTGGGGTTGCTTACATCCACCAAATGCACGATGGCATCGGCCTGATCCAGCGCATCCCAGGCCGCACTCACCATCTTGCGTTCTAATGTGCGTTTGGCATCAAATACACCGGGCGTATCAATGAAAATCAGCTGAGCATTGCCTTCAATAACAATCCCCATCACACGCTGGCGCGTTGTCTGGACTTTATGTGAGACAATGGTGATTTTCTGTCCCACCAGATGGTTGACCAATGTTGATTTCCCCGCATTGGGAAGACCAATCACAGCGATAAAGCCGCATTTTTGTTCAATTGTTTCACTCATCGCTTGTGCCTTATTTCGCCTTGCTTACTTGCTCTAGAAAACTTTGCGCCGCATTCTTTTCTGCTTGCTGGCGCGAGCGCCCTTGCGCTTTAACCTCATCATAGCCTTTTACCTGCAAGCTGAGATCAAAAAGCGGCGCATGATCGGGCCCTGATTGTCCTGTAATCTTATAGGTCGGTAGAGGCAAACCTTGACCTTGCGCCCATTCTTGCAACGCCGTTTTGGGGTGTTGCGGCGGATCTTTCATCGTGTAAAACGCATCACCAAATATATGCTCGATAACGCCTTTGCATGTATCAAAATCACTATCCAGATAGATGGCCCCTAAAACAGCCTCGAACACATCGGCCAGAATATTAACGTTCTCGGCACCGCCCGAAGCGCGCTCGGCATCTGAAAAATCAATATATGCTCCTAAATCCAGTTTCTCTGCCGATAATTCTGCGAGAAAATTACCCGCAGCCAATGAGGCCAGGCGCCGCGCAAGATCCCCTTCTGCTTCTTCTTTGAATTTATGATAGAGCACATCCGAAATTGTCAGGCCAAGCACACGATCGCCTAAAAACTCAAGCCGTTCATAATTTGTATCCGCTCCTGTGCTGGAATGCGTCAGAGCGCGTTCTAACAAGGTCTGGTTTTTAAACACATAGCCAAGCCCAGTTTGCAATGCCTGATATTTGTTATTGCTGCTATCATCCATGGGGTATTTTCACTTTCGAGCCCATAACCATTCGCATTATTCCGGCGGCGGCCTGATCGGATCAATATCCATCAAAAGGCGTTCGTAACGGATGCTCCACGGCCATTTCCAAAACTCAAAGAAACGGGCGTGGCCATTGGTTGAGAAGAAAACAAAATCTGCGCGCCCGACAATATTGATCAGTGGCACAAACCCAACCACATGACTGACGCGGCTATCCTGCGAATTATCACGGTTATCACCCATCACGAAATAATGCCCCTCGGGAACGGTAAACACAGCCGTGTTATCCAATGCGCGGTCATCATCTTCCTCATAAATCCGGAACATCGTGCCGTCTTCCAGGGTTTGGATATATTCGCTCATGATCACGGCGCCGCGCGATGGATCTTCCACCTTGCGCAATCCAACAACCTCACGCTCAACTTCCCGGCGGTTTACATACAGGCGCCCCTGTCGCACCTGAACCGTATCGCCGGGCAAGGCAACCACACGCTTGATGTAATCAACAAACGTATTTGTCGGCAATTTAAACACAATAACATCACCGCGTTGCGGCTCTTTCGCCCAAAGGCGGCCTTCAATCGGGGCAAATCCGAATGGGAAGGAATAACGGCTAAATCCATAAGCAGGTTTGTTCACAAATAAATAGTCGCCGACCTGCAAGGTGGGCTTCATCGAACCGGATGGAATATTAAACGGCTCATACAAAAAGGTACGGATGAGCAATGCAAGCAAAACAGCAATCAGAGCTGTCTTAAAGAACTCGCCCAATTCTTCTTTGGCATTCAAAGGCACTTTGCTGTCCTTTGCCATACTGATTTGATCTTTTTCCAACTGCTTTTCCATTGCTTATTCTGTTCTAACCCAAAGATTGCCCCGTGGCTAGAGCTTCCTCGCCCTTCTCAAACTTTTTTAAACACTTCAATTATCACGGTGGCCGATGCATAAGGCGGCTCATCGCTGAGGCTAATATGCGTGCGCGGCTGATGCCCTTCCGGTGTTATTTGTATCAAACGCTCCAACGCGCCGCCGCTCAAAACCAGTGTTGGGCGGCCTTCCGCGTCATTCTCAACCGAGATATCGGACAATGCCACATTATGGGCAATACCCGTCCCCAAAGCCTTTGCGCAGGCCTCCTTGGCGGCGTAACGCTTGGCTGCCGTATCTAAAGCACGGCCTGTTTTGGCGCGCGTTTCAATCAATGTTCTTTCATTATTTGAAAAATGCTTTTCTAAAAAGCGCTGGGGGTGGGCATCCATCAACTTTTCAATACGGCGGATATCAACCAAATCATGTCCAAATCCAATAATCATATGTTTTATCGCCCTATTTCTTTTGACCCGTAACGCGCTTGGCCGCCTGATGGATACGGAATTCACGTGCCTTCTTACGTGCCAGCTTGGCACCGCTCACCAGATTTTTAAAAATATAATAGGTTATTGGAATTGAAATAAGGGCAATTAAGTAGCCCCCCAACGCCCAAGGCGCCAAAATTCTGAGTGGCTCACTCGTGGCAATATCCCAAAAGATAGACAGGTTCATCTCGGATGGCAGTGTTTTATCCGCAGGCAATCCCATCAGATTAAATAAAACAGACCCGAATTCGATGGATAAAAGCCACATAAACGGGAATGTCCATGGATTGCCGACAAACGTCCCAATCAAAGATGAGAGCATATTGGCACGAAAGAAATACGCTAACAAACCGGCCTGAATAAAATGTGTTCCAACGATTGGCGTAAAGGAAATGGCCGCACCGAAAGACAAGCCAAGGGCAATACGGTGCGAAGAATCAGCCACCCTAATAATCCGGTGCTTGATATAGGTGAAATAGCGCAGATAGCCCATTGACGGCCAGAAAAACTGGCGAGCCGTGCTCAAAACCCCTCTCTTTTCCCGCCTTTGGAACATGGTTTATCCTTATTAAAAAAACTGAAAACGTCTTTTCTTTGCGATCATTTTCCAGCTATTATTCTCATGAATGGGAAAGGCCCCATGCAAAACATCACCGTTTTACGCGTGATAAGCGAGGTTTTCAATGAATTTACTGGATCATATTCGAATTGTGCCCAATTTCCCCAAAGACGGGATTAATTTCTATGATATTGCCACCCTTTTGGGCAATGCAGGGGCTTGGCGGGAAACCATCTATATGCTCAGAGATATGGCCGAGGATTATCAACCGGATCTTTTGATGGGCATTGAATCCAGAGGCTTCCTTGTTGCGGCTCCCCTTGCCCTGGAGATGGGCTGTGGCTTTGGCATGGTGCGTAAAAAAGGCAAGCTGCCGGGTAAGGTGCTCTCCCACAGCTATGAGCTGGAATATGGCCATGATGAAATAGAAATCCAGCCTGATCTGATCGAGGACGGTGCACGCGTGCTCATTATTGATGATTTGCTGGCCACGGGCGGGACAATGGGCGCGGCTGAGCAGCTTATTACCAAGGCAGGAGGCAAAGTGCTTGCCGGTTTATGCATCATCGAGCTTGAAGGTCTTGGTGGGCGTGAAAAATTATCATGTGATTTTGACGCATTAATCAAGGCGCCCGCTTAAATTAGCCAATATTAGCCAATCATCTTCCCTTGGCGCGCTCAACCGAGGTCATAGGCGGCGTCGCCCGCAAGGCCGCCACAATATTGTTCAGATGCTTGTTATCGGATACATACACATCCACCGTCACATCCCAGAAATCCGTACTGCGGCTGGTAATTTTCAAGTTGGTAATATCGCCGCCGTTTTTACCAATCACGGTTGTTAAATTCCCGAGCGCCCCCGGCATATTCTCAAACGTGACCAATATGCGACCCACATGCGATTCCGGCGAGTCCGGCCCATCACCCCATGATACATCGATCCATCGCTCCGGCGTATCGGCAAATGTCTCCAGCGTTTCACAATCAATCGTGTGAATGGTTACTCCCTTACCGGTTGTAACAATTCCGACAATCCGATCACCCGGCAAAGGATGACAGCACCGCG
>CAZTBB010000035.1:0-17724 GCA_964611755.1 uncultured Pseudobdellovibrionaceae bacterium
TCTGATGAAAATGCCTTCTCTTCCCTAGGGGGCTCGGGCTCCTTATTATTATCGGATTGGCTCTCTTCCCCCTCACTCTCAGCGCCTTCCTCCGCACTAGCCTCCTCATCAGAAGGTACAGGCTTCCCATCATCCGCATCATTTTGCGGCTGATCGTTATTCTCTTCTTCAATTCTCTCTTGATCTTCGTCTACGGACATGGTCATTGGCGGGGGTGTAAAAAGCTTAAAAACACGAGAAAGGCTCCCTCATTCACAAGGGATCACTTTCATTCTACTTTGAATTATTGAAAAAGTAAATTTTATGCGTGTGTAATTATTATACCTGTTATTACACTTGGAACGGGTCGTGCATCAAAATAGTGTCATCGCGCTCCGGTGATGTAGATAACAGTGTCACAGGACATCCAATAAGCTCTTCGATATGCTTCGCATATTTCACAGCTGCGGCGGGCAATTCCGCCCAGCTTCTGGCGCCTCGTGTGCTGTCCTGCCAGCCTTCAAATGTCTCATATACAGGGCTTACATTATGCTGATCCAACTGGCCTGCAGGGAAGTAATCTATTTTTTTGCCATTCAACTCATAACCAACACAGATCTTGATTTCTTCCAACCCATCCAAAACATCAAGCTTTGTAAGGGCTATACCATGGATGCCGGATAGCTTCACCGCTTGCCTGACCATAACCGCATCAAACCAGCCACAACGTCTTTTTCGCCCCGTTGTGGTCCCGAATTCGTGCCCGCGTTCGCCCAGAAAGGCACCAACGTCATTATCCTGCTCTGTTGGGAACGGCCCTTCTCCAACGCGTGTTGTATAGGCTTTTGTAATCCCGAGCACATAGCCCAGATCATCACTGCCCATTCCTGCGCCTGTTGCTGCTTGCGAGGCCACAATATTAGATGAGGTGACAAACGGGTAAGTTCCATGATCAACATCAAGCATAATCCCCTGTGCCCCTTCGAACAGGATTTTTTTGCCTTGCTTTTTAGCATCATCAAGAATGCGCCACACAACCCCTGAATAGCTTAAAACCTGCTCACTTACTTCACAAAGTTTTTCATAGATGTCTGCCGGATCAACTGTATCCGCGCCGGCGCCCTTAAGAAGCGCATTGTGGTGGAACATCATGCTGTCGATTTTCTCTTTCAACAGCGTCTTATCCGCCAAATCACACACACGGATACCGCGGCGAGCCACCTTATCCTCATAACACGGGCCGATACCTCGCCCTGTCGTGCCTATTTTTTGATTGCCGCGCGCCCGCTCTAATGCTTTATCCATCATCTGATGAATCGGTAAAATCAAATTTGCAGTATCGGCAAGCACCAAATTTTCCGGTGTAATCTCGACCCCTTGCTCACGAATGGTCTCGATTTCACTGACCAAATGCCACGGATCGACAACAACGCCATTCCCGATTACAGATAACTTACCCGGTCTGACAATGCCGGATGGTAAAACATGCAATTTATAGGTTTTGCCATCAATGACCAGAGTATGCCCTGCATTATGCCCCCCCTGGAAGCGCACAACAACATCGGCACGGCTAGACAACCAGTCGACGATTTTGCCTTTTCCCTCATCACCCCATTGTGATCCAACAACGACTACATTTGCCATTTTATTTGCCTTTCCTGCACTATGCTTTGTCCGATTAAGATAAATTTCTTTTAATGCGTTTTCCTTGAGATGCTTTCGCTAAAAGCTCTGACCAATCCCGGCTTTTTTCGACCATCTCGCAGCCTTTTATATCGTCGTCTCCAAGAGCTTTTCTGACCACATCCATATAGAGCGTAAATCCATTTGCCATTTCCGCATTTTCATTACCGGAAAACAGAACTTGGTATTGCCCACCGCGCCCCAACTCGCTTTTAGCATCTTGTGAAAATAAAGAGAAGGCGAATTTATTGTGATACTCAAAACCGCGCTGCTCACATGGATCAAGTGTGATACTCACATCTCCAAGGCCTAGTTGCTTTAAAGCGTTATCGATCGCATGAAGTATTTCAGTCATGGAATCCAAATCATCTTTTGCATCGCCCGGCAAATCTAAATTATGTAGCCTTGCTATCACGTCCTGCGCTTTCCCATTTAAAACAACCAGATCTGAAAAATGTGATCCGTATTTTTGATCGAAATCATCCAATGCATTGCGATCGCGAATGGCAATTTTCTCTAACACCTCCCCTTGATTCTCTTGGGGAATGTCAGATTGCTCCATGAATTGGTCAACAATTTTGGGCATAGCCAAATCAAGCGTGATGGCTTTGATACCAATCTGGTGAAGCCCAAGAACAGACAAAACAGCAACCTCGACAAAACTATGAATGCCCTCATCGCCAATAATCTCGCAGCCTGTCTGGCAAAATTGTCGTTCAATCCTGTTCTGGCCCGATTGGGTTCTCAAGACATCATTCGTATAACTCAACCGCAGAGGACGCTCCACACCCTTCAGGCGGCTTGATGCGATGCGGGCAATCTGAGCGGTGATATCTGATCTTACACCCATCATGCGGTGAGAAACGGGGTCCATCAGGCGAAATGTATCCTGGCTCATGGCTGCGCCAGGTCCGGGAGCTAAGAGACTATCTTCAAACTCAACCAATGGCGGCTTAACACGGTCATAGCCAAAACCATAAAATAACCTCATAAGGGATGAGATTGCCCCCGCCTCTTGATCCGCCTGTCCCGGAAGCAAGTCGATAAAACCGTTTGGTAAAAGGCCAATATGCGCCTCTGATTTAGACATAGATCATTTACTTACTGCGCTGTTCCACACAGCCATTCTTTGTTTTCTAATGGTTTTAGGCTGCTTTTGAAGCGTTTTCAATTTCATTACAGAGATTGTTCACAATATCCTCAACAAGGGCAACATCATCCCCTTCCGCCATCACGCGAATAACAGGTTCTGTCCCGGAAGGGCGTACCAAAATTCGCCCCTGAGTGCCAATCTGTTCTTCCGCCAGACGAATGGCCTCCTGAACCTGGTGCATGTCAGTTGGCCTGTTGCCTTGATAGTGCACATTCTTCAATATTTGAGGGGCCGGCTCAAAAAGTTTAAGACATTTGCTGGCCGGCTGAGCGCTCTGTTGTAAAATGGATAGCAATTGGATTGCGGCCAATAAGCCATCACCGGTGGAACCAAAATCGCTCATGACAATGTGGCCTGATTGTTCTCCGCCCAAATTGAAACCACCCTCGCGCATTTTTTCAACCACATAACGATCACCAACGGCCGTGCGCTCTAAAGTAATCCCCTCGGACTTCAAGAAGCGTTCCAAACCAATATTAGACATGACTGTAGAGACCAAGGTATCATTTTGAAGTCCCTGCGCTTTTTTCATATGCATGGCCAAGGCTGCCATAATTTGATCGCCGTCAATTTTTTGGCCCTTCTCATCAACCATGATAATACGATCCGCATCACCATCCAGTGCAATACCCACATCCGCATGACAATCCAGAACTTCTTTTTGTAGATTTTCAATAGACGTTGCACCAAAGCCTTCATTGATATTACGGCCATTCGGGTTTACGCCAATCGCGGTGACTTTGGCTTCCAATTCCCAAAGCACCTGCGGCGCAACCTTATATGCCGCGCCATGGGCACAATCAATAACAACGCGAAGATCTTTTAAGGATTGCCCTTTCGGAAAGCTTTGCTTGATAGATTCAACATAACGGCCTACCGCATCGTCCAGACGGCTCGCCTTTCCAAGATCAGCAGGCGAAGAGAGCTCTTCACTCAGATCCTGTTCGATTTTGGCTTCTATTTTCTTTTCAATGCCATCATCAAGTTTAAAGCCGTCAGGCCCGAAAAGCTTAATGCCATTATCCTGAAACGGATTATGAGAAGCCGATACCATAACCCCGATATCAGCCCGAAGCGAGCGTGTAAGCATTGCAACCGCGGGCGTTGGCACTGGTCCGGTTAAAATCACATCAATACCCATTGATAAGAAACCGGCTGTAATGGCTTGCTCCAACATATAACACGATAACCGCGTATCTTTTCCAATCACGGCGCGGTTTGTATTCTTGCGTTTTGTTTCTTTTTGTAAAACGGCACCAGCCGCCATCGCCACCTTCATAGCGATATCGGCTGTCATTGGAAATTGGTTGGCTTGGCCACGAATTCCGTCTGTTCCGAAATATTTCTTGCTCATATATTTCTTGTACCCTGATTATCCTTGCAAATCAAAGGAATAGTCTTTAAGAACAGTGATTATGGAAGATAAATACGCTTTAAAACAACACCTCTCCGAAACATATTATGCACATCCCGGTAATATATTGGAATCGCATGACAGTTTTATTTCCAGAGGCGATGTTGACTCACCGCTCATAGTGAACTGCCCGCATTCAGGCGAATCTATCCCTGCATTTTTTAATCAAGATAGACTTAATATAGATCCGCTCGAACTTATCGCGCGCGGGGATATTTATACGAACACAATGACAGAAAATGCACATGAATCGCCCGCACATCATATTATTTGCCGCATTTCACCAGGGGCTCTCAATACGGGTAGAGCCATTACCAGCCTTGATCCATCAGATATCAGAGGCGGACCAGGACAGCTAAATTGTGTGATTGATAAATACACTGAAAACGGTATCGGACAAGGTCTTGTTCCCTCTAAAACGCTTTATGGCGGTACAGCGATCTTCAAGGAAGGGAAAGAGCCCACAGCCGATGAGATACAAACGCTGATTGAGCGATATTACAACCCTTATCACGATAAACTTCTATCCGCCGTTAAACACGCGAAAAAAAGGAACGGATTTGCGCTCATATTTGATGTGCATTCTTGCCCCTCTGTGGGAACGCATGCAGACACAGATCCCGGTCAGATCCGCACCGATGTGATTATCAGCGATGCGAATGGCAAGAGTGCCGACCCGCAAATTGCCAAACATGCCATTAAACTCGCGGAAGAATTCGGGCTTAGTGCCTCTTATAACACGCCCTACACAGGCGGATATGTCACACAACTTTTTGGACAGCACGGCGCCGCAGGCCGACAACTCGGAACACAGGCCTTACAGATTGAAATGTCTCGGGCAGCCATGGGAGTAGACGAGCAAACGCTTGAAATTGTTGATAAAAATAAATTTGAAGCCATGCAGGAATTCATGACCTATTTGATGGAATCCTTGCATGAGGAAGCCTTGAACAGATCACACCCCAGCCCTTAATCCTGAACACCCCATAATATTTGACATAATAATTGTTTTTGGAGTATACTTTAAGCCTGTAATTTACACGACGAGGGTAATATGGGCTTAGGACAGCGCTTAAATGAAACGTTTGAAACAGCAGCATCGGATTCAAATCCTGAAATTGCTGAGCTATTAGCATCCATAGAGTATAAGGTTCGCGATCAATCCTCTGATGTTGTTGGCGATAACAGCGCTTCAACACGCATTGGAAACGGCAAAAGCGGTGTGTCCGGCTATCTGAAAAGCACCAGAAACGGCCAAAGCTTAGGCGATGGCAGGCATATATTCACGATTAGTGATGAAGGTGCCGGCGCTGTCTTTCTTAAGTTTGATGGAACAGACCTCACCGATCAAAAGAACCGAGAGATATTAAGAGCCATTAGGGCAAACTGTGAGGGCTCAACGATTCTCAATCAATCTGGACAAATCATGCTGAAAGAAAAAGATGTGATGACAGCACTGATCTGCTGGCAAAACATTGTTGATCCCAAGCACGAATTTAACATTGGACCGCAGACTGCGCCCGAAGCAGAGATTAACGGCTAAATTGATTAGGCCCCTTGAGGCACTTCCCCACCAGACCCAACATCACCATCATCTTTTTTCGCTGATGTCGGCACGGAAGAACGCGGCTGTGCATCATCTTCATCATCAGGTTCATCACGGATAATAGCCTCACCGCGCAGGACAGCTTTTATTTCATCACCGCTGAGCATTTCATATTCCAGCAATGCCTTGGCCAATGTATGTAAATCATCCATATTGTCCTTCAGGACATTCTCGGCGCGTTTATAACCTTCATCCACAATGCGGCGAACTTCCTCGTCAATAACACTGGCCTTTTCTTCAGACACACCTTTTTGTTGACCACCCATGGAATATCCCAAGAACACTTCTTCTTGATCCGATCCATAGTGAAGCGGCCCGACTTTGTCACTCAGCCCCCATTCCGTAACCATACGGCGCGCCATACCTGTGGCTTGCTTGATATCGCTGGACGCCCCGGTTGTAACCTTCTCATAGCCAAAAATAATTTCTTCGGCAACACGTCCACCCATAGCCACAGCCAAATCAGCCTTAAGCTTCTCGCGTGTCAGTGAGAGACGATCACCTTCCGGCAAGCGCATCACCACACCGAGCGCACGCCCGCGCGGAACAATCGTTGCCTTGTGAATTGGATCTGATGCCGGCTCATGCAGAGCCACAATAGCGTGCCCCGCTTCGTGATAAGCGGTCAGCTTTTTCTCATCATCGCTCATCACCATAGACGTGCGCTCTGCACCCATAAGAACCTTGTCTTTGGCATCTTCAAACTCTTCCATACCGACAACACGCTTGTTTCGGCGCGCAGCAAGCAAAGCTGCCTCGTTCACGAGATTGGCAAGATCAGCACCGCTAAAGCCCGGTGTGCCGCGCGCAATAATGGATGCGTCAACATTATTAGCCAAAGGTACTTTCTTCATGTGCACTTTCAGAATTTTTTCGCGGCCCTTTACATCAGGCAAACCAACGACGATCTGACGATCAAAACGACCCGGGCGAAGAAGCGCTGGGTCCAGTACATCCGGACGGTTAGTCGCCGCCAGAATAATCACCCCTTCATTGGATTCAAACCCATCCATCTCAACCAGCATCTGGTTCAATGTCTGTTCACGTTCATCGTTACCGCCGCCAAGACCGGCACCGCGGTGACGGCCAACCGCATCAATCTCGTCAATAAAGATAATGCAAGGCGCATTTTTCTTGCCCTGTTCGAACATGTCACGCACACGGCTTGCACCAACACCAACGAACATTTCAACAAAGTCGGAACCTGAAATAGTAAAGAACGGCACATCGGCCTCGCCTGCCACGGCTCTTGCCACCAATGTTTTACCTGTACCAGGAGGGCCAGCAAGCAATGCCCCTTTCGGAATTTGACCGCCAAGACGCTGGAACTTCTGAGGGTCTTTCAAAAACTCAACCACCTCTTCCAATTCCTGCTTGGCCTCTTCAATACCGGCCACGTCTTCAAATGTAACGCGCCCTTGCTTTTCGGTCAGCATCTTTGCGCGTGACTTACCAAAGCCCATAGCACCGCCACCACCTTTACCCTGCATCTGACGCATAAACAAAATCCATACACCGATGATCAAAAAGGCCGGCAATAACGAGATCAAAATGCTCATCAAGCTAATCGGCTCTTGTTCGGGTTTTTCGGCTTTAATTTGAACCGATGTGTCCTGAAGGCGGTCAACTACATTTTCATTGGGAGGCACTTCCGTTCTAAAGTTCTCACCGGAACCGGAAAAATTACCAATGACTTCACTGCCCTTGATCGTTACATTGGAAATACCGCCGGAGCGAGCCTGCGCCATGAAATCACTATAGGCAAGAGCTTGCACGCCTGTGCTTGTCTGGCGTCCATCTTGGAACACATTAAACAAGAACATTAACAACATGGCTATTGCGAGCCAGAAGACCAGATTACGACCAAAAATATTCACGGGAGGCGTTTCCTTTCATTTCTACAACAAAATATATAATGGTAATTGCAGGTAAAGTCCAAAAAAACACGACATGAAAACAGCAAAAAACCGCACTTTTTCGCCTTTTCCCTAGGATTTTGCCTCTTTTTGTAATATCAAGCGCCCTGCCGCGCTATCACATTGCCAAATCACACCGCCCAGTGTTCTTTTAAACTTTTCAGTGCTTTTTAGTAAATCTGCGACCAAATCCTCGAATTTTAGCAACCTTGGCCCATATTTACTGTTGTCGCCGATGGACAACACACACGCCCATAAAACACGATGAATAATCTCTTCATGCTCGGATTGCAGACCGTGCCAATCAATTTCTATCACGCTATTTTCGTGCCTCATCACATATGCTTTAGAGCATTGCATCGCCATCTCATCCAACGCATCACGGGCACGTGATAAACGCAAGGCTGTTTGCGCCAATCGTTTTGAAGACAGGCCTTCCGCCTCTAAAACCTGCCTTGCTTCACGCAAACGCACGCGTGCAAAATCATCATTCTGATTGGAAGGGTCATCCACATAAGCGATTCCATGATGCACACATGTTGCAATGAGTCTTTCTTTTTCAATTCCCAGAAAAGGCCTAACAAAAACAACACCCTCATAGGGCTGCAGAGATTGCATGGAAGATAGACCATCCAGACCACTGCCCTTTGCGAGACGAAACAAAAATGTTTCAGCCTGATCATCCAAATGGTGCCCTAAAAATAGATATTGGATGCTGTGCTGACTGCAATAAGAACGCATCTCATCATAACGTGCGAAACGCGCCTGTTCTTGAATGGCGGTATCCGCAGGATTATCCCAATGCAATATTTGATGATGAACATGCTTCCATTGCGATATGATATCCGAGACGTGCCGCGCCTCCTCTGCGGATTCAGATCTCAATCCATGGTCAATGCTTATCGCATGAATTTCAATTCCGCCATTTCTATGTGCATATTCAGATAAAAGATAACAAAGCGCCATACTGTCAGGGCCGCCGGACACACCCACAGCAATGTTTTGAGACATATCACGATCCAAATTCAAAGATACGATAAGATCTTCAAATTCACGGCGGGTAATGGCATTTGGTGTTTGCATCTTACATTGCAATTTTTATGAGCACCCAAGCTTGCCCATTTCCTGATCAGCCCGGCGCAATACAGGAGCAGGACCATCCGGATAATCGCTTTTAAGCTGACGCAGAGCTACACAAGCATCTTGTGAATTTCCAACACCTGCCAATGACATCCCAAGCTTAAGCAGGTTATCCGCGGCTTTGTTGGATTGTGGGAATTTTTGATACCCTTCGGCAAACACCCTGGCAGCGCGCTCATAATTCCCGCGTACGTAAAATGTTTCCCCAAGCCAGTATTGCGCGTTCGAAGAAAGCTGATGATCGGGAAAATTTGACAAGAAGCTTGCAAACCCTTTTTCTGCTGCTGCGAAATTTGAATTTTTCAACAAGGAAAACGCATTCTCATAATCCGATGCCGGATCATTGCTGCTATTTGATAAAGGCTGCGTACCGTTGGCATTATCCGGGATTGTACCCAAACTCTGTCCGGATGCAGACACAGTTTTTTGTGCGGCTGATCCGGCTGGCGGAAATGGGTCCATCGACCGGGTCGGTGTCGGCACAACACCATCAAATCCATTACCGGAGGACAGGGCGGATTTACCGCTCTCTATGTCTGATAATCTGACATTTATATCCCCGCTGAGTTTTTTGAAATCATTTTGCAACTGCTGAAGAGCAAAACTTTGTTGTTCAATTGTACCTGTTAAATTCCTGAGTTCAGTTTCCAATTGCTGGATACGCACTTCAACATTGGCCTGAACGGCATCATTCTGAACAAAGCTATCGGCCGAAGGGGGTGGCCGCTCGCCTCTGTAAACCGCGCGATTGAGCGTATCAAGCTCGTTCTCGATACGCGTTAACCGATTAAAAACATCTGAGCTGGATTGAGCCATCGCCGCCACAGGAAGAACTCCTAAACACACGGCGAGGGACAAAGCTAAATAATGTTTTTTAAGCACGATCACGTCAAAACCCCTTGAATACGTGTCTAGTTGATTTTCGTGACCGAACGTCTGTTTTGCGACCATGACGTTGCATTTGATCCGGGCACAGCCGGACGCTCTTTACCATAGCTGATTGTCTGGATGCGGCTCGGGGAAACGCCCAATGCGATAAGGTAGTTTTTCACCGAATTCGCGCGGCGATCACCAAGAGCAAGGTTGTATTCTCTTGTTCCGCGCTCATCGGCATGCCCCTCAACAGTCACATTTAATGTTGGGTATTGCGCCAACCAACGCGCCTGATTTTCCAGAGTGGCACGCGCCTCGGAAGACAGGTCATAGCGATCATAGCCAAAGAACACACGATCACCGACATTCACAACCAAATCGGATTGTGTACCGGCTGTCGCGCCGGAAAGAGATTCATCATAAATTTCGGATAAGGCCGCACCTTCCGTTATGCCCTCCCGCTCAGAAGACATGACGTCCTGCTGATCGACAACCAGATCTTCATCACTGCCAGAACAGGCCGTCAAGGACAGAGCCATTACAAGAGCCAATGTCATGGTCAAAAAACGCGATTGTGTCTTTAAAAAGCTGGGTAACATATCTTGAATCTCCTCATTCAATCTTTTCAGATGGTTATATAACGGTATTCCCTTCATCAATAACTCGCAAGGTTTATTCGGTCGTTTTCAACAAAAGGTTAGTGAAGGCTATCTTTGATTTGTTGCAAAAATAAGGCAGCATCATGACGATCGCGGTCATCCGGTGCTTGCTCGACATATTTGCTAAGCGCCTCGATTGCAGCTTGCGGGCTTTCGGTGCGCGCCAGCAAAACCCCTAGATCGAATAAAAGACGATAATCATCCGGCGCTATTTTTTGCATCAACGTCACTATATGAAGAGCCCCTTTATAATCTTCCGCCTCAATCATGCGCAGTTTCAAATTATTCTGTAGCCTCAGCAAAACCTCTCTGTTACTGACCGTTTCATAATAGGCCGACGATAATTCCGCATGAGCCCCCAGCAATTCTTTAATCAAAGCCCTTAATTCCGGCGCGTTTAAAATCTCAAAGTCATTATAAGGATCAAAGATAAGACTATGCGCACCCTCTTGTATTCGACAAATAAAATGACCGGGAAAATTCAACCCTTTTACATCCCACCCCATAGAGTGCGCTGCATGCATACATAAAATTGAGATAGCCACCGGCAATCCCTTGGCGCGGTCAATCACGCGAATAAGGCTGGCATTTTGAAGATCATCGTAATTATCATCATCACGTCCATAGCCAAAATCTTCTATAATAACCCGCCGCAATATATCGATTTTACCCTCGAGCGAATCATCATGGCCTTGCGAGAGGCTTGCCTCATAACACTCCTCTATGCGCGCCGCGATTTTATCCAAATGTGAAATGTAGCGCTCCGTTGATATCCCCTCATGCAAATGCGCCGATAAAGCCAAGGCCGCCAAGCCTATATTAATGTCCATATCGTCTGCACGCCCAACATCCTCTAGATAATGGGCCGGATCAAATGCCATCATTGCCCCTCTTTAACAGGATCGCCCGCCATCTTTACATAGCTGACCACTCTTTTTACATCGGGAATGGTACGCGCGATTTCAGTAACACGGTTCAGCTCGGCCTGACTTTGAGCAACACCCAACAGGTAAACTGTACCCTGCACTGTATCGATGGAATAATTAACGGATTGGACATCCTTATCCAACGTTATAGAGCTGCGCAGACGCGTTGTAATCCAATTATCGCGTGCAAAGCCAAAAAAACCATCGCTATCATCAATTTGGATTTCATTGATAACCTGCTTCACGCCATCAGGTTGCCATGCCAATCGAATAGCCTCTACGCGATGTTCCGGGTTTTGAACAACACCGGTAACCAAAACCCGCCCTTGGTTCACCGTTAAATCAAGCTTTCCAAACATATCCAGATCATGTTTGAACCATAGATCATTGATAGTGGCCTGTATTTTCAAATCTTGTCCCGTGGACTTGATTCCGCCTTCTTTGGCGGCGGCTATACCTGTTGCCGCGCCTATTCCGGTCAAAACACCCAAGGCTGTGCATGAGGGAAGGGCTAATAAAGAGCAGCCAGCAAAAATTAAAATATATTTGTTCATAGTAATATTATTGATCCGGTCGCCAGGCATTGTCCAGATGATGCAGAGAAAAAGGCGGGTTAACCACAATTATGTCGAAGCGCATATCGCACTCATTATAAGATGGATTGGCTTGTAAGAAAAACAAGGCAGCCCGTTCTATGCGCTGGCGTGATTTTGGTGTGACGGCCTCGACGGCATCTTCATATGTTTTGCGCGCCTTCACTTCGACAAAAACAAGCTGGTTGTCTTGATGGGCAATAAGATCAACTTCCCCATGCTTCGTTTTGTATCGCATCTCCAGAATATCAAAGCCTTTTTTCTTGAGATAACGCGCCGCGCTCTCCTCTGCCTGCAAGCCTTTGAGATATGCCAGCTGCTTATTTAGCATGATTTTGATAACGCCAAAGCGCGCTCATATATATCTTTTTTGCTTTTTCCGCTGGCCTGAGAAACATAAGCGGCGGCATCTTTTACGCTCATGGTTTTAAGCGCCTCTTTGATGTCGACATCAAGCTTTTCAGCACTTATCTCCTCCAGAGCTGGCGGCGCGAAGACAATGACAATCTCACCTTTAGGATCACCATTCTCGGCGTAATAAACCATCAACTCACTTAACTTTCCATGCCGCGCCTCTTCATAGAGTTTTGTAAGCTCTCGCGTTATGCACGCATCTCTATCGCCCAGCACATCATGCGCAAGCGCCAGCGTTTTTTGTAAGCGTTTGGCATTTTCAAACACAATCAATGTTGATGGAACCGATCCAATTTTTTGAAAAAAAGTCAGCCGCTCTCCTGCCTTTTGCGGAACAAAGCCTGCAAACGTAAACAAATTTGATTCAATTCCGGATATCTGCAGGGCCGCAATTGGTGATGATGCGCCCGGAATTGTTGTGACCGATATTCCGGACATTTGAAAATCACGCACCATTTTAAACCCCGGATCAGAAATCAAAGGAGATCCTGCATCACTGATTAGGGCAACAGATTTTCCATCTTCAATAAGCGCCTGAATTTTATGGCGCTGCTTTGAATCCGTGTGGTCATCATAGCGGATAAGCTGTTTTGATAGGCCATACGCGCTGAGAAGCTTGCCCGACACGCGTGTATCTTCGCAGGCAATCACATCAACGCTTTGCAATGTATCAAGAGCCCGCAACGATATATCGCGCAAATTTCCGATCGGCGTTGCAACAAGATATAAACCCGCAGGCAATTTACTCTCAATCACCTGTAGCTTTTGATGATCTTTTTTTGTAGTCTCCATAAAAGTCTTTTTAACAAAACAAAAGCAAAAGAGCTATGGCGCGTTTTCACATTTCAAATATCCTTTTCATTTTAACACTGCTTTTCGCCACATTGCTGTTGCAAGCATGTGAAACCGGAGGAGGGTATGGATCGCCTTGGGACTTTTCCAACACGCAAGAAGCGGTGAGAAGCCCAAACAACCTCTCAACTGTTTATTCCCAGAGAAGCACAGCCAATCAAGGTGATGATACTCTCTCGAGCCGCGATTACATCGTAACGCGTGATCCGAATCAAAATGCGCAAGGACGTGCTCCTATGGATGCAGATGGTCAAGACCAACTGCAACAACAAGCACAAGCTCAACAGCCTGTAAAAGAACAAACCGTTCGATCCGCCCCCGTGGCCAATCTGCCGCCGGTAAAAGTTGGTATCTTGCTTCCTCTTTCCGGCAATCAGGCACAACTCGGGCAGGCCATGTTACAAGCGGCACAAATGGCACTCTTTGATGTAGGGCACAATAGCTTCGAGCTTTTGCCACGTGACACGCAAGGCACATCTCAAGGCGGAAGAGACGCCGCACAATCTGCCATCAATGAAGGGGCGCAATTCCTCATCGGCCCGGTTTTTTCGGATGCCGTAAGAGGGGCGCGCAATATTGCAAATCGTAATAACGTCAATATGGTTGCTTTTTCAACCGATTGGTCTTTGGCTGGCGGAAACACATTCTTGATGGGCTTTATGCCCTTTGACCAGATTGCACGCGTCATGACCTATGCCTACACAGAAGGCTATATGAACTTTGGAGTGCTTGCTCCGAATACCGAATACGGCAATGCCGTTTTATCGTCATATAATACACTTGCGCTTCAATTGGGGCTGAATACGGTTGAAACATCTCGCTTCTCCGAGCGCAGCACAAACCTATCGCCGATCATGCGCAGCTTTGCAAAATATGATGATCGATTGGAAGTAACCATCGTAGATGGCGAAGAGGTCGAAAATGTTTTAGACCCGCATTATGACGCTATTCTTGTTGCCGCAGGCGGCGATACAGCCAGAGCACTCGCCAATCTTGCCAGCCAATACGATATGTCACCACGCGTTGTAAAAAGACTGGGGACAGGGCTGTGGGATGATATTGGCCTTGCCTCGGAACCAAGCCTATCAGGCTCATGGTTTGCCGCACCCTCACCGAATCTGCGCGCCGGATTTGAGCGCCGATACAAAAATCTCTATGCAAAGGCACCGCCGAGATTATCGACTCTGGCCTATGATGCCACCGCCCTTGCCGCAATATTGGCTCAAAAAGGATTGCGGGAACAAAGCCAACCTGCCTTTGATCGGGCCTCTTTGACGAACCCTAATGGCTTTGCCGGTATTGATGGTATTTTCCGTTTCCAGAGTAACGGCTTGGTTGAACGCGGTCTGGCAATATTAGAGTTTAGATCCGGCCGTATCAAAATTATTGACGAAGCCCCAAGAACATTTCAAACGCGCAGAGCACGATAAAGAATTCTTGCCGAATATTTTTGTTTTTATTGAACAGGACGAATAGAGGATACGTTGCCGGATTGTTTTTGCTCTAAACGTCTTTGCATCGATTCAAAGATTTTTCGCGGCACATTCACATCACAGCAACTCTCAATGCCCTTAAAGCCCGGGAAGGTGTTTGCCTCACAAATAGTGTAGCCATCTTCCGCGAAGAGCAGGTCAATACCGGCGATCTGAATGTTCAAAATTTCTGCCGTGCGGATAGCCAGATTTTTAGCCACCTCATCCGGGATAAATTCGGCAACACTGCCACCTTGGGAATAATTTGCTTTGAAATCACCACTTTTAGCACGGCGTTCCATCGAAGCGATCACCTCACCTTCCACAACAAATAAGCGCAAATCACGGCCCTTACTTTTGGCAATGAATTTTTGGAAAATAAGTTGGATATTCGGATTTGTCTCGGAAATCAGACCCATCAAATCCAGAAAAGCTTCGCGATCCTCCAGCAAGAAAACCCCGCTGCCATTCACCCCGAGAAGTGTTTTCACCACGATGGGAAACCCAATGTAATTTTCCACAAGATCAATATCCACCGGAAACTTGGCCAGCATTGTTGTCGGTGTTGGCAAAGAGCTCTCGATCAAAACCTGATGCGTGTGCAATTTATCGGCCACCATCTCAATACATGAAGCATTATTATAGACCTCAACGCCTAGCTTCTCGAGCTGGCGGATAACAGCAAGCGCAAAATAGCCTGTGTCAATGACATAGGTTCTTGGCAATACAAAATCGGGCAAAGGCATCAGATTCCCATCAATCAGGACTGATTCTTTATCTTCCCCCGTCACAAGCAAGTCAAACTGCTCAGGTTTAAAAACCTTCACATCGATTCCCATCTCTCTGCCTTCTGCAAGAAATCGCCTGATTTCAAAAGCTTCCGCAGATGGTGCCTCGATTTCCTCGTTAAATAGAATCCAGACTTCCATAAATCCACTTGTCTCCCAAAAATGTTGCTAGATCGGTTCTTATCTCATGTTTGATAGGCATTTTAAAGCATAAATGTGGTATAAACAAATTTGAGAGATTTTCTTATCATCATGTTCCATCTGCAAAAATCGCGTTATCCATGCTAACTCCTGATAATTTCACCTATGCCGATGCCCATTCTCCACTCTGGAGCCGCCTTCTCATTCAGGGTATTGAGAAAATCACAGGCCAACCCCAATTATGGCGCTCCTATTTACGTTTCCAGAAAAACTATCAAGAAAATGGAGATGACAATGTCTGGCAGCTTGCACTTGATGCTCTGAAAATTGATATCAAAATAAGGGCATCAGATGAGGCACAGATACCCGCGAGCGGCCCCTCAATGATTGTTGCCAATCATCCATATGGCGTTGTTGATGGTCTCAGCATTGGAAAAATCGTCCATGATGTACGCCAAGACTATAAAATAATTACCAACTCCGTGCTATGCCGTGCCGAGGAAGTCAAAGACTATCTTCTTCCCGTTGATTTCTCTCCCACACGTGCCGCATTAGAAACAAATATAGAAAGCCGCCAAGCCGCGCGCATGCATCTCAAGAACGGGGGGTGCCTGATTATATTTGGCGCCGGCGGGGTGTCCACAGCGCACTCATTTAAGAATTTGCGCGCATGGGATAATGAATGGCAGCCATTCATAGCATCCTTAATCAAAATAACGGATTGCCCGATCACACCGATTTACTTTCATGGCCAAAATAGCGCCCTCTTCCAGTTTTGTAGCCAATTTTCACAGACATTGCGCCTGTCTCTATTTTTGTATGAAACTGCGCGCCTTATAAACACATCCGTTTCAGTTGATATTGGCAACAACATCAATGCCAAAGATTTAGCAACATTGCCAAAAGACGAGGCTGTAAAAACGCTGAGAGAGAGCGTTTATAAAGTCGGAAAAATTCAAAATATCCCTCTTGCCAAAGACGCTTACAGAATCGATATACAAAAGGGTCGCCCGCGCTAAAAAGCACCGCTCAGCTGTGTAATATCTTCAATTCATTTTTGGTAATAGTGATGATAAAAACCACTTTTGGGCTTGCCAAAGCAGGCGGAATCGTGGAATAAATTAGAAATTCGATACAAACCGTTTTATTTAGGGAGACACCTCCATGGCTCAAGCTGCTATGAAGAAGCAAAATGTACAACAACCCCAAGCGCGCCCCAAAGGTCGCCCGCGTTCCGTGAAATCCAAACAGGCTATTCTGAAAGCTACAAACACACTTTTGCTCAGAATGTCTGTACAAGAGCTTAGTATTGAAGCCATCGCCAAGAAGGCAAAAGTTGGAAAAACAACAATTTACCGTTGGTGGCCAAATAAATCTGCCGTTGTAATGGAAGCGCTGGTAAACCAGCCCGGGATGCAAAGCCCTGCCCCTACGGCAAACAGCCATGCGGAAGCCATTCAAATTCAACTCGAAAAACTCATTCGTCTATTGGACAGCAATAACGGACAAACCATTGCCCAACTCCTGAGCGAGGCGCAGGGTGATGACAAAGCCCGTGAAGTCGTTGAGAAAAACTTCATGAAGCCATTGATTGATGCCATTCAATACAGCGTCGAAGAAGGCCAAAAAAGGGGTGAGTTTAGCGGCAAGCTGGACTCTTCCATGGTCACTGATATGCTGTGTGGCCCGATTTTCTTCCGGTTGCTGGCTCATCCAGAAGACCTTACTGGTGATTTTCAGAAAAATTACGCCAAAGAGATTTTGCGCTTGATTAGCGCCTGATCACTGACAAATTTACCAGCTACCGGTATTTTCCATTGATGCCCATGGCTCTTGCGGCTCTAGGGCTTCGCCTTTTTGCAAAAGCTCGATAGAAATCCCATCAGGTGATTTAATAAAGGCCATGTGACCATCACGCGGCGGCCGGTTAATTGTAATCCCCTGATCCATCAATTTTTGACAAAAATCGTAAATATTATCGACACGGTAAGCTAAATGCCCGAAATTACGCCCCCCCTCATAGCTCTCAACCTGCCCATTTTCATCCGGCCAGTTATAGGTAAGCTCTATCACAGGGGCTTTGTTCTGCTTAGCCTTCTCAACATCATGCGGGGC
>CAZTBB010000035.1:17734-18206 GCA_964611755.1 uncultured Pseudobdellovibrionaceae bacterium
GCGCCATATGCGGGGCCGCCAAAAACACAAGCGTAAAACGCCCTTGCTCATGTTCCATGCGGCTAGTTTCAACCAGACCGAGCTTGTCGCAATAGAAATCCAGTGATTGATCCAAATTCTCAACACGAACCATAGTGTGTAAATATTCCAAGCTCATTTTAAAAATCTCCTTTCATATAAGATTGTATCTTTAATACAAATTGTCAAAATGATTTGCATCTCAAGAAAGAACAACCTATGAAATATGACAATAACGAGTCAGAATTATGAAATACACATTAAAACATGGCAGCGAGCTGGATCGTCGCGTTTGTGATCTTATTCTTGCGTGGAACATGCTAGAAAAGAGTGCTGGACAACCGGAATTTAATGACTTCAACCTGCCGGAGCATGAATGCCGCATTCATTATAATAATCGCTTTGAGGTCGCACATGACCTAAAGCAGTTACTTAATGAGCCAGAGATTCAATC
>CAZTBB010000036.1:0-9054 GCA_964611755.1 uncultured Pseudobdellovibrionaceae bacterium
AGTAAATGTCTCTATGTGAAGCTGCCCAGATTGTAACAGATTTCAAGAGAGCCAACGGTAATGCCGATTGGACAAGACAACAATCTGTTGATTTAATCGAACGTGAAGCTGATGGTGTTTATCACTCTGCTGATGCTGCCAGTGTAGAAGAGGCCCTGCGCCATGTATCTGATGGCATCATAGAATATGGAGCAAGCTACGTCGTTTAATAATTTGGATTTTCAATTTTTTATGAAAGGCCGCATAATAAAAATATGCGGCTTTTTTTATGCTCTCTTATAGTCATTATTACCTTTATATCAGCGGCGCAGGCTCAGATTGGGCGCGGGCCTGAGGATTTGTTATATCTGCATGATCACAGGGATGAGTATGATCCGATTTATCAAAGAACATTAGCAGAGATCGTAGCGTTATCCGCATCCGGTGAAAAAATAGAACAAAAATATTGGACTAAGCTGCGCGGTGCTTATCCTTTTACTACGTGGTATAACCCAACCGGGGAGAGTGTTATTGCTGAGATGGAAGATCTTCTTCAAAACGCAGATGGAGCAGATAACCGGGTTGAGAAAGAGAGTAAAATTATAGATTTTATGACTCTTGCGCGCATGCATGTGGCCAATCTAGATGTTCTTGATCATACAATTAAGGTTCTAAAAAATAGGGCCCTTATGGGGGATGTCGGGTTCTTTGAAAATGCTCGGCTGGCCCTTATACATAGTCTTTTACGCGAAGGGGATGGCCAATCAAAAAGCACAGCCTATGTGGTTGTTACCATTGGAGAGGAAATTGTTTTGCTTCAATATTGGGATCTTGTTTTACTGGAAACACAACTTATAAAAACCGCGGATCATTACATTCATCGTCATATTGTACAAAATTTGGAGACGGGGATGGTTGAAGAATTTTTTGTGAATGTATCTATGCCAATTGGTTTCCAAAAGATGGCTGAAAAGCGCAGAACAAATCCATTTTACATGAGTCCAGAGCAACGCAAACAATTTGGCCGTTTTTAAGCGGTAAGAAAATCAATTGATTTTTTTATGAAAATGGCTGGGGTGGCAGGATTCGAACCTGCGCATGGCGATACCAAAAACCGCTGCCTTACCGCTTGGCTACACCCCAATATAAAAGGTTTAACGTTCCTAAAGTCCGTTAAGACAAGCCAAATGTCAAATTCGGGGCGTCTTAACCAAGTTCACGCAGGTTAAACCACTGATATATTTTGGAAATGGTGCCGCAACACGGACTCGAACCGCGGACCTGATGATTACAAATTGTATTATGTCTATACCAATATGGTGTAATATTGCTCAGCTTAAAACCATATACACCATACTCACTTCGGGCTTCGTTAGCGTTTGTACATGGGTTTTAAAACGCCTCATCTAATATCGCACCAGCCCAAACAATTTTCTTCAGCATTATTATCGCCTTATTAAAAACCTGATACAATCGTTGGCATGAATTATAAAGACAGAACCATTTCAGAGCTTTTAAAGTCTTATGATACCATTTTGGAAGAGTTGCGTGAGCGAAACATAATTCGCAATGCAAACCCGCCTGCTGGTGGTTATGCAGAACATTTAGCATCTCAAGCACTGAATCTTGAGCTAGAGACGAACTCAAATGCTGGATATGATGCAACCGACGAACAAGGCAAACGATACGAAATTAAAGCAAGGCGAATAACGCGACATAATAAATCACGACAGCTAAGCGCTATAAGAAATATTGGAAATAAACATTTTGATTTTTTAGTGGGTGTTCTATTCAACTCTGACTTCTCAGTATTTAAAGCAGCCTTAATACCTCATGAAATAGTATTGCAACAATCGCGGTTCTCAGCTCATACAAACTCATCTCTCTTGATTTTAAGCGATACCCTCTGGGACTTTCCCCAAATCAAAGATTTAACTAATTTGTTTAAACAAACAGAAAAAGAAATATAACCTTCATGGGGGCACAGTTTTTATCCACATGAACGGGTTTCGTAAGTTTTCAAGCTCTTAACCCTTTCAATGTGACTCCCATGGTTACAAGCCCCTTTTCAATTTGAAAAAGTTCTGCTTTCGTGAATTTATGAAAGACACACACTTTTACGGACACCTAAAAGAATTTGCTGAGCGCAAAGCTATAATCGCCCGCCAAGACGCCCAAGCTTGGGATATATTGGCGCGTGATTTAATACGCGAGAAGCACCGCATTGAGGAGCAAAAATGCAATAAACCCGTGCAACCTAAGATGCCCCCACCTGAAGAAGTGCCAGATCCAGAACATAAACTTTATGTACGGATTAAAGAAGCACGCAAAATTATGGGTATAGGCAACACTTCAATCTATAAAGAGATCAACGAAGGACGCCTGCCTGTCAAGAAACATGGAAAAATCAATCTAATTGCCATGAAAGATATTCACGCATGGTTTGAGGCGTTACCTGAGAAGTGATAAGTATCACATATGACTTTTTTCTTTCTCAATATCTTCTTCCCATAAGATCTTTATCTGTTTTAACTCCTCTTCGGAGATTATAGATTTATTTATTTCTTGTTCGAGACTTTTTAGCTTGGCTAATATTTCCGCTCTTGCTGATAGTGAAAAGGGCCCTGGAGCTTCAGTGCCGTTACGTCTTTTTTTCCATCTTTTTGAAAGATCATTTCTATATTCAGCTATCCAGTTTCTAAAATTTAGATATGGCTTCAATTCGCTGTAACCATTTTCAATGAGGGATATGGCTGATTTATCTTTTCTAACAACAGTGCAGGTCCAACAACCAAATCTTCCTGAACCGCAAGGGGGGGCGTTTGGCGCTTTAATTATAGGGCATTCTCCAGATGCGCCGCGATACAGTTTCTCTAAAATAAGAGGGTCTATTGATTGTGGTTGTCCATTCATAAAAATTACATCCCATACGTCTTCAACAGAAAAGTCTAAAATAGGTAAAAACATTTTATACTTGTTTTTACCTTCGCGTTGAGTTTGCCAATAATTGTCACCAGACTGAAGAAGGCTTCTATCTCTTTGTTGGCTTTCACCTCTGCGCATGCCCAAGCTAACTATTGCATCATTCTCGGCTGCTGATTTTATAAAACGTGAGACAGGGTTTATTCGTAAGTTTTTTGTACACCATCTAAAGCTATTAGTGGGAGTTGGGTAGCCGCGCCCTATGACTTTTACAAAAAATCTATCTTTTACTGGTGCCTTCAATAGTATTGGTTTAAAAGGCGCATCTGTATCTTTAAATTCAAGAGATAGTTTATGAAATAAGTTTTTCACGTATGCATCTAGAACGGGATTTTCTACTCCTGTATCGCAGTAGATTACGTCTATTCTTTTAGGCCAAGAAGTTGCTTTTTGAACTGCTGCCGTGCATATCTTTAGTAAAGCGGTGGAGTCCTTTCCACCTGAAAAACCTATTATCCAGTGAGAATCAACGCTTTTTTCAAAAGCTTCTTTTGTTCTTTCAATGGCTTCAATTACCATTTCTTGTTTTCACTTCCTGTAGCTTTTCTTTCAAGTTCTCCAAATAATAATGCTCTATTATTTCAATTTGTTCATCAGCAATTGCTCTATGTTGATTAGTGATTTCATTTGAAGCTGGTATAGTCAGCAATGCAATGAATCCGAATATGAAGAATAGAACTAGGGCGTTATTTATATTTGAGGGGAGCGAAATAAAGAAAAATATAATTGCTAAGATTGTAGATATTGCCCTGATATCAGCTAGGGTACTCCAAACCCAACCATTGAAATATGCAAGGCGAGCTTTTGTGCTTAATGATTTGTCATTATCAATTAAATAGTAAAAAATTCCTCTCAAAGACTTCCATGAGTAAAGTTCTTTATTGTCTTCAGTTCCGGAAATTTTAACAAGCTTTGCACGAATGTTCTCTGTTATATCTTTAAAAAATAGTTTGTTGGATAGTTTTCTGAGTGGAGTGAGATAGTATATGAGGGCTAAAATTACGTAAAGGGTTGAAGCTTTCCATTGTTCTGGCGTCTCTGGCCAAATAGGGTCCCATAGATCTGTGACTGTTCCAGCAATCGACCAAAATAGTAATATGATGATTGCAGGAGTTATAAATCGCATCCATTTTAAATTTTCTTGTGACATTTTCATCTTCCTTAAATATACAAGATTTTCTGAAACCCAACAAAAGCATCCCTTATTGCTGGAATGCTGCCGATTTCTTTGGCTGCATCAGCTGTGGAGTTGTATTTAAGCTCTAGCAGGTTTGGCAGTTTCGCTTGATCGAGTTCGCCAACGCCTCTTTCTTCGTATTGTCCCAGCACAAACTCCAAAAAGACTTGTAGCTTTTCGTTGTAACTCTGAAGAATTCCGGCTTTTCGCGCCTCAACGCGCTCTTTACGACTGATAGGCTCCCTCGCATAAGCAATGTAAGAAAGCACATCAAACAGATCGCTGTTTTCAGCCTCAATTAGCTTTGCAACTTCATTAAGCTCGATCTCACCATATCCTTTTTCAGTTAGGCCCTGCATAAGCGATTTGCGAGTTTCTGGCTGCCCCCAAAGTTCGCGCAGCTCATCTTCATTCTTAAAGAGCTCTGGCAGGTCGCCAAACAGCTTCGCAATAAATTCCGCGGGCGATATTGGCTTGCCATCTGGGCCCCAAAATGACGTAGAGGCCATATGCTGGATTTTACGCGCTGTCCCGTCCGATAATTTGATCTCTAATGTTTCAGGCCTAGGCTCTGGCTCAGGACCGCCTATGATTTGCTGCTCTTCTTCGTCAGCCCCTTCGCCTTCACCTTTAGTGCGGACAGGACGCTCTTCCGGTTCAACTGGTTCACCATCCCACTCAGGGTCATTAAACATCTCATAGTTTTTACAAAAATCGTAAATGGTGAAGTAGTCTTTGCCTTCATACATCCGCGTTCCGCGCCCCACAATCTGCTTGAACTCGATCATGTTTTTAACAGGCTTCATCAAGACCACGTTCCGGACGTTCCGTGCATCCACGCCCGTAGAAAGCTTTGTGCTGGTCGTGAGCATGGTAGGAATCGTCTTTTCGTTATCCTGAAACGTGCGTAAAAATTCCTCACCCCGTTCACCATCATCCGCGCCCACGCGCTCACAGTAATGAAGATCATCACTATCTTTCATCTGGTTGATAAGATCGCGGATCAGCGCGGCATGGGGCTGGCCTTTACAAAAGACAATCGCCTTTTCGTTCTGGTTCACCTCATCCATCAGAATTTCAACACGCTTGGCTTCACGCTCCTTAATGACAATCCCGCCGGAGCGGTTAAAGTCGTCTTCCGTATAAACCTTGCCTTCCTCGACTTCACCTTCCAGAACCGTGTCGCCTTGCGTAAAGCGGTATTCATCCATTGTGGTTTGAATCTGGCGCACACGGAATGGCGTAAGGAATCCATCGTTAATTCCTTCCTTGAGCGAGTATTCATAAACAGGCCGCCCGAAATAAGAATAGGTGTCCACGTTGTTCTTGCGCTTAGGCGTAGCCGTCAAGCCAAGCTGCACGGCGGGGGAAAAATATTCCAGAATGTCGCGCCATGCGCTCTCATCCTTTGCGCCGCCACGGTGACACTCGTCAATGATAATAAAATCAAAGAAGTCTTCTTTATAATCACCGAAATAGGGGGAATCTTCTGGCCCGCTCATAAAAGTTTGGAAGATCGTAAAGAAGATACTGGCGTTCGTTGGCACACGACCTTTCTTCTTGATCTCACTAGGCGCAATCCGCGCCAGTGCATCTTCATCAAAAGCCGAAAAGCTGTTGTAAGCCTGATCTGCCAGAATATTACGGTCGGCCAGAAACAGGATACGCGGGCGGCGATTTGGTTCACGGGATAAATTCCAACGGCTGTGAAACAGCTTCCAAGCGATCTGGAACGATATAGCCGTTTTGCCCGTTCCGGTCGCAAGAGTAAGAAGGATACGCTCCTTGCCCTGTGCTACGGCATCAAGGGCGCGTTCAATCGCATTGTCCTGATAATAACGGGGCTGCCATGTGCCGCCCCGATCCTCGAACGGAATGGCCGCAAACAGGTCACGCCAGTTATTCTCCGTCTTGAATGTGCGTGACCATAAAGCCTCCGGCGCAGGAATATCACCAAGACCGGAAAGCTCCCTTTCCTTGCCTGTCTTGGTATCAATCTCGTAAAAGCCTTTGCCGTTGGTGCAGTAAGTAAAACGCACCTGCAAACGCTCGGCATACTCCACGGCTTGCGCCCGTCCATCGGTCACAGCGCAGCTTTCAGCCTTTGCCTCGATAATACCGAGCTTTTTATTACGGTAGATCAGAACATAATCGGCAGATTTCGGGTTGGCTCTGCGCCCGCCGCCAACCAAACGGCCATCCGTTATTTTATGCTCAACGGAAATGCGGGAATGTTCAAGCACGCCCCAGCCTGCCGCACGGATGGCCGGATCAATTAGGTCTAGACGTGTTTGCGCTTCATTCCTGCTCACGCGGCCTCCGATAGATCAGAGGTCAACTCGCCCGCAAACGCCTTTTGCAGCAAGGATTGTTTGAGTTCTTTAAGAGCGGAAAACTTTTCTTCATATACAGAAATAAGACTGTTTGTTTCAGCTTCGACTACAGAAAGATTGCTTACTATTTGATCTTGTTCTGACTTATTCTTGGGATAACAAATAACAAGGGGAGCAATGTCATAGTTGTTTATTTGAGGAATTGTTGTTCCACTACCAAGCTTTGCCATATCAACTGATTTGAAATAATAATACAAATATTCATTATTCAATTCTCCGTCTGACCATACAGCCATGATGTTTAAGTCAGCACAAATCTCTACCTCTGTAATTCGCTTTTTATTGGTCGCTATAGCCCCTCCTCTTTTAGGAAAAATCACAGAACCTACAGGAAATATGGAGTTAGGTGAAACATCATTGAAAGTGACATACCTAGATGAGCCCACAATACCGCGTTCATTTCCTTCGTAATACATATCTGCAACTTTGACGTAAGGAATATCACCAGAATCTTTTTCTAAATCTTTTTTAAGGCTCGTTCCGCTTTTCAAGGTACAGATTTTTTCAATAGCGCTTTCCTCCCACCCTTCGCCTTTTTGGGTGAAGATGGTGTTGAGGTAGCTTTCAAAGAGTTCGCGGGCGTTTTGGATGTTTTGTTGGGTATTGGCGATGGCTTGGTCGATACCCGCAAACGCCTCATCCAATATCGCCACAATCCGCTTTTGCTCTTCGAGTGGAGGGAGCGGTAATTGAAAATTATAAATATCGGCTTTACTAAATCCTGCCTGCGCTGATCGAGCAGAAACAGACGCAAGGGGTTTCTGAAATGTATCTGAGTTTAAATAGTAATAGAAAAAATCGTTATCAATTTTGTCTTTGTTGGGAATGGTCTTTATGAGAGCAACATTGTAAGCACCAGCTTTGCCACGGTGAATCTGCCCTACAGAAGCACCGTATCGGCCAATCATAATATCAGTGCTTTCACAGGTGCGGTTTTTCTTGCTTACAGGTATATAGACAGCCTTATCATCACTTTTAAAATCACGGATTTGAAGTAAGCGTATGTAACCTTCTTTAGGTTCTGGCAAAAACTTTGATTTTGGAGGCTGATTGCCCCCTTCAAAGTCGCAATAGTCACCAAGATTCACACTCTCCCACATCACAGCATGCCCTGAATCTGTTTTAGGATGTCGGCGCTTTGGGCATCAAGCGCCGTGATCTCAGCGATAATCTCTTGCGGATTACGTAGCGGCGCTTCCTCTGGCGTGTTCGGGTTTTTCACAGAAAGATCATAGTTGGCGGTGTCCAGATCGGCGCGGTTCACGCTCCATGATTTTTCGCTATCGGCGAAGGTCTTTTGCAGCGCGATAAATTCTTTCAGGTCATTATCATTGAGCGGGTTGGTCTTACCCATATTGCGCCCCGCATCAAGGGCGTAAAACCAAGTTTTCTCGGTCGGTTTCCCCTTTTCAAAAAACAGAACAACCGTTTTCACGCCAGCGCCTAAAAACGTGCCACTCGGCATATCCAGAACCGTATGCAGATTACAGCTTTCAAGAAGCTCTTTACGGAGAGAAATACTGGCGTTATCGCTGTTGCTCAGGAAGGTATTTTTAATGACAACCGCGCCGCGCCCTCCGGCCTTAAGACTTTTGATAAAATGCTGCAAGAAAAGAAAGGCGGTTTCACCTGTTTTGATCGGAAAGTTTTGCTGTACCTCTGGGCGTTCTTTACCGCCGAACGGGGGATTGGCAAGGATCACGTTGTAACGGTTCTTCTCCTGCAAATCCATGACGTTTTCGGCCAGAGTATTCGTATGGATAACATTGGGCGCTTCGATCCCGTGCAGGATCATGTTCATAATGGCAATCACGTAGGCAAGGCTCTTCTTTTCCTTGCCGTAGAAGGTTCGTTTTTGCAGGGTTTCAAGATCATCGGTTTTTTGCGCCTTCGGGCGTAGATAATCAAACGCTTCACACAGGAAGCCCGCAGAACCGACCGCCCCGTCATAGATCGTTTCGCCGATCTTTGGATCAGTCACGGCAATCATGGCGCGGATCAACGGGCGCGGCGTGTAATACTCCCCGCCGTTACGTCCGGCATTACCCATATTCTTGATCTTGGCCTCATAGAGGTGGGAAAGCTCATGCTTCTGGTCTTGGCTGTTAAAGGACAGGTGATCCATTTCTTCGACCACATCCCGAAGGCTGTAGCCGCTCTGGAAACGGTTTTTAATCTCGCCGAATATCTCGCCGATTTTATATTCAATCGTGTCTGGATCGGTTGTGCGCTCTTTAAAGCCCTTAAGGTAGGGGAAGAGCTCGCCATCGACGTAGGCGATCAAATCATCACCCACCATCGCGTTATCATGATCAAAGCTGCCATCTGCCTTTTTAGGGGCGGCCCATGTGCTCCAACTATGTTTTGGATCAATGATACGGGTGTATGTTTCGCCGACCAGCTCTGCGTCCATTTCCCGCTCAGCTTCTAGTGCATCGAGATACTTTAAAAACAAAAGCCATGAGGTTTGCTCGGTATAATCAAGCTCTGTACCGCATCCAGCTTCTTTGTGCAGGATGTCAT
>CAZTBB010000036.1:9064-17683 GCA_964611755.1 uncultured Pseudobdellovibrionaceae bacterium
TTTAAAGGTTTGTTCGAACACCGCTATAAGCTCCAATTCTTAATGACTTTCAACCATAATAAGCATTATTAAGAATTTTTCTAGACAAAGGAAATGAGCGTTGGGTTTTTAATGAGCATTTTACTCACGCTTAAACGCTCACCCCCTATAAGACCGAGCCGTACGATACCGTATACAGCCATATAAGCATCTGAAATAATTAAATTATTTTTATTTTCTGGTTGTCTTTTGCGCTTGTTGTGAGTTATACGAAACCTTATTAGGCCATTATTATGAAGGGCAAAATAAGGATATGCCAAAGGCAAAAATTACAAAAACATTCGTTGAAAACACCCCTTGTACGGATAAAGGGCAGGTGCTTTATTGCGACACCGAACTGGCAGGATTCTACGTCGTCATCGGCATGCGCGCCAAAACATATATCGCGCAAAAGGATGTGCAGGGGCGAACAGTTCGTTGCACAATTGGACGTCACGGACATTTCACCACAGATGAAGCAAGGCGTATTGCGAAAGATAAATTATATCTTATGGCGCAGGGCATTGACCCGAATAAGCTGGATGAAGAACAGAAGAAAGAAATCATTACACTGCATGATGTTTTAAAAAGCTATCAATTCACCCGTAAGAATTTAAAAGAAGCCACTAAGCAAGATTACGAATACCATCTGCAAAAGTATCTGCCGGACTGGATGAGCAAGCGCATGGTAGATATTAATAAAGAAATGATTATCGCGCGCCATGCTACACTCGGAAAAACAAACGGTGAGGCCGTTGCCAACGGCGTGATGCGAATATTACGCGCTATGTTCAGTCATGCCCATGCCACTTACGATATTTGCGAGGTCAATCCTGTTTCGTATCTTTCTAAGATTAAGGCTTGGTATCCTGAGCGCCGTAGACAAACTTACATCAAAGCCCATCAGTTAAAAACATGGTGGAGCGGTGTTCAATCTTTGGACAATGACACCATGAGGGATTTTTTAATTTTCCTGCTTTTTACGGGATTGAGAAGAAGTGAAGCCGCATCATTAAGATGGGGTGATATTGATTTCATTGACAAGACTTTCACTATTCAAAAAACAAAAAATGGTGATCCGCTTATCTTGCCGTTTGGTGAATATTTAAACAGCATGTTTGAAAACCGTAGCAAACGCTATCACAATCAAGAGTTCGTCTTTCCCGGTTCGGGTAAGCATGGACACCTCGCTGAGCCTAAGGCAGGGATATATAAAGTCATTCAAAATTGCGGTATTTCGTTCACCTGCCATGATTTACGTCGTACTTTCATAACGATTGCAGAAAGTCTTGATCTGAGCCATTACGCCATTAAACGCCTCGTTAATCATCGCATGACAAGCGACGTCACCTCTAGTTATATTATCTTCAATGCTGAACGCCTGAGGGGTGCGGTTGAGAAAATTGAAGAATTTATATTAGAGCAAGTGGATGGCCGACGATAACAAACATATAAAAAAACTCGTCAGAGATGATTACGAACATCCCGCATTGCAGCTTCTTATCGCAGAAATCATCTACAAAACACGTAATCAACATACCGCACGAACTGAAGAACGCTTTGACGCTGCAATGCGAGCTATCTTGGGTGCGCCTAAGATCAAGAAAAAAGAACACACGGGCAGATGTGATGATGACGCCTTATTGATTAAAGCCGCTGCCATGATGAAAAAAGTAAAGCACATGTCAGAAAACGAAGCGTGTGAGCGTGTTGTAAAATATGCGTTTATAGAAGGATACAGAGCGCCGTTGAAAACACTTCAGGAATATCGTGACGGCATTAAAAAGCAAGATAGAAATGAAAAATGGAAAGCCCTTCCACATAATGAAAAAGTTGAAATTCGTTCAATAGTAAAGCGGCTTAAAAGGAAGTTGAAAAAAGACGGCATAGAAAAATACGCCAATCAAGAACTAATCTTCATTATAGACCAACTCGAATTTGAAGAGCGTTTTGAAAACGATATTCAAAAAACAAAATCTCTAATATCAAAATGGTTAGATGCCTTTTGTTAAATCTTGGACATTAGCTGCAACAACGCCTGTAACGTCCAAACAGTTAGATCAAAATATGTAGATAATAGGTAACCAGTTTCAACAACGAATGAAAGGAAACTGGTTATGAAACTTTTAGAAAAACCCTACTTAACAGAGCAGGAATTATCTTCTGTTCTAAATGTATCAATCCACACATTGCAAAAACAGCGCAGACAAGGCCGTGGAATACGTTTTTGCCGCGTTGGTCGTTGTGTGAGATACGCATCCAAGGATGTTTTAGAGTATCTTGAACAAAACAGCTTTGATTCAACCTCTCAATATAATGGAGGTGACAATGCCTAATTTTCACAGTGCAACAGCAACATACTTTGATTTCGGTTGGTTGCCAATTCCACTTCAATCAAAAGACAAAAAGCCCTTTGATGGCTACAAGTGGAAAGATACTCGCCTGACGCCTGAAACAGCAATTAACTTTTCCAAAGATTGCAACATAGGTGTTGCGCTGGGGGAAACCAGCAATGGTCTTGTTGATCTGGACTTTGATAGTCCTGAGGCTGGGATCGTTGCTAATAAGCTCTTTCCACATTTGCCAGGATTTGGAAGAAAATCCGCACCTTTCGGGCATAAAATTCTTTATTGCCCCAATGCTGAAAGAACACAGCAATTTAAGCTAACGTCAGAGCAAGCAGAGACAGCGGGATTTACCGAAAAAGCTGTGGTGATGGAACTGCGGGCAAATGGTGGATACACGATGTTCCCGCCGTCCATTCATCCTTCCGGTGAAACTGTACAATGGCATAATAACAAGTTGCCCGAAGATATTCCGGTGATGAAATGGGATGAACTTCAAAAGTCCTGTGGCCTGTGCGCTTCCCTAGCTGTGTTTTTGAAGAAATATCCAACAGCACAGGGAGCGCGTGATGAAATTTGTCTGGCGTTAGCAGGTGCATTGTTACGAACAGAGTTAACACCCGATCAAGTCGATGACTGGATTGTTTTTATTGCCGAACAGAAAGGCGATAATGAGGCTCAAAAACGTAAAAAGGCTGAGGCGACCAAAGAAAAAATGGATGCCGGAGAGGACGTTACAGGCCTGCCAAAACTCTGTGAATTGCTCGGCATAGAGGAGCTGAAAGATGTTTTGTCCAAATGGCTTTACGGATCATCTTCAAAAGCAAATAACCACGTTTTAGAGGAAATACAAAAGGTCAATAAGCGCCGTTTTGTTGTTGGTAATGAGGGTGGGAAATGTCTTGTTGCTAGTTATGTTCCACAACCAATCGGGAAAGGGAGATATAGGGAAATTTTGAGCTTTCAGGCAAAAGGAGATTTCCAAAATTGGTTTTCAAATCGACAGGTTATCGTTGATTACACTGATGATGGTAAGCCGATCTTCAAGCCTCTTGGCAAAGTTTGGTGGGATCATCCAGAGCGAAGGCAATATGAAAGAGTTGTTTTTATGCCAGAGCAAGATGTTCCTGAGAACCTTTTTAATTTGTGGCGCGGTTACGGCGTTAAAGCTGTCAAAGGTTCGTGGCGTAGAATGCTGAGACATATATGGCGTGTTTTAGCCAAGCGCGACCCTATTGCTTTTAAATACATTATGAGGTGGTGTGCATGGACAATCCAAAACCCTGACATTCCTGCCGAAGTTGCTTTGGTATTAAGGGGCGGAAAGGGTACAGGCAAAGGGACATTCTTTAATGCTTTGGTGAATTTATTTGGCCATCATGGCCTTGCAATATCTTCTACGAGCCACCTTACAGGCCGTTTTAATGCCCATATGCGTGATATAGTTTTGCTTTTCGCTGACGAGGCTACCGTTCCAAATGATCCCAAAGGTGAGGGTGTTCTAAAAGCTTTAATAACCGAGCCTAAAATTTTGATTGAAGGCAAGGGTCGAGACCCTATTCAGTGTGTGAACCGCCTCCATATCGTCATGGCATCAAATGATGATTGGGTGGTCTCTGCTTCCGCTGATGAGCGCAGATACGCTGTATTTGATATTTCTGATGAAGTCGCTCAGCAGGAGGCATGGTTTAAGCCTTTAAATGATGAGCTGGAAAATGGCGGTTTAGAGGCTATGCTTTATGCATTTAAAACTATTGAGCTAGGCGACTGGCACCCTCGCAAAAACATTCCTTTGAGTGACGCAATGCAGGATCAAAAAATACAGTCTTTAAAAGGACTGCAAAGGCTTTGGTTTGATTATCTTAGCACAGGAGAGGCATACGGTGATGAAGACGGCATTAATGTCGCCATCCCTACGGAATATTTTGCAAACAAATCTGGTTCAAGTAAAAAAGCCGCTGGTGAATTTCTTAAAAAAATGGGCTGTACGCATAATCGTAACACAAGGCCAACCACGTGGATTACACCACCTTTAACAGAGGCGCGTAAGATTTGGGAAACGGAATTTTTTGCAGTTAATTGGAACTCGGAAACCCAATGGGCACCTGTTCCCATTCCACCGTTTGAGCCACCGTTTTGAAACCGGATAAGATACGGCTAATTTATTGTTATTATATAGTTTAGCCGTATCTACCGTATTCACCGGATCATTTTCATCGTTTTAAAAATTTGGAAATTTAGAGAACGAAAATACAACACTCGCTTTAATCCGGTTGATACGGTCATTACGGTTTTTCACTACAATTACGATGGTTTAGCTTTCACCGTTTAATACCGTATCACTTTCATCCGGTTGTAATCAGGCCACAACCCGATTTTCTGCGCTCTGATTAGTCCAAGAGGTAATTAAAATTTAGCATGATGGGTTGCCTATGCAAATGAATCAAATGTGCCTCAGCGGTATCTCTACGTAGAATAAGACAGATAAGTTAGTGTTGGTCACCCCCAATATGCTACAAGGCTGGTACGATGAATTATAAAGTTTTATTTGATCACAATATAAGACAGCACGCACTACGCGGTGAATACGGGATAGATGGCAGTTTAAAAGACTACCCACCAAAGAAGGGGTGGCTTCAACAAGAAATAGAATGCTTCGAAGAAATTTCTGAACTGTGCAAAGTGGGAATAATTACGCCTTATATTTCTGAAGAATTGCTTGCTGAAGATAGAGTACAAAAATTTCCATCACCATCTTACAAAGATACTTTTGATAGTGTGGAATTTCTAGAAGCTAAATGCGTTTTAGTTCGTTCAAAATGGGGTATTTGCTTAGAGCGTTACCATGACAAAGAAGATGTTATTAATTACTGCAAAAGCTTCTGGTTAAAAACAACCGAAAAACGTCAAGAACGTTTTATAAAAGGAATGCTTGAAAACCCTAGATTTTCTCTCTCTGACATAGAAGAAAAAAGCCTGAGAAACACTTCTGTTTTTAGGGCAATCTGCCACGGTATAGCAGAAACACATTATCCAGATGCATTACATCTTTTTACCGCAGAAATGAATGATCTCGATTTTTTCCTGACCACGGATAAAAAATTCAAGAATGTAGCTGATCGGCAAAATGTTTCTCTTAATTGCCGTATTCTCCTGCCGAGCACATTGTTAACAGAAATACGAGCCTCACGCCCGCGCGCGTAGAGGCAAAGTTAAAGTATATAAGATTACCACCTCGCCCGCGCGCGAAAGAAAACTATCGATATAATCGATATGCCTCACGCCCGCGTGAATAAAAAACTATCATTTTTATCAGATTAGCTAACTACAAATTGATCCCGCAGGACTGCAAAGCAGCCTTAAAATCTTCACCCGCCGTAAATGTGCCTGTATCTGATGTTACGGTGTTCACGCCAACTGTGCGGAATTTAACCTCGCCTCCAACATTTGCAATATCGCGCAGTAACTGTTTTGCCTTCGCGCCTGTGTAGGCTCTGTATGGCGACGCTACAGCCTGTGAATTCTTAACAATGGCCTCAATCGTCTGGGCGTATTCTTTGCCCATCGTTTTTTCTGCGGCACTGGTATCAACGACCATACTCGGCGCAACATCAATCGGCGTATCTTTAGCGGTTAATGTATAAAGCTTATCACCTGCCTTAATTTGGATGTCGCCGCCAATCGGCAAGGGCGGCTCAGTGCGAACACCCGCACGAACTTCACCATTATGGTTCTCAGCGTAGAAGTGCTGCGTAAAATAGATGCCGGTAAAACCTCGTGCAAAATCACGCCCTGATTGTGTGCCTTCTTCTACACGGCAAATTTTTGTGTCTGTAAATTCATCATAATGGTTTGTGGCTCGCCATCCTGTTGTTACACAGGCCGAAAGCAAGGCTGCCGTGCCCAATAATAATATCCTTCTCATGTACCTCTCCTTTGACGGTTAAACAAAAACCACCAAGATTGCTCTTGGTGGCTGGGTGTTAGTAACCGTATCAAGCGAAACGGCGCGATGCTTTTAGCTTACGCCTGGACATGGCAATCGCCACCCAGCCGTAAAGCTGAGGGCGACACGGATAACGGCAGTGTCTAGATTGCCGCGCTTGATAAAGGGGTTACTAAGCCCCAGACCAACAAAGTTGATCCGTCCTAACGATAACTGGGGAAGGTAAATTCACAAAGGGAAAAGTTAAAAACCTAAAAACTCTTTTTCTTTATCAGAGAGGCTAGCATACACTTCCTCGCCAAAAATACTGGAAATTAAGTGCTCCTTGACCTCAATACTTTCTTTTCTGAGTAAATCCAAGAGCGAGCTAAGATTAGTACAGTCTCCAAAAGCAGAGCTGTAACCTTCTGGAATATCTTTTAGTCGTCTAACCACATCTGCGTATGAATATCCCTTTTTCAAATTCCAAGATAAGTCTTTATGGTCTCTGACTTTATCTTTTGCCTTTTCAAAGGTGGCGTCTGGAATTTTCCGATCATATTGTCCGTTCTTTTTCTTGTAGATAGATACACCCAAGAATATGACTGGCTTATTAGGGGGAACTATTTCGGATTTTTCGCCTTCACCCAGCGCAGGCACACCCAACTCTATTTTTCTTAATTCTGCATCAATAAAGGCAAATATTTCTTCGGCCTCAGTTTTATTGGAGGCAAACGCAATAATGTCATCTGCATAACGAATAAGTTTCAAGCCCTTGCGCTCAGCTTTTCTATCAAATTTATTTAATATCAGGTTTGATAATAAAGGGGATAATGGCATGCCCTGACGCAACCCCACTTTAGGCTTAATTCCATTTGTTTTGATAATATCTTGAAGGTCGTCGTCTTTTGGTGTTTCGAGTTCACAATCAATTGCTTTGTTAATTAGCGGTACAAGACTAGATGTTCCAAGCCTAGCACTAACTAACTTTTTTAATTTTTTGCGTGGAATTTGGTCAAAAAACTGAGAAATGTCAGTCTTAATAACCCATCCGTATTGATTGCGATACTTTATAGCGGCTTTAATAGCTCCATGAACGCTTTGCTCTTTTCCTTTTCTGACACCATAGCTTATTTTCGTTTGGGTTTGTAAACAATCACGCTCTTTTCCTCGTTTGGAATCCCAAGTCAAAGTCCTGAGAATGAGTCTTTGAACCAATCTATCTCTAATTGTAGGAATACATATAATTCTGTATTTTCCGGGCTTTTTCTCTACTGGGAACGCTCTTAGTTTATTGAACTTGTATGTGTCCTCAACAAGTTGCTGCCTTATTTCTTGAAAGTTGGTTTGCAAACGTCCTTTGAATTTATATGCCGTTTCACCATCAACACCACGCGCACTGCCAGTGCCTTTAGAGTCATTAGACTCGTTCCATGCGTCCTCAATATTTCTTATAGAGGCTATTTGTTGTGGTTTGGGAAATTCCCTGTCTGCTTGGTTGAAAGCCATATAAAACACCTATTTCAACCAAGCTAGAGGGCTCTGAAGTTGAATTTCACAAAGACCTTAATGATTAACCCCAAGGGGCGCCTCATTGGTTTGCTACAGTCCAACCCCAACACGGGTTGCGATGAACAGTCACCAACTTGTTTCCAGATAAACTGGCAGGTGGGACTAATTAACGTCATCACGAAATCCCAGATTTTGCCTCCCGCCCATTCTACATTATGTAAAATATCTGCAGCTTTTGCCTGTAACAGCACCACCGCGCGCCACCCGAGCGCCCCGCCGATCCCTGAAACGTGTCCGCTAGCTCCTATATGGCTATAAAATGTTAAGAGCTTTTCATTCATTGCATTTCTCCTTGTTGTTTGGAGCCTCAAAGAAGCTCTGAAGTTGAATTTCACAAAGACCTTAATGATTAACCCCAAGGGGCGCCTCATTGGTTTGCTACAGTCCAACCCCAACACGGGTTGCGATGAACAGTCACCAACTTGTTTCCAGATAAACTGGCAGGTGGGAAACAATGTGATTATAGCCTGATTCTAGCTTCAAAACAATGATGATATATATTGATGCAAATGGCTGGGGTGGCAGGATTCGAACCTGCGCATGGCGATACCAAAAACCGCTGCCTTACCGCTTGGCTACACCCCAACATTGAGAAGGTTTAACCTGCATAAATTTGGTTAAGACAAGCTCAAACCTGATTTCCAGCATGTCTCAACCGACTTTAGAAAGGTTGAACCCTATAAAAATGGTGGAAATGGTGCCGCAACACGGACTCGAACCGCGGACCTGATGATTACAAATCAACTGCTCTACCAACTG
>CAZTBB010000037.1:0-17271 GCA_964611755.1 uncultured Pseudobdellovibrionaceae bacterium
GTCATGAAACATCATGAAATCATCCATATGTTGTTTGCATTATCGGGGCTTTATAACACCGATGATTTGGTTGCAGAGATCATGAAAGACCCCAAAAAAGTCTCTGATTCCCAGCTTAAAAAAGCGCTTATTCTTATGCGGTTCAGTGCAAGTCCTGACTTCTTGCATATCTTGGAAAAAGGGAAAAAGAAATACACAATTGCATCCGCACTTGCCCTGCTCAGCTATCGTCGCAATGACAGTAATATCCATGAGAACAAAATAAAAATATTGGACTTTGCCAAAAACATTCAATACATCCCGCCGGACAAAGATATCTTTGCTTTGTTACTGCATGCTTATTTTTATGTCAGCTATATAAGCTATGAACATAAACACGATATCAAAAAATACATGAATGTGTTTATTGAAAAAACGGTACAAAAGTTTCTCTGGAATAAACAGGCCATCGAATCTGCAAAAGCGCGTGCAATACAAAACAAACCAGATAATGGCGGAAAGCCTGTACTGCTTTTCTATGCTGAATTTTTTCAAAAAGACCATGCCGTCTACAAATCATGGGGGCGACGCCTGGACAGGCTCAAAGACTATTTTGATGTCAGGCTTTTGATAAACGAGAAATCCTATGATCCAGCTATGAACGAGGATTATGATCATATTTATCAATGCGATAACAACAAAGCGGATGTGATGATTGCCCAGATTTTTGAGATCAACCCGGATATTTTATTTTATCCGGCCATCGGCATGACTCCCATTGGCTTGGTGCTGTCCAATTGCCGCATTGCCGATATGCAAGTTATGGGCCTTGGTCATCCAGCCACAGCCATGAGCAAGCATATCGATTTTGTGATCGGCCATGAAGACCTCTACTCGGATCAGGGCTTCCCCGAAGATCATTATATTGGGGAAACACTGCCCTCTCAATTTTCAGCACACCCTTATCTGGTCAATAAAAACTTGTCTATTCCCGATAAAAGCCCTACCAAAACCAGTGTTAACATCTCTATCGTGGGTGCTCATTTCAAACTTTCCGAACCATTTCTAAACATGGTCTCAGATATTAATGAACAGGCTGATTTCGACATCAAGCTGATCTTTATCACATTGGCAGGGGGAATAGGCTCTGCCTATACAAAAAGCTTCCTCGGCCAGAGATTTCCGAATGCTGAAATTTCCGGTTTCAAGGATTATGAAAGCTACATGGATGTGATTAACCGATCGGATATTATGTTTTGTCCATTTCCCTTTAGCCACTCAAACACTATTTTCGATGCTTTATGCCTCGGCAAGCCCTGTCTGGCCATAAGGGGAGAAGAACCCCACACGCGGGCGGGCGCCGTCACATTGAGTCATGTTGGCCTAAAGGACGATTTTGTTGTTGATACGGTTGAAGACTACAAAAAACGCTTCTTTGAGTTAGCGCAAAAAATTATGGCAGGAGAAACCCGCTTTTTTGATCCAGAGGAAATTTATAATATCCTGGCCGAGCAAACATATGATTATGATTATGGCGCTGTCTTCAAATGGGCCTATGACAACCGTAAGCTTATCAACGCTAAACCATATGGGCTTTATAAGGCTTTTGAGGATATTGCTTAAAATTGATTGCGGGGGTAGTAACCGAATATCGGCGTTAAACTTTGATATTAAATGAGTTTTTTATTTTTAAGATGATTTTGTACCGTGTCTTGTACTGTTATAAATTACCCACAAGAAATGGGAATTGAACTGGTGCAAGTGAGGAAGGCGCTCGGTTTGTTATATGTCTGTTTTTCTGAATGGTTCAAAGTATTACAGTTTTGTGATGAAGTCCATGCACGGATAAAACCCGTGCATGAAACCTATAGGCTTAGTAACGCCAAAGAGCGAGAGTCTTGCGACCATCAGTATTGGTGTTTTCGGCTTTTTTATTACTCGGTGGGGTGATAATCTTCCCATAGTCACCAGCCTGAATAGGCTTGGGTGATAAAATTGTTTTTTTCATTATATTTTCTTTCTTGATTATTTGTTTGGTTTATCCTGCTGATCGACGGCATAATCACCGCCTAACATGCGCAGAATTTGTCTTTGCTTTTCATTGTCAGTAGCATTTTTATCTTGGCTGTCTGCAAGGGTTTTATCTGTGTTTTTTCGTACATCAGTTTTAATTTTCTGACGAATTAGCGCAAACTCGATTGCATCCACCAGTCTTGCAAACTGTCCTCGAATAACTGTATCCGCAGCGCCTTGTTCCATGACATAGGTAGAAAGCCCGTGTTCATCTTTGGCGCTTTTCAGCACAAGAATAGGAATTTCAAAAACCATATCGTCAATACTTTGAAAAACTTCTTTGGGGGTCAGTATGCCCTCCATTTCAGGTTTCAAAATGACAAGATCCGCTTTGTTTATACACAATCTGGCTTCCTTAACACTAACACAATGGCTCATAGACCATGGAACCCGCATATCCTTTTCAAGCCGTGACTTGATTAAATTTTTTTCATCAAAGTCGTTGTTAACAATAAGAATACGGATTGTGATAGGCGGAGCGGTCACAGTGCTATTGCCCTATGCTGCCTCCTTGAGGTTAGCCGCGCTATCTTTACCTTTTTTCGGGTCACGTTGCAGATCGAAACTAATCTTCTGACCTTCTGTTAAGGTATGCATTCCGGCTCTTTCAACGGCGCTTCTGTGAACGAATACGTCCTCACCGCCATTATCTGGTTGAATGAAGCCAAAGCCTTTTTGATCGTTAAACCACTTAACTGTTCCTGTATGTGTCGTTGTCATATTTTTTTCCTTTATTTCAAATATGGTTATTGCTTGCGAACGACATAATGCCAAACGCATGTTTGAGAGCCGCTGATAGCAGCATAGACCTATAAATTTTGAACTTTTCGGAAAAGGTGAGGTTTTGACGTTCACGTATTAGCTAATGTGCAAATACTATTTTCTGTAGGCTCGTATCTCATAGAGAGCATTGTCAAACTGAGTGAAGTAATGACAGGTTTGGTACAGCTTGTCAAACTTTCATTATTTCTTGTCTCTATCATCAGGGTGATTGAGAAAGCACCACCTTAGAAAAAGTAGAAAGTCTTTTATAAATTTCACTTTAACCACCTGTCTGTTCGTCAATGAATTTGCGGATTTGTGAAATGTTGTAATTGCTAAATTCTTGATAATGCTCTTTTGCTTTTATAGAGGCTTCTGAATAGCAGCCCTCTTTCATGTTGACATAGTCAAGCCTGTACTGGATGTTATAACGCCGCTCCAAAATTTTAGTTTTCAGATATTCCGGATTTATTTGTGACTGATCCTTCTTGACTGCGGCAAACAGCTCGTCAGCAACAAACTCGAGCGTTTTAAGGAACGCACCATTCAACTCACCTCTTGTGCTTAAACAATGACGATGGTAAGCGAAGGCACTTTCGTTCATATCAAATAAATACAGCAAAAAATCAATTCTTTTTTGAGGTGCCGCGCTGGCGATTGTTGGCTGCGAAGCCACAATTGCAATAAGGGTCAATAAAATACGGATAAAATCTCTTTTCTGTAAAGTTCATGAACACTACGCTAGGTAAGTAGAAATAGCGAGATATATTTCGGCGATTACCAAAAGAGGAATTGAACCTACGAAAAACGATTAAGTGTTTGGTTTTTTGGGTTTAGGGCGTTGTATGAACCTATCACGCCCTAAAGCAGGATTGTCTTCACACAAGGCTTTATCAATGGCGTAGTCAAAAATAGCAGTACAGCGCTGGCAAATCCGTTTTGCTACGTCTGGTGCATTTCTTTGTTCTACAGCCTCTAAGACGGTGACAATATCTTTTCTCGTAACATCTGTGATCTGCTTTTGGCCTATACCCCTTTATGCGCACTTGCACACGGTAGGAGATATCTCCATTTTTCAATTTTCTTTTCTGTATATTAGCCATAGCTCCTCTTTCAAAAATAAAGTTTAGTTAGGGCTGAATACCAAAGCGCAAGACAAACAAACTGATGTTTTTTAACAGTAACTCCAATGATTACAGTTACTTAAATGATCATCTTTTTACTGTGGCACAATAAAGGCACAAACTATGTCCTAAAATGTGTTCCAGCCTAATTATGTTATGGTCTCTGATTTGAGATAAAAAGAAAACTAAACCCAATGTGCCACCAATGTGCATTAGGCGAGCGACTGCTCTTTAATTGGTTGCGGGGGTAGGATTTGAACCTACGACCTTCAGGTTATGAGCCTGACGAGCTACCGGGCTGCTCCACCCCGCGTCAATATAAGGAAAACGTTTTAAACCGGCTGCAAAGCCTCACGTTTTTCTGAGGTTTCACAGATATAAAGCCCGATTCATAAAAAATCAAGAGATTCATTGACTTTTCTTTGGGCAAGATTACTGTGCTTGTGAATAAGGTCTCACCGGGGGTGCCGATATTGCCCTGAATGACAGGGAAATGGCTGAGAATAGACCCTTTGAACCTGATCCGGGTTATACCGGCGTTCTTTTGGAAAAAGGAAGTGTGAGAAATGGCAAAAACACAGCAAAAAGTTGCAATTGTTGGTGCTGGAGTTATGGGCCTCAGCGCAGCTATTACGCTGCGTGAATCTTCGCATATTGATCTCTATGATATGAATGGATTTCCGGCTCACAATGCCAGCTATATAGCCGGAGGCATGCTCGCCCCCTATGCCGAGTTGGAGCACATGCCGCGCAGCTTTATTCCGGCCTGCCTACGATCAATCGCCTTATGGAATGATTACCAAAACATCTCGAACCTTGATCTGGGCTTTTCACAAAAGGGGAGCCTCCTGCTGGCGCACCCGCAAGACCGCTATATCCGCGAGCGCCTCATAAGCCATATCAATCAGGCTGATGAAGCCCAATCATTGGATAGAAATGCTTTAAAATCCCTGGAGCCACAAATCGCGGAGCAGTTTTCAGACGCGCTATTTTTACCGGACGAAGCTCACCTTAACCCTCAAAAGGCGAGCACCGCTCTATGCTCATATACCGCTCAACAGGGCATAAACCATATGCATAAGAAAATCAGCCCGGAAAAACTCTCAAACGATTATGATATTGTTTTGGATTGCCGCGGGTACAGCGCAGCCATCGATCAAGACGATTTGCGCGCCGTTAAAGGCGAGCTCCTGATCGTTGAAAATAAAGAATTTCATCTACAGCGTCCTGTACGCATTATGCATCCGCGCTACCCTCTTTATATTGTGCCACGCGGTGAGGGCATATTTATGATTGGTGCCACCATCATCGAGAGCGCGGAAGATGGTGTATCACTTCGGTCATCTATGGAATTGATGAGTGCGCTCTACACTCTACACCCCTCTTTCGGAGAAGCACGCATCCTTGATATGCAATCGGGCCTACGCCCATCTTATGGTGATAATTTGCCGCGCATTTCACGCGCACAAAACATTATCAGCGCAAACGGGCTATACCGTCATGGCTGGTTGATGGCACCTGTCATGGCCGAAATAATAAAAGACATGATTATGGGACACGCACACACGCATCAGGATTTATTTTTAAAACAAACAAGAGAAGGACAAGACGATGAAGATTATCATCAACGGAGAAGAGAAAACACTCGCAGCGCCGCTTAATCTATATGATGTTCTAGTCCAGGAAGATGTGATCGGCATGATGATCGCTGTAGCGCGCAATGGCGAATTTGTCCCGAAGGAAAATTATCAATCTGTTGCCATTGCCGAAGGCGACCAAATTGAAATTGTTGCACCGATGCAAGGAGGATAAGAACCATGTCTGCGCAACCGCTTCAGATCAAAAACACGATCTTGCAAAGCCGCTTCTTTTTGGGAACGGCCGGCTACCCCTCACCTGACATGCTGGCAAAATCAATCGAGGCAGCACGCCCGGGACTACTGACTGTGTCCTTGCGCCGCGAGTCAGCTCAAGGCAAAGGGCAGAAATTCTGGGATATAATCAAATCATTCAACCTGCCCATCTTGCCCAACACCGCCGGATGCCTGAGCGCCGCCGAAGCCATCACAACAGCACAAATGGCCAGAGAGATTTTTGAAACCAATTGGATAAAACTCGAAGTTATCGGCGATGACTACATGCTCCAACCCGATCCCTTTGGTCTATTAGAGGCTGCCGAAAAACTCATCGCTCTTGGATTTGAGGTCTTCCCCTATATGAATGATGATTTGGTTTTAGCAGAGCGCCTAAGCGATGCGGGCTGTGATATTCTTATGCCGTGGGGCGCACCAATTGGCTCGGGCCGTGGTCTCAACAACCCCTATGCTCTTAAGTTATTGCGCGATCGCTTTCCTGATAAAACCTTGGTGGTCGATGCGGGCATTGGTGCACCATCCCACGCAAGCGCAGCCATGGAGCTCGGCTATGATGCTGTGTTACTCAACACAGCCGTCTCCAAGGCTCATGACCCTGCAAGAATGGCCGCAGCCTTTTCAAAATCAATCGAGGCCGGAAGGCTCGGATATGTGAGTGGAATTATCGAACAACAAAACAATGCGACGGCTTCAACACCCATGATTGATAAGCCATTCTGGCAACAGCACAGCCAGAAAAAAGAGGCCTAAACCATGCTGCAATCCATGCGCTATAGCAGGCAAACATCCCTGCCGGAAATTTCAATAGCCGACCAGCAGAGATTATCCCGCTCTAAAATATGCATGATCGGTGCTGGCGGGCTCGGCAGTGCCGCCCTGCCTTATCTCGCAGGCGCAGGAATAGGCCATATCACCATTATTGATCACGATCATATCTCTATCTCTAATCTGCATCGCCAGACAATCTATAAAGATCAGCAAACTGGGCAGAGCAAAGCAGAAGCGGCAGCATGTTACTTGGCCGATCTCAATCCTGACATTGATGTGAAATATCATCATGCCAAAGTACAAGATATACTCGCTATCGATGATGCGCCCCAAGATTTTGATTTGCTCCTGGATGGATCTGATAATTTTGAAACCAAAACATATCTCAACGCTGTATCCATTGCTCATGGCATTCCATTGATCAGTGCAAGCGTCAATCAATTTGAAGGACAAGTCGGCATTTTCTCCGGCGCCTATAAAGAGACACCTTGTTACCACTGTCTTTTTCCCGAACTTCCTACCAATGCCCGTAATTGCAATGAAGCCGGTATCCTTGGAACCTCTGCGGGTCTAACAGGAATGATACAGGCCCACCTGTCTTTGCAATATCTTGTGGGGATACATAATGTGCAAGATGGCTGCATTGTTAAAATGGACTTCGCAAATCTGCGGAATACAAAATTGAAACTTTCCAAAAACAAGAACTGTTCTTATTGTGGAAATCAAGAACGTATCAAAAAACACGATAAAAAGGATCATACAATGGATATCAAACTCATCGCGATGGACGAGCTTAAGAACGAAAAACATCTTATTGTTGATGTGCGAACATCAGGTGAGATTGAGGATGATCCTATTGATGGTGCCATGCATATGGAGCTCTCATCCGTGCCGGCCAATTTCTCTCATTTGCCTCAAGACAGATTATTGGCCTTTGTATGCGCCGGAAATGTCCGGAGTGCGCAAGCCGCTGAATACGTGAAAGCGCATGGCTATGACAATGTCTGTATTTTGGATAAGTTTTCGTTCTAATAAAAAACTTTTAAGCGGCCGCTTCTTTTTCTTCGGCACGTTCAATGCCTTCTAAAATAAGCTTTTGCGCTTCTTGTGCATCACCCCAACGGACCGTCTTTGACCACTTGCCTTTTTCAAGGTCCTTATAGTGGGTAAAGAAATGTTCGATCTGCTCGAGATTAATTTTACGAAGATCCGTATAATCCAAAACATCGGCATGGTACGGATATAGCTTGTCTGTTGGCACGGCGATAATTTTTTCATCCATACCGCTTTCATCTTCCATGATTAAAACACCCACAGGGCGCACAGGCATGACGGCACCTGGCATAACCGGTACACGTCCCATCACAAGCACATCTGTCGGATCACCATCACCCGATAATGTATGCGGGATAAAACCGTAATTGCCGGGGTAAAACATGGATGTGTGCAAAAAACGGTCAACAAACATCGCGCCGGATTCTTTATCCAACTCATATTTCACCGGCACACCGCCCATTGGATTTTCAATAATGACATGCACCTCTTCCGGTGGCTTTGGCCCAATAGTGATTTTTGAATGATCCATGTTTCTTACCTCATCGGTTTTTTTAAATTCAGACACATCTTGATATAGCGTCCACTCTCATAGGGCAAGTAAAAATTTACGCGCAAGCATAAGACCTAAAACTGTTGCTGAGCAACATTTTGCGCCGCATCATGGTATTAATTTTGCATGGCAAGTTTTTACGGAGAGAAAAAATGCTCATTGGATTAATCGGCATCAATATGCTGACAAAGGCTGTGCGCGCGGAATTATCGCCCGGGAAAATTTATAAGGAAGCGGTCGAACCAACTGAAAAAACAGGGAAAATCGATCAGCCCAATAAAAACATTCCGGAGATTCTGAAATCTGATCGCGTCAATGCTCCCGCTGCCCCCCTTAATATTCAGCGCCAATATGGCATTGAAAGCCGTTTTTCCGATGATGTATTTGATGTTTTGATAAAAGAACAGGATATTCTTTCCTAGTTCAGACATAAAAAAAGCGGCATAAACTGCCGCTTTCATAAAAAATTTTACCAAACGCCTATTTTTTAGGTTTTTTAACTTTACCAAAATTAGGATTATCGTTAGAAATTTTTGCCTTTTTTGTGCACGGCTTTTTTCTTTCCAACTTCTCTGGAACAAAAATAACGCCGCCTGATGCTGATGCGTATGCAATCATTTTATTCTCTCCTGCTCGTTAAAATCTTCAAGCACTATACATAGATCAGCCTCAAAGGGCAAATATAATTATGCTGCAGGGCAAAACAACAGTAATATTATTGCTCTACATCAATTGCACTCAATATACGGTCAATCTCAGGGCGGGCCTTGTATCCCTCCTCAAAGAGCTTGCCTTTTATAACGCCATTACGGGAAATAATGAATACACCGGGATGAGGAATTCCAAAATATTTTGTCCCCTCTTTCATCTCCGTATTCAAAATATCAAAAGCCTGTATTGCTTCTGATTCCGGATCCGATAAGAGCGTGTAAGGGAAATCATACTGCACTTGAAATTTTTGCAACAGCTCAACGCTATCATAGCTGACAAAGATAAGAGAATATCCCTTTGCTTCGATCTCCCCCCCTCTCTGGGCGATGTCCAATAATTGCTTCTGACAAAATGGACACCAATCAACGGAACGCACAAAAAATAACACGGCTCCATATTCTCCCGCCAGCTTATCAAAGCTTTGCAATTCCCCGTTATGGTCTGAGAGCTCTAATGAATGGGGAATCTCTGTTCCCGTATCAACGCCGTAATTCATAGACGCCATCACAGAGAGTGAAAACCCGGCTGTGATGAACATCACCGCAATAATAGGAAATATACGCATCATCATCTCACTTGTTTTGTTGTTATTCATGCATAAATAACATAGCGTGAAACAAGTCACATAAAAAGAGATCAAAAAAAATTTTGCTAAAGTTCTAAACCATGTTTTCCAGAGAAATCCGATTGACGCTTTTTCTTGTTTGGCCCCTGCTTATTGGTATTGGCCTGATTATGATGGGCAATGGTCTTCAAGGAACCCTCTTGGGCCTGCGTGCCGACCTTGAGGGGTTTTCTACTTTTGCAATTGGCTTGATTATGTCCTGTTATTATGTCGGGTTTTTACTTGGCTGCTTTTTTGTGCCCAATATGATTACGAAAGTTGGCCATATTCGTGTTTTCGCTGCCATGGCTTCGCTCGCTTCCACTACGATCCTGATCAATGGAACCATCATAGTAGATGAAGTTTGGGCGATTATGCGTATTATTAGCGGGTTTAGCTTTGCCGGCCTGTTTATCGTCACGGAGAGTTGGCTTAATAACATTGCTCGCAACCGCCTTCGCGGACAGATATTCGGCTTCTATCTGTTTATTCTCTATGCCGGATTATTTAGCGGACAATTTTTTATATATCTAGGAGATGTAGAAAGCATCAGCCTGTTTATTATCGTCTCTATTTTAATTTCTATTTCGATGCTGCCTATCACGCTTGCAAATAAGCCATCGCCCGGCTATGAAGAGCCGGAAAACCTTCCCTTTAAAGTCATCTATAAAAAATCGCCCTTCTCTTTTTTAAGCTCGGCTATATCGGGAATGTGCACATCGGTTATTCTTTCTCTGGCTTCTGTCTATGCCATTCAAAGCGGCCTTGATAAGTTCCAAACAGCCAATCTGATTGCCGCCTATATTGTCGGTGCCGCAACCATCCCGTTATTTATGGGGTGGTTATCTGATCGCTTCAACAGACGCAAAGTTTTAACACTATGCGCTTTTTTAGGCGCATTATCGGCTCTGATGTGTTGGCATTACGAGGAATATAGATTCATCATTATTGTCGTTTTCGGCGGCATGATGACCTCGATATACAGCATTTCGATTGCACATCTGAATGATCGCCTGAAACCCGAACAAATGCTTTCGGGATCATCCTCGATTATTTTGACAAACTCAATTGGTGCCATAATCGGACCGATTAGTGTCGGTTATCTCATGGAGACCATATCCCCCGAAATATTCTTCCCCACACTGTCCGGATCACTTCTATTGCTCTTTATCTATGGTTTTTATCGCAACTTTATCGGCAAAACCATTGATATTGATCAGCAAACAGAGTTTACCCCTGTGCCGGCGCGCTCTTCGATGGCGGTTATGGACATTGCCGAAGATGATTAAAACAAAAAGCCAGCGCAAGATTTTTGGCATTAATCTTGCTACAATCTTAAAGAATCGAACCCAAGGATTGAGTATGCAAAAATATGTTTTTATTCCACTCACAATATGCGTTTTATTGAGCGCCTGCGTCCATAAAGATGCCTTTGATCCTGTTGCATCCAATAATCTCTATCAATGTGATCAGAGCCAGCAAATGATCTTATCACTGGCCGATTATGGTGATATTGCATCTCTTCGTTTCAACGGAAAATCTGTTAGTCTGCCGCGTGTGAAAAAGGGTGAAGATATCTTTGCCAATAGTTTTTACAGACTTTATATCAAAGATGATTATGCCACGCTGGAGCGCGAGGGCGCCCCTTTACTGACGGGCTGTAAAAACACACAGCTTTAATAACCACGGCGATGATGCGGTGGAGGTGGCCGTCTTTGCCCTTGATAACTATCAGAGCCGCGCATACCGCCTTGTGTTGAATTACCACCCGCATTTCTGCGCTGAAATGACTCATCAGCTACCCCCATCAAACAGCGCGGCGCAAATGGAAATTCCTGTGTCACCAAATAAACATACGTGCCCTGATGCAGCGTACCGTTACAACGGTCAAGATCGCCGCCCCCCTCTACATAAGAAAAATCCTGGGAATATGTTCCATCATATTGACCACCGGGCCCCGAAGGGCGCGTTCCTGATTTTAGGACATAAGATGGCTTATAACGGTTTGACTTGCTAACCATCAATGCAAAACCATCAGCCGCATAACCAACATGAACCATATCATCTGATCCGCCAATTCTTTTTAATAAACCATAAGGAATCCCATGATAATGATATGTCCCGTTTGGCTGCACATGCGCATTACTGCTATCCAAACCTAGAAGGCCACGTCCATTTTTGATGGCCTCTTCCCGCCACGAACACGGCGTTTGCGGGGATGGCCTTTGTCCGCGAGACAAGCCATAACACTCTGCTGTGGCCGGCTCGAAAGGAATGCCGTTAAGAGCCACACCAATAACACCCTCTTTTTGTTGAACACGGGATTGCTGCGGGCTTAAAGACACACGGTAATGATGCGATTGTGCAGAAATACTATTTGGATTGCTTCGATTTGGGAATGATCCTGTTTCGTGATCGGGCAAGCCGTTTGATTGGATATATCGATAATTGCCGTCATCATAAATTTTCACCTGCGCATTTTCCAGCGCAGCAAAAATAAGCGGATCAAAATAAATTGCTTCATCACTCTCATGTGCAAAAACCGGCATTGATGCGCACAAAACCCCTATCAATATTAGATATATTGTTCTCATCTAAATCCCCCTTAAAAAACATTCAAATCACTCATGTCCTTTTATGAAAGCCTCAAAGCGCTGCGCTGCCATCTTGATATTTGGTGCATGCTCATTGATAAACTCCTCATTCAAATCCTGCCCGTCTTGATATGCAGATAGCGCTTTTTGTCCATCGTAATCACACGCCGACAGGCGCAATGATAAAACTTCAGGGTCAGCACCAAAAGCAACCCCCGGCAAAGAAGCAATCGCATGGTTATTAATCAGATAATCAGCAAGGTCATACGATGTTACAATTCCGCGTTTTTGCAAATCATCCTTATGTGCCGCAAAATCAGGGTAAGAATAAAATGCTCCTTGTGGCATAGGGCAATGCACATCGAGGTCCTGTAATTTTTGTGCAATATATATATTCATTAATCCGTGAATATCCGCACAATCTTTTATAAACTCCTCCAGATCATCATGCCCCTTATAGGCCTCAATCGCAGCATGTTGTATAGGCGTTGGAACGCATGACCAGGTCTCGCTCGCTATGGTTTTCATCATTGCAAAAAGACCGGAGAGTTTTTTAGGAATAATTCCTATTCCAATGCGCCAGCCACCCAAAGACAAGTGCTTGGCAAGCCCGGAACTTATCACACTATGCTCTGGTGCTTCCGGTAAAATGGATGCATATTCATGATCAAACGACACCATCCCATAAATCTCATCGGATATAATCACAATATTTTCTGCCGCACAGGTTTTGGCAATATCTTTAAGCTCACTCTTGGGAATTGTTAGACCAGTCGGATTATTCGGATAATTCAAAATCAATTTTGTCGGGTTTTTTCCCGCCGCGCGGGCATCATGAATAGCTTGCCTGAGACTATCTGAATCCAAATGATAACCACCATCATCAAGGCGTGTCGGGATTTTAATAACCAAACGCCCCAACATTTGAGCTTGCGGTGTATAGCTGACCCAACTCGGCACAGGCATCAAAAGATCACCATCAATCGCCATCTGAAGCGCATATAAAATAAGCTTACTGCCCGGTGCGATCATGACATCATAATCATCCGGATTAAACCCAAGCTTTGATGCATAAAATTCAAGAACCGTTTCACACAGCTCCGGCACTCCGGACACCGGTGTATATTTATTCAGAGTCACCGCATTTTTAAGTGCAGCCTCCAAGCGTGGATGTACAGGAAATGGTGATTGACCAAACCCCAAATGCAGCACCTCGCGGCCTTCAGCGCGATGCTTTGCAACCGACTCATTAATGCCTAAAGTGGGGGAGACTTCAAATTCAGTAAAACGATGAATAAGCTTAACCATAGAACAAAGCCTAACATAAGTTGCCAAAATATAAATGCTGATTACACATGGACTATTATATTTCTATGTCTCTTACATCAATGACAGGCTTTAGATCATTTTGGTTTTCTGCATCAAAGGCAGATATATCAAAATCATCCACGTCTTTTTCAATAACATCCATATTCTTCTCCAGAGCTTGTAACTCATGCTCTGCAATCCAGTCGTTATTTTCAAACTTTGCCAGAGCAGGCCGGATAAATTCCTGATCTATCTTATCCAGCTTATTTTTAAAAGACTGAACCTTCTTCAACAAATCAGGAATGGTTTTAACGCCGTCCCCAATTTTGTAAAACGTTGTACCAATATTTTTTGCAATGCCTCGGATACATGAAATATGACAGATCGATTGTGAGCGCACCGCATTTGCATTCTTACGACATTTAAGACCGCCCTGACTTTGGGTTTGCTCTAAGCTGTTAATCAGAATACTGCTTTTTTCTGACAGAGCTTCGATCCTGCGCTGCAAACGTCTTAAGCGCTCAAAACTTGCTTGATATTGCTTCCAATATGCCTCTAGCCAGAGCATTAAAAAGTTTTCATGCCTAAATTTTCTCGCCAGAGCATTTTGCTTTTCAGCCAATCCTGCAGGCGTATTCTCTTGCCTTAGAAAGCGGAATAAAGCCCCACTTTTAAGACCCGCCATCTCAGCCATGCGCTCCTCAAAGGCGCGCGCCTGTTTCAATGAAACTGTTTCTCGCATAGCCCCACCTAAACATATATTTATGGAAAAATCAATCGGTTCTGTTTTGTAACTTTCTTGCGAAAAGACGCCATTTCCATGCAACAGCTTGTCAGATGCAACCATTTTACATTAGTATTACCTGATGAATTCAATTCAGACAAAAAAACAGCACCCAATTCTGAACAATATTGGCTTTCCCCTTATAGCCGCGCCAATGTTTCTGATCTCAAACCCGGAGATGGTTATAAATGCCTGTCAGAACGGAATTGTCGGAAGTTTCCCTGCCCTTAACCAGCGCACCAATGAAGGCTTCGAGGAATGGCTTGATAAGATAACAAATGCTCTTGGTGATAAAGACGCCCCCTTTGCTGTTAATTTAATTGTAAACCCCAGCAATACACGCTTAGAAGATGATGTGAAGAGCTGCATTAAATTTAAAGTCCCCATCATCATCACATCTCTCGGGATTAACTCCGATCTTATTAAAGCAATACACAGCTATGGCGGTATTGTATTCCATGATGTGATCCATATTCGCCACGCCAAAAAAGCCATAGAAAGCGGCGTAGACGGTATTATCGCCGTATGCGCGGGTGCCGGCGGGCATGGTGGTACTCTGAACCCGTTTGCCTTTGTGGGGGAACTACGGCAATTTTTTGATGGCCTGATTATACTGGCGGGCTGCATGTCAACAGGGCGCGATATTCTTGCCGCGCAAATCATAGGTGCGGATTTGGTCTATATGGGGACGCGCTTTATCAATTCACAGGAATCCGATGCTGATTGCGCCTATAAGGACATGATCCTTGAATCACAGGCGCAGGACATCTCATACACAAGTGTTGTAAGCGGCGTCGCTGCCAATTTTTTAAATAAAAGCCTCAAGGCCGCAGGATTTAGTGATGAAGACATAAAATCCACCACGCCTGACATGTCAAAGCTCAAAGACTTAAAAGACGAAGCCAAAGCATGGAAAACAATTTGGTCAGCCGGCCAGGGAGTGGGAAACATCCATGATGTTCCCGCTATTGCAGAATTAATCAAAACATTAAAATCAGAATATAAAGCTGCCTTAAGTATGCTCCGGCATTATTAATCATAAAATCTAGCCAGCTGATGGCCCGTGATCCCTTAGACGGATTTCTGCATTAGGAACAAGTTGCGGCCGCATATAGCCAACAATATCAGAAACACATCGAAATTCCCTGTGCCTGTTTATGTAATCCTCAAGGTCAGATGTCATTTCTTCGATTAAATTTTTGCCTATGCCTTTATCCAGCATGGCCGCTGTGCAAACTTGAACCGTACCCGAACCAAGCAACATATATTGAATAGCAGAATTAGCACTGGATATACCGCCAATGCCAGATATTTCGGCATCCGGAAAATTTGAAGAGATTTGGCCAATTTTTGCCAAACCTTGCTGCAATACTGCAGGACCGCCAAGACCACCCATCGATACTTTTCCATCAACCTGAGTTGCAAACCTCAACCGATCAGGATCAATCAAGGGCAGCGATGTAAATGTATTGCTGGCCGATACGGCATCTGCACCACTTGCCAAAACAGCCTGTGCTTCCGTTGCAATATCCGCTGTATTGGGTGTAAGTTTTGCAATAACCGGAACGGTTGATACGGATTTGACGGCCTGAACAACTGTGGACACGAGCCCCGCATCCTTTCCTAAATTATCGCCCATATCTGAACGAGCCATATGTGGGCAGGATAGATTTAGCTCTATCGCATCTGCGCCCGCTTCTTGCACGGCCTTCGTTAGGGTTTTCCAGTTCTCAAGCTCTTCTTCATTGCCGGAGCCTGCCATAATAGACACAATGAGAACATTATCCGGATAGTCTTGTTTGATTTTGTTTATTCTTGGAACCCACCATTCCAGTGGTTTATCTGAGTAGGACTCCCAATTCCAGGATGAGTGGTTTTGCCCATGCTTTGATGCTCCTATTTGAATATCATTGGCACCTACCGCGGCAGAGGCAAAAACAGTACGCGGGCCATCTACATTGACAGCTGGCTCCATACCAATTGTTTTTGTGACAACACCGCCCCACCCTGCATCAAAAGCAGCACGAATTTTTTCTTCCGATTCAGTAGGGGGCGCCGAAGCTAAAATAAATGGATTTGGAAAATCCAGACCTGCAAAGCGGGTTTTTAAAACACTCATCTCAGCGATACTCAATTTCTATTCTTTTCAGAATATTCATCACAACTTACATTGTAAAAAAACATAAAAATTGAGTTATGTCATGTTTTTTTATGAAACTGTTCTGAGATTACCAGCAGCTTGCTTGCCGCGGTTTTCAACCATCTCAAATTCAACCTTTTCGCCTTCCTTAAGGCTTTTCAGGCCGGCTTCCTCAACAGCACTAATGTGAACAAACACATCGCCGCCGCCATTCTCAGGTTCAATAAACCCATAGCCTTTTTCAGCATTAAACCACTTAACTGTTCCTTGATTTGACATGTCTTTAATCCTTTTCGTCTTATCTAAAGTTAACAACCACACTTCATAAAATATTTGGGCTGTTCATGCTTTAGAATTGAAAAGCTTGAAATATCTTGGGAAGTCTTACTGAGGACAGTTTTACGTTTTTTCTATAAAAGGTACAAGTATAAACTATCGCCAGCGCAAAGTTTTTTTAAACTCAAAGAGACAAAAAAACCGCTCATAAGAGCGGCTGTTTTAAAAATCGTTGAAATAAGTTTGAAATTATCAAAATGAGCTCAAAAGATCTGGCAGCGTGCTACTCTCCCACACCTTAAGATGCAGTACAATCGCCGCTAAGAGGTTTCACGTCCGAGTTCGGGATGGGATCGGGTGTTTCACTCTCGCTATAACCACCAGATCATTTGAAACCATTTTAAAATCCAATGTTACAAAATCACAATCTTTAATGAACGCTTTTTAAGCAGAAGCAAAACGTAGGTTTTGTTTCTATACAGCGAATTTATCGCTACGCGTCTTCGTTTGGAAAAACCAAACGACATGATTTAAATTCAAGCCAATCGAGCAATTAGTACTGGTTAGCTTCAAGTGTTACCACTCTTCCACATCAAGCCTATCAACTTGGTGGTATTCCACGGCTCTAATAGGGAGTTCTGGTATCGAGGTTAGTTTCCCGCTTAGTT
>CAZTBB010000038.1:0-16798 GCA_964611755.1 uncultured Pseudobdellovibrionaceae bacterium
TTCTATCCCGATTAATGGGCCGTCCTGCATTATTGCCGGCTATTACCCCATTGGCTCTGAGTTCAATTGTTTGCCTGTTTTGAACTGGTTTCATAAAGGTGGACATCCATGTTCACTGCCGAGAGTTTTGGATGGGAATTCACCCCTTGTGTTTTCACCATGGGCGCCAGACAACACCCTAGAGATTGGACCTTATGGTATCAAAGAACCTCTGGGCGATTTATCGGATTCGGTGTTGCCTGATCTTGTTTTGGTGCCCTTATTGGCTTTTGATAAGATTTGCCATCGTTTGGGCTATGGTGGCGGTTTTTATGACAGGACACTCAAACATCTTAGAGAGCATAAAAACATTCTCGCCATTGGTCTTGCATACCAAGAACAATGTATCGACCAAGAATTACCGGCAGAAAGCCATGATCAGGCTTTAGACTGGATTATTACCCCTGAAAATGTTTATAGTGCCACTCAAAGCTAGAAAGGATGTGCGTCTGTGATGCGTATTGTGTTTATCGGAGATATTATGGGGCGTTCGGGGCGTGAAGCCTTGGAGAAGCATCTTCCGCGTATAAAGGATGAATTAAACCCTGATCTGATTATTGTGAACGGCGAGAACGCAGCCAACGGAGCCGGCATTACCGAAAAAATTGCAACGCATTTTTTTCAGCTTGGCGTAGATTGTATAACAACCGGAAATCATGTTTGGGATCAAAGAGAGGCGCTAGCCTACATTACACGTGAAAAACATCTTTTACGTCCTATCAATTTTCCACCCGGAACACCAGGCTTAGGGCATGTTGAAATTCAAACCGCTGGGGGCCATAAAGTATTGGTTGTGAATGCCATGGCGCGCCTGTTTATGGATGCCCTGGATGACCCTTTTAGAGCCATGGATGGTCTATTGAAGGATTACCGTCTCGGCCAAAATGTGAATGCAATTTTTGTTGATTTTCATGGCGAAACCACCAGTGAGAAAATGTCGATGGGGCATCATCTTGATGGCAGGGTCAGTGCCGTTATTGGGACGCACACACATATCCCAACGGCAGATTATCATATCATGGAGAATGGCACGGCCTTCCAGAGCGATGCGGGTATGAGTGGTGATTACAACAGTGTTATCGGTGTTGAGAAGGCAATCGCCATGCACCGCTTTGTTAAGAAAACGCCATCCGAGCGCATGCGCCCGGCAGGGGGAGAAGGCTGTGTTTGTGGAAATCTAATCGAGATTAATGAGAATTCAGGCAAAGCAACCAATATTGAACCCATTCGTATTGGCGCTGTTTTAGCGCAAACATTTCCAAAAATAAATTAGATTTTATTCGGTATCTGAGGGGTTTTTCTCAAAATAACGCTCACAAGCCTCTATAAGGGCATCTGTCAAAGCCTTGCCTTTGGGGCCACCATCACCTGTGATGCGGGCTGCTATGATTGCCCTGATGGTCGTCTCATAGGCATTGAAGAGCTCAATTACATCATTATCAATGCGATCAATGACCTCAAGAAAATTGACCATACGATTGGATATAGTAGAGACAAGCGGATATTTGAACATTGCGCCATTCGCTTTGAGATGCATGGTCGGATAGATCAACATGGAAATATATTGTTCCTGTTTTTCGTTATCGGCCAATTCCGGGCTGTGCTTGCGAATAGAATCAACGGCCTGTGATAATCTATTCAGATACAGCTGTGCGAGAGGAACAAAATCCGTAGTGTTTTCCTGAATAAGGGCTTCAGCACGGTTTAATATCTCATCAGACAAACCGCCGGAGCCAACAACACGCTTCAACTTATTTGGCGGTTGAATAAATTCAGCCTGTCTTTTTACGGGCCTTTTGAAGTCCTGTTCAGTTGTCATATTTAATCTTTTCTTTCTTTAAGCATAACATCAACATTTGAGATATGCTCTTCCATGAAATCATCATAGCGCTTTTTATCACCATGATAATTGTCCTCTTTTAGGCGCCTGCGATCAGGCCCGAAGAAGTCATCAGACCTGACAAATTGTCTCGGCCTTTCAATGATTTGCACAAGGCGGCGATAAAGGTCCCGGGCATTAAATGGTTTAACCAAAAATTCTGTTACCCCGGCATCTCTGGCCTCGAGCACACGTTTCTTTTCACTAAATCCCGTCATTAAAATAACCGGAACATAGGGGTTTATGCTCTGGTCGTCATGACGGATTTTTTTGGTCATTTCAATGCCGTTAATGGGCTTCATCATCCAATCGGCGATGATAATGTCAGGATTTGTTTCTCTGTATTTTTTGATGGCATCTTCCCCATTCAGGGCAGAAAAGATTTGCCCGACACCAAATGTTTGAAGAATTGATTTTGTTAAATTAATCATCGGCTGATTATCATCAACGATCAAAACCTTAACATTGGTAAAAATATAGGGCATAAAATCACGGCGCTTCTTTAAAAATGAGCGAAATAAAATATCACATTGAAATTAAAACATACCTTACGATTATTTTGAAGGAGCTTTGTTGACAATCTGTTAACGTTTTTTCTATTTTCCTAAAGGGTGTTAGATCAAAAATTAAGGAAATTGTTATGGCAGGTCATTCCAAATGGGCAAATATTCAATATCGTAAGGGGGCGCAGGATAAAAAGCGCGCAAGCATGTTTGCAAAGTTAAGCCGTGAAATTATGGTCGCGGCGAAGATTGGCGGTGCTGATCCTGATATGAACCCGCGCCTTCGCTTGGCTATGGCCAATGCGCGTTCTCAATCTATGCCCAAGGCCAATATTGAGAATGCTGTCAAAAAGGGAGCCGGCGGCACGGATGGTGATGATTATGTCGAAATGCGTTATGAGGGATATGGTCCGGGCGGTGTCGCCATCATTGTGGACGCTTTGACCGATAACAAAAACAGAACAGCGGGTGATGTGCGCGCCATATTTAATAAATACGATGGAAATATGGGCGAAACAAATTCTGTATCCTTTATGTTTGATCGTGTTGGCGAGGTTCTGTTTGAGGCATCCGTTGCCAATTCGGATGATATGTTTGAAGGCGCATTAGAAGCAGGCGCCATGAATGTCGAAAGTGCAGAGGAAATTCACGAAATTATTTGCGAGGCTGATGATTTTTCGTCCGTTCGCGATGCGCTTGAGGAGAAATTTGGTGAGCCAAAGAAAGCGGGGCTCAGCTGGCGTGCAAATGTTATGGCAGAGGTAAATGAGCAGCAGGCGCAAACACTTCTGAAGTTGGTTGATGCTCTCGAAGAGCATGATGACGTGCAGCATGTCACAACAAATTTTGAAGTTGATGACGAAACCCTGGAAAAACTATTGGCTTCAAGCTAGCCAATACAAGTGTTTCAGGCTACAGTTAAAATATGAAAATTCTTGGTATTGATCCCGGACTTCAAAAAACAGGCTGGGGGCTCATCGTTTCCGAAGGGCATGCTTTAAAATTTATTGCAAGTGGCTTAATCAAGCCTGATCTTGGTCTTCCCTTGGGGCAAAGATTGGCCCAGATTCATGTTGGCATTTCTGATCTTATAGACAGACATGCCCCGGATGGTGCGGCGATTGAGGAAACATTTGTTAATATGAACCCAGCCTCAACGCTTAAGCTTGGTCAAGCACGAGGCGCGGCGTTGGCCGCCTTGTCATTAAGCGGGCTTGAGGTGGGTGAATATAGTGCGAATAAAGTAAAGAAATCTGTCGTTGGAACCGGCCATGCGGGCAAGGATCAAATCGGAATGATGGTGCGCACATTATTGCCGACCAGTGGTGTCGTAAGTGCAGACGAAGCCGATGCACTGGCCGTTGCCATTTGTCATGCGCATTATTGGAACAGCAATCAATCACTTTTATCATCTGACAAAGCTGTGTAGAGAATGGTTTCACGCCCTTGCACATCAGGGCACAGAGCGTGATAATAGGGGTATGATTGGAAAATTATCAGGTATTATTGATTCATTCTCTGATGGGTCGTTTCTTCTCGATGTTAATGGCGTTGGTTATCTTGTCAATGCAAGCAATCAGACATTGTCTACAATCGGGCAGGCGGGTGATCCCACCAGTGTTTTGATTGATACGCATGTGCGTGAAGATGCCATAACATTGTATGGCTTTGCGTCGGCGCAAGAACAGTTATGGTTTCGCCTTTTGAACTCAGTCCAGGGAGTGGGAGCAAAGGCGGCCTTTGCTATCTTGGCCGTATGCCCACCTGATCGCTTGAATATGGTGATTATCTCCCAAGATAAGGCTGCGCTAACACAGGCCGATGGCGTTGGCCCGAAACTGGCTGCGCGTATTCTGACAGAGCTCAAAGATAAAGCTGCAAAAATGGATGTCAGCAGCGCAGGAGCGATAGCGCCTGATGCTGTTTCTTCGCCAGATAACGTAGCTGCGTCTCACGCTCAAGGCATTGATAATGACGCTGTCTCGGCCTTGGTAAACCTCGGCTATGGCAAGGCGGATGCCTATGCGGCTGTGATGCGCGTTAAAGAGGAGGCGAATGATAATCTGCAGGTTCTTATTCGTCTTGCTCTGAAGGAGTTGAGCGCATGAACAGTGACGCTTTAGAAAAGAATGTTGATCTGGATGCCGGCGCCCAAGAGCTTGAAGGGCATCAAGAGGGCTCTTTAAGGCCGTTATCTTTAGAGGAATTTATTGGCCAGAAGGCTCTTCGCGAAAATTTACGGATTTTTATTGATGCGGCGCGTGGGCGATCAGAGGCTATGGATCATGTTTTGCTTTTCGGCCCTCCCGGGCTTGGGAAGACGACATTGGCACAAATTATCGCCAAGGAACTTGGTGTCGGGTTTCGCGCTACTTCGGGACCTGTAATTGCCAAAGCAGGGGACTTGGCTGCCATCCTGACCAATCTTCAAGAAAATGATGTTTTGTTTATCGATGAAATTCATCGATTAAATCCGGCCGTAGAAGAAATACTGTATCCGGCCATGGAAGACCGAAAGCTTGATTTGATTATCGGGGAAGGGCCTGCTGCACGCTCCGTGCAAATTGATTTGCCCCCCTTTACATTGGTTGGCGCCACAACCCGCAGCGGTTTGCTGACCAACCCCTTGCGCGATCGTTTTGGCATTCCATTGAGGCTGGAATTCTATGATGTGGATGAATTAAGCCTGATTATCAGAAGAACCGCATCTTTGCTCAGCATGGATATAATGGATGAGGGGGCTCATGAGATTGCAAAACGCTCACGTGGTACGCCCCGCATTGCCGGTCGCCTAACACGCCGTGTACGTGATTTTGCCGAGAGTGGTGATGGTCAAGTAAATGCAGCTCTTGTTGATGATGCTCTTGGGCGTCTGGATGTTGATGCAAGCGGTTTAGATAGCATGGATCGCCGTTATATGCGCTGTATCACCGATAATTATGGTGGTGGCCCTGTCGGGGTTGATACATTGTGCGCCGCTTTGTCCGAACAGCGCGATATGATCGAAGATGTCATTGAGCCTTATCTTATTCAGCAAGGCCTTATTCAACGAACCCCCAGGGGAAGAATGATTTCTCCTAAAGGTTACAAATACTTAGGGCTTGAAGTTAAACTTGATAATCAAGGCTTGTTTTCCGAGGATGAAGAGGGGGCTTAAGGCATGAGTCATACAATTCCCATACGCATATATTACGAAGACACGGATGCCGGAGGCGTTGTATATCATGCCAGCTATATTCGTTTCTCGGAGCGCGGCCGCACAGAATTCCTACGCTTTTTAAACTATGAGAATTCCCAACTTCAACGTGATTATAATACAATGTTTGTTGTCAGGCATATTGAGGTTGATTATTTAAAACCTGCCTTTTTAGACAATCTTCTCAGTTTAAAAACGAGTACTTTGGAGATGAAAAACACCAGCTTTATCATGCGCCAAAGCTTTTATCCTGAAGGATGTGAGGGTGATGATAAAGCCATGATTTGTGATATACGTGCAACCCTTGTCAGCGTTGATACGAAGACAATAAGACCAAAGGCAATGCCGGATGTGGTTAAAGCGGATTTTGCCAAGCATCTTGTTTGATTTACGCGTCACAATCTATACATTGGTGAATGTATTTTTTAAAAAATTTGAAAGTTCACGAGAGGATTTAAATTCTAATGGCCGAGCCAATTATTGAAACAGCAGATTTAGGCAGCTATTCCCATGATATGAGCGCATGGGGCATGTTTATGATGGCTGATCCTGTGGTCAAGATCGTCATGATTATCTTGCTTGGTGCCTCTTTATGGTGTTGGACTTTAATATTCCAGAAACGTAGCCTGCTGGCATCGCTCAGACGTAAGGCAGACCGTTTTGAGGATAGTTTCTGGTCCGGAGAACCACTTGATAAAATTCACCAACGTGTAAAAAATAATGTGCAAGACCCTATGAGCACTATTTTCTGCGCCGGCATGGATGAATGGCAAACAGGTGTGGCCGGAGGACTACCATCAACCCAGAGCATGCAAGCCAGCCTTAAACAGCGTGTTGAAAGGGCGATGACCTTGGCCATTGGACGTGAGATGAATATCCTCGAGCGCGGCATGACATTCCTGGCCAGTGTCGGCTCAACGGCTCCTTTTATAGGATTATTTGGAACTGTTTGGGGGATTATGAACTCGTTCTTTGCTATTGCCGCCACGAATAACACATCATTGGCAGTCGTTGCACCTGGTATCGCTGAGGCATTATTTGTTACGGCTATGGGCCTCGTTGCGGCGATTCCCGCCGTTATTGCTTATAATGTTTTTTCCAATGGCTTGAATGTCTATGCAGACCGCCTAGAAGCCTTTGCGGATGAATTTTCGGCTATACTCTCGCGCCATTTGGATTCGCAGGAGAATGGCCAAAAAACAAATAGAAAAGATAAAGCTGCATAAAGGACTATACGGACAATGGCAGCAACACTATCTAATAAAACACGCTCACGTGGTAGACGTACAGGGGGAAGTTATCGCCCCATGGCCGAGATCAATGTCACCCCTTTTGTTGATGTGATGCTTGTGCTTTTGATTGTCTTTATGGTGGCAGCCCCCTTACTCACGGCCGGTGTTGCGGTTGACCTTCCCCAAAGTGATGCCAAATCGTTGAGTGAGGAAGAAAATAAACCCATTGAGATTTCCATTGATAAAACGGGCAAGGTGTTTATCGGGGAAACAGAAATTGCCGATGGCCGCTTAATTCCTTTACTTTCTGCGATGACAGAGGGGCAGGCCGATCGCCGCATATACATCAGGGGGGACCGTAACCTTGATTATGGTGCTGTTATGCGTCTTTTAGGGGCGGTCAATGGCGCCGGATTTACAAAAGTGGCTCTTGTATCTGAAAATACGGGGGGATGATGCACATCTCTATTGGTGGTTTCAGACAAAATCTATCGGCGCTCTCCTTTGATACTGGGTTAAAGGATATGCAAGGGCCGTTCTTGGGCTCAACCGCTTTTCATATCGGTATTGTTATCATTAGTATTTTGGGGATGCCTTTTGTTGCAAAAGAGCCGCCTATGATGCCTAACCCTATAACCATTGATTTTGTAGAAATCGATGAAGTCTCTGCGAGCCCTGATCCTGCGCCGCCAAAACCCAAACAAAAGAAAGCTGAGCCTGAGCCTAAGGAGGATGTTCCGGCCCCACCGGCTGCGCCGAAAATGACGGCTGAAAATCCACCTAATTTAAGCAAACCCAAAGCGCCTGAAGTAGAACCAATACCGGAGCCAAAGGCAGAGCCTGAGGACATTAAACCGCTTGAGAAAAAGGATTTGAAGCCCCCGCCGCCAAAACCCAAAAAAGAGGTCACCAAAAAGGTTGATACACAACAACAGGATTTTAGCTCTTTGCTCAAGAATTTGGCGCCTGATGCCGGGGAAGAAAAATCACGTGATGATACGGCAGAAAAACCGAAAACTGATGCGGCGGCATCACAACAGCCACGCTTACAAAGTCTGGCAGATCGCCTGACAGTCAGTGAGCAAGACGCCTTAAGACGACAGCTCAGCCAATGTTGGAATATTATGTCCGGTGCACGGTTTGCAGAAAACCTTATTGTTGAAATACGCGTTTCAATCCGCCCGGATAGAACCGTCCAGCAAGCCACTATACTGGATAGTGCGCGTTACAGCCGCGACAGCTATTACCGTGCGGCGGCCGACTCGGCTTTGAGGGCTTTGCGAAATCCGAATTGCTCTCCGCTCAACTTACCTGTAAATAAATATGAACAATGGAAATCAATGGTCATTCGATTTGACCCGAAGGATATCTTATAATGCGCATTCATTATCTTATTATTTTAACGCTTGCCGTTTTTAGCCTCGCCAATTCAACCCGCGCTGAAATGGTATTGGACCTCAACAGAGGGGTGAGCGAACCTCTGCCGCTTGCTGTGGCAACGTTCTATTCCGAAGGGGGGGCGATTAGCCTGGCACAACAAATCCCACAACTTATTTCCGAAAACCTGGAAAAAAGCGGGCTTTTTAGCGCAGTAAACCCCAGAGCTTTTGTGCAAACAAGCGAGTCTATGGAGAAAGAAGGGATACGTTTTGGTGAGTGGAGAGCCATCAATGCACAAGGCCTTATCAGTGGCAAAGTCATTGCACAATCTGGCGGCAAGGCGCGTGTTGAATTTCGTCTATGGGATGTGTTTTCACAAAAACAACTGGTTGGTATGGCCTATACAACGGATCTCGATAATTGGCGGCGCATTGCCCATATTATATCGGATGAAATTTATAAGCGCCTGACCGGAGAAGAGGGCTATTTTGATACGCGCATTGTATATATTGCAGAACAAGGCCCCCCTCATAAGCGCATAAAACGCCTGGCCATTATGGATCAGGATGGCGAGAACCATAAATATTTGACCGATGGCAGCTATCTTGTTCTAACTCCGCGTTTTTCCCCGCGCGCGCAGCGTATCACCTATATGTCGTATGAAGCCGGTCAGCCGCGTGTCTATCTTTATGATATATCCTCGGGAAGACGCCAGTTGATTGGAAACTTCCCGGGCATGACATTTGCCCCCCGTTTTTCGCCGGATGGACGCTCTGTGATTATGAGCTATGCGACCAATGGCAATACTGATATTTATGAGATGGATTTATCCTCCAAACGAACGCGGCGCATTACTTCTCATTCCGGCATTGATACATCACCATCATATGCACCTGATGGTGATCGCATAGTGTTCGAATCTGATCGTGGTGGATCACAGCAACTTTATACAATGGATAAAAATGGTGGAAATGTTCAGCGCATTACCTTTGGCAAAGGGCGCTATGCAAACCCCGTCTGGTCTCCGCGTGGCGATCTTATTGCCTTTACGCGCATGTATCAGGGTAAATTCTATATCGGGGTTATACGCCCTGATGGATCAGGCGAGCGCCTGATTACCAACGCCTATCATGTAGAGGGGCCGAGCTGGTCTCCCAATGGCCGTGTCCTGACATATTTTAAAGAGCGCCCATCGGGTGCACGCGGCGAAATGCGTTCAGCCAAGCTATATACAATTGACATTACGGGCTTTAACGAGCGCTGGTTGAAAACACCTATTGATGGCTCAGATCCGGCATGGTCACCTCTTAATCCCTAGAGATGGATTGAGGGATATCGGCAAATAAAGTAATAACCTCTTGGTAAGTTTGCCGTTTGAAGGGGACAATCAAATCAATGGCTTTGTCCAATGAAACCCACTGCCATGCGCTGAATTCTGCCGGTTCATGGGTATTAAGGTTAATGTCCTCTTCATTGCCTTCAAACAGCATCGCAACCCAGCTTTGCTCTTGCCCCTTGTAACGTCCGTTCCATAGCTTTTGTGCAAGAGTATCAGGCAAATCATAACGCAGCTTCTTATTGGCCAGCTTGATAAACACAGCATTGGAAATGCCCGTTTCTTCAAAAAGTTCTCTGCGGGCTGTCTCTTCTATATTTTCATTAGGATCCATTCCGCCCTGTGGCATTTGCCATGCGCCTGGTGTATCAATACGCTCCCCAACAAAGACCTTGCCCTGCTTATTAAATAAGGCAATACCAACGCAAGGACGATATTGTGGATTAGTTGTCATAGAGAATGTCTTCAACAGATTCAGGCGAGGGCACAGGATTGCTGATGCCTGTATAAGTAAGCCCGATGGTTGCCGATGCCGGCGCTAAAGTGAGTCCCTGATCCAAGGCCAGTTTATGCCAATTCTCGAATTGCTTGATAATATTGGGGCTAGGGCGCAATTGCGCGATAGCATAGCCCTGGTCACCAGCCAGCCCGGCAAGAATGCTCAAGTTTGATATTTTGAATTCTTTATTCTCCAGCTGTTCCATTACCATATCTATTTCAGTGTAAGGCGCACCGCCTGATAAAGCCGCATCCTTAATGGTGTCCTCAGGCCGTGCATTAAGCTCCATAAACGCCAGACCTCTTTTATAAATTTCCCCCATTGTTGTTTTCATCAATGTGGGCGAATTCACAAATATTTCGTCTGTGTAGGATGCTATTCCGGCATAGCCTTGTACCGAGCCCATAAGTTGACGCATAAGCTCTGTGTTATGTTTAAGGCTTGAGCGCAGCAGCAGGGCCGCAGGGCCGGGATCTCTCAGACCAAAATTTTGATTTTGGATAGGGATATTTAGCCAGACTTCGTGACCTTTTGCCCTTGCCTTATCAATCCATTCTTGTGGGTCTTGGGCATAGGGGGATAAAACAAATGTGACCTCCTTAGGGAGGGCTTTGAGAACACGCTCCGAGTTGCTTTTTGATAGGCCATAATCCGTAACCACAAAGCTCAATAGTTTTTTATCCTGGCGGTTTAGCGTAAAAGGGCGTCTATAGGCTTCGAAAGGTGTAATACCTGTTTCCGGATGTATTCTCGGCAAGGGCCCGAATTCAGAATTCTCGATCAGGCCTTCAACAGGTGCAGGCTCCAGTACATCCGGTCCGGCATCACCGTGGTCAAGCTCAACAGCAGCATGGTTTTGAACATCACCCTTGGGTTGCTTTTGTGCCATATGGGGTTTTTCCATGTGAGTGACATGTTTGTCCCCATGCTCATCTTTATCAGGTGCATCATGTGCTGTCTCCTGCATTGTATTTTGATGAGACGTTTTTTGCGGCACATGCCCATCCGTTTTGGTCTCTTCAATGAAGGCCATTTTGTTGATGATAATTGTTTTTGAAGCTAGCGTCTCTTCAAGACGTTTTATTTTATCCGGCCCTGCGATCGAGGCGTAAATAAAGAGTGCTCCGAACACACATAGTGATATGCCGAGACCCGACAATATCGATTTAATTGAAAGATGCTGCGTTATCCCTAAAACGGCCATTAATCTTCCTGCTAACCTTCTCCAACATCTGTTGATGACTGTTCAATAACGCGGCCATTATATAATGAAAGGCCGCTTAAAAGATCGAGGGCGCGCAAAAGCTGATAATCTTTTACCTCATCCTCTTCGTCATCACCTTTGTCTTTCTTGTCTTTTCGATCAAGCGCACCGCGTAAATCTTCCTCACGAATACGTCCTGTTTCTTTGAATGTCTCTAATTTTGCCTGTTCCACAACGATATCCGGATCAATGCCTTTGGCCTGAATAGAACGACCGGATGGTGTGTAATAGCGCGCTGTGGTTAAGCGCATGGCCGCATAGCCGGGCAGGGGAATGACCGTTTGAACAGAGCCCTTACCAAAAGATTTCGTGCCGATAATAATGGCGCGTTTATGATCCTGAAGAGCGCCGGCGACGATTTCGGAACCCGAGGCGGAGCCGCCATTAATCAAAACAACAATAGGCAAACCTTCTGCCAGATCGCCCGATGATGCATTATCACGCTTTGTATCATCATCTTCTCTTCCGCGTGTAGAGACGATCTCCCCCTTATCCAAAAAGGCATCAGAGACCATAATGGCTTGATCCAGCAGGCCTCCGGGGTTGTTACGCATATCAATGACATATCCAATGAGCTTATTGCCCAGTTCTTTTGTGATGTCTTCAACGGCATCTTCAATCCCATCGATCGTATTCTTATTGAACGTCGTAATACGAATATAACCGGCATTGCCTTCGGTGCGGTGTCTGACTGATTTAATCTGGATAATGTCACGAATGATTTCGATTTCCAGAGGCTCGGCTTCACCTTCTCTGCGGACAGTCAGATTAATCTTTGTTCCGACTTTTCCGCGCATTTTTTTAACGGCATCACCAAGAGTTAACCCCATAACAGGTTCGCCATCAATATCGGTGATGTAGTCACCCGCCTGCATACCGGCCTTGAAGGCAGGCGTATCATCGATAGGGGATACAACCTTCACAAAGCCATTTTCCATTGTGACCTCAATGCCCAGCCCGCCAAATTCGCCTTTGGTTTGCACCTGCATATCTTTAAAACTTTCAGCATTAAGATATGCGGAATGCGGATCAAGGCTGGTGAGCATGCCGTTAATAGCAGATTCGATCAGCTCCTTATCACTGACCTCATCAACATATTGTGCGCGCACACGCTCGAAAACATCGCCGAACAGATTTAAAAGCTTGTAGGTTTCATCATAGTCACGCTCAATCTTTTCCGGCTGCTTGCCTGCCATGCGCTCTTCGGCATTTGCCGGATTGATATCCAAAGCAGCGACAATAATAACAAACGACAACATCACAGCCAGATGTGTTGTGTAGGTATTCATGAAACGAATCATAGTGATTTGATATCCTTATCTTAGAGCTGCAAATTTCTTAGAAGGGTTCACAGCACGCCCCTTATGTCTTAATTCATAATACAGGGATGATTTATTTCCCTGAGAACCAAAACGCAGAGTTCCAATAGGCTCCCCTGCATTTACATCCTGTCCTACCAATGTATCAATTTTTTCAAGTCCTGCAATAAGGCTATGATAATCCTTTTTATGCTCGATAATAACCATGTTGCCATATTGCCTGAATTCACCGGCAAAACGCACAATACCACCCATAGGTGCGACAACAAGTGATCCCGACCGGGCGGCAATTTTAATCCCCTGGCTTGGAGCGCCAAAAGCATCCTCCTCGGAGAAACGGGTTTGAATAATTCCCGATAGGGGTAGTTGCGGGGCCCCTGTTGATGGCATTAAAGCCCGTTCTATAAGTTTATTGGATGGGCGAGCCCCTAAGGAGGTGGGCATACTTTCGGGCTTGGGCTGTGACATTACAGCATTTCTAACCGATGTTCTTGTGGCCTGTCTTTTCCGATCTTCCTCAAGGTTTCTTACCAACTGGCGCAGATTTTCGGATTCCGCCTTAATGCGGTTTACGCTATCTTCGCGCTCCTCCAAATCTCCCAGTGTTTTCTTGAAATAACGCTCGCGCTTCTTACTCAAAGCCATCAAATCCTGTTGTTCATCCTTTAAGGATTTTGAGAGAGCCAGCACTTCCTCACGATCACGTTTCAGCTCTTTGGTTAAATTCGAGAGCAATGTCAGGTTTTGTTTAAGGTCGTCTGCATGATTTTTGAGAGCGGGAATAATATCCGCTAGCAGCATAGCACTTTGCGCGGTTTCATAAGGGGCCCCGGGTTTGGCGAACAAAGCCTCAGGCGGAACCCTCTGGATCCGTTGCAGAGCCAGAATGAGGTCGGCAATAGAAGCGCGATCTTCCTCTAACTGTTCTTCAATATTTATTTTTTGATGTTCCAGGTCTTTGATGCGCTCTTCTAATTGACCAAGGTTTTTTTCGTTCTTTTGTATGGATTTGGCAACATGAACAAGCTTCTGACGCGTTTCTTCAATTTCAGCCTCCAGATTCACCAATTCTTGGCTAAGCTCTTCCTTTTTGCTTTGCTCTTCCTCAAGGCGCTTGTCAATGGAGCTCAGTGCCTTGCCCTTATTTTTAGGAATAGGCGCACTGGCATGAAGACGCCCCCCTGAGATCATCAAGGTTATGAGCATCAATAATAGTAATGGTATGTGCCTATTCACGGTGATAAGGATGCCCCGCAATGATTTGTTGTGCTCTGTATATTTGTTCTAAGAGCATAACCCTTGCCAGTTGGTGAGGCCATGTTTGTTTTCCAAATGATAACAGGAGATTTGCCTTATTCCTGATCTCATCACTCAGCCCGTCAGCGCCGCCTAAAACACATTGAAAATGAGCATTTCCTTGCGATAATTCCGTGTCGATTTGCTTGGCAAAATCCAGGCTTTTAAGGGTTTTGCCGCGCTCATCGAGAATGACAAGATAGGAATTGGGATGGATAAGTTTTTGAATCTGTGTGTGCTCATCGGCTTGGATGGCTTTAGCATCTTTATGTTTGCTAACCACTTCATGAATGGAAATACGCCACTGCATACGTTTTTCGTACTCGGCACATAAGGAGTCCATGCCATTATTTTTTAGGCGTCCGGCGGCTATAATATCAAAACGAACCATAGAACGATATTATAGCGATATATCTGCTATATAAAAGCGCTGACTTATGGTCTTAACTTAAGCCTTAGATACGCTGATGTGCCGATTGCTCACTGCCAACAATTTCGAGGGTAGGGAAGCTCGACCACATTTTTTCAATGTTGTAAAAATCTCTGACCTCCGGCCTAAAGAGATGAATGATGACATCTCCCGCATCTATGGCAACCCAGTCTGCTTGTTGAAGACCTTCTATGGATACTTGTTTTATTCCGCGTGCATTGAGGCGGTCTTTTACTTTTTCTGCCATCGCGCTGACATGTCTGGATGATGTTCCGCTGGCAACAATCATATAATCCGCTATTGCACTTTGATCATGGAGATCGATGACTGTTATATCCATAGCCTTATCTGCGTCTAGAGACTGCTCAATAAGGTTCTTCTGCTCTTGAGGAGTTAAACTCTCTCGTGTGTCATGAATTAAAATGGCTCTTAGCTCCTTTCACTCTCGTTCATTCATAATGAGATTGGCACAAAAAAACCCCTAAACCCAAAGGATTCAGGAGGTGCTTTCAGTCCATCTGAAATGGTCTAGATCAAGATACTGAATTGATGGCTTTATCAATTCAAACCTCTCAATCTGTAAAACTTCAATGCATTTCTTCGCATCAATCTCATACCTCTATTATATTATTTAAAAAAACGACTCGCAAATAGATTCTATGCTGCAATGAGGATAATATATACTAACCATTTGATTCTAAATTATTTTCTCTGATTTCTGTCGATGAAATATTGACCATTTTCTTCTGCATGAGCCAGTAACTGATTCCGGGACGCAAAACATAGCGTGCAGCATGATTAATGACGCTATGCCTTTGATTTGATTGCATTCTTAAGGGGAATTTTTGAATCAAAGATGTTGCGGGCATCCGCGTGAGATGAACCATGCAAATTTCATCCAAAAGTCGGCGCCAATGGTTCCATTTGTGCAAATTACTGGCATTATCCATTCCGCTAATCCAGACAAAATCGGTATTGGGATAGCGTTGTTTGAGTTTCTTAATAGAAAAATATGTGATTGTTGTCCCAAGATCCCGTTCAATATCACTGACCAATATTTTGGGGTGCTCAATCAAGTCTTTGCTCATTGCCAGGCGCTGATCAATATCGAGTGGTTTAATCTTCCCTTTTTTTAACGGGTTTTGCGGGGTTACCAGCCACCAAACGGCATCAAGTTTTAATGCGTTCATAGCAGCCAAACTGATATGCACATGACCTTTATGAGGGGGGTTAAATGATCCCCCCAGCAAGCCCACACGTCTATTTTTCCATAGATGGCCTGAGAGAAGGTGGGGAGGGGAGAAAAAGCTCATAATGGATGTCAGTATGACTTAACTGGGGCGTGTTTGGCCAGCCCCTAAAACCTTATACTTATACGTGCAGAGCTGCTCGAGGCCAACAGGCCCACGGGCATGCATTTTGCCTGTCGCTATGCCTATTTCTGCGCCCAAGCCAAATTCACCGCCATCAGCAAACTGTGTTGAGGCGTTATGCATGGTAATTGCGCTATCAACTTCATTCATGAATTTATCTGCAATATCTGAATCTTCGCACAAGATGCTGTCTGTATGATGCGAGCCAAATGTATTGATATGTTGAATGGCCTCATCTACCCCGTTAACGATAGCGCAGCTTAGCTTATTCGTCAGGTATTCTGTTTCCCAATCCTGGGTGGTGGCCTCACCAATGCGGGCATCGAGGCGCTGAGCCATTTTATCACCCACAATCTCACAACCTGCATCAATCAATGCAGATAATGTTTTCTTTGCAATATCAGGGTTTAATTTTTGATCAATCAAAAGTGTTTCCATTGCGCCGCAAATACCGGTACGGCGCATCTTGGCATTGAGCGGCACATCCACGGCAATATCTTCGCGGGCACTTTCATGAATGTAAACATGGCAAATGCCATCCAAATGCGAAAAAACCGGCATACGTGCCTCGTTCTGCACACGTTCAATCAACCCCTTGCCCCCTCGTGGGATCATCACATCAATATAATGATGGGCACGAAGCAGGGCACCCACAGCCTCACGGTCAGGGGTTGCGATCATGGCGATAACATCCCTGGGGATCTTATTTTTCTCTAATATGTCTTGAATAATACGATGAAAGGCCAGTGAGCTATGCAGGCTTTCGGAACCACCACGCAAAATAACAGCATTCTTTGACTTCAGACATAAAGCTGCAGCATCGACGGTCACATTGGGGCGTGATTCATATATCATGCCCAAAACACCAATAGGGTCAGACACGCGCTGAATTTTCAGACCGTTGGGGCGCTCATTCTCCCATAATATATGACCCACCGGATCTGGAAGCTCTGCAATATTCTCACAGGCGCGAGCAATACCATCTATACGCTCCGCAGTCAGAGTAAGACGATCAATGAGAGCATCTGATAGTTTTTTTTCGCGCGCGGCTT
>CAZTBB010000039.1:0-16637 GCA_964611755.1 uncultured Pseudobdellovibrionaceae bacterium
AGATGCAATTCTTGTAACCCCCCGCTCTCAATCTGAACATGTAAAATCACTGATTGATGCGATGAAAAAAGATGGGCGCAGTGAAACAATCCATGGCGATACGGTTTATCGCCCTTGGGGCGCCTATCAAGTCCTTGAAGACCAAGAGCACTGCAAGGTAAAGCGTATCTTTGTCACGCCCGGCAAGAAACTATCCCTACAAAAACACAACCATCGCAGTGAACACTGGGTTGTCGTAGATGGCACAGCGCGCGTAACGAAAGATGATGAAATATTTGATCTAAAGGCCAATGAATCCACCTATATTCCCGTTGGCTGTGTTCACCGCCTAGAAAATACAACAACGGAAAAATTAGAAATTATTGAAGTACAAACTGGTACTTACTTTGGTGAAGATGATATTATCCGCCTCGAAGATGATTTTAACCGCACAGATAAAGATTAGGATATTATGAGTAATACAAAACAAAAAACTGCACTCATTTCAGGTGTCACAGGTCAGGATGGAGCCTATTTGGCCGAATTCCTACTTGATAAGGGCTATATGGTGCATGGTATTAAGAGACGCTCTTCGTCATTCAATACGGGGCGTGTAGATCATCTCTTTGAAGAAATTCATGACCCAGATCGTCGCTTTGAGCTCCATTACGGTGATATGACCGATTCAACAAACTTAATTCGCATTATTCAAGAAACACAGCCTGATGAGATTTATAACTTGGCTGCACAGAGCCACGTACAGGTTAGCTTTGAGACACCGGAATATACAGCAAACGCTGACGCTATTGGCACTTTGCGAATATTGGAAGCATTACGTATTCTCGACATGACAGAGAGCACAAAGTTTTACCAAGCCTCTACATCAGAGCTTTATGGATTGGTTCAAGAAACACCGCAAAAAGAAACAACGCCCTTCTATCCTCGCAGCCCTTACGCCGCCGCCAAGCTTTATGCATATTGGATTACCGTGAACTACCGTGAAGCGTATGGCATCCATGCATCCAACGGTATTTTATTCAACCATGAAAGCCCACTTCGTGGGGAAACATTTGTAACACGTAAAATTACACGTGCTGCTGCGCGCATACATCTTGGCACTCAGGACTGTCTGTATCTCGGTAATATGGATGCCAAACGTGACTGGGGGCATGCGCGTGATTATATAGAAGGTATGTGGGCTATCGTACAGCAAGATGAAGCTGACGATTATGTTCTTGCCACAGGTGAAACACATACGGTGCGATCCTTTGTTGAAAAAACATTTACCCTGCTGGATATGGAGGTTGAATGGTCAGGCGAAGGTGTTGATGAAATTGGCACAGACAAAGCCACTGGCAAAGTCCTTGTACGTGTTGATCCTCGCTATTTCCGCCCAACAGAAGTGGATCTTCTTTTGGGAGACCCCACAAAAGCCAGAGAAAAGCTTGGCTGGACACCCAAGATAGGTCTTGATCAACTGGTCAAAGAAATGGTTGAGGCTGACTTAAAAGAAGCTAAAGAAGAAATGCTTTTGAAAAAGCAGCAAGAGGCAGCTTGATATCATGAATGTTTTTTTGACCGGAGGCCGAGGCATGGTTGGGCGCGCAGTGCAGCGCCTGAACCAAATATTGAATGCCGGCTGGACAATTCTTGCCCCAACAAGCACAGAGCTTGATTTGTGCTCGAGGGAAGCTATTCAGGCATTTTTTAAAACACATACTGATATTGATCTTGTTATTCATTGCGCTGCCAAAGTTGGCGGTATCAAGGCGAATATTGCCGATCCCACAGGCTTCCTGAACGACAATCTTTTGATGAATGCTCATATTATTGAAGAGGCGCGACTGGCAGGCGTGCAAAAGCTTATCTATCTCGGTAGCTCCTGCATGTATCCGAAAGATTACAAAAACCCACTGATAGAAGATTATATTCTGGAGGCCCCCCTTGAGCCCACCAATGAAGGCTATGCTCTGGCAAAAATATCAGGTGCCAAACACTGTGAATATATTGCACGCCAATATGGGCTGGCCTATCGCACCCTCATCCCTTGCAATCTTTATGGGCAAGATGATCATTTTGATCCAGAAAAAGGTCATTTGATTGCCGCGGTCATTCTAAAAATCCATGAAGCCATACAAAATGGTGAAAAGGAAATTGAAATCTGGGGCGATGGCACCGCCCGCCGTGAATTTATGTATGTTGATGATCTCGCATCCTTTATTATTACATGCGCTGATAATCTTGCAGATTTACCGCAATATTTAAACACCGGCCTGGATCATGATTATAGCGTCAATGAATATTATGAAACTGTTGCCAAGGTTCTTGGCTTCACTGGAACATTTAAACATAATCTTGATATGCCCGTTGGGATGATGCGTAAATTAATGGGCTCCGCCAAAGCCAAAAAATATGGCTGGGCACCTCAAACTTCCTTAGAAGACGGCATTGCGCTTGCCTATAAAGGATTTTTGGAAAAACAGAAAGCTGCTGCATGACTAATAACACCGCCCCCAAAGATCAAAACCCTGCCCCCTACCCTCTGGCTACAGAAACATGGGATGACAAAGAATACGCTGCCATTCAGCGTGTTGTTGATAGCGGCCGTTTTTCCATGGGCCCGGAGGTTAGAAAATTCGAAGAAGATTTTGCCGCACATTTTGGATCAAAATATGCCGTTATGGTCAATTCCGGATCATCAGCAAACCTTCTCACACTAGCAGCACTCTTCTACGCACCAGAGAAATATCTTCAGCCCGGTGATGAAGTAATTGTTCCTGCTGTTTCATGGAGCACGACCTACTACCCCGTTCATCAATATGGCCTTAGCCTGCGCTTTGTAGATGTTGATCCGGCTACTTTGAATATTGACCCTGACCTTGTTAAAGCGGCGATTACGCCAAAAACAAAAGCGATTTTTGCAGTGAACCTTCTTGGCAACCCCTGCGATTTTGAGCGCCTGCACGCCATATGTAAGAAACATAACCTTGTCTTATTCGAAGATAACTGTGAATCGATGGGCGCAAAATATGCTGGACGTTATGCAGGAACACATGGAATATGCGGAACCTTTTCCACATTCTTTTCCCACCATATATCCACAATGGAAGGCGGGGTTGTCGTAACCGATGATGAAGCACTGTATCATACCATGCTGTCCTTGCGCGCACATGGTTGGACACGTGAACAACCGAAAAACTCGCACCTCAAATCCGATACAGATCCCTTTAGCACCCTCTTCCGCTTTGTTCTGCCCGGTTATAATTTACGACCATTAGAAATGTCCGGCGCCATCGGGCAAGAACAAATCAGGAAATTAAGTGGGCTTGTAGACGCGCGGCGAAAAAACGCAGCCCTTTTCAAGGATTTATTTCAAGGACATGAGGCACTCGATATTCAGCAAGAAACACATGAAAGTTCATGGTTTGGGTTTTCTCTTGTCCTTAAAGGCAAGCTCGAAGGAAAGCGCGCTGAGATAGTAAAAATGCTTCAAGACAATAACGTTGAATGCCGCCCGATTGTTGCCGGCAACTTTCTTAATAACCCAGTGATAGAGCACTTGAATCATTCCATTGGCTCAGAGATCAAGCATGCAGACTATCTCGACACAAATGGTCTGTTCATAGGCAATCACCATTATGATATCTCGGAACAGCTAGACCGCACGCACAAAATTATTAATAAAGCTTAGATTGATGAATACATTAAACATTCATATCAGGCCGGGCGGCTTTTTGGCAAACCAGATGTTTCAATACATGCTCGCTAAAACTATAGAACATAGATCAGGTAAAGAAACGCATATTACTGGTCAAACAATGCCAGAATGGAACCTTGAAGCTGGTGAGCATGATGTTCCTGCCGATAAAGTTTTTGAGATAAAAACAAATTTTTTTGATCTTGATGCGCTTATCAAAGATGTTCAATCCGGACTTATTGATCATGTGGTCATTAAGGCACTCGGTATGCGGCTTGAATATTTTGAAGAGGCGGATTTCTACAATCAATTTTTTCAACCTCCAGCAAGCGAGGCCAAAAAAAGAGTAGACCTAAGTGAAAAAGATCTGCTTGTGCATGTACGCGGCGGTGATGTTTTACAAGGCGCTCACCAAGATTACTTTCCCTTGCCTTTTCACTATTATCACAATCTTTTTGAACAAACGGGCCTGACCCCTGTTTTCATAGGACAAATTGGGAAAGACGAATATTCTCAAAACCTAAAGTCAGAATTTAAAGAATGCCGTTTTCTACAAGGTGGAAGCGTTATTTCAGATTTTGAAACAATTCGTCATGCCCCAAATGTCGCACTAAGCATCTCTTCCTTTGGGTGGATGGCAACCTTTTTATCCAAACTAAAAAAACAGGTATACGTGCCGGTTGGTGGTTTTTTAAACCCTAAACAACGCCCCGATATTGATCTTCTGCCTGCCAATGATCCCGTTTACACCTATTTCAGCTTTGATGAGTGGAAATTTAACGCAACGAAAGATGATTTTGATGCTATTTTCAAACAGAACATGCAATTTCATGGATTCACACCCAGAAAATTAAGCCGAAAGCAGGCTGAAAGAGCATGGTTTATTAAGTCGAGAGCCAATGACATCCATATCAAAATTAAAAAGCTACTTAACGCCTGATAATAAGAAATTATTATTTGATTATGGCCGTGTTTTTGGTCTACGCGTCATTCAAATGGCCTTGGCTCTTGTTACATCCTACATTCTTGTGCGCGCCCTGTCTCAGGAACAATTTGGTGAATACCACTACATTCTTGGATGGATTGGCGTTTTAACAATTTTTGCTCTACCAGGCCTCACAGACTCAGTCATGCAAGCCGTTGCAAGGGGGAAAGAAAAAACCTATCAAGCTGGGGCCAAGCTTGCTTTTCTTGGAAGCTTAGCAGCAGCCCTTATATTGGCAGGCTTTGGAGCATGGTTTTTATATCAAAATGATATAGAGCTTGCTTCTGGCTTTTACCTTGCAGCCATCTTATTTCCGTTTATGCATGGGCTTGCAATCTGGAAATCGATGCGACACGGACAATCAGACTTTGATGCCCTGCTTAAACTTGAAGGGAGTAACTCTATCATTGTTGGGGTTTTGCTTATAGTTGGGCTTTTGATTCTTCCAGGTTACCTCTTGCTTCCACTTTGCATTGTTATGACTATTCCCTCACTCCTTAATATTGTTCAATCAATAAAAGCATGGCGCTCCGTTCCTAAGGATAGTGAAATTGAGGCAGATAATCTTGCCTATGGTATCAAGACAACGGCTTATTCTATTCTCAATGTGTTAGCCAATCATATTGATAAAATCTTATTGTTTAACTTTTTGTCTCCCGAAGCATTGGCTTTATATATGGCAGCTCAAAAGCTGACAGAACCCGTCAATAACGTCACACAAGATTTAGGAGCTGTCTTAGCGCCACGCTTTGCTAACCAAGAACATTACACACAAAAACTTGATAAAGCTTTTTTGATTTATAGTTTGATTATAGGCGGGCTTATCATCATGTTCTCTTTTTCAATTTTACCCCCCATATTTGTATTAATTTTCGGCGAGCAATATGCGTCTGCCCTCCCCTATTGCCAAGCCCTCATGTGCTCCTTACTCTTTGGCAACGTTGCATCCTTGCGTTTTCGTTTCATTCGATCACGCATGTCTTTAGACAGTGTTCGCCGTGTTACATTAGGCAATTCTCTATTTCGGATACTGGCTGCATCTATTTGCATTCCGTTACTCGGCATTTGGGGTGCGGTTCTATCTGTATTTCTCTCACGAATTGCATTGGCAACACAGGTACATTTTGATATTAACAAGTTTCGCCAAAATGACTTGGCTGAATAATAAACACCATAAAGAAGATTTAAAACCATGACATTACGCCGCTTGCCTATGTGCGCCGACCTGATTAATGAGAATTTCGAAGACTACTCCTTGCTTGATATTGGCTGCAGGACAATGGATCTCAAGCCATTACTGAAAAGCTGCAAAAATTATACGGGTACGGATCTTATTCCCGGTGAAGGGGTGATTGCCTGTAACCTCGAAGAAGGCCTGCCGGATTTTAAAGATAATTCCTATGATATTGTTGTTGCCCTCGATGTCTTAGAGCATTTGGAAAATGCCCATAAAGTTCTCGAAGAGATGCTCCGTGTTGCCAAAAAGGGTGTCTTCGTCGCACTTCCTAATATGTACTACATAAAATTCCGTATGAATTTCCTTATGGGCAATGGATTATCCGGTAAATATGACTTTCCCGTTGACCCGATTTTGGACCGTCATCGCTGGGTTCTTTCCTTCGAGGAGGCCAAAGCCTTTATGGAGCATAATGTTAAACAGGGTGAACTCTCGACGCATACGATTATCCCTGATCGTGGGCGCACCAAAATGGTTGTTGAACCTTTACAAGAAAAATTAGCCGAGCACTTTCCAAATCTGTTTGCGTATGGTGTTCTATTTATGGTTAAAAAATAAACCTAAAGAGCATACGGGGCAAAATGACGACCCCCTTAATTACCATTGGAATAACGTGTTTTAATGCCATTGATACAATTGATGCCGCAATTCAGAGCGCATTCAATCAGGATTGGGAAAATACCGAGATTATTCTATGCGACGATTATTCCACAGATGGAAGCTGGGAATATGTATGTGATGCATACTCATCCGATAAGCGCATAAAACTTATTCGCAATGATAAAAACCTGGGTGTAGCATCAAGCCGCAATCATTTAATTGAAAACGCTTCGGGTGAATATTTGGCCTTTTTTGATGATGATGACATCAGTAAGGATGAGCGCCTGCGCCTCCAATTTCTGTCTTTACGTCAGGCAGAAAAACGATATCCGGATAAAAACTTTATTTCCTATGCCGCCCGTCTTCAGCACTATCCCGACGGGCATCAGCGCATTGAGTACCCACCCGGCCTGCGTGCCCCCTATCCCGGCGGTAAAGCAATGGCCCTGAGAATTTTAACAGGCAGGCCGATTGAAAATGGATTTGGCTCTATGGCTACCTGCTCACAAATGGCACAGCTGGATATATTCAAAAAACTCGGCGGATTTGATCCGGCCTTTAAGCGTAGTGAAGATACAGACTTTAACATTCGTGCATCTGTGGATAATATGTTTTTCATTGGCATTGCTGAACCGCTCGTCGAACAACGCATGACATATGGACAGGAAAAACAGCTTGAGGCTGAGAATATTTTCTTCATAAATTTAATTAATAAACATGCAGAAGTAATTGATAATATTTCAGAATATAACTTTTCAACACTGTGGATAAATGGCAAGTACCTCTACCTTCAGAATAAGAAAATTGCCTTCCTAAAATACATGATAGCTCTATGCGTACGCCATCCCATCAAATTCTTACAACGCCTGTTATGGACACTCCCGAACATCGCGTATAATAGGCAACTCAGAAAATTCATGGCGGGTCACTAAATGTCAAAAAACACGCAACCCCTTGTTACAATTGGATTAACCTGCTTTAACGCAAGCGAGACCATTGAGCGTGCTTTTAAAAGTGCCAAAACACAGGACTGGCCAAACACCGAAATAATTATTGTTGATGATAAGTCTGATGATAACTCTGTGGATATTATAAAATCGCTCATTAAGGGGCATAAAAAAGCAAAGCTTATTGTCCATAGAACAAACCGGGGCCCGGGTGGAGCGCGACAAACAATTCTCGAGAACGCTCAGGGTGCGTATATCACATTCTTTGATGACGACGACGACAGCGCGCCCAATCGCATCTCAGAGCAATATGAGGCTCTCAAATCAGCCGAAGACACCTATCACACCGGTCTTGTCGCATGCTATGCATCGGGGCAACGTCTCTACTCTAATGGTTACAGCATTCAATTACAGGCTATCGGTTCGCAAGAGCCCATCCCCAGCGGAATGGATGTGGCAAGGCGCCTGCTTTATTATGGGGGGCGCAAAGCCTTCTATGGTGCGGGCACGCCGACATGCTCTCTCATGATTGCAACCCAGACTCTCAAGGATATAGGCGGGTTTGATCCTGCTTTCCGCCGCGTGGAGGATGTCGACATGGCGATTAGGCTGGCCCTGAAGGGCGGGTATTTTATTGGAACAAAACATCCGCTTTTCACTCAATATGCGACCATTGCTTCTGATAAAGCGCCGGAAAAGAACCGTGATGCCGAAATCCAACTGGCCGAAAAGCATGCTGACTTTCTTAAACATGAAAATATGTATGAATATGCCAGGCGCTGGCCTGTGTTGCGATGCCATTACGCCCGCAAAGAATGGATAAGCTTTATCTCCATGGTCGGTGTGCTGTTAACCATTGCCCCGATCAAAACATTGACACATTTATATTCCACGGGCCCCAAAAGGGCTATACATGGCTTTCGCCAACACAAAACAAAAGTTAGGTCAGCGCGATGAGAATACTAATCGCTAATCGTTTGATGCATAATATTGCCGGCGGGGTCGAGCGCATGGCAACGGCTCTGATGAATGATATGACCGCGCGGGGGCATGCATGTGCCCTCCTCACATGGGATTATGAAGATGGGCAATCTTATTACCCCATGCATAAGGATATCATCTGGTTTAAACTCGGTATTGGCGACACAACGCGGCGTGCCACATGGGCAGAACGTCTGGTGCGTATGAAGGCCACAAGAGCGGCTGTTAAAGACTTTCAACCGGACATCATTGTCGGTTTTCAGGATGGCCCTTTCCAAGCTATGGCCTTATACACACTTGGCATGAATATCCCCGTCATTCTGGCCGAGCGGAATGCCCCGCATCGTTTTGATTACAAGAAAACCGGAAAATACAAGGAATTAATCTTCCAAACCTATCGCGCCGCAAAGGCCATAACGGTACAATGCCCCAGCTATGTTGGGCGCTACCCCTCTTTTTTGCGGGATAAAATCACCGTTATTCCCAACCCGGTTTTTCCACCGCAATCGGCCTCTCCCCACCCCAAGAAGACAAAGGATAAAAAAACTCTGCTCTCTGTCGGGCGGTTAGAATATCAGAAAAATTATGACTGCCTTATTCTGGCCTACGCGCAAATAGCCGAGCAATTTCCGGATTGGATATTAAAAATTGTTGGTGAGGGTGATGACCGCCAAAAACTGGAAGCCCTGATTGAACAAAAAAATCTGCAGGACAAGATATTATTGCCGGGCACATCCAAAGATGTTGCCTCCCATTACAGAGAATCGAATTTATTTGTTCTCCCCTCACGCTGGGAGGGGTTCCCGAATGTCCTCGCAGAGGCGATGAGCTATAAGCTAGCGTCAGCAGGCTTTTCAGACTGTGCCGGCGTTTGTGATTTGATTGAAAATAATAAAAATGGTATGCTTGCGCGTGGTAATAATGACCCGGAAACACTTGCGCAAATATTGAAAGAAATGATGGAAAATGCGCAGTTGAGGCAAAAGCTTGGAAAAAATGCTTTTGAATCCATCAAAGATTACAAGCCGGAAAGCGTTTATGCGCAATGGGAAAGCTTTTTAAGCAAGGCATGTACTTGAGATAGATAATAACAATGATGAAATTGATTTATGCGATTAAGACTTTGGATGAAACACGCGGCGGTGCCGAACGTGTTTTGCGCGATGTCACATCGGGTCTTGCCAATAAAGGGCATGATGTCTCCGTTTTGACCTTTGATCAAAAAGGCGGAGAATCCTTCTACCCCCTTAATACAAAGGTAAAGCGCATACATGTGAGCATAGGCGATGTCACACAGCGCTCTAATCCGCTTCAGACAGTCAAAAGAATTCTGGCCCTGCGTAAAACGATCATGGCAGAAAAACCGGATGCCGTTGTCGCCTTTATGCATAGCATGTTTATTCCCATTGCTTTTGCGCTGGCCGGCACAGGCATTCCCGTTATCGCAAGTGAACATATTGTTCCGGATTATTATAAAAACAGAAAGCTGGAATTTGCTTTGATGGTGCTGGCTTCTTTTTTGGTCAAACGCATCACCGTTTTGTCCGAGAAGGTTAAATCCCTCTACCCCCCTATTTTGCAATCCCGCATGGATGTCATGCCAAATCCTGTTGATGATACGGATGAAAATGCAGATGTTCTTGCCACCCAAAAACGCCGCAAAACCATTCTGAATGTTGGTCGTCTGGACCCACAAAAAGATCAGGAATCACTGATTCATGCTTTTGCACTTTTGGCCCCCCATTATCCGGAATGGGATTTGCGTATTGTGGGTGAAGGTGCACTCCGCCCTCAGCTGGAAGATCTTGTCGATACATACGGCCTGCAAGACCGTATTCAATTGCCCGGAACAACAAACATGATTGGGAAAGAATATCAAAATGCCCAGATATTTGCGATGTCATCCAAATTCGAAGCCTTTGGCCTGGCAACTGTAGAGGCTATGGCATACGGAGTTCCAGCCGTCGGGTATGCGGATTGTCCAGGAACGAACGAGGTCATTAAAGATCAATATAATGGCCTGCTTGTGAGCGGTAATAACAGAGCACACGCCTTTTCCAAAGGTTTAGAAGCCCTGATGAATAATGGTGCCTTGCGCCGTGAACTTGGTATGAATGCCAAGCAATCCTCTACCGATTACAGACCTGAGAAGATTGTGAATAGTTGGGAGGCCCTTATTGATACTGTGAAGGCAGGGGCAGCAAATAGCCCTAAAGCAAGGTGCTTTAAACGCATGGGTGTCCCTGAACAAACACAAAACCCGTCACACAACACCCCACATAACAAGAAGGTAAGTTAAAATCTTAACGTCATCCCGTCATAACACGGGATATAACCATCCGGTAATTCATCCAGAAGCGTTTGATAATCCATTTGTAGCGAGAGGCTGGTTAAATAAACAGTCTCTGCACCTATCTGGTCATTCAACGCATAAATCGTATCCAAATTTGCATGCACCGGATTTGATTCCTGCTTGTAAGCCGCGCAATCCACAACCCAGCTTTTTACACCTCTTAGAGCATCTATAGCGGGCTGATCCAGTTTTAAAATATCAACACTATAAGCAAAATCACCAAACCGGTAGCCAAGAGATTCACACGTGCCGTGATCTTGTTCAAAGGCTATGAAGCTCAGATCACCAATAGATATTTGCTTGCTGTAATCCTCTTCCTCAATAATATGGGGCTCGAGAAGCCCCGGATAAATCTCATGATTGCCGCCATCAAACAAATAGAAAAAGCGGTGACGCAATATGTCAATAGAGCTACGGCTGGCATAAATAGGCACCTTATCCATTTGATTGCGAAACTTAATAACGCGCAGCTCGTCGATACCGTTGATATGATCCGCATGTGTATGCGTGTAGAGAACCGCATCAATGTGAGATATTTTTTCACGATTGAGTTGTGAGCGAAAATCCGGCCCAGTATCAATGATTAATGACGTGCCTCCGCTTGATTGAATGTGAATAGAACACCGTGAGCGCTGATTTTTAGGCTCACTTGGATCACAATCCCCCCAATACCCGCCAATAGCAGGCACACCTGTGGAGTTTCCGCATCCCAGTATTGTAACATCAAAGCTCATACCAACTCTGCCTTACTAAAAAGCCTGAAAAAGTTTTCTTTTGAATGGGTTGCAACCTCTTCTTCAGAAATATTTTTAAGTTCTGCCAAAAACTTACCCGTTTGCTGTACGTGTTTAGGGTGATTGGTTTTACCACGATATGGCACAGGCGCGAGATAAGGTGCATCTGTTTCTACAAGAATACGATCCAGGGGGATGTCTTTTGCTATGTCTTGCAGATCCTGTGCTTGTTTGAAGGTAACAATGCCGGAGAATGAAACGTATAATCCAAGCTCGAGCCCCTTCTCCGCCAATGCGCGCCCGGATGAAAAACAATGCAAAACGCCTTTTAATTGCCCCTGCCCGACATCTTGTAAAATCTCGGCAGTGTCCTTATCAGCATCGCGCGTATGAATAATAACCGGAAGTTCTGTCTCAAGGCACGCCTCTATATGCTTGATAAAGCATTCTTTTTGCTTATCAACGGGCGAAAAATCATAATAATAATCCAAACCCGTTTCACCAATGCCAATCACATGAGGCGCTTGTGTTTTTTCGACAATCTCCTCGCGTGTTATCGCAATCTCTTCGACTTTGCCGCTCTCATGCGGATGTGTCCCGATGGTACACCAAACATTCTCATGGGTGGCCGCTATAGCATCCACCTCTTTAAACTCATCAGAGATACGGCAACAAATCGTGAGCATCCCATCAATGCCGGCCGCCTTGGCTTCATTGATAATCTGCCCGGGCGAGCCAAGCTCTCTAATTTTCTTATGATTGAGATGGCAATGCGAGTCGATCCACATTTACCCGCTCGCTTGCTGTTTTTGGTCATCATCCACAACAATACGCGGGAAGACACCCTCAGGCTTTTCCAGAGGCGTTCCAGCCTTCACCGCGTGTTCATCGCTAAGATGCGCAAAGCTACGCGCATCATCGGCAATGCCAAGCTGATCCAAAATTTTAGATGCGGCATCCGGCGTAACGGGCTGGACAAGAATAGCGAAGCAACGGAAAAGCTCAGCCAGAACATAAAGAACCGTCTTCATGCGCTCCGGATCTTCCTTTTTTAATGTCCATGGGGCCTGCGCATCCACATAGGCGTTCGCTTCCCCTATAGCACGCCAAATCTCTTCCAGTGCCCGGTGGATTTTAAACGCATTGAACTGCTCGCGCACGACAGGCATCACATCCTCACGCACGAGCTTAAGAATGGCCAGATCGTCTGCTGTAAATTCTTCGGGAGATGGAATTTGCTCCTCACAATTTTTATACATCATAGAGAGCGAACGTTGTCCCAGATTGCCTAGAGCATTCGCCAAATCGGCATTGATTCGCGTAATAGCCCCCTCATGTGAGAAATTACCATCTTGCCCATGAGGGATTTCACGCATCAGCAAATAGCGAATTTGATCCAGCCCGAATGTTTCCACCAAACCATCCGGCGATAACACATTACCAACAGATTTGGACATTTTTTGCCCTTGCACATTAATGAAGCCATGCGCAAAAACCGTCTTAGGCAAATCAATACCAGCGCTCATCAAGAAAGCCGGCCAATAGACTGTATGGAAGCGAATAATATCTTTCCCGATCACATGATAATCAGCCGGCCAATATTTTTGATATTGGGCATCTGATGTGTCCGGATACCCAACAGCCGTAATATAATTTGTCAGCGCATCAAGCCAGACATACATCACATGGTCTTCATCATCCGGCACAGGAATCCCCCAGCTCAGGCGTGATTTATGACGTGAAATGGACAGGTCTTTCAGGCCGCCTTCTTGCCCTACAAAAGCCATCACCTCATTGCGACGCGCGGACGGTTCTATGAATTCAGGATGCGCCTTGTAATAAGCCATTAATTTATCGGTATAGGCGGAAAGCTTAAAGAAATAACTCTCTTCTTCTACCCATTTGACTTCTGTGCCATTGGGCGAGAGCTTTTCACCGGTTTTCTCATCTGTGACCAGCTCGTCTTCTGTGAAGTAACCCTCTTCACGCACAGAATACCAGCCCTCATATTTACCAAGATAAATATCGCCATTTTCTTTCAATTTAAGCCATAAATCTTGTGCAGCTTTATAGTGCCGTGGTTCTGTCGTGCGAATAAAATCATCATTCGATATGGCAAGCGTCTTGGTCATGCGCTCAAATTCGGCAGCATTCTGATCCGCAAACTCCTTAGCCTCCATGCCATTTTGCTCGGCCGTCTTGTGAACCTTCTCACCATGTTCATCCGTGCCGGTCAGAAACATGACATCCTTGCCGTCCAATCTTTGGAAGCGCGCCATCACATCCGTTAAAATGGCCTCATAGGCATGCCCCAAATGCGGGACACCATTCACATAGGAAATCGCAGTGGTGATATAGAAATTACTCATAAATTATTTTGCCTTATTATTTCAAACGTCTCTAATACGCTTTGTGCCTTACCAAGATTACCGCGCTCTGTACGGTCAAAATGCTCTTTGAGGTTTTCACTGAGCTTTATTAACTGAACGAGAGATAACTCATTGTATATGTCATGAAAGACATCCAATGCAAGCGGCCCTCGCATAGTTTGTTCACCGCGCGCCTTCATAAATAAAAGCTGACGGAAAAGCCATTGTGTTATGTCCTGAAAATGTTGGTAGGCACTCTCCTGACCGCTGCGCGCCATGTCATCGCCAAGAGCATGAATATCACCCCAATCAAAATCAGGATAGGTTTGCATCACACTCAGGATTTTAGCCAAAACATCCAGCCCGCCATTCTCGACAAAATTAATCGCATTACCAAGACTGCCATCGCTCAAATAGCAAAGATTCTCTAACTCCTGCGCATTAAAGTGATGGCCTTGTGCCATAATCAGGCTTTTAAGGCTCTCCTCCGACAACGTATTGAAGTTAACAACACGGGAACGTGATTTAATCGTAGGAATAAGTGCACCTAATCTATGGGCAACCAAAATGAGCAACGTATTCTTAGGAGGTTCTTCCAAAATTTTAAGCAATGCATTTTGGGCATTGCGATTCATGGTATCCGCATCATCAATAAGAACAATACGCCAGCCACCCTCAGATGCGCTCATGCGCAAGAACGGTGCAACGCTCCGTAATTGGTCAACTTCAAGACTGGCCTTGAATTTATTTTTATCGGCATCATAATAACGCTCCAGCGCCCTGAAATCAGGATGACCACCCGATAAAACTCGCTTAACGGAAGGATGATCTGGGTCACTATCAAGGCTATCGCATATCTCTTCCGGAAGATCATCTCCCCCAAAAAGAGCATCTTGGTCGGGATCTTTAATTCCCCTTGCCATTAAAAATTTTGTCAGCTGGTAAGCCATACTGGCCTTACCAATCCCCTTCTGACCGGAAAAAATCAAGGCGTGCGGCATACGATCTGATGCCACAAGCTCAACAAGCATGGCTTCTATTTTTTCATGGCCCATTATTTTTGTACAATATTTGGGATGGCGATCTTGGCTGTCCGCCGAGTCAAGGCTATCGGGGCTTAGATCCTCTATAAGAACCTCATCCTGTGCCGCCGGCGCTTCTTTTACGCTGTCATCATTGCCAAATAAATCCATGATGACATTATACTAGCTATTTATGCGGGGCTGAACAATGGAAAGGATTTCGGATGCAATATCATCAACAGACTTTGTCGCATCAATCACAAAGCATCGTGCCGGGTGGCGTTTAGCAATATCCAAAAACCCCTGATGCAGGCGTCTATGGAAGTCTAAATCCATATTCTCAAAGCGATCCTCTTGGCTCCCCTGATCTGCCAATCTTCTGGAAGAGCGCTTTAGCCCCTCTTCCACATCTATATCAAAAATAAAGGTAATATCAGGTTTAAAATCACCAATGCTTGCCGTTTCAACAGCCTTGATATTGGCAATGGGAACCTCATGACCATAGCCCTGATACGCATAGGTTGAATCAGAAAAACGGTCACATAAAACAACCTTCCCCTGAGCAAGGGCGGGCAAAATCACATCTTGAACATGCATGGCACGCGCGGCAAACATCATCAAGCATTCAGCCGCCGGGCTCCATTCGCCTCCATCTCTTTGAACAAGCAGGTCACGAATTTTTTCTGCCTCCGGCGTTCCGCCGGGCTCGCGTGTTTGGATAAAATCACAGCCAAGCTCCGTCAACTTCTCGGCCAGCAATTTAATTTGCGTGGATTTTCCCGACCCCTCTCCACCTTCAAATGTAATAAAGAGCGGGTTCACCATTCTGCATCAATCCTGAGATGAATTATGGCCAAAAATAAATAAGACAGCCTTAGAAATTGTCTCGGAAATGAAGCCTTTGCGCGCAACGGACTGGCTTGCATAAACCGGCACCTCTATCGGCTCGAGGCGTGGAATAGAAATTTTGAGAACACCTACGCGGTCACCTTGCTCAACAGGGGCTGCCAAGGGCTCTTCATATTCAAGCTCAACCCGCAAATCGCTTTTATTCAAACTCGGGACCGTGATAGCAAGATCATCCTGCACAACGAGTGGCACTTGGGCATCTCTGCCCATAACAACATCCGCCATCTCTATAATCTCCCCCTCATCAAAAAGATGAACATTTTCAAAAGCCTTAAGGCCATAGTCCAATATCTTTGCCGATTCCTGCGCCCGTGCGCGTTCATCTTCAAGACCATTTACAACAAGAATTACGCGACGTCCATTGCGTTTACCAGATCCAATTAACCCATACCCACCTGCATCCGTATGCCCGGTTTTAATCCCGTCTGCGCCGATATCACGATACAGCAAAGGATTGCGGTTTCTTTGTCTGATATTGTTATAGGTGAATTCTTTTTCGGAATAGAATCCGTAATATTCAGGAAAATTCATAATCAGGGCGCGACCTAACGTGGCCATATCGCGCGCCGTTGAATAATGATTTGAGTCCGGCCACCCACTTGCGTTTTTAAAATTACTATTCACCATACCAAGCTCTTGCGCCTTTTTATTCAGCGCTTCGGCAAAAGCAGCCTCTGTACCGGCCATCCCCTCAGCGAGCACAATGGCCGAGTCATTACCCGATTGAATGATAACACCGCGCACCAAATCTTCGACTTTTACGCGTTTATCAACCTCAACAAACATTTTTGAACCGCCCTTACGCCAGGCTTTCTCGCTAACCA
>CAZTBB010000040.1:0-16400 GCA_964611755.1 uncultured Pseudobdellovibrionaceae bacterium
TGTCACCGAATGCGTAACCTTTTCTGAAGGCTGTACGTATGGTTTGATCCGTCTCAGGGTTTTTATATTCTACTGTTAGATTCTGGCCATTTTGCTCTAACTCTTTGGCAAAGTTAATGTTTTGAGTGGTTAGAGGGTGTGGGTTGTTTTGGGCATTTAGCTCAAGCTGTGTCAGAATTTTAGATGCGTATTCCTGCGCTTCCGGTGAGCCGGATATAATAATATTAGGCGGAGAGAAGGATATATCATCAACACCCAGTAAGGATTCCAGAGCATCTTTGTGTACGGCCCAGTAATGAGCAAACTTGGCGCGAAACTGATCTGTGCGTGTTTCGTAGTGCAGTGTTTTTTCTTTTGTGGCCATTTTTTACTCAAATCCCTGTGGGACCCGGGCATTTAAGTGGCTGCCTAAGTCCCTGTTCTTAGTGTGACTTCGTCATGCATAACGACATCACCTGATAGTGAGTTGTCATAACCATTTTGGATTTTTATGTCAACAATTTTATTGAGCAAACGCTCGTTTGCCTCGGCGTAGACCGACTGATTAAATTGTGATCGACCAAGAAGCTGTCCATCAACTTTTCCGTTGCGATCAAAGAGGACGGGCAGTGTCATGCCAACACATTTTTGGTTAAAGGCTATTTGCTGTTCATTAATCAGGCCTTGAAGGCGTGCAAGTCGTTCACTTGCAATGGCGTCGGGAACCATAGCGGCCTGAAGGTTGGCCGCAGGCGTGCCTGGGCGTGCCGAATATTTGAAGGAATAGCATGAGGCAAAATTTACATCGCGTACGAGTTGCATTGTACCTTCAAAGTCGTCTTCCGTTTCTCCTGGGAAGGCAACAATAAAGTCTGAGGAGAAAACTATATCAGGGCGTGCCTTACGCAGTTTTGCAATAATATCACGGTAGTGATCCGCCGTATGCTTGCGGTTCATAGCCTTGAGGATACGGTCCGAGCCGCTCTGTACAGGGAGGTGTAGAAAGGGCATCAGCTTATCCACTTCGCCGTGTGCGGCGATAAGGTCGTCATCCATGTCGCGCGGGTGCGATGTGCTATACCGTATGCGCTCAAGGCCATCAATTTTGGCAATTTCACGAATGAGGCCGCCAAGCCCCCATGTCTTGCCATCTGCCCCTTCGCCATGGAAAGCGTTTACATTCTGACCAAGCAGTGTGATTTCAAGTGCGCCTTGGTCAACAAGGCGTTTTGCTTCATCAACGATTTCCTGAACGGTTCTGGAATATTCCGCACCGCGCGTGTAGGGAACAACACAGAACGTACAGAACTTATCGCAGCCCTCTTGAATGGATAGAAACGCTGTTACCCCCTGAGAGCCATGTTCGTGCGGAAGTTGGTCAAATTTGGACTCGTCGGGGAATTCTGTATTAATAACACGGGCGTCACCATATGCGCCTGTTGCTTTGGCAACCATTTCTGGCAATTCATGATAGGTTTGCGGGCCAAAGACCATATCGACATAAGGCGCCCGTTCGAGAATAAAATCACCTTCGGCTTGTGCCACACATCCGGCAACAGCCATAACCATTTGCTCGCCTTTTGCTTCTTTTGCTTCTTTTAAAGGGCGTAGACGGCCAAGATCAGAGAAAACTTTATCTGTTGCCTTTTCCCGAATATGGCATGTGTTGAGGATAACCATATCCGCATCTTCGGCTGTATCTGTGGTTTTGTAGCCCAAGCCAAAAAGAATATCAGCCATGCGCTTGCTGTCATAAACATTCATCTGACAGCCCCAAGTTTTGATAAAGAGTTTTTTGCTCTGTTGTGTCTGCATTTTAAAATTCCTTGAAATGTGATTGATCTTTTAGGGGCTTCGTCCTAAAAATGCAAGAGAAACCGCTTCATGACTTACAAAAGAAAACCTGATGTCTAAACCAACAATTCTTGCTCTGACCCCTGGCCATCCCGGTCAAATTAAAGCGATGGAGCAGCATTTTAATATCATTAAGCTGTGGCGAGAGCGCATGCCTGAACAAGCAATCAGGGATCATGCGAAGGATATTCAGGCACTTACAACCTTTATTGCGCCGGTGCGCCGTCCTCTGATAGAGGCCTTGCCAAATCTCGAGATTGTTGCGGTTGGTGCGGTTGGCGTAGACCATATCGATTATGATGCGCTTGCCGAGCGCCAGATTGCCCTGACCAATACGCCGGATGTTTTGACGGCGGAGACGGCAGATACAGCGATGGCTCTCATGCTTTCGCTTGTCAGGCGCGTCGTTGAGGCCGATATGTATGTGCGCGTCGGGCGTTGGGCCGGAGGGGAAGAGTTCCCCCTAAGTACGTCTTTGACCGGCAAGCGGTTGGGCATCGTCGGGCTTGGGCGTATAGGGCAGGCGCTCGCTAAAAGAGCTGCGGCCTTTGAGATGGACATCGCTTATTTTGGCCCTGAAGAAAAAGACGATATGCCCTATGCTTATTATAATGATTTAAAAGACTTAGCGCATAAATCTGATATTTTGGTTTTAACATGCAGCGGGGGCAATAAAACACGCCATTTGGTCGATTATAGCATTCTGAGCGCTCTTGGCCCGTCCGGGTTTTTGGTGAATGTATCGCGCGGCAGCGTTGTTCAGGAGGATGATTTGCTCGCGGCGCTTGCCAATAAGGATATAGCCGGTGCGGCACTTGATGTTTATGCCAGTGAGCCGCATGTCCCGGAGGGCTTGCTTAAGATGGATAATGTGGTGCTTACTCCGCATATCGGCTCTGCTACGCGGGAAACCAGAACGGCGATGGGGGCGCTTGTTGTGAAAAATCTTCTTGCCCATTTCGATGGAAACCCGTTATTAACCCCTGTGGAATTCTAGATAAGAGATTCGTAATTATGATTTTTTCCAGAAGCATTGTTGCTTTTTTATGTTGTGCGTTCATTGTTTTTCTTACACAGCCTGTTCAGGCCAAGGGGTGTTATCAGGCTAAGGAAGCGGAGGCGGAGCAGGGTATCCGTATTCATAGCGAGTTAATGGTGATCGGGCTGAACTGCCAGCATAAGTACCAATCCCAGGGTCGGAATCTGTATATGCAATACCGCGATTTTACCGATCGACATGCCAATTTGTTTTCAACCTATGAAGGCATCATTCTGAATTATTTCAAGCGTACGGGCATTAAAGATCCGGAGGCGCGCCTGAATAGCCTTCGGACCAGCTATGCGAATAAAATCTCGATTGAGGCCGCAAAGATGCGCCCGGATATGTTTTGTCAGGTCTATGCACCGCGCATCACAAAGGCCGCAGATATGAATAAAACGGATCTCAGGCGATGGGCCGCGACCGTTTTTAGCTCTAATCCCGTGTCACAGCCTTTGTGCAGAACATCGGATCTGCGATAATCTTCTGCCCGCTACAGTATTGAGCGTGGGCAAATCCTTGAAAAATCAAGAAAGTCCTTTGGTTGGGCGCCATGATTTACTACAATATCGATGTTGGGAATAACATCGAGGGAGAATTTTAGCCATGGCAAGTATTGATCAAAAGATTGACACTTTCTTTCAACCAGTAGCAGAAACAATGTCGGGAATAGTGTTTTATTCCATGCCTTTAATGGATGGTGTTGATGTAAAACTTATCCTTGTTTGGTTGGCTTTGGCGACCTTCTTTTTCAGCTTTTATCTTGGCTTCGTGAATATTCGTTATTTCAAGCATGCTTTGGATGTTTTATCAGGAAAGTTTGATAAGGCGAGCGATAAGAGTGATGGTCAAATCAGCCGATTTCAGGCGTTATCTACCTCGCTTTCGGGGACTGTCGGCCTTGGGAATATTGCCGGGGTAGCAGTTGCCGTAAGTATTGGTGGGCCGGGCGCCGTCTTTTGGATGGTGTTGATGGGATTTTTAGCAATGTCCTTGAAGTTCGCGGAAGTGACTTTGGCAGTTAAGTATCGTGTTCATGCGGACATTAACCATCCTAGCCGTATTGCTGGTGGTCCCATGTACTATCTGCAAGAGGCGTTCAACCAATTCAATTGGACCTTCATGGGTAAATTTATGGCCGGCTTTTTCGCGCTTTGCTGTATTGGTGGCTCTATTGGCGGGGGGAATATGTTCCAGGCCAATCAGGCTTATCAGCAGGTTTTAAATGTCAGCGGCGGCGATGCCAGCTTTTTGGCGGATAAGGGGTGGATTTTCGGCTTGTTTTTGGCTTTTCTGGTTGGTCTTGTGATTATTGGTGGCCTGAAATCCATTGCTGCTGTGGCCTCAAAGCTGGTTCCGGCGATGGGATTGATTTATGTGACAGCCGGGCTCATCGTTATTGCCATTTTTTATCAGAATATTCCGGCAGCTTTTGTTGAGATATTCCAGAGCGCCTTTTCTATGGAGGCGGGGTTAGGCGGCTTTTTGGGTGGCCTGCTCGTGGGTGTTCAGCGTGCGGCCTTCTCGAATGAGGCAGGGCTTGGCTCGGCTGCAATTGTGCATTCCAACGCAAAGACGGATGAGCCTATCTCTCAGGGGTTTGTGGGGATGCTTGGGCCATTCATTGATACCGTTATTATTTGTCTGATTACAGCCCTCGTGATTGTCATTTCGGGAGCGCATCATGCTGCGGATGGTGTGGAGGGTGTGGCCCTCACGTCACGGGCATTGGAATCCGGTGTTTCATGGTTCCCTTACGTGCTCTCGGTCACGGTGTTCTTGTTTGCTTATTCGACAATGATCACGTGGTGTTATTACGGTCTCAGAGGGGTGACGTATCTCTTTGGGTATAATGATGCCATCGAGATGGCCTTTAAGTTATTTTTCTGTCTCTGTGTGGTGATTGGATGCTCTGCCGAGCTGAATAATATTATTTCGTTTACCGATGCGATGATTTTATCGATGGGTATCCCAAATATTATTGGGCTCTATCTCTTGGCGGGTGTTATTAAGAAAGATTTGAAAGAATACCACCTAAAGTATTTAAAGAAATAGGCTTTTTTGCTTTTGTGTTTTTTGAAAACAATAATATTTTTTATCCACTGAACTTATCCACATCTGAATAGTTTATGGCAGAATGTTAGCCAGCCTAACATTCGCTTGTGGATAAAAAGCGAGTGTGAAAACGATGTGAAATCACATCTTGAAGTCCTTAAAAAGATATCGTTTTATTCAAGTCTCAAATTCAAAAATCTTTGTCTTATCAATTGAAAAGGGGACTTTTTCGATGAAAAATATCATTGCTTCTCGCAATAATTCTGACTCCGGTAAAAAAGAAGAGGGCGGCGCTTCGCCTCTCGCGCAATCACTGCGCATCAATGCGGAGGATGTATCGCATGCGCAACCCTCTGATGAGTTGATCGTTGAGTGTGACCAAGATTACAGTGATGCCCCTGAAAAGCCGAGTGATACCGTGAAGTCCCAATCGGCCAATCGCGTTGATGGCTTGAAGCAAAAGCTAAGCGCTGCTGATGCGGAGCAAAGTAAGCCCGGCTTCTCGCCCTTGAAAATCAAAGCGAGTTCCAACTCTGATTTGTCATCCCCCGTGCCACAGGATGTGAGTCCGCTGAATTTTGGCGCAAAAGTCAGCAACGATGATGATGAGTATGAAAGTTTGAATTTATTTGCAGAGCGTGCAAATACTGTGGCTCTGGAAAAGAGCGCGACAAAAGACCGTGTTGTTTATGCGGTTGGCGGCCTTGTGACATTGGCTTGGTTTGGGTTCTGTCTTTATTTCATGCGCTCGACCGGCCAAACTATTGCATTAACGCCTTCTGAATTTGGGGCTTTTATCGCTGGTGTGTTTTCTCCTCCGGCTCTTTTATGGTTGATTATCAGCTCTTTAAATAGGAAAGCTGATATTCAACTTTATTCTGAGTCTCTAAGGGACGAGCTTAAAAAACTTTTATTCCCGACAGAGCAAAGCGCCAGCATCATTAACAAAGACATTGAGCGTATGGTCAGACAGGCGGCCGAGATTTCATCATCATCCCGTGCGGTTTTAAAGTCATTGCACCGTGCCCGTCATGGTCTGCGTACAGAAATTCGTGATTTTTCGGGTTTATCGAAAAAAGCTGAATTTCACATCGATCGTCTCTCCGAGAATTTACGGGAGAAGGCGCATGGCCTCACAACATTAACAGAGCAGATCGAGAGCAAAACCTCTCAGATTGATGAGAAAGCATCCAGCGGCGTTCAAGCCTGGGATGATGCGACACTCCGAATTTTGGAGCGTTCGGCCGAGATGGAGGATTCTCTTGCGAAGGGGGCAGATAAGCTATTGCAGGCGGCCGATCGCGCGGAAGAGAAAGCCAAAGAAATTCAAGATAATCTCTTGAGTAGTTATGATAGTTTGAATGAGGCCGTTGATAAAACAGCAGAGCGTCTTGAGGTGCTCAGCAATCGCTTTGATGACCATACACATGGCCTATCCCAGGCTGTGGATAGTATTAGCTCACGTACGGAGGAGCTTGGGGATATTATCAAGGCACAAGTCGAGAATCTTGAGGATGTTACCTCGCATACAATTGAGTCCATGACGGACTCTGTGCAAGTTATTCAAAAGCATCGCGATGAATTAGAGGGCGGTGCAGAGGCGATCGCAAACCAAGCCTACAACATTGCTGATGTTGTGCGTGGAAGTGTGGATAACCTCTATGAGGCTGTGGATAATATCGTAGCCAAAGGAGATGGGCTTGAAGCGCGTATTGCAGAAAAAGTTGAAACTCTAAATCTGACAATCTCGGGCATTTCCAAAGAAGCAAACATTATTGAAGAAGCCGGAACGTCGGCGGCCAATAAACTGACAGAGGCGTTGGCTGTGGCGATTTCCGGCGCTGAGCAACTTGGTAAATCTGTTCGTCAGTCTGTGGGAGCTCTCGAGAAATCATCTGAAAGTGCCCAGATCAAAGCAGAAGATCTTATTGAGCGTACCAAGCGCGGCATCCAGGATATGAACGCCGCCAGCGTTGAGAATGTTCAAAGCATGAAGGAGGTTGTTTCCTTGCTGGATAAGAGCCGCATTCAAGTTGAGCAAGTTACCGAAACAACACAAACTCATGTATCAGAGCTGTCCGAGGCGATTGACCAGCAAAGCGCAAAAATTAATCTCTCTACACATTCTATGATTGAACGTCTTGAAAATGTTCGGGTTTCTCTGGAGGAGCCTTTGCGTGAGATCAATGTGGCCATTGCCGAGGCTGATGGACGCCATGAGCAAATTGAAACAACATTGAGACGCCGTGTTTCTGATTTGAGTGAGGCCACAGAGAAGGCCGTAGAAAGTGCAGAGCATATTCGGACTGTTTTGCGTGGTCAGGCACAAGAAATTGCGACATTGTCAGGCCAGATTTCCGGCAATGCCCGTACAATCAATGAACAAATGGTCTATCAGCGGGACTCGCTGGCGGATCAGGTGAAGACGACACTTTCCAGCTTGGAGGATGTCACAGCCATTCTTGAGGGCAGTGCTTCATCCTTGAGCCATATTTCCGAGACTGCTGTTTCCAATATTGGCCGCGTCGAGGGGCGGATTAAGGATAGAACCGAGGAGATGTCATTCTTTACACAAAAGAGCTTCACACAATTGGAAGAGTTGGATGAAAGTATCGCAAGCAAAATTAGTGCGCTTACCAGCCAATCCGAGCAGGCCGTGGAATCTGTCACAAGCGTGAATCATGCTCTGGAGTCAGCAGCGCGCAGCGTTGATCCGGTTTATCAGGATGCGATTGAAAAGGCAGAACAGGCCACATTGCGCTTTGAGAAGCTTCGCTCCGGCTTTGAAGCAACAACAGATAGCAATCTGGTGAAGTTACAGCAGATCGGTATTGTGTTTGATGAGCGTCTGGAGAATTTGAAATCCGGCGCTGATGAGGCGGCGACAATTCTGCGCGATTCGAGTGATCATTTGCGTGATCGCGTTGATGACATTGCCTCTGCCTCCCGCTCAGCGAGCCAGAAGTTGCAAGATATTGCGGCCTCATTGGAGGACCAATCATCTGACCTCCATCTGATGACGGATCAATCTTTGCTCAAAATTGAGAACATACAGAACGCTATTAATGAGCAGTTCCATGAGCTCTCAGCATCTGTCGGGCAGGCGGTTGCACAGCTGAATGATGCAGGCAATGAGTTTGTGAAGAAGGCTGAGCTTTGTAAAGACAGTACAGATATAGCCACAAAAGGGCTTGAGAGTGCCGGTAATCAGGCGCGTGATGAGAGCGAACGCCTTACGGAACAGGCACGCCGCACAACGGACACAACACGTAATCTTGTTGAATCTGTTGAGAAAGAAGCTGAAAATCTTCTCTCTCAAGCCACTGACACACTCTCAGAGCTTAAGAAGGCCGGTGATAGCTTTGCTATTCGTGCAAAAGAAGTTGCAGAGCAGATGAAAGCCTCTGTCCAAACGTCGGAAGCTTATGGGCGTGAATTGCGTGCGCAAGCTCTTCAGGTGGCGGATGCTTCGGCTGAGACGTCGGATCGTCTCAGCAAGGCGATTGATACGCTTAGCACAAAGGTCAGTGATATTGGTGCTCAGGCGCATCAGGCATCGCTTCAAATTGAACAAACGCGTGAGACATTGGAAGAAGAGGCAGGGCGTCTTATCACCGTATCCAGTGAGGTTATGGGCTCGGTTCAGAATGCCTCCTCTAATTTCGGTAAACAATCTGAGTCATTGTTCAAAGCGTCACGCGATGCGATTGAGCGCGCCGAAGAGATACAGCGCATCAGTATTCGCGGCGAGAGAGATAACTTCATGTCTTCGGCCAAGTTTGTCGTGGAAAGTCTGCACTCTCTATCCGTTGACCTCATGCGCATGATTGAGGGCGAGATTTCGGAAAAAACATGGAAAGCTTTCCAAAAAGGGGATGTGGGTGCATTTACGCGCAAGCTTGTGCAAATGGAGGGTAAAATGCCTCTTGAGAAAGCGCGTGATAAATTTGCCAAGGATAATGAGTTCCGCAACTACGTACAGCGTTACATTCGTCAGTTCGAGGAAATTTATGACCAAGCCACAGCGAATGATCACGGTGCTTTGTTGACCACGACATTTGTGTCGAGTGAGGTTGGTAAACTGTATGAATTCTTGTGCTCTGTTGCCGGAAAGTCACCAAAATATGAGCGTGAGACGTTAAAGGCCGCTTAACTATTTCAATTGTATAGTTGTTAAAGAGTAAGATATTGATCCGTTTGTCAAAACGGATCATACTCTTGTTTGTAATAAAGTATTAAATCGGGTGGTTTTAACAGCTAAATAAGGAGGCGTTCTCTATGGCGACAACGAAGATCTGCCAAGGAATTTCAGACATTTCAGATAGCTATTCTGGGTTTATTCTGGACCAATGGGGTGTTTTGCATGATGGTGAAAAACCTTACCCGGGTGTTTTGGAGTGCTTGAAAGAGCTTAAAGCGCGTAAAAAACATGTCATTATTCTCTCCAATTCCGGAAAAGTCGCGGAGTTAAATAAAGAGCGCCTCAAAAAAATCGGTATCGGGCCGAGCTTATATGACGCCATCGTGACATCGGGTGAAATGACCTATCAGGGCCTTAAGGCACAAGAAGAGGGTTTTTTTGTTGGTCTTGGAAAGAAATGTTACATCATCAGCCGCGGCGGGGACGTCTCTATCGTGGATGGTTTAGAGATTGATGTTGTTGATGATATTAATGACGCAGATTTTCTGATTATTAGTGGGTCTGATGCGCCCAATAAAAGCATCACGGATTACGAACCGGTTCTTAGAAAAGCGTCTCAAAAACGGTTGAAAGCTTTATGTGCTAATCCGGATAGCAAGGCGATTATCGGGGAGTCTCAGGTGATGGGGGCGGGTACAATTGCCCGCCGTTATCAGGATTTTGGCGGTGTTGTCCATTATATCGGCAAACCGCATCAACCAATATTTCAATATTGTATCAAGATGCTTCAGGAAAAGGGTATTTATCCCGGGCAGACCGTTATGATCGGTGATGCCATGTCTCATGATATTATGGGGGCCAGCATGGCTAATATTGATACATGTTTGGTGACGACAGGCCTGCATTCTTCTGCCTTTAAAAATATCAAAGAGCGCAAGGATTTAGACAAAGCGCTGACATATTTGGCAAGCCAATATAATAATTTACGTCCAACGTATCTTGTGCGGAGTCTGGAATGGGGTAACCCTCTACCGGATCGAAAGCATCGTAAGCGCAGGGCTTAAGTTTTATTCCTTGGGTGATGGCCTTTGCGGTGGCAGAAGCACTTGCATGGCGGCTTGTATCTCCGGCAACATTCTCAGAGCGGCAGCTTCGCCTTCTTTGATTAATTCTTCGGCACGTTCAAATTCCAAAAGTCCGATATGCCCGATATTGGGTTTGATATGAATATCCGGCGGCTCTCCTGCAAGGCGGGAGCGTGTCAGACGGTCTTGGATAATATTCAACGAGGAGACCATGACACCAAAAAGGCTGGGGCTATTCTCATCTCGGCGGAATAGGCGGCGCGTCAAAGAAAAGCCCTTAAACATTTTTTGTGCTTCCGGCTTAACATCCTCATCATTAAATATATCGAAACCGGTAATCGTCTGGAAATTCTGGTTTTTGCTGGCGGCCTTTCCGATTAAATCGGCGTTTAAATCAACAGCGATGGTCATGCGTGCCCCCAAAGCCTGGCACACAGAAACAGGGCATGGGTTAACCAATGCACCATCGATTAAAAACCGGTGATTGCGCTCTACGGGCGGGAATATACCGGGAAGAGCAAAGGAGGCGCGCATGGCATCCACGATTTTGCCTTTGCGAATCCATACTTCATGCCCCGTGACCAGATCGCAGGCAATAGCGATAAACGGATGGGGCAGATCTTCAATCATCCGATCTCCGAAATGATCTTGCAGGGTTTCTATCAACGCCTCACCGCCAATAAGGCCGGCGCTTCTGATTCGGAAATCCATATATGAGAAAATTTTATAGCGATTAAGCGAGAGCGCCCAATCTTCAAGCTGGTTCAAACGCCCAGCCAAATAACAGCCACCAGCAACGGCCCCTATGGATGTGCCGCTCACAAGGCTGGGGTAAATGCCGTGCTTTCGCAGGACGCGCAGAACACCAATATGCGCAAAGCCGCGGGCCATACCGCCTCCCAGAGCGAGGCCAAGCCCCGGAATTCCGTTTTCCGGTGATTTTGATCCTGAAAAATTCTTCGAACCGCTTGCTGTTTCGTTCATATCGTGTTGTTATTCCTTACTTTTATTTTAGCATATGAGGATATATGAGCGATAAAACAAAGAGTGCTGCACTGCCGAATGAACAAAGCCGTGATACATGGTCTTTGATGAAACGTCTCGTGCGCTCCTATCTCCTTGATTATAAAGGTGATTTATTCAAAGCCATCTTTTTTATGCTGATTTCTGCGGCAATGACGGCGGGTATCGCAAAGCTGATGCAGCCAATTTTGGATGATGTTTTGTTTGGAAAAAAGGTGGATTTGATTATTCCTGTGGCCGCAATGGTCTTTGGCGTATTTTTTATACGCGGTCTATCAACCTATATTCATACGATCATTATGAACAAAATCGGCCAATCCGTCGTCGCCGACATACAGCGCGATCTGTTTGCCCATTTTATGCGTTTGGACCTTGGTTTTTTCCATTCCAACCCGAGTGGGCAGCTTATTTCCCGCATCACAAGCGATGTTAATGTTATCCGCATTGCAACAACCGATACATTGACAGGCTTTGGTAAAAGTTTTCTGACCTTGCTGTTCTTGATTGCTGTGATGTTTTATCAGGACTGGAAGTTATCACTGGCGGCTTTTGTTATTTTTCCATTTGCTGCCGGAACCGTTGCCTGGATTGGACGTCGCCTGAGAAAAGTATCCAAGAGCATTCAATCTGAAATGGCCGGTTTGTCTGATATTCTCTCTCAAATTTTTCAAGGTATCAGACAGGTACAGGCATACGGCATGGAAGATTACGAGATTAAAAGGGCCGGTGAGGCTGTGAACTCGGTACGCGACCTTAATATCAAGTCAGTACGCATTGGAAATTTATCGACGCCGGTGAATGAAATTTTGATTGGTATCGTTATGTTTGGGATTATTATTTATGGCGGGTATCAGGCCGCTCAGGATTTAATGACACCAGGTCAGCTTGCCTCATTCCTGGCCGCGTTTACACTTGCCTATGAGCCAATGAAAAAGCTTGCGCGTCTTAATAACTCTTTGCAAATCGGCCTTGGTAGCGCCGAGCGCGTCTTTAATATGCTTGATACAATTCCGGATATTAAAAATAAATCACGCGCCAAAATCCTAAAAACATCCAAGCCGGAAGTCGTTTTTGAAAACGTACATTTTGAATATGAAGGAAGCGATGTTAAAGCGTTGAGCGATGTCGCTTTTACAGCCAAGCCCGGTAAGGTGACGGCTCTTGTCGGGCCTTCTGGCGGAGGGAAGAGTACGGTGATTAGTCTTATTCCACGTTTTTATGATGTCCAAAAAGGCGCTGTACGGATTGATGGCTTGGATGTACGTGATTTGAAGTTTGAAAGCTTACGCTCTCATATCGCGCTTGTTTCTCAGCATATTACTATTTTTGATGATACGATTGCCGCCAACATTGCCTATGGCTCTGGGCGCGTGACACAAAAACAGATCGAGAAAGCAGCCAAAGCGGCGGCGGCGCATGATTTCATTAAGGGGTTCCCGGATGGCTATAAAACAATTGTTGGCGAGGATGGGGTAAAACTCTCCGGCGGACAGCGTCAGCGTATTGCCATTGCCCGCGCTATTTTAAGAAATGCGCCCATATTATTGTTGGATGAGGCGACATCGGCGTTGGATAATGAATCAGAAAAAGCTGTTCAGAAAGCCCTTAAAGCTTTGGAGAAGGGGCGTACAACGATTGTCATTGCCCATCGTCTATCAACAGTACAAAGCGCGGATCAGATTATTGTTCTTGATGAAGGCCAAATTGTCGAGCAGGGCAAGCATCAATCATTACTGAAGAAAAAAGGCCTGTACGCTAAAATGCATGCGGCGGGCCTGAAGGGCTAACTTTGTGAGCAAGAATATCAAGAAGAAGCTTTTTGATTTCCTGTTCAAGGCTGTTTTGTATTACGCCGCCGTCTTGCTGTTTGTTTTTTTGGTGCAACGAGATTTGATGTATTTCCCCGCTACGGACACTCCCGACCCTGCGGATTACCAAGCACAAGACGTTCAGGTGGTTACGGTGCAAACATCTGATGGTTTGAATGTTTCCGGATGGTATTGGTCGTCTCGTGAGGGCTTGCCTACAATCATCTATTTCCATGGAAATGCTCGTGATCATGCCGGGCGACGGTATTGGGTGGATCGTTATTTAGAGGCTGGCTATGGTGTTCTTCTGGCTGGTTATCGTGGATATGGGGGCAATCCCGGAAGCCCATCTGAGCAAGGCTTTTATATGGATGCGCGTGCTTATATTGAATGGTTTCAGGCACAGAGCAAGGATCCATTTATTATTTTTGGTGAGTCTATAGGTAGCGGTGTAGCAACCCAGATGGCTACAGAATATCAGGAAAGAGCACTTATATTGCAGGCTCCGTTTAAATCTGCCTTGGCTGTTGCTGAATCTAAATATTTCTTTTTGCCCGTCTCTTTTTTGATGAAAGATCAGTTTCATAATAATGATAAAATTGCGGATATTGGCTCGGATTTGCTGATTATCCATGGTGATCGCGACATGGTGATCCCATATGAGCATGGGCAGGCTTTGTACCAGAAGGCAAAAGAGCCGAAGCAGCTGATTAAAATCAAAGATGCCGGGCATAATAATTTGCACAATTTTTCATTACAGCAAAGAGTGCTTCATTTTCTGAGCACATTGCAGTAAAATTTAATCACTATGCCGTGTCATGCAGCCATTACCGATAAATCTGTTACGCTGAAGCTGGATCAAGATATTGATCAGGCTCTCAAGGATATGCGCAAGCGCAAGGTAGAAATTGCGGCTGTTGTGAATGAGGGCGATATATTTGAAGGTATTTTGACAACGCGTGAGATTTTGAAAAATCTTTTGCCCGTCTCTGTAAATATGGCCGATGGCTCCTCGATTGAGAATATCACTCTTACCGCCGCGCCGGGCATTGCAAAGCGCCTCAAGAAGGTCAAACCTCTGATGGTGGAACAGCTTGTTAATAGACGTATTCAAGCTGTATCACCGGAAACACCTTTATGGGAGGGGGTTACATTATTGGTGCAATCAGACCATCCTGTGCCAGTTGTGGAGCAGGATAGCGGAAAATTTTTGGGATTTATTACGGATCAATCAATGATTCAAGAATTGGAGAAGCTTCAAAATGAATAGACTTATCAAATTAACCTTATGTATTTTCGCTCTTTTCGTGTTTGCCTATGTCGGCAGCCTCAGCAGCGTTGTCAGTGCCGATAGCAGCAAAGGGGTTCCGCATTTGGTAGATCTGGAAACATTTGTTCTGATTAAAACAAAAGAAGGAGATGTGCATCGTTTTGATGTTGAATTGGCAACAACACGCGAAAAACAAGAGCAGGGCCTTATGCACCGTAAAGATCTTCCCGAAGGTGATGGTATGCTTTTTGTGTGGCGCATGGTAAAGGAACGTAAATTCTGGATGTTTAATACCTATATTCCTCTGGATATTATTTTTATTGCAGAAGATGGGCGTATTCAACATATCCACCCTATGGCGCAACCCCTGGACCGTTCTTTTATAACATCAGGTAAACCTGTGCGCGGTGTGCTTGAGATTAATGGGGGCTTAAGTGATAAGCTTGGCATTTCGGCAGGTGATTATGTGCACCATTCCGCCTTTAAGAATGAGCATTTGCTGGATCGTTAAAAAAACATCATCATTTACTTGATTTCCAAATTCTTTTTGTGTCATAAACATAGCCTGAAAAGTCGGAGTGTAGCGCAGCCTGGTAGCGCAACTGCTTTGGGAGCAGTGGGTCGGGAGTTCGAATCTCTCCACTCCGACCATTTTCACTATTAGGGGATTCATGCATGCCAACGGCAGAGCAAGATAACAGCAAAATCACACAATCCAAACAATGGTCTCTTTGGGCGTCACAGGCTCAATCCGGTGATAAATCTTCTTATAATAAGCTTCTAAGAGATATTTTACCCTTTATTCGCAATGTTTTAGTGGGTGGCCTTGCCAATCCTGATTGGGCTGATGACATTACACAAGAGGTTTTAATATCTGTTCACAAATCTCTTAAAACCTACAGCCCTGATAAGCCTTTTCGCCCTTGGTTGATGGCTATTATAAACTTTAGGCGCACGGATTTTCTGCGGAAACACTACAATACGCGCCAAGACAAGCAAACAAGTCTGGATAATCCGGAATTTATTACATCGCATGTAACCAAAGGCGGGGGTATAGGCGAATTAAAAGATGTAGAGCAGGCTCTTAAGAGTTTGCAGGATAAACCGCGCCGGATTTTTACGATGATGAAGATTGAAGGATATACAGCAAAAGAAGTAGCCAATGAGCTTGGCATGAGTGAGAGCGCCGTTAAGGTCTCTGCGCATAGAACCGCACAAAAATTACAGGAAATATTGGGTAAATAAAATATGTCTGAAAAGGTTTTAGATCATTTAATTAATGACTTGGCGGACGATCTTGAACCAGTTTCAAGAATTGCGCACCCTCTTGCACGTGCATTGCCGTGGCTATTGGTGAGTACGATTTATACGGCGATTGTTGTTTATTTGGTTGGCCTTCGTCCGGATTGGTATGAAAAATTAACGCAAGATGCGGCTTTTGTGTTTGAGATTAAAACAGCCGCCATTATCGGGGTTAGCGCCTTAATCTGTTCCGCGTTCATGGCCGTTCCGGATATGCGCGGCCAAAAATGGATGTTGGCCGTTCCAATAACAGTTCTCGGTGTGTTTTCCTCGTGGATGTTAGCGCGATGCATCACGGAGGGGGTTTATATGCCTCAAATGCACTGGGATCATTGCTTTACCGAAGCTATTTTGATGACATTTGTACCGGCTGTCTGCATGGTTTTCATATCACGTATTGGCACAACGACGCGCCCTTTAATGATGAGCCTTTGTAATATGCTGGCCATTGCCGCTCTTGGGTATATTGGGCTTCGTTTTACCTGCATGGTGGATACGGTTGGCCATGCTTGTTTTTACCACCTCTTTCCCTTTGTTGTTCTTGGCACGTTGCTGGGGTTTGTGGCCAGAAAACTATATTCTTGGTAATGGCTCGGTTTTGCCGTCTTGTGCCACCGCTAAACATCGCTTATCCTAAGTTTTGAAGAATTTTTTTTATGTGATCTTGGAGTGATGTATGAAGGTCAAAATTTATAAGCCCAGTAAAAATGCTATGCAATCCGGTGTTGCCAAAACCAGTCAGTGGGTCATGGAGCCTGATCAGCTTATCCATAGAAGTCCGGAACCTTTAATGGGGTGGACACAGAGTGATTCAACTTTGCATCAGGTTAAGCTTCGTTTTGAT
>CAZTBB010000041.1:0-15854 GCA_964611755.1 uncultured Pseudobdellovibrionaceae bacterium
CGGCGCATAGCTCCACCTCCATCTCCGCAGGCCTTGGCATGGCGGCCTCCCGCGATCTGGATGGTGGCAACAAAAACATCATCGCTGTGATCGGTGATGGCGCGATGAGTGCCGGCATGGCCTATGAGGCGATGAACAATGCCGGTGCCATGAAAATTAATGGCAAGCGCCCGCGCTTGATCGTTATTTTGAATGATAACGAAATGTCGATTGCCCCGCCAGTCGGCGCTATGAGCCGTTACCTCACAAACATTGTCTCCTCCCGCACCTACCAAAAAACGCGCGAGGCCGGCAAAAAGATCATGGAATATATGCCCTCCCCGATCAAACATGCCGCCAAACGCGCCGAAGAAGGCGCGCGCGTTGCTATGGGCGGCGGTAATTTATTCGAAGAGATGGGTTTTTATTATATCGGCCCTGTTGATGGCCACAATCTGGACCACCTGCTGACGGTTCTTCGCAATGTCCGCGATTCCGATCATGATGGCCCTGTCCTGATCCATGCCATCACCCAAAAAGGCAAAGGATACCTGCCAGCCGAAACCCGCCCGGACAAAATGCACGGCGTAAAAAAATTCGACGTGGTCACAGGCGACCAATTCAAAGGCAAAGCCGGCGCCCCCAGCTATACGCGCGTTTTTGCCGATGCCCTCATTCAAGAAGCCGAGAAGGATGCTAAAATCGTCGGGATCACGGCCGCCATGCCCGATGGCACAGGCATGGATATCTTCGGCGCGGCCTTCCCCGAGCGCATGTTTGATGTCGGCATAGCCGAACAACATGGCGTGACCTTTGCCGCCGGTATGGCCGCCGAAGGACATAAGCCATTCTGTGCGATCTACTCCACATTCTTGCAACGCGGCTATGACCAAGTGGTCCATGACGTTGCCATTCAAAATCTGCCTGTGCGCTTTGCAATTGACCGTGCCGGTCTGGTCGGCGCGGATGGGCAAACCCATGCCGGTGCCTTTGATATCGCCTATCTTGGCTGCCTGCCGAATATGGTTGTCATGGCGGCATCCGATGAAGCCGAGCTGAAACATATGGTGGCCACAGCTGCGGCGTATGATGATGGCCCTATTGCCTTCCGTTATCCTCGCGGAGAAGGCACAGGCATAGAGATGCCAGAGCAAGGCGAAGTATTAGAGATTGGCAAAGGCCGTATGATCCAAAACGGACAGGACATTGCCATCCTCTCCCTTGGCGGACGCCTTGAAGAATGCAAAAAGGCCGCGGCCATGATTGAACAAAAAACCGGCACAGCGCCTACAATTGCCGATGCGCGTTTTGCCAAACCTTTGGATGAAGCCCTTATCAAAGACCTGGCATCCTCGCATGATATGCTAATCACAATCGAGGAAGGCTCTCGCGGCGGATTTGGTGCCTATGTGCTGGAATTCTTGGCCAATCATGATCTGATGAATGGCCTCAAAGTGCGCACCATGACTTTGCCGGATACATTCCAAGACCAAGCCAGCCCGGACGAACAATATATCGAGGCCGGCCTGATGGCAGACCATATTTTCAAAACTGCCATAAAAGGGTAAAATAAAAGATACAGATTTCACGATAAGGGGAGATAAAAAATGATCAGAACACTTACAAGCCTTGCTATTCTAGCCTGCGCCCTCACACCATTAAGCGCAGCAGCCGAGACAAAAAACCTGTCCGCTGATCGTTTTCAAGCGCTTCTACAAATCAGTCAACATTTCCTGATTGGTCAGGCCTATGCTGATGCTTGTCAAAAAGATGCAAGCAAGAAAGCCAAAACCTTATATAAGAGCAATGCAGCGCTCGCGAAAGAGGCTTTGATTGCAGAGGCCGATATTGTATATCCGGGCTCAAAAGGAGCGGAGAATATAAAAATTGCAAACACCTTATTGGCAAAAGGCAAAGAGAATGCCGCTAAGGTTTTTAAGGTCAACGATATTTGCGATCAGCCAATCGCCCAAGGTTTTGCCGATCACTTCAAAGAATTTTCTACGTCCGATGCCGCCAAAACACAAAAAATGCTCGATGGTGTGAAGTAAATAAATATTGACACTAAAGGAATAAATTCCTAAAGTGTGAGTATGACTTTTGATCCCACCCCCCCGCACACACACCACAAAACGCAAACCTTCTCGCCTGCATTAAATGCTCTGAAAGATGCGCTGGCCGATACGTTATCGACGGATAAACCGCAGGATGAACAGTCTGTCATGAGCCGTCAGGCTTCTATTTTGGATCAGATTTTTACGATCCTCATGGCGGAGCGCGTCGCCCCGATTTTAACCGATCCCCGCAAACAACAAACCGTACAAGATTGGCTGGCTTACGCCCTGCGGGTGCAGCGCCAATGCCACGAGACACTGCGCACCAAAGCCAGCATGGCCTATATGGAGTCCTTACAAAAAGGGCCGCCGGCCAAGCAGATCCCCCCTCCCCCGATTTTACAGGAACGAAATGAGTAACTCGGATTCCCCAATAAAAAGAAGAGCTTGGCCGGAAAAACGCCGCAAAGAACAGGCCAAACGATGCCGCCAAACACGCCCATGGGCTGCGTCCAATGGCCCTAAAAGCGATGAGGGCAAAGCACGCTCTTGTGTAAATGCATTTAAGGATGGTCTTCATAGCACCCTGATGATTGATCTATCACGGCTGTTACAAAAGCAAAAAACTATGATTAAGGCTTTGCAAGGGGGCGAAAATCGCCTAAACAGATGAGATGAGCTTGACGAAACCCACTATAGTGATTTTCGATATGGACGGCACAGCTGTGCGTCACCTCAACCCGGCGATTCTGCATATTCTGGAGCGTTTGGATGATCTCTCATATAAAATCATACAGGCTTATCGCAAGATGATTGGTGAGAAGCTGCGCAAACGCAGCAAGCGCAAACGCCCACGACTCATGGTTCACCGTGCCTTTCACAAGATTCGCCGCCGCCCCGTCGAGCAAATTGTCGAACCCTGCCCTGGTCTTTATGATCTTCTGGATTTTCTGCAAAGCCATGATATCCCCCTTGGCATTGTCTCTAATGGGCTGGGCTCGGGCTACGGGCATGATATTCTGGAGAAGTTTGAGCTGGAGGATTACTTTCAGGCGACCATTTTCCGTGAGGATATTCGCAATTCCAAACCCAATCCGGAGCCGCTCAGAGTGTGCCTGCGCCGCATGAAAATTAAGCCAAAAACAAGTGACGTGATTTGGTATATTGGCGATCGCCATAAGGATATTACGATGGCGCTGGCGGCGAATGATGAGATGGAATGCTCAATTGTGCCGATTGCCTTTGCGGTCAATGCGGCTGTGGCTGTTTTGGAAAAAGGCGTTGGGCCGGATCATATCATCCCCTCTTTTTATGATATTCGTGAGCGTTTGGAAGATTTGCTTGGGCCTGAACCCGAGTCAAAGACTAAGCCAAACCCTAAGCCTAAGCCTAAACCCAAAAGCAAGCCTGCTGCGAAGAAAACAAAGCCCAAAAAGGCAACTGTTAAGAAAGGCTCAGCCGCTAAGCAAGCGCCGGCTCAAAAGAAGACAACCGCTAGGAAAACTGCGCCTAAATCCACCAATCAGCGCAGGGCTGTGGCAAGCGGCTCATAAGTAACACCGCCATGCTGTGCCTGCTGGCCGAGAGCATAAAACGCCATCACGGGAGCAAGCGCTTCTCCGAATTGCGCTGGCAACGAGGCGCTCCCCTGAAGCAAATCCAGAAATTGCTGATAGGGTGTTTTCGGTTTTGGCAAAATCTGGATCTTCAGATCATTACGGCTTTCATGGCCCAATGTTTGGGCGGCATAATCCAGCGTATCATTGAGTGTGCCAAGCTCATCCACCAAGCCGACTTGCAGCGCATCCTTCCCTGTCCATACGCGGCCTTTGGCAATCTCACGCACGCTCTCAACCGGCATATTGCGGCCCTTGGCGACGCGCTCTAAAAACTGCTCATAGGTATGATCCAGCATCGCATTGAACCGCGCTGCGCCGGCCTCATCAAAGGGCTGGTTAAAGGACCACAGATCGGCATTCTCTCCCCAGTTTACGCCATCCCAATTCACACCAACCTTACCCCAGAGTTCCTGCAAGGCAAACTTACCACCGGCCACGCCAATCGACCCCGTCACGGTCATGGGGCTGGCAAATATCTTATCCGCATAGGCCGATACCCAATACCCACCGGAGGCAGCCACGGGCCCCATGGAGACAAAAACCTGCTTGCCCTTATTCTTTGCCCGCTCCACCGCCCGGAGGATGGACTCAGAGGCAACAGGTGAGCCTCCCGGGCTATTGACCCGCAAGATGATGGCCTCAACCGCCTTATCCTCCCCCGCATCGAGGATGGCGGGGGCAATATCACTGGCTGCCGCCACCGCCTGCCCCCCAAGGGCGGCGTTTTCGAGTGATTTGCTTAAAATCATACCATTTACATAAATAACGGCAACTTTCGACGTGTTTTGTTTACGCCCAATACTCGCCATAAGTTCTTCCAAACGCTCGTTACTGGTGACATTCATATAGGTACTGGCAAAAATAAAGGGCAGGTCTTTGTCCTCCGGATTGCCCGTCACCTGCTCACGGATTTTAGACACCAATACATCCGCATAATCAGCATGATCGATAAGCCCTTCGCGCGCGGCGTCCGTGGCGTTAAACAAGGCCTGATCAACCAGACTCTGGAATTGCTGGACACGCATAGAGCGGTCTGCGGCCACATCCCTGACCACCGCATCAGTGAGAACAGCGAGCATATTTTCACTCATCTCCCGGCTCTCGGCCGACATCTCCGTGCGCGTCATATTTTCATAGACGGTTTTATATTCCTCGCGCTGAAAAAAATTGGGCTCTACCCCAAGCTTCTCAAGCACCCCTGCAAAGAACGGAATTTGAAAACTCACCCCCGGCAAAGAGAGAATTCCCATGGGTTGAAGCCATATCTCATCAAAAGCTGCCGCCAGATAATACGCCCCAAGCGAATTTGTCGCAAATGACGGCGAATATAAATAAGCAAATTTCCCATCTGCCTTAAAAGCTTTCACAGCCGCACGCAGCTCATGCACATGTGCAAGAGAAATTGCCGGATTATCCATGCGCACCAATAATCCCCTGACACGGTCATCGTCACGCGCATGCTCAAGCAAAGAGACATAATCATGCACAGAGGGTTCCGGCGGTATAAAGGCGCTCGCAAACCCGCCATCTGCAGGCCTTTCGCGCAACTCTTTATCCAGTTCAATATAAAGCACCATCTCATCCGGCAGCTTGGGTGCGCTTTCGTTTAAAAAACGAGTAAAAAGAAATATGCTGGCAGCTATATAGATAATAAAAATAAAACCAAAGACTGTGGCCGTTTTCTTCAAGGCACGCCATAAAATGCCGGGCAAGCGCCACTTTTTCTTCGGCTCCTCAATTTTTGGGGGCTTTGGCTTTGTAAATAACGGGCGATGCGATCTAAATTGCTGACGAGGCATATGTGTGCTCCCTAAACCTATAGGCACTGCGCCTTATGACGCAGCCAATGATCCGCCAGGACACAAGCCATCATGCCTTCGACCACAGGAGCACCGCGAATTCCAACACATGGGTCATGGCGGCCTTTGGTTAGAATATCAGTCTCATTGCCTTGCTTATCGATTGTCTGAACCGGCGTTAAAATAGAGCTGGTTGGTTTGAAAGCAACACGCGCGACAATATCCTGCCCCGTCGAAATCCCCCCCAATATACCGCCAGCATTGTTAGAAAGAAAAACCGGGTTGCCATCTTCATCCACGCGAATTTCATCGGCGTTATCCTCTCCGCCGAGAACAACAGAGTCAAAACCATTGCCGATTTCCACAGCCTTGGTCGCGTTGATACTCATCATTGCCTTTGCAATATCCGAGTCCAGCTTGTCATAAACAGGAGCACCAAGCCCGGCAGGAAAGCCTGAGGCGTGCACTTCGATTAATGCGCCTGCGCTGGAGCCTTTCTTGCGAACACTATCGAGGTAAGCGACCCAATTTTCTGCCGCTTCGGCATCGACCGTAAAAAACGGGTTTTGATCCAGTTGATCCCAATCCCAGTTATCGCGGTTGATTTTCTGGGTCCCTACCTGCACGACAGCAGCACGGATTTGAATCTCCGGCCCGATTTGTGTTTCCAGTATGCGCCGTGCCACAGCACCAGCCGCCACACGCATCGCCGTCTCACGCGCGGAAGAACGCCCACCGCCGCGATAATCACGGATACCATATTTTTTGTAATAGGTGAAATCCGCATGACCGGGACGGAACTTGTCTTTAATGTCCCCGTAATCTTTGGATTTTTGATCCTTATTATGAATCAACAAGCCAATCGGGGTCCCCGTTGTTTGCCCCTCAAAAACACCCGATAAAATCTGGACCTCATCCGGTTCTCGGCGTTGTGTCGTATGGCGTGATTGCCCGGGCTTGCGGCGCTCCAGATATTTTTGGATATCCTCCTCACTCAGGGAGATGCCGGGCGGCACACCATCCACCACACAGCCAATAGCCGGGCCGTGACTTTCCCCAAAGCTCTGATATTGAAACAATGTGCCAAAACGATTACCCGACATGTACCGCTTCCTTTTGTGTACTCAAAGTTCCTTGTTCGATAACGGCCACCGTCAAGCGCGAAACACATACGCGCTTGTCTGTGGCTTCCTCCCAAATATCTGTCTGCCAGACTTGCGTGCGTCGCCCGATATGCAAGGGGCGGCATTCCCCTACAACATTGCCTTCGGTCACGGCGCGAATATGGTTGGCGTTAATATCCAGCCCCACCACGCGGTGCGTATCAGCATTAATGGTCATCCATGCGGCCACAGAGCCAAGCGTTTCAGACAGAACGCAGCTTGCGCCGCCATGCAAAATGCCAAAGGGCTGGGTTGTACGCCGATCGACCGGCATGGTTCCACGCAGATAATCAGCGCCAATTTCGGTGAATTTTATACCGATATGGGCTGAGAGGTTGTCATTGCGGGTTCCTTGAATTTCATCAACACTAAAATCCTTGAACCAGATCATGCAGCCTCTTCTCCGGATTTCTTAGGGGATATCCCCTCCAGAAGTGCGGCGGTTTCTGCTGCGCTGTCGATACTGACCATCCCGACAGTATGGTAACCGCTATCGACATGCATGACTTCGCCTGTTACACCCGATCCAAGATCTGAGAGCAAGAACAAGCCTGAGCGCCCTACATCTTCGATCGTAACATTACGGCGCAATGGTGAGTTCAATTCATTCCACTTAAGAATATAGCGGAAATCGCCAATACCGCTGGCGGCCAGTGTTTTAATCGGCCCCGCGGAAATGGCATTCACACGAATATCACGCGGGCCCAAATCAGCCGCGAGATAGCGCACAGAGGCTTCCAAGGCAGCCTTGGCAACGCCCATCACATTATAATGCGGCATAACCCGCTCAGCACCATAATAGGTTAGAGTCAGCAGGCTGCCGCCCTCATTCATCAGCTTGGCTGCACGCTGGGCAACGGCTGTGAAGGAATAAACGGAAATATCCATGGTCCGCTGGAAATTAGCGCGTGTTGTGTCCAAATACAGGCCATCCAACTCATTTTTGTCGGAAAAAGCAATCGCATGCACAACAAAGTCAATGCTGCCCCATTCTTGTTCAATTTTATTGAAGACCGCATCAATGCTGGCCTCATCGGTGACATCACATGGCTCAACGATCGTAGCGCCGATCCCTTCCGCCAGAGGCCTTACACGCTTTTCCAGCGCTTCGCCCTGATAGGTGAACGCCAGCTCCGCTCCGCTTTGGGCCGCGAGCTCGGAAATACCCCACGCGATGGAACGGTCGTTGGCAACGCCCATTACTAAACCGCGCTTGCCTTTAAGAAAATCGTTTTGCATTTTTGTCTTATCCATAAAATTTTTACTGTTCTTGATCAAAATATCCTACACATTTCAGAGCCTAGGTCTAGTCCCGCGATGAAAAGATCAGCGCTTATTTTTACGAAGCTGCATTTTGAAAGGCTTATTATAAGGCTTATTGAGGAAATCTTCATTCCTGTTTTTTAAGATTATTGATAGTATAAGTAGGTGTAATTCATTACCTCACAGCCAAAGTATGTATCAGATATGAACCTCAAACGCGTTACAGTCGAACATAGTTGCAATGTTATTCGCCGTCAGATCGAAGAGGAATACCCTGATCTGCGCTTTTTCTTCTTGATCCATCATGAAGGACAAGAACAAAAAGCCTTACAAATTAAAAATGAAGAGATCCTTGAGCTGGATCACGGGGAATTGATTTATGAATTGCTGGAGTCCACGGTTCAGAACAACTCGGCCGATGGTTTGCTTGGCCTTGTAGAATGCCGCCATAGCGGGCTACTCAGCACCTTCAAGAAACCGGATTATGTTGCCCTGTTTAAAATGAATACGAATCAATACGGTATTATGGATGAAGCCCAGCACCATATTTATCATTACAGCTATCAGGCGATTGATCTGTATAAAAAATACAAAAGAAAGACGAAGGGCTATAAGCATATACGCGATCGCAACAAAGACGATACCTGCAATTTTGTCATCCCGGAAAACGACAAAATGCAACAAGCCAGATCAAATATGCTCTCCGATGTTTTTGCCGCGATATCCCTTGAGCTGACAGGCAAAGAAGGCACGATTAAATCCATTGCAAAAAGGCGATCTCTGGACACGCTTAGCGGGCTGAGAGGCGTTTATGGCGAGATGTTTCCCTTCCCGATGGCGATGGAGGGAACCCAGCTTGTTTATGAAGACCTCAAAGATAATCCAATGTTTAAGGACAAACCCCTGCGCCTTGCCGTCGAACTTACCGAAGAGGTAGGCATGACCTATGGTGATGATGAAATCAAGCAATGGTGGTCGTTTTGTATGCCCGCTCAGGAAATGGCCTGGATGGGTTTAGAGCCGCACGATATCCTGAGCGCGGCCATTTACACCAGCGAAGACCCCTATGTGCGTTCATCATCCTATATTGTATCCGAAGCCATGGAATTAGAACCGGCGCCAAATTACAATTTCGCACGATACAACCCCTTTACCGCGCAAGAGGTAAATGAGCGCAACCACAAAAAAGCATGCGAAAAAGTGCTGAATAAGATTTTAAAGAAAGCCGAAGAAACACAATCAAGCGATGCCTTTTACGAAGAGGCCGAACGCATGAATGAACGCCTTGCCGAGGGGTATTACATCGGCTGGTGTGCCTATTCAACATTACAGGCCGCAAAAACATTTGATAACCCACTCAGCACTGAAAGCCGTTTTCAGGAAACTCAAAATGCATTCTTTGAGGCCAAAGCAACAATGCCGTGGAATAATCTTGTCAAAATCAGCCGCCTCGAGATGAAGGCCAAACGCGAGGGGTTTGATTTACGCGGTGACGGGCTTTTAAGGCTTTTGGAAAAACAAGAGGGGTTTGAATCCGTCTGTGAGGCTCTGCGCCAGACACGCAACTGGAAAGACAAGCGCGATGACAATATCCGCCTCGCCGATGATGAAAGCCTTGAATCATCGGAAAAAATCCAAAAAATCGACATGGAAATTTCGCGTATTCTCGATGAGGATTAAGTAAAAAACAAAAAGAAAGGCCTTATCATACGATAAGGCCCTTCATTTGATTCAATCTATTGAACGGATTACTTCACGATTTCCCAGCTGCCATCCGGAGATTGGCATGCTGTGCCATAACCGCTTTGCTCTTTACCGCCAACTATAATTGTTTGCTGATATTCACGGCAGTAACGGCCGGCAGAGCTGTAACCATCGCGCACAGGCGTGACAGAGCCACTATTCCCGCTTTCCGGGTTGTTCCACGTGATTGTATCGCCAATTGTTGAGCTATGCGCCCGAGTGGCCGCCTGATTAGCGTAGTTCAAATCCGCCTTATCAAGTGATTTACCAATCTCAGAACCAACAAGCGCACCGAGCAATGCGCCCGCACCCGTCGCCCAAAGCTGACCAGAGCCGCCACCAATTTTTGATCCGGCAAGACCACCCAAAACAGCGCCGCTAACGCCGCCCACAGCTTCCTTTGTTCCGGCATTTTGAATGGATTCACACGCACCCAAGGACAGGGCCGCGACACTCATCAGAACTAATCCAAATTTTTTCATACTTAAAAGACCTTTCTTTTATATTCCTATAATGCTTTCAAAACATATTGATCTTGATATTATCAAAGATAATAGCTTGGTTGAGCAGAAAAACAAGGATATCAAAGCATTCATGCACGAAAACTTAAAAGCCATCCTCGGCACAAATTTTGACGACAACCCGTTCATTCTCTTTGATCAATGGCTTAAAGAGGCCGAAAAATCAGAAATCAATGATCCTAATGCCATGGCCCTGGCCAGCATCGATAAAGATGGCACGCCCGGGGTTCGCATGGTTTTGTGCAAACAATATGATGAGCGCGGCTTCGTTTTTTACACCAATTTCAACAGCCGCAAAGGCCAAGCCTTACAGGCCAACCCTGTTGCCGAGGCTTGTTTTCACTGGAAAAGCCTGGAGAAACAGATCCGCATTACAGGCAAGGTTGAAAAAGTCACCTCCCTGGAAGCGGATGATTATTATAACTCACGCCACCGCGGAAGCCGTATTGGGGCTTGGGCATCCAAACAATCACAGCCGATGGATCAATTTTCTGACCTCGAGGCCTTGGTGGATGAATATGATAAGAAAATGGATCAAGATAATCCGCCACGTCCAGATCATTGGGGCGGATTCCGGATTATCCCATCGCGCATTGAATTTTGGATCAATGGTGATTATCGCCTGCACCAGCGCTTTGCCTTCACAAAAAATGATCATGGTATGTGGCAGGCAGGATGGGTCTATCCATAGATTTTCCTGTAGGTTTTACTATGAATCCGCGCAGCGATTGCCATCAAAGTAACATCCCGGCATCGGGCATATTTTTTCATCCACCCATTCACCACCCGAGCGGAACTTCACGCCTGTTTTCACCGCTTCAACACCGGCACAGTTTGCATCCTTGTATAAATCAGCTTGAATTGTCAGCTCTCTCGACGTTAATGAATTGCCAGATGATTGAATTTCAAGGTCATCACCAAAAACACCCTCCGCATCTTGAGTCAAAAGCTCAACAAGCTCCCCCCAATTTTCTGCAGGATCACAAGACCCCAAAAACTTACGCTTATCATCCTCATTATAAGGGATAGAGACATTATCGCCTTCTTGTTCGAACAGTCTGAAGAAGCCGTCATTTTCCTGTTCTTCGAAATTACGGCATTTGGCCAACTGCCAAACGGCGTTCATCTGGATGCAATTCGAGGAATCATCAGAGCGATCCCCCAGAAATTTATGCCCGAATTGTGATCCGATATAGGCCTCGGAAACATTGGATGCCAGCGCTTCTGTAGCGCCGGCTGCATCCTCGGCAAAAACCGCAGAGCCGGCAAAAGCATCAGTCACATCCTTGAAGCACGTATATTCAAGAACACTATCGGGCTTTAGAAGCAAGTTACTGGCTTGGTTGACTTCTCTTTGCGCCTGAAGCTCTGCGCTGGCGTTAATTACATTCATGAAAGCGGCATCACAGCCCTTGGAAACGTCTTGCGCATAAGCCATCGAAGGCGCGAGTATAAAACCGCCCAATGCAATCAAAAATATTCGTAAAAATGCCCTCACAATAATGCCTTAGCCCCTTAAAACACTCACTATTATCATTTTAGCATAAAAATACAGGGAAATGCATAATTCTGAGGCTTCGGGGTGGAGATATTTAGAGCATGCCCTGATAATGACGCTCGGTCATTTCATCAATCTCATCAGTCGAGAAATCAAAATTACGGCCAATTTCTTCAATCATTGTCTGGCGCAAAATATGGGTCAGATCTTCCCCGGTCTCGCACCATAAATCCAGAACAGGGCGCCTGAAGATGATAAGCAGATCATCATCATTGGCCGTCTTCCTTTCCACACCGGGCGATATTTCCTTACCACTACGGTATAAAGCCAGCAGATCAAAAGCATCATCCAAATCCAATTCGTCTTCCAACGCTTCGTCAGCCATATCTTCGATTTGAATAGCCATAGAGTCGCAAAACTCGGCTAGTTCCTCGGGCAATGTCTCGATAATCTCACCGGCCATAACCTCCAAGTCATCCATGGAGGGCGGCGTCGAAAAACTCATAATGATTTGTTTGCTATCCATCGCTTAAAAAAAGCAAAAGCTTCCCTGAAATAGAATTTTCTTTTGAATGATTTTGATTTTATGATGAGTCGGTAAAACCAAGCAAGCAGGAGAAATAAAATGATTCACAAGGCCGATGAAAAACAGATCACAGAAGCTCTGGAATCTCTTGATGGTTGGGCTCTCTCCGGCAACGCCGACAAAATAGAAAAATCATTTAAATTCAAAACCTTCAAACAGGCTTGGGCTTTTATGAGTACCGTTGCCCTGATCGCGGAACAACAGGATCATCACCCGGAATGGTTTAATGTGTATAACCGTGTGGATATTGCCTTAACAACCCATGATGCGGGCGGCCTTAGTGAGCGGGATTTTAAAATGGCACATGCCATTAATAAAAGTACCAAGGGCATGGTCTAGTCTGGTGATCCAAGTGCGGGGGCATCAGCCTGACGTTCACATGAAATAATCGGTGCACTCTCCATTTTTGCGACCATTTTTTCTAACTCTGCCACAAATTTGGCCATGTCGCCGAACGGATCTTCAATCAAACTCTCACGTTTTTTAAGATCATCAAGATAAGCCAGAACTTCATTATGCCCGCCAATTTTAAGGGCCTGCATATGCTCTTGCCTCGGCGGAGTCATGGTGCGGCCAAAGCTCCCGACCGAGAGTACATATTGCCCCTTGGAATTTTGTTCAAACGCATATACACCGCCTCTGAGGCGGTCGACAAAAAACTGTGTTCCCTCATTCATGCGCTCCAATGTGCGCTTGGCTGTTCTCAACATTTTTTTACTGACCGGAATACCGAATGGCATCTCATGATGTTTCAGAACATTCCAGAATCTGGAGCGCGTGAAGCCTTGGGATGTGATTTGTTCATCAATAAATTGGAAAAAGCTTAACGCATGTGTGAAGCGGCGCACCTGTTTAAACTTCTTCATGGCCGGCGGCAAGCCGTCTTTGCCTAATCTGGCTTTGTATACCAAAAATTCACCGCGATCATCATTGAACAGCTCATTTTCCAGTGATTTTTTCTCTTGCTCCAACTCGGCGCGCTCATCCTCGCTAATGGTTTTAATCAGCTCGGCTCGAACTTGGTCATAACGGGCTTTTTGCTGGCGGTATTTTTTGTTTTTACTTTTAAGATCGCGCAAGGATTTGGTGATTTTATCAATCTCCGCCTGAATGCTTGGCAATTCATGCTCTTCATATTCTTCATTATCCAGGGCGGCCGACAACTTATCCAGGCGTTCAATCGTGCTCTTATCGGCTTCTAAAGGCCGCTTTTTGGGCTTGTAAACGGTCGCATACACAATCTGGCCTTCCGGATCGGAGAGATGTTCCGGCTGGACATGAAACCAGATATTTTCATCCATCATCTTAAGCGCATTCTCGCAGCGCTCTTGTTTTACATGCTGAAACGGCTTTGCAATCAGCTCATCCTTTTGTCCAATCTTGATCGGATGATCAATATATATGGGCTCCAGATCTTGTTCTTCTACGGGCAAGCCCAAATCATCAACGCGTGTGCGCGGAATATTCAAGCCATGTTTCGAGAATGCCGAGCGGCCATATTCAATATCCGGCACGACCTGTATAGTCACAGCCGTACGGATGGGCTTATCCCCGTGATACATATCAAAAGAAAAACGGAAGAAGCGCCCGGGTTTGGATTGCATCGTATTATGATCTGAAAATTCGATATCTTTGACTGTCATGCCAAAATCATCCATTAAGCGGCGCACATGTCTCTCTGCCGCCTTATGCTTTCCCTTTGAGATTGGCTTGATTTCATCTCGGCTCCCCAGCTCCCATGGGCTTTCACCCGGCTTATAGGCTTTCTCCTCATAACGGCGCATAAAGCTAATAGCCTCGCTAAGGGCGCGGCCAAACTCGGCGGAATTCTCAACCCCTAATTCATTTTCCAAGATACGGTCTTTGACAAAGACAGGGCCAACCGATCTGTTCACATTGCCCATCCATGTGTGCTTCAGCTTGCGCTTACCGCTCTTGGTTTTGTTCATCACGGCCTGTATCGCCGGGCGCGCAAAAGCCGCCATCAACATCAGGCCAATCACAGCATAAGCACCGACAGGGCCAAAGGCCTCCCTCAAATCCTGACGAAAACCGATTGCTGCAAAAAAAGGCACCGAGCTTAGGGCGTATTCAACATTCGATGTGCGCACAAAAGGATCTTGCGCCTTCAAGCGTGATGTTAATTCCTTCCAATGCGTTTTTTGTATTCTGAGATGCAGATGCATATCTGCTGTTTGCATCAAATCCTTGGATAATTCCTGCGCATCCATTTTCGGGGGCACACGAAACTTTTTGATTGTTGTCACATAATTGCGATCACGCGCCTTACGATAATCCTGCGCGTAATCAGGCTCTTCGCGCCCTTCGGGACGTTTACGCCTCAGAACAAGCTCTTCAGCATCTGGATCATCAGAGAGCATATCAAGCGCATCATTCATGGCCGCCCTCCTTTATCAGAGGCAATTTGTAACCATGATCAACATCACCATCACGGGTAATAACCAAATGCACATTGTCCAAAACATGCAAATCACGATCAATATGAGGCTCTAGCGCATGATCGATATCAGCATAGCCGCCATCATCAAAAACCAGTGTTAGTCGGGATAATTCGGAGTTATGCGCCACCGCCACAGGTGGTTTTTCAAAAGGTGTATCAAAGCCAAGAACAACTTGCCCTGCACCGTTTGAAATTATGAAAGATTCCATCGCACCCCATCTCCTTGCGATCATTCTACACGCGCCGACACTACAAAAATTTAACATAAGAAGTCAAACTTTTTATGTCTTTAAATTAGCCTGAATACGGGGTTTTTTAAGCGGCCTGCGAACGGGTTGTCACCTGTAAGGGGTCTTGCATGACTTCAATCAAACATGGACGCTCTTGGCTTTGCTTTTGAACGTCTGCCCAAACATTATCAAACTGGCTTGCCTCTGTAATGCGGGCACCATAAACGCCATAGCTTTCAGCAAGCTTTACGAAGTCGGGATTGGTCAAAGAGGTTGCACTCGGGCGGCCAGGGTAATGTTTCTCCTGATGCATTTTGATGGTGCCGTACACACCATTATTGAACACAAAAATGATTGGCTTGGCCCCATGATGCATGGCCATAGCTAACTCCTGACCTGTCATCATAAAACCGCCATCGCCGCAAAACCCGATCACCTGACGTCCCGGGAAAGCGATAGATGCCGCCACTGCCGAAGGAACGGCATAGCCCATAGCGCCGCTGACCGGCGCAAGCAAACGTCCCGGCCGGCCATAACGAATGAAACGCTGACACCAGCCACTAAAATTTCCGGCATCTGTCGTGATAATCGCATCATCATCCAGCGCATCGCGCAAATGAAAGAATAGCTGGGTGACATCTGTGCCATTCCAATCCTGCGCCTGATCAGCGGAGATATGTGTCCATTCCTGATAGGCTTTCTGGCCTTCATCACGCCAACCTGCCCATGATCGTCCATCCACACGCACTTTGGCGGCCAGAACATTCATAGCTTTGGAGATATTGGCTTCGATAGCCAAATCTGGGCGGTAGCCAGCCTTACCAATCTCTTCGGATGAATTGTGTATATGAATGATTTTTTGATTATGCTCAAAAAGCGTATATTCCTGACTCATTATTTCATTCAAACGCGCATTTAAAACGATCAACAAATCAGCT
>CAZTBB010000042.1:0-15649 GCA_964611755.1 uncultured Pseudobdellovibrionaceae bacterium
AACATGGCATGGCGATCACGCGGGATGACTTGCGTCGACAGATCTTCGGGGACCAATCCCATCTTTTCGGCCACATATGCCTCAACGGCCGGATCAATGGTTGCATACGTCCCCACAGCGCCGGAAATAGAACATGTCGCCACCTCTGCCCGTGCCGCTACCATACGATCACGAGCGCGCTTAAAGGCCGCGTAATGCCCTGCCAATTTCAAACCAAATGTTGTTGGTTCGGCATGGATTCCATGGCTACGTCCGATACAAACAGTGTCCTTATGTTCTACCGCGCGTTTTTCAAGCGCCGTTAGAAGGCGATCTAAATCCTGGATAATCAAATCTGCCGCTTGTGTAAGTTGCACAGCAAAACTCGTATCAATAATATCGGATGATGTGATCCCCTGATGGACATAACGGCTTTCCGGGCCAACATATTCCGCCACGGATGTCAGGAAGGCAATCACATCATGTTTGACTTCCTTTTCAATCTCATCAATGCGCGCAATATCAAAGTTGCCCTTCTCACGCAAAGCCTTGGCTGCACTCTCGGGGACAATGCCAAGATCCGCCATTTTCTCGAGAGCAAGCGTTTCAATTTCCAGCCAAATGCGAAATTTATTTTCAGGTTCAAAAATATTTGCCATTTCTGGGCGGGTATAGCGTGGGATCATTTTATATCAGTCCTTCTGTTTTAAAACTCGTATAGCCGTTCTTGGATACAATAACATGGTCATGAATGACAATAGAGAATGGCTCTGCCGCACGAATTATATGGTTAGTCATTTCAATATCAGCCTGAGATGGCTTGGGATCACCACTCGGGTGATTGTGAATGAGAATAAGGGCTGTTGCCCCTAGCTCAAGCGCACGCTTCATAATTTCGCGTGGATAAGCAGGCGTATGATCAACAGTACCGGAGCTTTGAATCTCATCGGCAATCATCTCGTTTTTCTTATTCAGAAAGATGATACGAAAATGCTCTTTGGTTTCATGTGCCATAGTGGCATGGCAATAATCCATCAAACGGGTCCAGCTATTCAGCAAAGGTTTTTGCATCAGCTCTTGCTTCATAGAACGATGCGCTATTGCCGTAACAGCCTTCAGCGCAATCGCTGTATTTTCAGAGATGCCATCCACCTGTTTTAAATCCGCGATAGACGCACTCATCAAGCGCGGGAGATTATCAAACTTTTGAATTAACGATTTGGCTAAAGGCTTCACATCACGGCGCGGGATAGCCATGAACAATAAAATCTCAAGCAATTCATAATCCTGAAGCGCGTCCGGGCCAGCCTCTTTTAGACGTGCCCTTAGGCGATCACGGTGGCCATGATAATGCGGTTTCTCTTCTGATTTTTGTGTTTCAGGCGCCATAAGGAGGTTTTGTATACCCTTTTGGCGAAAGGGTAAAGATCTCAAACCCATCATCAGTCACAGCCAAAGAATGCTCAAACTGCGCTGAGAGGGATCGATCGCGCGTTACAGCCGTCCAACCATCGGCCAGAATTTTAGTCTGCCAGCCACCGGCATTAATCATAGGTTCGATTGTAAAGAACATGCCAGGCTCGAGGCGTTCACCCTGCCCCGGCTCGCCAAAATGCACAACGGATGGCGGCGCATGAAATGTGAGGCCGAGGCCATGCCCACAAAAATCACGCACAACACCATAGCGATTTTTTTCGGCCAAAGATTGTATGGCATAACCAATATCGCCGAGTGTTGCGCCCGGCTTAACGGCTTCGATACCGGCCATCATGCAATCATAGGTCATTTCAACCAAACGTTTTGCCTTAATGGGCATCTTTTCACCGACATAGAACATACGCGATGTATCCCCGTGCCATCCATCCAGAATGACCGTCACATCGACATTCATAATGTCCCCTTCGCGCAGCTTTTTATCATCAGGAATACCATGGCACACCACATGGTTAATCGATGTACAAATTGATTTTGGAAACCCTTTATAGTTCAGCGGGGCCGGAATTGCGCCATTCTTGGTAATAAAATCATGGCAAAGCTTGTCCAGCTCTTGCGTTGTTACACCCGGCACAATATGCGGCGTAATCATATCCAGCGTCTCCGCCGCCAAACGGCCGGCTTTGCGCATCCCATCAAAATCAGATTCCGGATGCAACTCAATGCCATCGGCATTAAGAACGGGGTTTCTTTCGATATTGATATTCATTGTTAATATATCCTATTGAAAAACGCTGGTGTTAAGATAAATTTTATCATGTGTCCTTATGATGAAAGACATTGTCGTGAAAGTGGGTAAAATGTCAAATAATGAAGAAAAAATTGTAACCGCCGCCGCCATCGTTATTGGAAACGAAATCTTATCGGGGCGAACGCAAGATACAAACTCCAACTGGATTGCCAAAGAGCTAACGCGCTATGGCATTCGCTTGATCGAAGTGCGGGTTATCCCCGATATCGAAGAGACGATTGTCGATACGCTCAATGAATTGCGCACGAAAGTGAATTATGTGTTTACAACAGGCGGGATTGGCCCGACCCATGATGACATTACGGCCGCCTGCGTTGCCAAGGCCTTTGGCGTAGAGCTGGAGCGCAATCAAGAGGCGCATGAGATTTTAGAAAATCATTACGGTGATGACCTTACCGAAGCGCGCGACTCCATGGCGATTATGCCGGTTGGTGTTAAACTAATTGAAAACCCCGTATCCGCAGCCCCCGGTTTTGTTCTGGATAATGTCCATGTTATGGCCGGTATTCCGAATATTATGAAAGTCATGCTGGATGCTGTTTTGAATAATCTGGAACTTGGTACACCACTACTATCGAATACAATTACCTGCACTATCCCCGAAAGTGAAATTTCAGAAGAGCTCTCCTCCATTCAGGATACATATCCCGATGTCGAAATTGGCAGCTATCCTAATTTCCGTGGAGGCAAAACAGGCCTCAGCGTTGTTCTGCGCAGCTCAAATGAAGATTTACTCAAAAAATCAACGAAAGACGTCATCGCACTGATTGAAAAAATGGGCGAGGCTCCAAGCGCCATGAGCCTGCAGGCCGCGGTTTAATGCGAGTATTTTTTTGATTAAAATATCTTTCTCTGCAAATACACTCGCCATGCATCAAAAACATAAAATTTGCACTTAATGTTATTTATTATGTATAATGCTCTTAAGTTTTGATAATAAAAGGGAGATAAATATGTTTAAAGGGTTAATAAATTTATTTAGAAAAAAAAGTAACCCAGAGCCCGAGAGCGACCGAGATGCTGATTTGAAGCGTGAGCTCGAAACCGCGCAGGGAGAAATCAAAGCAAGAGCCGAGGAAATGAGGCGGGGTTTCGATTAAGCCGTTAGAATAAATATGGTGGGCCCGGCCGGACTTGAACCGGCACGTCCTTACGGACAACAGATTTTAAGTCTGCAGCGTCTACCAATTCCGCCACGGGCCCTTAAGATCCGGAAGACATAAATAATCACACTTCGTGGCCGCATGCAATCACCCAAACACGAAAAATAATCCTTGTTAGACTTTTATGCCGTCTTCGTCAGGGCGCTATGAATATTATGAATCAAAACGCGCCCTTCGGGAGTTAAATAGAGCTCTTTACTACGGCGGCCAACATTGGATATTTTCACCTCAATCAGGGCAAACGGCTTGCCGCATTGGCGCTTATCAGACAACGCCCCCACAATTCGTGAAACAGTTGAGAGCGGCATCCCCGTCTTTCGAGATAACAGCGAGATTGACATCCCTTCCATCAAAGATATTTCAAAAAAGCACACGGCATATTGCAAAGGAAACTCAACGTCAATTCTTTGCAACTCCCTCAATAGGTCTAGAAATATTTCTGCGCTTTTTTTCACCTTTAAAAAACAACCCTTCTTTGCTTTTTTTTGTCTTCAAACGCCGCCTGCCTGTGATAACAAGTTGACAGTAAGGCATATCAATAATCGCCTCATGGTTGCAAGCGTATTTTCGAAACATTGGTTTGCACCCGTATGCTTTGGAAAATTCCAAATAAAACGCAAACCACTCCCTACACCTAACGTAAACGTGCATTATGACCCCACAACCTTTATTTCACTTATGGTAATTGCCTATCCAAAAAATGCACGGTTTTCATGTAAAAATTCATTGACGGTTGAGAGCAGCTCCGCTTGCGGCGCTACTTTCTGAGCCTGCTCTCTGCATAACATATGCTCGATGATATGCCCCTGATAATGCGCAACATCATCAAATATTGTAATAGGAAATTCCTTTATACCGCGGATAACAATCGGTGGACGGCTAAACTCAATAAGCCTGTATCCACGTAAACGATAAATACACCTCTCCATGTCTTTAACACGCCCGAAGTTTAAATCCAGAAAACTTTCTCCATCAAAAGTTGCCCCTGCAATTGTGCTGGCAAAAATATCTGTCCCCCCGAAAAATGCCCCTTCAAAACGCGCGTCCCGCATATCGGAAAATGCAAAACAACAGTTATAAAGAGATGCATGAACAAAATTGGCCTGGCCAAGATCCGCCTCTGATAAATTGGCACCGCTCAGATTTGATCCGGAAAAATTCGCACCCACCAGTTGAGCATCATCCAAACATATATTGCTCAAATTTTTGTACGACAAATCGGCGTCATTTAACCTCACCTCGTCGAGCACCGCGGTCTCCAAACACTCTGCAAATGTTTTACTCTCCATCTCGAAGATGAGTTCGCCATGATTATTAAAAATTTGATGTGTGTGCTTACAACTCATAGCTATAAGTCCTCCTGCTTTAAGTTCAACTCTTGATTGATTTGTAGTTGATAGGTTGCAACCCAAAAAGTCAAGAGTGAAAATTCTTTTTCGCGGCAAAGAATTTACAAACACCTCTTTCAACCTTACATAGTTATTATATGAGCAATAATTCAGCCAAAGGCCTCAGCAGTGGTGTTCAAACCATTCAAGAGACAGTAAAAAAACTTCCCGGAAGTCCGGGGGTGTACCGCATGCTCAACGAACATGGAGATGTGCTTTATATCGGTAAGGCAAAATCGCTCAAAAAACGTGTCGCCTCCTATACGAACCCGAATAAACTTTCAATTCGCATCCAGCGCATGGTCGCACAAACAACCCATATGGAGGTCGTGGAAACCCACACCGAAGTTGAAGCTTTGTTGCTGGAATCCAACCTGATCAAGAAATTAAAGCCACGCTATAACATCCTGTTGCGGGATGATAAATCCTTCCCCTATATTTTGATAACCGATGATCATGACTTTCCACAAGTCACCAAACACAGAGGACAAAAAAAACGCAAAGGATCGTATTTTGGCCCCTTCGCCACAGCGCGCTATGTGAACCAAACCATACAAATTTTGCAACGCGCATTCTTGCTGAGAAATTGCAGCGACAACGTGTTCTCAAGCCGCAAACGCCCATGCCTGCAATATCACATCAAACGATGCACAGCGCCTTGTGTGGGCTATGTCGACAAACAGGAATACGCTGCACAGGTGGATGAGGCGCGGGAGTTTCTGGATGGGGAAAACACTAAAATTCAGAAGCGCATGGCAGACAACATGCAGCAGGCCAGTGATGCCCAAGATTATGAGAAAGCCGCCCTTTATCGTGACCGCATTCGTGCCTTGAGCTCCATACAGGCACATCAGGATATCAATATGCAAGGCATTCGCGATGCCGATGTTATCGCCATACACCGCGAAGACAACAAAAGCTGTATTCAGGTCTTCTTCTTTCGCGGGGGGCGCAATTTTGGCAATGCCTCATACTTTCCCCGCCACGATAGTGACCAGCCTAGCGATGAAATCGTCTCGGCATTCCTGGCACAATTCTATGAAAACAAGCCAATCCCGAAAGAGATCATCATTGGAACCGACATCATTGATAAAGAGTTAATGATTCAGGCCTTTAGCACCAGAGCTGGCCATGATGTGCATTTCATACACCCCCAAAGAGGTAAGAAAAAGCGCCTGTTGGAATTTGCCGCACAAAATGCAAAGCAAGCGCTCAACAGAAAAATAACAGAGAATGCCTCACATTCAAAAATGCTTCAAAAAACAGCGGCGCTGTTTGATATGCAAGACCCGCCTAAACGAATTGAGGTATATGATAATAGCCATATCTCCGGAACCAACATGGTTGGAGCAATGATTGTCACAGACACGGAAGGATTCAAAAAATCGGCCTATCGAAAGTTCAACATCAAAACGGCCGGTCAAGCCGATGATTACGGCATGATGCGCGAGGTTATAGAGCGCCGTTTCAAGCGTCTCATCAAGGATAGTAAGGAAGCCAGCCCGGAGATGATCGATGAAGAATGGCCTGACCTTCTTTTGATTGATGGCGGAAAGGGACAGTTTAATGCCGTAAGTGCCGTGTTGGAAGATCTCGGAGTGCAAGATGATGTTACACTGGTTGCCATCGCAAAGGGGCCAGACCGAAACGCCGGGCGCGAAAAATTCTTTATGCATGATCGTCCCGATTTTTCCCTGCCGGAGAATGATCCAACGCTCCACTTCCTACAAAGATTACGGGACGAAGCGCATCGTTATGCGATTGGCGCCCATCGCACACGCCGTGAAAAACAGCTAAAATCTTCACCTTTGGATGCCATAGAAGGGGTTGGCGCCACACGTAAAAAAGCCCTCTTGCTTCACTTTGGTTCCGCCAAAGCCGTGGCCGAGGCCGGGGTCATGGATTTGGCGCGCGTAGAAGGTGTTTCCAAAGCGCTGGCACAAAAAATATATGACCATTTCCACTGATTTTATTTCATTCTAAATCAACACCTTAAAGCAGATTCATGCAAAATAGCTGAAATTCCATCTTGCGGGTTTTTGATCGCCGTGCTAGGGTCGGCTCAATCCTAAACATGAATAGAATTTTGGTTGCATTCTTGGCAACTTGAGTTCGTTTTTATTTTTATTTGAAGAGGTAGATGACACATGTTTCACCGCATTAAATCTGAGGCCGAACTGGCGCAAGAACAGAGTGAAAATCAGCAGGCTCAAGATGCTGAAATCGAACAATCAGAACAAACAGAAGAACAGGAAACATCACAACCTTCTTCAGATTATCCAGAAGCACCACAAACAGAGGAAACCCAAGAAATGAACCAAGAGACACCAGAAACAAACGAAACACAGGAAGAGCAGCCTCAGACATATACTGCCCCTGCCACGCCGCCTTATGCATCTTACGGTGCACCATCAAGCTTTGCGCAACAAGCGCCCGAAAGCACCTCTGTTCAGGCCCCTGCCCCTTCAGGGTCAGAAACAACAGCCGAGCCGCGCAGATTGGTGATCGGCGCCGGCATTACAATGTCCGGTGAAATCGAAGCCTGTGATTACTTGATCGTTCAAGGAACCGTTGAGGCCGCCCTTAAGGGAGCATCTGTTTTAAACGTTGCCGAGACAGGCTCTTACTTTGGAACAGTCGAAATTGATGAGGCAACAATTGCTGGCCGTTTTGAAGGTGACTTGACGGTAAATGGCCGCTTGAAAGTGACATCTACAGGCTCTATCACAGGCTCTATCACATACAGAACACTTGAGGTCGAGGCAGGAGCCGCGATCGATGGAACCATGACACCGTTCACACAAATCGCGCCAAGAGCGGCGGCACCATCTGCAAACAAAGCAAAGGCAGGCAAGTCCGCATCATCAATGGCAAAAGCGCAAGCCAAAGCGGCAACTTCACCGGCAGCAAATTCGGATGAAGGCGAGCTTTTCCAGAGCGTGAATGTTACTGCTGCTGAGTAAGCCAATTTAAAGGGCATTTATGGCCATCCATATTACGAAGATTACCTCCAATGATTTGAGCCAGGAAACCACTTCTGGCTCAAAGCTATTGCGCCATGCGCGCTCTACTCTGTTTGGGGTATTAACGCTTGTCACTATTTTGGGAGTATGGAGCGCACAATCTTATTGGAACCCGGACATAAGAGGCGCGACAAAACCTGCTCACGCCTCTGTATCGGCGGCATCATTGGTTCAAACCCTGAATACCGAAAAAGCAAAAGAGCTGTATCATGATTGGCGACGCAACAACATGCGTGCTCTTGTTGCTGCCAAGCCGGAAAAGATGAAACAACTGACCGGCACAGATGCTCTGAAAATTATGGGTGAGCCAGAGCTTATTAGAAAAGACGGCACGACACAAAGCTGGCAATACAGAACGCAAAATTGTGTGATTGATTTGTTTTGGGTGAATGGTGCATCGGATGTATCACAGATTCCCGTCTACCATTACGAAATTCGCAGCAGAGGCGATTTAAAGGCAAAGCCCAAACGTTGTATTGCCGATATCATCGACACCAGAGCCGTCCTCAAAACGGCAAGCCTTCAGCCCAACGCGGATTAGTCACGCGCCTTACTCATCATCCTCAAATTCAAAGGATGTTGAGTTATCCGCAACCTCTGAAGGTTCAATCTTGTTCATTTTGGATTGATCTATTGCCTTACTTTCCATCAAGGCCTGCTTTTCCTCATCGGCAAGCTCCAGTGCCTCAGCACATTTCAAAACACGATTCATTAATTTTTCTAATTTTTCCTCGGTTAAAAGCGGATTGGATAAATCAATACGCAGCAAAGCCTTGCCCTCCCGGACAATAAAAATACCATCGCTATTTTTGATTCTAAACAAGCCAAGAATGGATGTAAGGCGGTGATCATCAAAATATTGTTTTGCGTGTTTAATCTCATTCAATTGAGCAAAATACACTTTTTTGTTCCAGTCTTCATGATCGGGCGTCCAACTCTCCTCGAATTGCTGTGTTTTTACCAGATCAGTGAAAAAATTACTCGCGATAGCCCCCTCAAACAATAATTGGCTTTTGAGCATCACCTCACAGGCAGTTCTTTTTTGGCCTGATCGCGCTTCGGGGTGCTGATGCTCTGCGGCAAAGAATGATATGTCATAGCCGTTGACATTGCCCTCCATGGCCGGCGGGGCAAAAAGCCCATCGACATTATACTCAAACTTGTTCTTAGCCGCGAAGCTCTTCCATACTTTACGCTGGCGGAACAAAATCACATAGGTCCAAATAGAGAAGCCGATCAATACAACGGAAATGAGTATCCAAAGAAAAATCCAAAAAGACAATGTGGCCCCACTCATACAAAAAAGGTTTTATCGTTAACACCCATTGTACCTTGGCGAGCAATATTCAACAACGCGGAATTTATATTGTTTATATTGGATTCCCAAGCGATAAAGGCTGCAGACCACTCTCAACGAAGGCACATGAGATCAAAAGCGCAGATCCGCTTTTTTACTTCATCATTTTCTTATTGAATATTTCTTCTGCCTGCATGCGCGTTGGCTTCAAAACGCGCTTCACGCTGTGCATACCGTCCTGAACAGGCGCTGCCTGCGCAGGCTCGACCTGCACACCTTTAGCAGGCATCATCTTGGCCAAAACATATACATAGGTGCTTCCTGCTGTTCTTTTATTGCCATAGGGGGCAATATCATCGGAAAGTTTAACCTCCCACCCCTCACCACAAGCGGTGAGCAAGAAAGGAATTGCAAGCAAAGACAGTAATTGTAATTTTTTCATGGTGATATTCCCATTATGATAAACGACGATCTGAACAGATCAGTAAACATTCGAACAAACGAATCTGATCTCATTATAAAATGGGATTTTCAATCATGGCAAGAGAGCGAGCGCAATCATAAGAGATACCCACAGGTCTATACACAAGACCGCCCTAAAAAAAGAGGGGCGGAATCAAAAAAGCACGCTCTTAAAAGCGTGCTCATTCAATAATAAAAAGTCAAAAGAGGGAATTAGCCCTGACGTGCCTTCATACGTGGGTTTTTCTTATTAATCACGTATGTGCGGCCACGACGACGAATAACGCGGCAGTTTCTGTCTCTTTTTTTCAATGTTTTCAGTGAATTTGCAACTTTCATTGTTCCAACTTTCTACTCATAAATTCCTAAGTGAAAGCGGACAATACAAGGGTTATGAACGGATTGTCAAGTTTGAAATGTAAAAAAAACAAAACCATTAAAGCCCACTCCCTCCGCCCAACAAGGGACAACCTACCTTCAAAAACTACTAATAGCATAAATCCTTTCGCACTCTTGATTAACCCTTTGATAAGACATAGCCTGTAGAAGTAAATTTTGATTCTTTTTTCAAAGGCAGTGCGCTTTGCTCGATCAGGACACCAATCAGAAAACCTTTAAAATCGGCGACACCATCATGAAACAGGGTGAGCCGGGGAATTTTGCGTATATTATCGAAGAAGGCCGCGTTGAAATTTTGGTTGAAAAACCCGATGGAACCGAGCAAAGCGTTGGCACACGCGGCTCCGGCACTATGATTGGTGAAATGGCCATTATTGACAATGCCCCGCGCACAGCCACTGTCAGAGCCCTGGAAGACTGTAAAATGCTGGAGATCAGCGCCACGGATTTTGCCCGCCGCCTGGAGGCCGCCGATCCGATCTTGCGCATGACCGCGCAAGTTATTTTAACCCGCTACCGCGATATGTTGGCGCGTGCAGACATTATTGGTGATGTCAAAAGCTGGCCCCCGCCGGAGGCTGTCGAGCTTACTTATGCAGAAAAAGCCCAAGCAATTCAAACCATTAAGATGTCGAATGATTTCAAAGCGGCCATCGATAATGGCGAAATTTATCTGCATTACCAGCCGATTATTAACCTGTGCACGGGTGAAGTGGCCGGGTTTGAGGCATTAATGCGCTGGGAACACCCGGAAAAAGGGTTTATTTCACCGGATTTGTTCATTCCAATGGCTGAGGATAACGGATTGATTGTCGAGGCCACCAAATGGGCTCTGAAAGAGTCCTGCTCCGCACTGAAGCGTATTGAAATGGCCTGCGGCAAAGATGGCGAGCTGTTTATGAGCGTTAACTTTTCCAGCAGTGACTTCGCCGCCGACAACTTTGTGGAAACCACGCATGAAATCATGCATGAAACAGGTGTAAAACCGGAGCAAATCCACATTGAAATCACGGAACGTCTCCTGATGGATCAACCTGAAACAGCCAAAGAGCGCCTGAAAACCTGTCAGGATGCCGGAATCAGTATTGCTATTGATGATTTTGGTACAGGTTACTCGTCCCTGAGCTATTTACACTATTTCCCTATTGATACACTAAAAATTGACCGCAGCTTTGTTCAGGACATGATGAAAAAAGAAAGCAGCATGGCCTTGATCAAATCGATTGTATCCTTGGCCAAGAATATGAAGATGAAAGTCATCGCAGAAGGCGCTGAAACTATTGAAGAGGCAAGGCTTTTGAAAGAATTGGACTGTGATTTGTGTCAGGGATATTTCTTTGCCCGCCCGGCGATTGAAAAGGACACGACAAAAATCGTTCAAAACTGGAAAAAATCTGATCTCTAGGGCCGCCGGCAAACCCGCTAAAATTCATTATAAACTTTACCTGCAATTAATAAGTTTCCTGCATACTATTAAAGTTGGGATAATTTTAGTGTAAAATATTTATAAAATAAGGGGCTTCAAGGGGATGGCACGTTTTTCAGGGGACAATTCAGGGTCCGAAACACATTCAGATAATATTATTCAGATTGCTGACGGCCAGACTGAGGTTGGTGTTGCCAGCGATAGCTATATCCGCGATGCCGATTTTTCCCGCGAAGGTATGGATCTTGTTATCGAAGGGCCGGATGGCACCGTTATAGTCGAAGATTATTTTGCGTCGATCCCACAGCCAAATATCGTATCCCCCAATGGCTTAACACTTACGCCCAATCTTGTTGAATCATTCACGGAAAGCCCAATGCAATTTGCCAATGCCGGCCTTGCTGCCACGGATATATCGCCTGTTGGCGCAGTCCAAGAGCTATCAGGCGAAGCAACGGTTACACGCCTTGATGGTACAGTCGAGCCCGTATCGATTGGCACGCCGATCTTCCAAGGCGATATTGTTGAAACCAACGACGAAGGTGCCGTGAACATTATGTTCATCGACGAAACCTCTTTTGCTATCTCGGAAGATGCACGTCTCGCTATTGATGAATACATCTTTGATCCTGCAACCCAAGCAGGAACAACGAACTTCTCAGTTCTAAAAGGCGTTTTTGTTTTTACATCCGGTCTTATCGGCCGTGAAGATCCCGATGATGTTACGATCGAAACCCCCGTGGGATCGATTGGTATTCGCGGAACCATTATTATGGGTGATGTTGTGCGCGGTGAAATCACTGTAGCCGAGGGCGCTATTGTATTGACCGACTTTAATGGAAACCAAATGACATTAGCCGGCCAGTTTGAAACGGCGCAGTTTGATATTAGCGGTGCAGGGAATGGCATTCAGAATCTTGGCTTGCTCTCACCTGCGGATGTTGCGGCGAAGTTTGTATCCGTTTCAAATGTTGCGGGCGGGCTGTTTTCCTCATTCAACGATTTAGGCGCCGGCAATCAAGGCGGTGATAATACGGGCCAAGGCGGCGAGCCTCAGGGCGGTGAAGCCGGGCAAGGGCCGGATGGCGAAAACGCAGATGGGCAAGGGCCGGATGGGCAAGGGCCGGATGGTCAAGGGCCGGATGGGCAAGGGCCGGATGGGCAAGGGCCGGATGGGCAAGGGCCGGAGGGAGAAAACGCAGATGGTCAAGGACCAGATGGAGGGCCTGACGGGCAAGGGCCGGATGGTCAAGGGCCGGATGGAGGGCCTGATGGAGGGCCTGACGGGCAAGGCCCTGATGGACCAACCGCAGACGGCACCCCTGTTGAAGGCAGCCAGCCACCAGCAGGCGAGCCATTGCCCCCTCCTCCTCCGGGAACTCCAACAGGGACAAATGCAGGCCCCACAGCACCAACAGGCAGCACAGGAGGCACAGATGGATCAGCAGGCCCTGCGCCTGCGCCAACAGGGACAAATACAGCGCCACCGCCGCCGCCAACGACACTAAACCAACCACCGCCACCACCACCGGGTGTTATTCAAGACTTAGCCGATCAGGCAGATGGCTCAACAGGGCCTATAGCTCCATCGGATAGACCGCAGGCCTTTTTAACAGTGGGTGAGGAAGTTGCTAACACAACATTAGTCGGCTCTATTTTTGCGAGTGCTCCAGTTTTGGCGCCGGGCACAAGTTTTGCCATTGCCGATGGAAACACAGATGGCATTTTTGCTATTTCCTCGGTTGGAAATATCCGCATTATTGATAATACAAATTTGGATTTTGAGGGCACCAGCCAATATGTTTTGACCGTTCAACAGCTCAATGTTGATGGGGATGTCGTCGAAACCGGGACGGTTACTGTTGATATCACAGATTTTGGGCCGACCTATTCTCAATCAGGCGCCTATAACATTGATGAAAACCAGACCAGCGGGACAATCGTGACTGATTTCTCAACTGAAATTACTGCCGAAAGCGGCACTACCATTTCGGGATACGCTATTAGCGGCGGCACTGGCATGAGCTACTTTGATATTGATGCGGCCGGAAAAATTACGCTTAATTCTACGGGGTCTGCGAATGTTGATTTCGAGACAGCCACCAGCCACACATTAACGATAGATGTCACCGATGACACTGGCGAGGTTTTATCACAAACAATTACTATTGATATTGGTGACAAAAGCCCGATCATCACGCAATCCACGGGGTTAGTCGTAGATGAAAATAAAAATGATACGACTTTTATTGCTGATATTTCCGGTGACGTCACCCATGATGGTGGCTCGTCCATCTCAAATTATGCCATTATCGGGGGCACAGGAAACGGGCTCTTCGCCATTGATTCTTTCGGTAAAATATCGGTAAACGGTAATAATAATTTTGATTTCGAAACCACGACAGACTACACGCTGGATATCGCATTCACCGATGATCTCGGTGAAACCACAACGGCGACCTACACAATTAACGTCGCTGACATTGATAGCACGCCTGATACAACTCCAAGCTTCGGTGATTTAGGCTCTACCATGCCATTCCAGTATCTTGCCAGCACCAACCCTAGTATTCTGGGTATTGATAATCAGACTGATATCAACACATCATCCAACATTGAAGTTTCAATCGATGGGGGGGCATATACTGCGGGCCTTACAGGCATTAGTGATGGCCAGACATTACAGCTGCGCATGCGCGCACCGGGGCTCGGGAACACCGAGGGTGAGATACAATTCCTCGATCAATCCGGCAATCTTGAATATTCCGAGACGGTCACAATCCAGAGCAGTGCGTCGCGCCTGCCTGATTTGCGTCTTGATCAACCCAATAACACTATCTTGCACATCACAGATGACATCGCCAAAGGCTTTGGTGATGGGTTTGCGGCTGTGGGTGATTTAAACGGCGACGGGTTTGATGATTTACTGATTGGCCGTTCTTTGGACAATTTGTATTTCCAGCTTAATGGTCAGGCAACCAGTAATTCAGACTTTAATGTCCCGACCGGCCCTGGAAATTTCTCGTCTCAAGCAAGCTCAATCACAGGCATTCATGATGACATGCAAATTACCGCAATTGGTGATTATGATGGTGATGGTGATATTGATTACGCCATCTCAGCGCCAACAGGAAATGCCAACACCACTGGATCCGGGCAAGTTCAGATCGTTGATGCGAGCGGCACGGTGCTGATTGATTTTACAGGTTTGGCTGTTGGAGATGAATTCGGCTTCTCGATCTCAACTGTTGGTGATGTTAATGGTGATGGATTTGATGATCTTATTATTGGTGCGCCCATGGCTGACCCTGCAGGAAAAACAGATGCTGGAGAAGTGCATCTCATTTTCGGTCAGGGTGGTATCACACCAACGCAAACGATTGATATTTCAACCCTGACATCTGCTAATGGCTTGTCATTCGCAGGCCCTACTGGCGGTGAAAACTGGGGAAGTGATATATCCGGCATTGGTGATTTTGATAGTGACGGATTTGCCGATTTTGCTTATGCAGATCTTGGCGCTGGTACAATTAATGTTGTTCTGGGCGACAACACAGCAGCCAGCATCGCTGGTGGCGGCTCTCAAGCTGTTACGTTTACAGGCTTGGCCGCAGCAAACACTGAGATGCCTATTTTCAATGCCGGCGATCATGATGGTGATGGCGTATCAGATATGGCCATCTTTGATAGAAATGCCAACGGGTCGAAAGGTGAATTCATTGTCGCCTTTGGCAGCGAAACCATTGGCGGCAGCTCTGTTTCTACAGTAAGCGCAGGCTTTGATGGATACAGAATTACAACCGCAGGCTTAACCAAACATATCATTGATGCCGGCGTTGCGGGTGATTTCAATGGTGATGGGTTCGATGATCTTGTTGTCGCCATCAAAGAGCCGGGAGCCTCACAATACATGACCGAGTTTTATATTGTGTATGGCGGCCAGTACGGCACCCTTTTGAATGATGGAAAGATTGATTATAACGAGCTCAACAGCCCGGATGTGGCCTTCCGTATGGATTACGAAATCCCGTCAACCGTTGGTAATGCCGATTTATTTGATTTCGATATCTACAGTGCCGGTGACATTAATGGCGATGGGTTTGATGATCTGGCCATTGGAACGCCCGGTGTTGATAACAATATTTCGAATGACTCCGATGGCGCCGGAACCGCTTCAGATGACTCCGATGGCGCTGCCTATATTGTGTATGGGCGGATGACCAATACATTTACAGATTATGTTGCCGATAATGGCACAGGGCCCTCC
>CAZTBB010000043.1:0-15076 GCA_964611755.1 uncultured Pseudobdellovibrionaceae bacterium
GACACAACCAGCAGTTCCACAAAAATGCGCATGTATTTTTTGTTTTTCATGACAAAGCTTGGCGCCATGTTCAAAAGCCGCGTGACCAAGACGTTTGATGAATTTATGAATATTTCTCTAGAAGAGCGAAAAGCGCTAACAGAGCTTGCGAGAGCGCTACAAACCGATTATGTTGCATAAAATTTACTGATTACTTTAAAAAAAGGAACAAGACACATGGCTCAATCTGCATCTTATAACGAGACTTTCCTTAGCGGCGTTAATTCCGAATATATTGCCCATCTCTATGGTCAGTATTTGCGCAGTCCGGCGAGCGTTGATCGAAGCTGGCAGGAATTTTTTGGTTCTTTAGGGGATGCAGAAATTGAGTTGTTGAAAGAATTGCACGGGGCAAGCTGGACGCCGGATGAAAATCGCTCCGCCTCACGTGGTTTTGAAGCCGGTGTATCCTCTGCGCCTGATCTTCTGCCGAGCGCCAATCAGAATTACGGGCGCCGTGAGAATGACCAACTTAACCGCGAAGATTTACAGCAAGCTACGCGTGATTCCATTCAGGCACTGATGCTTATTCGAGCTTATCGTGCGCGTGGTCACATGTTGGCCGATCTTGACCCGCTGGGTTTGAAGGAAAAGGAAACGCATCCCGAGCTTCAACCAGAGCATTATGGCTTTACACCTGCGGATATGAACCGCCGCATATTCATCAACGGTGTATTGGGCATGGAATATGCGACGTTGAATGAAATTTTGGCAGCCTTGCGTCAGATTTATTGTGACAAAATCGGCGTTGAGTTTTTGCACTTAACAGATCCTGAGGAAAAAGCGTGGATCCAGCAGCGCATTGAAGAGCCACGTAATAAAACCGATTTCACGGTTAATGGGAAGCGCGCCATTCTACAGCGCTTGATAGCAGCCGAGCAGTTTGAGCAGTTCTTGCATAAGAAATACCCGGGCACAAAGCGCTTTGGTGTTGATGGCGGGGAAGCACTGATCCCAGCGATTGAACAAATTTTGAAGCGTGGGTCACAAATTGGCTTGGAAGAGGTCGTTATTGGCATGGCCCACCGTGGTCGTTTGAATGTGCTTTCAAATGTCATGGGTAAATCCTTTACAGCCATTTTTGCCGAATTTCAGGGACAAGCCTCTACGCCTGATGATGTTTTGGGCTCCGGTGATGTGAAGTATCACTTGGGGACATCGTCTGACCGTGAATTTGAAGATAAAAAAGTGCATTTGTCTTTGACGGCAAACCCATCGCATTTGGAATTTGTGAACCCCGTTGTGATTGGTAAGGTCCGTGCCAAACAAATCCAGCGTGGTGATGTGGAATCAACCTCTGTCCTACCTCTGCTTCTGCACGGGGATGCGGCTTTTGCCGGACAGGGTGTGACAGCAGAAACACTCATGATTTCCGAGCTGCCCGGTTACCGTGTTGGCGGTACAATTCATATCGTCATTAACAACCAGATCGGCTTTACTACAACGCCTAAATATGGACGTTCCGGGCCTTACTCTACGGATGTTGCGAAAATGTTGGCTGCTCCGATTTTCCATGTGAATGGGGATGATCCGGAATCTGTTGTGCATGTCTCCCGTATTGCTACGGAATTCCGTCAACGCTTTAAGAAAGATGTTGTGATTGATATGTTCTGCTACCGCCGCTTTGGTCATAATGAAGGCGACGAACCGGCCTTTACGCAGCCAATCATGTACAAGACAATTGCTTCGCATGAAACTGCGCGCGAGAAATACATCAAGCAGTTGGTGGCTGAGAAAGTCGTGACGCAAGAAGAGGCCGATGGCCTTGTTCAGGAGTTTGTTGATTATCTTGAGGAGGCCTTCCAGGCGACAGAATCCTATAAACCAAATGATGCTGATTTCCTGGGCGGTGCCTGGGAAGGCTTGAAGGTTGCTTATGGCGATGCGCGCCGCGGTGAGACGGCTATTTCGGATAAAGAAATGGAGACTATGAAGGACAAGCTCACGACTGTGCCTGAGGGCTTCAACATCAACCGCAAGCTACAGCGTGTCTTGGATACCAAAATCAAAATGTTTGAAAGCGGCGAAGGCTTCGATTGGGCAACAGCCGAGCAACTGGCTTTTGGTACATTGTTGAGTGATGGTTATGCTGTGCGCCTGTCTGGGCAGGATGTTGGCCGCGGTACATTCTCTCACCGTCATGCGATTTGGTATGATCAGGAAAACGAGAAAAAATATATTCCATTGCAAAATATTGCCGATGATCAGCCTAAATTCGAAGTGCATGACAGTCCGCTCTCTGAAATGGCTGTGCTTGGTTTTGAATATGGATACTCGCTGGCTGATCCCAAGACGCTTACGCTTTGGGAGGCCCAGTTCGGTGACTTTGCCAATGGCGCGCAGGTGATTATCGATCAGTTCATTGCCTCGGGCGAGAGCAAGTGGTTGCGCATGTCGGGCCTGACAATGCTTTTGCCACATGGGTTTGAAGGTCAAGGGCCGGAACACTCATCCGCTCGTTTCGAGCGTTTCTTGCAGCTTTCTGCGGAAGATAACTGGCAGGTTGCAAATTGTACGACGCCGGCGAATTACTTCCATATTCTTCGCCGTCAGATGGCGCGTGACTTCCGTAAACCATTGATCATTATGACTCCGAAATCATTGTTGCGTCACAAGCTGGCGGTCTCGACAGCCGACATGTTCACAGGCGAGAGCACCTTCCACCGCGTTCTTTGGGATGATGATGCGAAGGATCTGGCCAAGCCGGATAAGATCAAGCGTGTGGTTTTATGTACCGGTAAGGTTTATTACGACCTTCTTGAGGAGCGCCGCAAACGTGATGTGAAAGATGTTTTGATCTTGCGCGTTGAACAGCTTTATCCATTCCCGCATAAGGCATTAGTTGAGGAATTGAAGCCTTACAAAAATGCTGAGGTTGTTTGGTGTCAGGAAGAACCTGAAAACCAAGGAGCCTGGTTCTTTGTTGACCGTTTGATAGAAGCTGTTTTGGCCGATGTTAAAACAAAGTCATCTCGTCCGCGTTATATTGGTCGTGTAGCGGCCGCTGCGCCTGCGACTGGTTTGATGAAGCGCCATATTGATGAGCAATCAAGGCTGATCGATGAAGCGCTCGATACGAAGAAGTAGCGTGTCGTTCCGCTCTGGCTTTGATCTCTCCTTATATCTGGTTTTAGACCCTGCCTGCTGTGCGGGCAGGGATGTTGTGGATGTTGCTATTCAGGCTGTGCAAGGCGGGGTTACTATGATCCAATTGCGCAATAAGGGGGGCGATGAAGCTCTCTTTGCTGCACAGGCCGCAATGATCTCTGAGATTATCAAGCCTTTCAATATTCCTTTTTTGATTAACGATAATGTGGGTATTGCCAAGTCGGTGGAGGCGGATGGGGTGCATTTAGGGCAAGGGGATATGCAGGTCTCAGAAGCGCGAGCGATGCTTGGGGATGATAAGATCATTGGTCTGACCGCATTTACACCGGATCATATGACCGCGATTGATCCGGCAATTGTAGATTATGCAGGCAGCGGCCCCGTGTTTGATACAAAGACAGACAAGGGCAAACCTGTGATTGGCCCGGATGGGCTGGCGGGGTTAGTAAATCTGTCGCCTGTGCCTGTTGTTGGTATTGGGGGCATAACTCCGGAGCGTGCCGGTGATGTTATCAGGGCAGGCGCAAGAGGCGTTGCCATGATGCGCGCCATTAGTGAAGCGCAAGATCCGCAAGATGCGGCAAGAGAGTTTCATATCCAGCTTGCCCGTGCTAAAGATCAAACATGATCAAGAATGTTCTTACAATCGCAGGGTCTGATCCATCGGGCGGCGCAGGTATTCAGGCTGATTTAAAAACTTTTTCAGCATTGGGATGCTATGGCATGGCGGCTATCACAGCGTTGACAGCGCAGAACACGCAAGGTGTTCAAGATGTGCATATCCCTCCAGCCGAATTTTTAGAGCAACAAATCAGATCTCTGCTTGATGATGTTCGCATTGATGGCGTGAAGATCGGTATGGCCGGCAATGAAGACACAATTAAAGTAATCGCTCAGGCTCTTAAAGATAAAAATACCCCTCATATTGTCCTCGATCCTGTAATGGTGGCCACCAGTGGTGATCCGCTCCTATCAAGTGAGGCCGTTGAGATTTTAAAGCACGATTTATTGCCCCTTGCCGATGTGATTACACCCAATATCCCAGAGGCAGAGATATTGCTCGGGCAAGAATATGATGGTGATTTGGAAAAGATGGCACAAGAGCTTCTGAAATTGGGGAGTAGGGCCGTCTTGCTGAAAGGTGGACATTTGGATGGGCACGCCAGTATCGATGTTATGGCTTTGGAGGACGGTGTTTTCATTATGCAGGAACCGCGCATAGATACCAAGAACACGCATGGCACGGGCTGTACTTTATCATCGGCTTTAGCGTGTTATCTAGCCAAAGGTTTGGGTGTTAGGTCCGCGGCTGAGGCCGCAAAATCATATATCACGGATGCTATAAAAGCCTCAGATCAATTAGATATAGGCAAGGGCAGTGGGCCCGTTCATCATTTCCATGGGGTGTGGGATGAGTGAGTTTGATCTGATCGAGCGATATTTCGCGCCCCTCTCACGGGATGGATTGGTCAATGACGGCGCCGTAATCGATGTGCCGGAGGCGCACCAGATCGTTGTATCGTCCGATACATTGAATGAAGGGATGCATTTTTGGGTGGGTGAGGAGCCTGAATTCATAGCGATCAAGGCGCTGCGATCAAATATTTCCGATCTATTGGCAATGGGCGCAGACCCCTATTGTTATCAACTCAACCTTGCTTTGCCTGTAAAGGATGAAGCTTGGCTGGTTCGATTTTCAGAAGCCCTGAAAGAAGAGCAGCAGGATTTTGGTGTTTTTCTCTCCGGCGGTGATACAACCAAAATAGACGGGCCTTTATCGATATCTATTACGGCACTGGGGCTTGTTCCCCATGGTAAGGCGATTATGCGCCAAGGTGCGCAGCCGGGCGACAAGATCGTTGTTACAGGCCGGATTGGTGATGCGTGGGTTGGTTTAAAGCTTCTGAATCAGGAGTTACAAAGTGATGATGATGCATATTTTATTGAGCGTTATCGCGCGCCCAATCCGCCAATAGGGATATCCCGTCTCGTGCGTGATATGGCGCATGCAGCTTTGGATGTCTCGGATGGTTTAATGGCTGATTTAGGGCATATCGCAAAGCGCTCGCATATCGATATTGAGGTGAGAGCCGATTTCGTGCCGTTTTCACCACAGGCTCAAAAACTTGTAGAGCAAGAAAAGATATCGATAGAAGATTTAATAACGGGCGGGGATGATTATCAACTGGCCCTCAGCATCCCAGCTGATCAGGTTGATGCATTTGTTCAGGGTGCTAAAGGGCGGGGCGTGCAAGCCAGTGTTGTCGGGACATGTCATGGAAAAGGCGCCGGGCAGGTGAGTGTTGTAGATAAAAACGGCCAGCCTATGACGCTATCAAAAGCAGGCTGGCAACATTTTTAGGTTATAAACTAGCGCCTGTATTGGCATTTCGGCTCAAGCTTAAGAAGCTCAGGCCATTTATCAACCCAGCCTTTATCATGATCGGCATCCTGGATTACAGTGCTTTGTAGGCAAGAGTGATCTTTGAATTTGGCTTTATAGCTGTTGTATATCACTGGTGGAACAATTTTATCCTGACCACCAATGAAATGATATTGAGGAATGTCACTGAGCTGATCTGTGAAATCGGCAGGATTGAGCGAGGCTTCCAAAATAGTGACGTTGTGGAATTCACTATGGGTTTTATGATCGAGATTGCCGGCTACGCTGCGCAGGCTGACGATATCATCACGCTCTGCCGCAACCAGAGCAGCAATACCGGCACCGCCGGAAAAGCCAATAAGATTGAAACCGCTAATTTGATAGCGTGCCTTGATTTCATCGAGCGCGCTCTGATAGGCAGCAATCACTTCGGGAGCGTAGCGCTTATTGGTCCAATAGGCCGCATCACATGGCTCTTGTTTATTGATAAGTTTGCTAAACTGGCATGGGCGAGCCAGATAGCCAACATTCCCTGCTTTATCCAGCGCTGCTAGGTTAAGTGCCACAGGATTGTTTGGGGTCGGGTCTAACGATGGGCTGCTTCTGGAGAGCCATGCCAAGCCATCACCTTCAATATAGAGATTCATCACGCTCCCACGTTTGTGGATACGCTCATAGGCGGTCAATAAAAACGGGCCGGCCGGGATTGTTCGATGGATCATAAAGGCCGGGCCTGCGATACGTTTGGCAGTTTCAACACGATCATAAGGACCTGTGACAGAACAGGCTTGAAGCAAAAATAATGATGCAAGAAGTGAAGCAAAAACAGAAATTTGAAAGCGCATTTGATTATGTGTCCTTGTAAATCAACCATTGAACTTAAAAAAACACTAGCATGTCAGCAGGCTCACTCCAAATGCTAAAGCTCAATTATCCATTTGGTTTAAATAAGTGAGGCGAGCTCAACTATAATCGGCGTATGGTCGGATGGTTTCTCCCAGCCGCGCGGCTCTTTATCAATTATGCAGCCAGTAAGCCTGTCTGTGATTTCCGGTGAGGTAAGAAAGTGATCGATGCGAATACCGTCATTTTTTTGCCATGCGCCTCTTTGATAGTCCCAGAAGCTATAAGTTTCAGCGCTCGTATCGAAAATGCGATAGGCATCACTCAAGCCTAAGTTGAGATATTGACGAAAGAGTTTCAGGCTTTCTGGGCGAAAGAGGGCATCACCACTCCACGCCTTCGGGTCATGACAATCTTCGTCACGTGGAATGATATTAAAATCCCCCCCGATGAGAAAAGGGGTGTTACTCGCCCGTAATGTTTTGAGGCGGTCATAGAGATGTCCCATCCATTTAAGCTTGTAAGGAAATTTCTCGCTCTCGACAGGGTTGCCGTTAGGCATGTATATGTTGATGATATGTGTTTGCCCTGATTTTACTTCTATGAAGCGCGCTTGTTCATCATCCTCAAAGCCGTAGAGCGCGTCACTCACAAGGTCGAGTGTGATGCCCTTTTTATATAATACGGCGACGCCATTATAAGCTTTTTGAGATTTTACTATGCATGAATAGCCGAGCGCTTCAAATGTATCGGCCGGGAACTCAACACCTTTTAATTCCTGCATCATCAGAATATCAAGATTGCTTTGTTTGAGATATTTCTCAACATGTGCCTCGCGTGCTTTGATTGAGTTTACATTCCAACTGGCTATTGTAAGAGACATTTTATTCCTTCGTTTGATATATCAACGATTGAGAACATCATCACGCGTAGAGCCTGCAATAGCCATCACTTCTGAGATGAGAGAGCTATCCAGGCCAAGCTCCTCGAGAGTAGATTGCAGGTTCTGTGCAACGGCATCAAAGTGATCATCATTCAGCCCGTGGTCACGAACAAGATGTGCATGAGCTTCACGCATATTTTTACCGGTATATGTCTCCATGCCGCCAAAAGCATATGTCAAAAACGCTTTTTGATGTGATCTTTGGCGCGTCATATCAACAGGATCAAAAAAATGTTTGATCCTGTCATCGGCAAGAACCTTGTCGTAAAACAGATCAACTGCGGCATCTACGGCCGGCTTACCTCCCAATCTTGTAAATAGGCTGTCACTCATGGCTTTATATCTCCCCTTTATTGAATGTATAAACTCTAGCATAGGCGTGCTTGCGAATTGAAGATGCAAAAGAAAATATATTTTTCCTTGACGCATTCTGCAAAACACTATAGAAAGCCCATCAATAACCTTATCCGAGACTGCTTCGGGGCGCTTGGCGCTTAAAAATCCGGCATAGATTAGGGAAGCAAAACAAAGATCATCACATGCATGATGATTGCTTTTCTTTTAGACGTTCAGGATAAGGCGGACCAGATGGTTCGCTTTTTTGGTTTTAGAATGAGATTTTTATTTTAAGGAGATAGTGCCATGGGTATGAGCCGCGCACAAAAAGAAGCTGAAGTTACAGCGTTGAACGAAACATTTGCGAATGACGAGATTGTTGTTTTGACGCATTACTCAGGTTTGACAGTTGAACAAATGACTGAGCTTAGAACAGAACTTCGTAAAGAAGGTGCGACGTTCAAGGTGACAAAGAATACTTTGGCGAAATTGGCCATCAAGGGCACTCAGTTTGAGCCTATGGCTGATATGTTTAAAGGCCCAACGGGAATTGCTACATCAAAAGATCCTGTGGCCGCAGCGAAGGTTGCACATAAATTTGCAAAAGATAATGACAAGCTGATTATTCTGGGTGGCGCTTTGGGTGCTCAGATGCTGGACGCACAAGGCGTTGAACAGCTTGCGAAATTGCCATCTCTTGATGAGATCCGCTCCAAGCTTGTTGGCTTGCTTCAGGCGCCTGCAACGAAAGTTGCTCGTGTGCTTCAGGCTCCAGCCCAGCAGGTTGTGGGTGTGACCGCAGCATATGGCGCAAAAGGCGAATAGGGCGTTTTTTAAATCGAGTAAAAGGAGACTGAATAATGACAACAACAAAAAGAAGTGACGAAATTACACCATTTGAACAAAGACAAGATGGCCTGAGTGCCGTTCAGGCAACGGCTTTGTCGGCTTTTGATGAAGCGGCATATGATGATGGTCTGATGGTTAGTGCTAAAACAGTTGAAGGTGAGAGCTATGATACTGTTATGACGCGTGGTGAATTTTTGTCTGCTGTACAAAATCCAAATACGAAAAGCGTTTCATTTGAAGGTGGAAACTTTACTTTTGGCTAAAGTATAAACCGCGCTTAACAGGAAAAGAAATTGAGTACAAAAATGGCAGGCACACTAAGTATAGAAGAATTATCGCAATCGCTTGAGACAAAGTTATCAGCGTTACGCGCTTTTTCCGAAGCCGTTGAGCCTGATGAGGCGAAAGTGGTTGATGTGTACAGTAAAGCCGGTGTGAAAGTGCAATTGTTACTTAGCCGCGAAGGTTTTGCAATGCAGGTAGAAAGTGGGCATGTCGCGGGACTCTCATTTGATGATAAGAATTTTGAGTTTTAGAGTTTTAAACAAGGTCAAACGTTAAGAAGGAGAAAACATTATGGCTGCTGATCTAGAAAAATTGGTTGAGGACCTCTCCAACCTGAGCGTTTTGGAAGCTGCTGAGCTTTCAAAGCTTCTCGAAGAGAAATGGGGCGTTAGCGCGGCTGCGGCTGCACCTGTTGCTGTTGCAGCAGTTGCTGGTGGTGATGCTGGTGGCGCAGAAGAGAAAGACGAGTTCGACGTTGTTCTTGAAGCTGCTGGCGGTAACAAAATCGCAGTGATCAAAGAAGTTCGCGGCATCACAGGTCTTGGCTTGAAAGAAGCAAAAGACTTGGTTGAAGCTGGCGGCAAGACTTTGAAAGAAGGCGTTAAGAAAGACGAAGCTGAAGAGATCAAGAAGAAGCTTGAAGAAGCTGGCGCTACTGTTAAGCTTGCATAATTCAGCATTTAGCGAATATCAAAGCATTTCCCGGGTTTTATCGGGAAATGCTTTTTCGCGTTTTTATGGTTGACAAAGGACGCTTTGTCAGCGATAAGAGGCAACACAATTTTGGGACAATGGCGTGATCGTCACATTAAAAACAAAATTATCGCCCCTGCTTGCAGGGGCAAAAAACTAAAGAATTTGAACCACTTCGTATGCTTTTCTAATAAGGCCGGCGATAGTGGTTTTTGTGCTTGCTGACTCTTTTTCTAGGCCGAATCGATTGTCTGGATGGCTGTGAAAGCAAAAAAGTGAGCAAGCAAACCGGTTTTATATAAACGGATTGTTTTAAAAAGGTAGGAACCAAACATGAGCGCAGCGAAAGCAAAATCCAAATCAGAAAAAAATTCACCAATCATGCCACCAGCAAATTCTATTGAGAGTTTTACTGGTAAGAAAAGAGTGCGTAGAAGCTTTGGTCGTATCGAAGAAGTGATACAAATGCCAAACTTGATTGATGTGCAGCGCAGCTCGTATCGTGATTTCTTGCAAGAAGATATTGTGGATGAAGACCGTCTCATGCGCGGCTTGCAAGAGGTTTTGACATCTGTCTTTCCTATCAAAGATTTTGCCGACAAAGCGGAAATTGATTTTGTTAAATACGAATTAGAAGCCCCGAAATATGATGTTGACGAATGCCGTCAACGCGGTATGACATATGCTGCTCCGTTGCGTGTAACACTTCGTTTATCCGTATTTGATATTGATGAGGATACGGGCCTTCGTTCCATCCGTGACATTAAAGAACAGGATGTTTATCTGGTTGATATGCCGCTTATGACAGATAACGGCACATTTGTCGTGAATGGCACAGAGCGTGTTATCGTGTCCCAAATGCACAGATCCCCTGGTGTTTTCTTTGATCATGATGGTGGTAAGACACATGTGTCCGGTAAATATCTCTTTGCTGCACGTGTTATTCCTTACCGTGGCTCATGGTTGGATTTTGAATTTGATGCAAAAGATCACCTCTATGTACGAATAGACCGTCGTCGTAAATTGCCTGTAACGACATTGATGCGCGCTCTTGATTCTGCGGAAACGGAAGCGTATCGCAAGCAGCAAGAGGAGAATGACGAGGCAGTTGATCCATTGATGGTTCAAGGGATGAGCAATGAAGAAATTCTTGGCACGTTCTACAAGACGGTTATTTATACCCAAGATAAAAAAGGCTGGAAGACGCCATTTGATGCCGATCGTTACCGCGGTGTGAAGGTTGCTGCCGATCTTGTTGATGCTAAAACAGGTAAAGTTTTGGCCGAAGAGGGCACAAAAATCACAGCCCGTAAGGCAAAGAAATTTGTTGAAGATGGCCTTAAAGATATTTTGGTGCAGGATGCGCAACTTGTTGGTCAGTTTATCGGTGTTGATATTTTTGATCCTGAAACAGGACAGGTTATTTTCGAGGCGGGCCATGAGGTCACCGAAGATGATATCGAGCAATTGGCTGCGCTAAAAATTAAAGAGCTTCCAATTCTTGCGATTGATCACCTGAGCGTTGGTCCATATGTGCGCAATACACTGATCGTTGATAAATGTGACACACGTGAAGAGGCCCTGATTGATATCTACCGTGTGATGCGCCCGGGCGAGCCGCCAACAGTTGAATCAGCAGAAGCATTGTTTAATTCACTCTTCTTTGATGAAGAGCGTTACGACCTCTCTGCCGTAGGCCGTGTGAAGATGAATGCACGTTTGGATCTGGATAAGGATGATCAGTTCCGTATTCTGGATAAAGCGGATATTCTTGCCATCTTGCAATACTTGCATGGTTTGAAAGACGGTGTAGGTGAGGTTGATGATATTGATAACCTCGGTAACCGCCGTGTGCGTTCCGTTGGTGAATTGATGGAAAACCAGATCCGTATCGGTTTGTTGCGTATGGAGCGCGCCATTCGTGAGCGCATGTCATCTGTCGAGATTGATACATATATGCCGCATGATTTGATCAACTCTAAGCCTGCGCAAGCCGCAGTGCGCGAGTTCTTTGGTTCATCCCAGTTGTCCCAGTTTATGGATCAGACAAACCCGCTTTCCGAGATTACGCACAAGCGTCGTCTGTCGGCGCTTGGGCCGGGTGGTCTGACCCGTGAGCGTGCCGGCTTTGAGGTGCGTGATGTGCATCCAACGCATTATGGACGTATTTGCCCGATTGAAACGCCGGAAGGGCCGAATATCGGCTTGATCAACTCACTCGCAACATTTGCACGCGTTAATCAGTATGGTTTCATAGAAAGTCCTTACCGCCGCGTAGAAAATGGCAAGGTGACGCCTGAAGTTGTATATATGTCGGCAATGGAAGAGGCGCGCTACACAATTGCGCAGGCTAACTCTGAATTGGATAAATCAGGTAAATTTGTGAATGATTTGGTCTCTTGTCGTGAGGCTGGTGAAAACGTGATGAGCCCGCCAGAACAGATTGAATTTATTGACGTATCACCAAAACAGATTGTGTCTGTGGCTGCCTCTCTTATTCCATTCTTGGAAAATGATGATGCGAACCGTGCGTTGATGGGATCAAACATGATGCGTCAGGCTGTGCCATTGTTGAAATCCGATGCGCCGCTTGTGGGGACAGGGATGGAAGCAACTGTTGCCCGTGACTCCGGTGCCGCTGTATCGGCGCGTCGTGCGGGTGTAATCACAAAGGTTGATGCCAATCGTATCGTTATTCAGGCAACCGAAGATCTGAACCCTGGAGAGCCGGTGGTTGATATCTACAAGCTGTCTAAGTTCCAGCGTTCTAACCAGAACACATGTATCAACCAGCGCCCATTGGTAAAGGTTGGTGACAAAGTGAGTGCCGGTGACATCGTGGCCGATGGCCCATCAACACAGCTTGGTGAATTGGCTCTTGGTAAGAACGTGCTCGTGGCCTTTATGCCATGGAATGGTTACAACTATGAGGACTCTATTCTGATCTCTGAGCGTATTGTGCGCGATGATGTTTATACATCTGTTCACATTGAAGAGTTCGAGGTGATGGCGCGAGATACCAAGCTTGGTACCGAAGAAATCACACGCGATATTCCTAACGTGGGTGAAGAAGCCCTGAAACACCTCGATGAGGCCGGTATTGTGCATATCGGTGCGGAAGTTAAGCCGGGTGATATTCTAGTTGGTAAGGTGACACCAAAAGGTGAAAGCCCAATGACACCGGAAGAAAAGCTATTGCGCGCGATCTTCGGTGAGAAAGCGGCCGATGTAAAAGATACATCCCTACGCTTGCCACCTGGTGCTGTGGGTACAATTGTTGAGGTGCGCGTCTTTAACCGCCGTGGTGTTGATAAAGATGCCCGTGCTCTGTCTATTGAACAACAAGAGATCGAGCGTCTTGCAAAAGACCGTGATGATGAGCGCCGTATTTTGGAAGATGGTTTCTATGGTCGCTTGAAAGACCTTCTGACAGGTCAGAAAGTTGCCAGCGCACCAAAAGATGCCAAGCTTAAGAAGGGCACCGCGCTTAAAGCGGCTGACCTTGATGGTGTGAAACACGGTCTGTGGCGTCAAATTGCGATCGAAAATGAAAAGATCATGGAAGAAATTGAAGCCATGTCCAAGACATTTGATGATGCGATTGATGACATCAAAGAGCGCTTTGAAAATAAAGTTGAGAAGCTTCAGCGTGGTGATGAGCTTATGCCGGGTGTGATGAAGATGGTAAAAGTCTTTGTTGCGATCAAGCGTAAGATGCAGCCGGGCGATAAAATGGCTGGGCGCCACGGTAACAAAGGGGTTGTCTCGCGCATTATGCCGCAAGAAGATATGCCGTATCTGGAAGATGGTACGCCTGTTGACCTCGTGTTGAACCCGCTTGGTGTTCCATCCCGTATGAATGTGGGGCAGATTTTGGAAACACATTTGGGCTGGGCTGCGGCCAATCTTGGTCGTCAAGTCGGTGAAATGATTGATACATTTGCTGACAAGAAAAAGCCGACTGAGGCCGAAGCCAAAAAACTGGATGCCAAGTTCAAGGAAATTTACGGTAACTCCGAATACGCCGAGAAGGTCAGCAAGCTTGATCCAAGTGAAGCGGTTGAAATGGCCGGTAACTTGCGCGGCGGTGTGCCAATGGCAACGCCTGTCTTTGATGGCGCCGATGAGGCTGAAGTGTCAGACTTGCTAGAGACAGCGGGCCTCACACGCTCCGGTCAAATGAAGTTGATTGATGGCCGTACTGGTGAGTATTTCCACCGTCCGGTTACCGTTGGTTATATGTACATGTTGAAGCTTCACCACCTAGTGGATGATAAGATTCACGCCCGTTCCATCGGTCCATACTCACTCGTGACCCAGCAGCCACTTGGCGGTAAAGCCCAGTTTGGTGGTCAGCGTTTCGGTGAGATGGAGTGTTGGGCACTCCAGGCCTATGGTGCAGCTTACACATTGCAGGAAATGCTAACAGTGAAGTCTGATGACGTTGCTGGTCGCTCGAAAGTCTATGAAAGCATCGTGCGCGGTGAAGATAACTTCGAGATTGGTATCCCGGAAAGCTTTAACGTTCTTCTGAAAGAATTAAAGGCGCTGGGTCTGAATGTTGATATGAAGCAATCAGGTAACAACAATCAGTAAGAGCAAATCACAGACAAAGAACAAGACAAGATAATCCCTTAGGAGCAAAAACATGAACGAGTTAATGAACTTATTTGGTCAACCAACAGGACCACAGAGCTTTGATAGCATCCGCGTATCAATTGCCTCGCCAGAGCAGATTCTATCCTGGTCATTCGGTGAGGTGAAGAAGCCTGAAACAATTAACTACCGGACGTTCAAGCCGGAAAAAGATGGCTTGTTCTGTGCCCGTATCTTTGGCCCGATCAAAGATTATGAATGTTTATGCGGTAAGTATAAGCGCATGAAGTATAAGGGTATTATCTGTGAAAAATGTGGTGTTGAAGTCACACTGACAAAAGTGCGTCGTGAGCGCATGGGGCACATTGATCTGGCATCGCCTGTTGCGCATATCTGGTTCTTGAAATCCTTGCCGTCTCGTATCGGTTTGATCATGGATATGACATTGAAGGATCTTGAGCGCGTGCTCTACTTTGAAAGCTATATCGTGATTGAGCCAGGCATGACACCTCTTAAGCCTTTCCAGATGCTCAATGAAGAAGAGTTCTATGCGGCACAAGACGAGTATGGCGAAGAGAATTTCCGTGCGGGTATTGGTGCGGAAGCCATGAAAGAAATTTTGAGTGCGATGGATCTTGAAGCCGAAAAAGAAAAGGTGGAAGAAGATCTGCGTGAAACTGGCTCTGAAGCGAAGCGCAAGAAACTTGTGAAGCGCTTGAAGTTGATTGAGGCATTTCTGGAATCAGGAACGCGCCCTGAGTGGATGATTTTGGATAATATCCCTGTGATCCCACCAGAGCTTCGTCCATTGGTTCCTTTGGATGGAGGTCGTTTCGCGACGTCCGACCTGAACGATCTATACCGTCGTGTGATCAACCGTAACAACCGTTTGCGTCGTTTGATCGAGTTGCGTGCACCGGATATTATTGTGCGTAACGAAAAGCGTATGTTGCAAGAATCCTGTGATGCGCTGTTTGATAATGGTCGCCGCGGCCGTGTGA
>CAZTBB010000044.1:0-15048 GCA_964611755.1 uncultured Pseudobdellovibrionaceae bacterium
AGGTGGTAGCGCACGCCACATGATCTTTATTATTAAGCATAATGGCATCTGTTGCACCGCGCTCGCTGGCTTCCATCACGGCCAAAATATTATCGCCATAATTACAATTCTTAAACTGGCTTAAGGGTGATCCCTCATTGCGGCGTACACTATTGGCCAGAACCGCATGCACATCCGCAAATTCAGCTGGGCATGGTGTGATCCGCATTGCCATTTGAACGCTGTAATCATCGGGAATCATCAAGCCCTGCCCCGCTGCGCCGCGGCTAAAGCTTGTATTGATCGCATAACGCTGATTTGGGTCAATAGTATTACGTGCCATCAAGCCCTGCGCAATATCGATCAGGAAATCAACGGATGGTGCTTGCCAGCCTTGAAAAAGCCATTTTGCATGATTGATTGTCTTCTCAAAATGCATCTGTGGCTGCACAAGCTTGCCCGCATGCACCAGCATTGTATCAAACAGCCCATCACCCAGGCGAATACGATCATGCAATGAATATACAGCACGGTCTTCGATATAATTCCCATCAAACCAGATCGTGCTCATGCGGCCTCCTTATTATCTGAGGTATGAAACGTCTCCGCCAAGGCAAAGAAGTTTGCCATGATGTCGAGCCCATGCGGGGTCAAAATAGATTCAGGATGAAACTGTACGCCATAAACAGGATGTTTTTTATGAGAGATCGCCATAATTGTGCCGGCCTCTGTGTGCGCCGTTACCTCCAAATCTTTACTCAGGGTGATATCTGTAATCAGCGAATGATAGCGCCCGACCTCCATGGGGCTTGGCAGATCCTTGAACAAACCAGTGCCCTCATGATGAATGGATGAGGCTTGCCCGTGTAATGGTCGATCCGCGCGAATGGTCTGCCCACCATAGGCTTGTCCAATGGCCTGATGACCAAGACATACCCCTAGAATAGGAATGCGTGATCCAAATTCCTGAATAAGAGGGATGCATATACCCGCCTCATTCGGCGTACAAGGCCCGGGGGAAAGAATAATGCTTTTGGGATTCAATGCACGCACAGCGTCGATATCGATCTGGTCATTGCGCACCACATGCGTTTGTCCCCCGCTAAGCTCGGCATAGCGTGCCAGATTGTGCACAAATGAATCGTAATTATCGATAACTAAAATCATGAGGCTTTACGCACCTCATTTATATTCTCAAAACTATCGAGCAGGCCGCGCGCCTTATCCAATGATTCCTGATATTCTGCTGCCGGATCGGACAAAGCCGTAATACCGCCGCCAACCGAAAAACGCACCTGATTATCTTTATAAATCAATGTACGGATCAGGATGTTGCTGTCCATAGCGCCATCGCGGCCAATCCAGATCAGTGAACCACAATAAGGGCCACGGCGCTCCACCTCCAATTCATCAATGATCTCCATAGCACGAATTTTAGGCGCGCCCGTAATTGATCCCCCGGGGAAAGATGCCTTCATCACATCAATAGCATCTTTATCTTGGCTCAATTGACCACGCACCGTTGAGACCAAATGATGAACACGCGCAAAGCTTTCTAAAACACATAGCCCATCCACACGCACGCTCTGGGCTTCACAGACTTTGGAGAGATCATTGCGCAAAAGATCGACAATCATAATATTCTCGGCGCGGTCCTTGGTGCTGCTCTCCAGGCTTTCTCTTGATCGCTGATCACGCACAGCATCACTCACATAACGCGGGCTCGTCCCCTTAATAGGGCGGGTTTCAATGCCTCCCTCCCTATTCATTTGGATGAATCGCTCCGGCGATGCGCTGGCGAGGGTGAAATTATCCCAACACATCAGTGCGGCAAAGGGCGCCGGGTTTCTCTGCCGTAAATTCAAATAATGCGCATGTGGACAAAATCCCTCAGGCACATCGGCACTGAATGCTTGCGTTATATTGGCCTGAAAAATATCACCTGCCACAATATAATCCTTTGTGGTTTGAATATGTGCTTCAAAATCAGCGCGTGTGCAATGCGGTTTAAAATCCACACTAACATGCTGATGCTGTTTCGCCCCTGCTCCGGAGATTAAGCTCTGGAACAATTTATACTGCGCATCTGCCTCCTGCCCTCCCAGACAATTAATTACAAAACGGCCTGTATCATTTTTGTGATCATAAGCATAAATTTTAGTATAAAAACCACAAGCAAGATCTTGAATTTGTTGGTTATCTATTGAGGATGTTGGGAGACTCTCAATCTGCCGGCCAAGGTCATAACTACACAGACCGAGCAAACCACCGTGAAATGGGGGAAGCGACTCATCCCCATCATACCCAGCATCAAAGCCTGCCATAAAATTTTGCAAATGCTCAAACACATCCCCGCTTAATATGTCTTGAGAGTCAGGATCGCTGATGATTGTCGTTCCATCTTTATGCTCAATACGTGCAACCGGATCCCAAACCATATAGGAATAATGCGCATTTTTATGGCCTTCATCCGCGCTATCAAGCCAGATAAAATAGGGCTGCTTACTCAGACCAGCGTATATATCGGCGGGCTTTAAAGCGCCGCAATCAAACTGAAAACATTGCATAGTCTTGGTTTACAACAAAATTTTATGTTTTCGAACCAAAAAATGAACCAATCTCGGAGACGGCTTCATGCAGGCCGCATTTAATCACCTCCGCATCCTTTGGAAAGGCTCCGTAAAGCCTTGATGGCAAGCGACTATCCAGCATCACAAAGACGCCTTGATCACTTTGGCGACGGATCAGACGGCCAAAGGCCTGCTTTAATTTCAACCGTGTCAGCATTTCATCATAACGCCGCCCACCAAAGGCGTCCCTACGTGCCTTATGCAAGATTGTCGGGCGCGGCCATGGCACACGATCAAAGACAATCAACCGCAGAGACTCTCCCGGCACATCAACACCATCGCGGATCGCATCTGTGCCCAGCAAACACGCTTGTTGATCCTCTCGGAACATATCCACGAGCGTTCCCGTATCGGCTGCATCAATATGCTGGGCGTATAAATTCATCCCTCCTTGCTCGAGACTGCCACTCAATTTCTCATGCACAGCCCGCAAGCGGCTAATCGCTGTAAACAAGCCTAAAGCGCCGCCCTGTGATGCTTGGAATAAGGCATTATAGGCGCCACTCACCTGTCCCAAATCATCCTTATTCACATCTTGTAAAACAAAGATGCGCGTTTGTTTTTGATAATCAAAAGGCGATTGAAAATCAGCACGCATCGGCGCCGCACTCAAATAAGACGCCCCGGAGCGCTCTTGCGCCACCAACCAGTTTTCGGCCTCATCATCCGATCCATCACGCAGCGTGGCCGATGTAACCAACATCCCCTGCATAAAGGGTTGCATCGAGGCTGCAAAAGGTTTCATCGGATCTGTATAATGGCGATACATACCGACATCCACTGCACGCCCCTCAATGCGGTCAATCTCCATCCAATCAATAAAGCCACCCTCGTGGCTGCCTTTTTGCAAATCCCCTAACATGCTAATCCATGCCCCAAGCGTCATGACCGCGCGCCTCTCCAGACCTTGCGCAACGGCATCCAATCGCTTGCGCGTATCCCCCTCCAGCTCGCCCTGATCATCCTCCAGCTTTTCTTTGATGATCTTAATCAAGCGCTGCATTGGCTTTTGAATGGATTTCAAATCTTTTTCCAATCCCTGTGCTCGCTCAAGCACCTCTGGAATAACAGGATACGTATCTGTTTCCAGTGAATACCCCCCAGCCTGATCCTTTGAGCGCGCCATAACTTGGCTATAAACAGCGGCCAGGAAATGTTCACACGCCCCCTGCATGGATTGATCCCTCAAACGCCGGGTCCACCCATCCGATGGCAAGATGCTGGCCGCCATGATGATATCTTCCAAAGCTCTCAAGGCCTCAACATCATCGGCAATCAAATCCTCCACACGGCGCTTTAATCCACGCGCCCGGCTGCGGCGACCGCCTTCCCCGCCCAAAATCCAGCGCCGCAAATCACGCGTTTCTTGCGCTGTTAAATGCGCGGCATAAGCACTATCGGCCGCATCAAAGATATGATGCCCCTCATCAAATACATAACGCCCCGGCAAATCCGCACCACCAAGAGCCGATTGGATCATCACAAGAGCATGATTAGCCACGACAATCTGCGCCCGCTTGGCCTTTCTGACCGAACGCTCAACAAAACAGCGATGATAATGATCACAGGCCGAGTAAATACATTCACCGCGCCGATCGGCAAGCCCGCTGGAGTGTTGATAGCCTAGTAAATTAACAAGCCAGCCCGGAAAATCCGCACCGCTGAGATCTCCATCTTTCGTCACAGCCGCCCAACGGGCCATGATACCCGCGGCAATGGCATTAATCGGATGCTTGGCCAGCTCTGATCCCGCAGCCAGCTCCTCCAAATTTAGCAAGCACAAATAATTTTCGCGCCCCTTACGAATAGCGGTGCGCGTCTCTTTTAAGGCGGGCGAAGGGTAGATGCGATCAAGTTCTTGGTCAATCTGGCGCTGTAGGTTTTTTGTAAAGGTCGAGACCCACACACTGCCTTGATTTTTCTCTGCCCAGACCGAGGCAGGTGCCAGATAGCCAAGCGTCTTGCCCGTCCCCGTGCCCGCATCGGCGAGAACAACATGCGCCTCCCCCTCTTCATCCACAGGTGAGAAGGCCGCGGCCACTTGCGTCGCATAGCGCATTTGCTCGGGACGTTCTTCTGCTCCCGCCCCCAGAACAGTACCAAGACGATCCCGCGCCTCTTTTTCGCTAACCCCGTGATGACCGGGCGGCGGTTCAGGCGCTTCTTCTGCCCATTCCGGTAAGTCCTTCCAGATATTGAGAGCTGTCTTGCCATGAAAGCGCTCTGCCGGATCATAGGTTTGACCAAGCGCACGAAAAACATAAGGTGCCCACACCCAACCTTTGCCTGACAACCCCATCACCCGTGCAATCTTAATTGGATCGGCTCTTTCTCTATAAGGATCATTTTGAAGATCCCCCAGAAGCGCGCCGGCAACATCAAATAAAGCAAAGGGAATATCTTCAGCATCACTCGGAACGTCCAAGCCTAGCGCGCGGCAAAGCCCCTGCGGGGTTGGCAAACAAAAACGCGCCGGATGTACAAAAGCAAAAAGCTCCAGCACATCAAAGGTCACGCATTCTTCCAGACCCAGCTTTTGGCGTGTAAAAGGCGCATGACAAACAAGTGCCTCTTTTTTATGCAAGATCATGCGCACCTGATCATTAGGCATGGTTTTCACCTCACCATCAGTCGTGAGCAGAACAGATTGCACCCCGCCCGCATGTACGGCAGCAATGCCAGGAAGTTTCGGCGCTGAGCTTTGATTTTGCGGAAGATTCATTCCACCACTATAGGACATCATGACCCGAGATGGAAAAGCCTAATCGCGTGGTGCTATGCTTTTTTCGCAGATTTCTTTGCAGCTGTGCTTTTCGTCGCTTTTGCTTTTGGCGGCACAAAGGCCTCGGCCTGATCACCGCCGCCCGGCAAACTCTCGATATAAAGCGATTGCGATGGGAAGGCAAATCCCGTGCCTGCCTTTTCCTCGACGATGTCTTTAATGGCAAAGGCAAAAGCCTCTTTCGCTTCCAGCCACTCACCCCAAACGGTCGTGTTGGTAAAGCAATACACCATTATATCAATCGATGAGCTGTTAAAGCTATCAACCCGCACAAAGGTCGATACATCTTCTGGTGAGGCAAAAGCATCATTCTTGAGAATATAGGCCTCAATCCCATCACGCACGATCTTGAGTTGTTCAATCGTTGTGTCATAGGTAACGCCAATCTTCCAATAAATACGGCGATGGGTCATGCGCGTAAAATTGGTAACCACCGCATCGGAAAGCATGGCATTGGGCACATGCACGGGCGCCTTATCAAAACGGCGCACACGGGTAGAGCGAAACCCAATTTGCTCAACGATGCCTTCGACAACACCATCAACAAGAATCCATTCCCCCGGGAAAAAACGCTTTTCTGCCAGAATTGTAATACCGCCAATCAGATTCTTGAACAAATCCTGCGCCCCCAAAGCCACAGCCGCACCAAACAAACCAAGACCGGCCAGAAGCGGCCCCACGGCAATGCCCCAGACTTCAAGAATAACCGCCGCACCCACAAAAACAATCAAAACGCGCACGGCTTTGAAAATCCATTCTGCCATGGTCGGGGTCAGCAGCTTTTTCAAGCCGGAAAATGTTTTGCTAATCGGCTCAATCGCGCGGTGCAATGACCAGAAAATTACAAAGGCAATCAGCGAGCGGATTACATCGCCATAAACCTCATACGCATTCCCCTCGAGCTCCAGATACTGGCCGGCAAAAAAGAGACCCAGAATAATTGGTACGAATTTAACCGGCGGGATCAACGCATCCACAATATGATCATCAATCTTGCTGGATGTTTTATCTGTCAATTGATGTAACTTATAGAGCACATATTTACTGAATAGTCCGCGGATCAAAAGAAAGACAAAGAAAATCCCAAGGGCGGTGATGATATTGCCAATATCAACCCCCATAAAGCCATGATTCCATACATCAACAACCTCACCCCAGAAGTCTTTTAAGGTTTCAGTAAAGCCATCCATAGTCATTGTCATCTGCGCCTGTTTTGATTACGTTTCATTAAAGCTATTCTTATAAAGGAAGACATCATGGAAGTACATGCCGGAAAAAAATCACAAGACGTTTTGGATTATCTGCTCCAACGCCGCAGCTCAAAAATCGATGACCTTGTCGAACCCGGCCCCTCTGCGGATGAGATTGAAACAATCCTGACAGCCGCAGCCCGTGTTCCCGATCATGGCCGCATGGTGCCATTTTATTTCCTCATCATTCAAGGCGAGGCACGCACCAAAATTGGCAATAAAATGGCCGCCCTCTATGAAGAGCAAACGCCCGATGCGCGCGCCGATAAAATCCAAAACGAGAGGGATCGTTTTAATCGTGCCCCACTGATCATTGCGGTTATCTCGCGCGCTCGAAAAGGTAAAAAACCGATCTGGGAACAACTGCTCTGCGCTGGCGCCGTCTGCCATAATGCATCACTTGCCGCCCACGCGCTGGGCTATGGTGTCAACTGGGTTACGGAATGGCCAGCCTTCGATGCACAGGCTAAAACCTATCTCGGGCTGGATCACCGCGATCATGTAGCTGGATTTCTCTACATTGGCACAGCAAGCGCCCAACAAGATGAGCGTCCGCGCCCAGATCTTAGCCATATCACAACCACTTGGGATGAGGGCATCACCATCAATAAAGGTGATGATGCTTATGATCAGGAAAAAATAGGCTTTCCTGAAAAAGCCTTTGATTTTGATCGCATAGAGGAATAATTCCTCTGGATTTTCTGCCCTGCGGGATTATCATATTGGCTATGGATTCCCTGATTGACCTTATTCATGGCTCGAGCTTCTATGAATTTGCAGCACTTCTTGTACTGGCAACGCTGGTAGGCGTTATTGGTACAATGATGCGCCAACCATTGATTATCGCCTTTATCCTTGTTGGCTTGATTGTCGGGCCCTCCGCCCTTGGCGTTGTTCAGGGGGGCGATGAAATTGCATTAATGGCAAAACTCGGCATCGCCATCCTTCTTTTTATTGTCGGCCTGAAACTTGACCTGAAACTGATTAAAAGCCTCGGCAGCACCGCAGCCATTATAGGATTGATACAAATTGCCCTAACCATTTTATTTGGCGCCTTTATCAGCGTTCTTCTCGGGTTTGATCTGCAAACAAGTTTTCTAATTGGTGTTGCCCTGTCCTTCTCATCCACCATTATCATCATCAAAATTCTCTCCGATAAACGTGAGATTGATTCGATGCATGGCCGGATTGCACTTGGTGTCCTGATTGTACAGGACTTGGCGGTCGTCTTTTCTATGATTGTGCTCGCGGCCTTCAGCTCTGCCGGTGAGGGCACGGCGGGAGCCAATGAAGCAACCGGGCTTGTCCAAGCTCTGCTTGATGTTGCGATGTACACAGCCATTCTGATCACGGCACTTGCCTTATTCATGCGCTATGCCGCCTATCATGTCGTGCATTTTATCGCCCGCAACAGTGAGCTACTGCTTTGCTTTGCCATTGGCTGGGCAGTGATGTTAGCGGCGCTGTGCGACATTGTAGGCTTGAGCAAAGAGCTTGGCGGTTTGCTTGCCGGTATTTCACTGGCCTCAACACCCTTCCGTGAGGCCATCATGTCACGCCTGGCAGCCTTGCGCGATTTCTTGCTGCTCTTCTTCTTCATTTCGCTCGGCACGCAAATTGACCTTGGCACACTCGGCAATGTTGTCTGGCCGGCAATCATGCTCTCCGCCTTTGTGATGCTGTTTAAGCCGCTCATTATCCTGACACTCTCAGGCATACTCGGCTACCGCAAACGCACAGGGTTTTTGGCTGGCCTCTCCCTTGCTCAGATTAGTGAATTTTCTCTGATCTTTTCCGCCATGGCCTTTAGTGCTGGGTTTCTTGACCAAGAAGCGCTCGCACTCATAACATTGGTGGCGGTCATCACGATTATCCTCTCTACCTATGGAATTTCACTCTCGCATACGCTGTATAGTGTCTTTGAAAATGCATTGGATATCTTCGAGAAAACATCCAATTACCGCGAACAAGAAGATGATACCGGCAAAAAGAACAAGGCTTATGACATTATCCTCTTTGGGCTTGGACGCTATGGCCAAGCGATGGCCGATGGCTTCATCAAAAACGGTAAAAAATTACTGCTGGTTGATTTTAATCCCGAAGAAATCAAGAAATGGCGCAAGGCCGGGCATGATACGGTTTATGGCGATGCCAACGATCCTGAATTCTTCCATACCCTCCCCCTCAAAAAAGCCAAATGGGTTGTCTCCGCTCTGCCCCAACACAACACAGGCGTAACCCACGAAGACCCGCGCCTCGTCATTTTGCAAGCCTTGAAAGACAATAAATTCCAGGGAAACATTGCTGTGGCCGCGCACCACCAAACCAGCATTGAGCGCTTCAAAAAACTCGGCGCATCAACTGTTTTCCTCCCCTTCGAGGATGCCGCCAATCAAGCCGTAGAGATGGTCTTGAACGAAGCTAGTCCTGAGAAAAAAACGAAAACAAAAGCGAAAGCGAAAACAAAAACAAAGACAAGAGTGAAGACAAGGGGAAAGGCAAAAGCCTAGTCCTGTTTTAAACAGCTCAGTGCTTCCTGATCCCAACAATAATCAGGCCCACAATCACACGATAATGTCAGCGCATCAAAACACACCGCATCCGGATCAACGCCGCAATGATCCGCGCAACCATTGGGCATGTAACGCCAAGCCCCCGGGGTTGATCCATCCTCCTGAACTGAAACACAGGCCAGAATCTCATGCGCTCTATCTTGTATCTCAAGCTCCTCATAGGCATGGGTGCGCATGCTCATGGCGCTAACGCCGACGATAACCATACATATAAACAAACTGATACGGTGCATATAAGAACTCATTATTAAGATGGCGCGCCCCATCGGACGAAGTGATAATGGCGCGCCCGGCAGGAATCGAACCTGCGACACCTGGCTCCGGAAACCAGTGCTCTATCCACTGAGCTACGGGCGCATGCCAATAGCTATAGTCTCTCATAGTTCAAGGATCAAGAAAATAGGGCTTAAACCGAAGGGTCAAACATCCTCATCCGTAATCTCGGATGGTTTCTTCTGGCGATACTCCCAAAAATAACGCACGCGCTCGGGCAACAAACCTGGGCTAATCGGCTTGTGAATAATGCCGATCACCCCAATTGCGGCATAAGCATCAATCATTTTTAAGTCCTTATGCCCCGTGAAGAAAATAATCGGTGCATGAATAGGTTCATCCAAATTGCGGATCTTCTCAATAATATCCGCGCCATTCATCCCCGGCATCGTCGCATCCAGCAATATCAATTCAGGATTAAATGCATTCACTTTTTCGATCAACTCCTGACCGTTGGAGCATGTCTCGAATGACAGCCCCTCATAGCCGCGAAAGGCACGCTCAACGATTTCCTGAATCATGGGATCATCATCCGCATGCAAAATGCGTTTGGGAAAATCGCTCATATACCAAAACTCCCCTATATTTATTTTTTCAATTATAAATTTAGCATAGAATTATTAGCAAAGCGTATAAACAACTATTTAATTACAGATAGCCATATTATGGCATGGCTTTATCAAAAAGGGTTAGGACCCCTTGGTCAGCTGGAGAAAAACATCTTCAAGATCACTCTCATCGGTTGAGATATCCACAATTCCCAAACCCTCGAGTTGTATTTTTTCGATCAAACTGCCAACAGATTGTTCATTCGGTGTATATCGAATCTTGAGATGGCGCGAATCCACCATTTGTGCGTAGACCGGATCAAACGTGCCCGGCAAAATGGATATGTCGCGATCAAGGCGAAATGTGATTTCCTTATTATCCACGCGCGCCAATAGTGTCGCGGTCGGCTCACAGGTAATAACCTTCCCATGATTAATAATGGCAATCGTATCACACAGCTCTTGGGCTTCTTCAAGGTAATGCGTCGTAAGCAAAATCGTCACACCCTGATCATTGAGAGCACGAATATTTGACCAGAGCTGTTGGCGCAGGTCTACATCCACACCGGCTGTGGGCTCATCCAGAACCAAAATAGGCGGGGCATGCACCATGGCTTTACCAACCATCAAGCGGCGCTTCATCCCCCCCGATAACCGGCGCGCATGGGAATCAGCTTTATCTTCGAGATTGATGATTCTTAGAATATCATCCGTGCGCTGATCTGCTTTTTTGACGCCGTATAATCCCGCCTGCAGCTCTAAAGACTGACGCGGTGTGAAAAAAGCGTCCGTATTCACCTCTTGTGGGACAATCCCGATAGAAGCTTTGGCATTTCTCGGGTTCTTGTCGATGTCATAATTCCAAATCTTTACCATGCCAGAGGTTTTTATAACCAAGCCGGCCATAATATTGATCAGAGATGACTTTCCGGCACCATTGGGGCCAAGCAATCCAAAAATGGCCCCGCGCTTGACGCGCAAACTCACATTATCAAGCGCCTGTTTAGGCTCCTGCTTCTTGTTACCCGCATAGATTTTATTCAAATTTTCAATCTCGATGGCGTAGTCAGGAATATGTTTACTCATTGGTTTTTCCTATATCTTCTAAGAGGCGATAACTGTTTTTAATGTCCCGTCTGCGCCCATATCATTTTCGAGACCACCATCACGAATCCATTCACGCGCAGCCCCATCATCTTTCAGATATGTATCCCAAAACCCGATTGTGGCAAGTTTAATAAGTTCCTCATGCCGCTCGCGCATGGGGTTTTCCTGCAATTTACCCCGTGTTCCGTTATAAACCATATGATCACCACCATTCAAAACCTTCAAATATTTGCTGGGGCTGTTGGAATGATCAAAAATTGAAAAACGGTAGCTGTAATCAAATTCTTTCAATGGAGAGGCATCCTCGGTTCCCGTCATATGAAAGAGAGGTAAATCGATAGCGCCATAGGCTTGTGCCTGATCCTGATCCCCCTGAATTAAATGGCCAATCGGCACAGGGCTGAAGAGAATACCGGCCTTAAAGCGTTCCTCTTTCATCTGGGTCAGCCTGTCATCCAAACCGGGAAACATCTGGCCTGCCATGACTTGTGTTGTCAGAGCGCCAAAAGAATGCCCTGACATGCCGATACGATCAAAATTCATCAAGCGGCCCACCTCCGGGTTTTCCTCAGCCCAAAGAGGGAGTTGATCAAGCAAGAACGGAATATCCTGGAAACGGTGCAGCGTTGTCTCACGTGTAATCTTTGCCTCACGCAAGATATCCCATGGATGGCCGGGCTTCCCCTCCCAGAGGGTACTATCCGTTCCGATATGGGATGGATGCACAACGACATAACCATTGCCTGCCAGATAACGTGAAATAAAGCCGGCGCCATCACGATTGCCACCAAACCCATGGCTCCAGATAACAACCGGCACAGGCGATGTGAGAGATTCATCCGAGGGATAATAAATCTTATACGGCACAACACGCTCAGCGCCCTCATACATGCGTGACGGATCGATGAACTCACCACGTTTGATAAGCACCTTATATTTTTCATCAAGGCCGGGATTATAAACAGACATCATAATGGAAGAGTTTTGCTACTTCTTACGGAATTTGTCCAGCGAAATCACTTCGCCTTTCTCATCACTATCGCCGCCACCCGAAGGGGGCTTACCGCCATCATCAGGCCCATCATCATCCGGATCATCGTCCGGAATCAAATCAACCGCATCCAGCTGGTCATCTTCAATCGGCTGGAATTGCAGAGCAAAATTCACTGATGGGTCAGCAAAAATACTGATGGATGGAAGGGGAACGATCAGACGCTCCGGCACGTTGTTAAATGATAATGTGACTTGCATCTTCTCATCATCAACATAAAGATCGGAAAATTGATACTGCAAGACTATGGTCATCTCGCCCGGATAGCGCTCACGCAAATAATCCGGGATCTGCACACCAGGGTAATCTGTCAGGAACGTGATGTAGAAATGATGCTCGCCTTGAAGCCCGTCTTCTATGACCTCTTCAATCGATTGTTTCACGACACCACGCAGCGCCGCTTCAACCATTTTGTCGTATCTTAAAATGTCATCTTCATCACTCATATAGTATGTGTCGCAATTCACGCTCTATAAATCAAGGTTGCTTATCACTTTTATCCAACCTTTATTTTTATACGAAAATCTTGACTTATTTTCATAAAACCCTTAGATGTGCTTATATTATGCCCACTCACAGCCATTATCCACCCCTGTCCCCGAGCTTCAAAGCAGCCTTAGATGCAGGGGAATATCTTACTCTGGATCGAGAAAGAGAGCTGTTTCAAATTTATCATGACCCATTATCGTCCGAATCTAAAAAGCAAAGAGCCAGAGACGAGGTGATATTAGCCCATCAAACACTGGTGCTAAGCTCATCAAAAAAATTCAAATCAAGAACAATGTCTCACGATGATAAATTTCAGGAAGGCATCGCAGGCATGATGCGAGCTTTTGAAAAATTTAAACCTGAAAAAGGTTTTCGGTTTTCAACCTATGCACGCTGGTGGATTGATGAAGCGATTAGAAAAGCTGTTTTTGAACATAACTCGCCTGTTAAAACAGGGCAGAGTCCGTTTACAAACTTTTTATTTAGCTATGGAGAAATTGCAAAAGATCTATCCCTTGCCAATCCAAATATCTCAACTCAAGAGATCAATGCGTTTGTTGCCCAGCAATGGATCAATGAAAATAAATTACCACAAGATAAACTGCAGCAATACATTCTAAGAACACATAACTACGTGATGAGCAGAGCACACAGTTCATCATCAATGGAAAAGCCTCTAAGTGATGATGGAAGCCTCACCTTAGGCGATACAATTGCTTTTAATGATCCGCAACAAGAAGACTATGAAAAAGAAGATATGGAACAGCGTATTGCGCGCTTCTATGAAGACGCCTTTGCCCACATAAGAAAGAATACAAAAAATAAAGATTCAGCTGAGCGCATGATTTACATTTTTTGTGCCCGCTACATTGAGGAAGAAAAGCTTACTCTCGAAGATCTTGGTCAAATCTATGGGGTGTCCAGAGAACGCATTCGCCAAATTGAGGCCAAAGCGATAGAAGCCATTAAAAAATATGCCCTTAAGAATCTACCATCCTTTATGCCCGAAGAGAGTTATCAATCTGTACTGGAAAATCATCGCTAGAGAGAATGCGGCAGTTCTGTTGCTAGGCCGCCGCACGCCCCACCTGAGGGGCTACCCTCAGGAATCAGTCTGCAAAGCTATGATGCCCAATTAGGCAGCAACAGCTACACCACCGAAGTTGTCGTTGGCTGCAGGTGCAAAGTTATCGTTTGCATTTGTAAAATTTGCCCGATAACGGCGGATACAATACCGAACGCCGCATAACACCTTTACTACGTGTGTCGATCCTGTTTCAGCCCCATGTTCTTATTTATTAATTTAACCATCCTAAAGTCGGTTAAGATGCGCTCTGAACTATGGTTCCAAGCGCGCATTAACCAAGTTTACGCAGGTTAAGCATAAACAAAATGGTGGAGCTGCCGGGTACTGCCCCCGGGTCCACAACGCTTATTCCGTATCAACGTTTAGCGTCATATCTGGCAAAGCCAGCACTTATTATTATAGGGCAGCGCGCATAAAATTTCAAAGAAATCTTCGCTGAGATGCTCTGTAACCTTTACTTATGGACGCCCGAATATAGTTTTATAGATAAGAGGTCTAAAAACATGAAAAAAAAGCGCACCATACAAAAAACCTTACTTTTAGCGGCCATAGCGGGTTTTGCCGTATATTATATCCCTCAAAGTGGAGCAGAAATGATGGAAAAAGACAAACAGGAAAGAATTGAAAAACTCGATGAAATGCAGGCCTATGTGACCCAGCATGACGGCACAGAGCCGCCTTTTAAAAATAAATATTGGGACCACAAAGAAGAAGGCATTTATGTCGATATCGTCAGTGGAGAAGCCCTCTTCTCATCAACAGATAAGTTTGATTCAGGCACAGGATGGCCAAGCTTTACACAACCTATCGATGCTAATTTTGTAACCAAACATGAAGATAACAAGCTTTTTATGGCCCGTACGGAAGTGCGCTCGGCCAAGGCCGATTCCCATCTTGGCCATGTCTTCCCGGACGGGCCGGCCGATAAGGGTGGAAAACGCTACTGCATCAATTCTGCCGCACTTGATTTTATCCCCAAAGCAGAGCTGGAAGAACGAGGATACGGCAAATATCTCGCCCTTTTTGAAGAATAAAACACATATCCCTCATAAACTCATCAACGCTGTTTGTGGATGAGTCTTCGCCCCACGCTTCACGCCTTAAAAAGAATCACTCATAATCAGAATTATGAAACAATATCACGATCTCATGCAGCGCGTTCTCGACGAAGGCGTGAAGAAGGAAGACCGCACAGGCACAGGAACGTTAAGCGTTTTTGGCCATCAAATGCGCTTTAATCTCGAAGAGGGTTTTCCTCTTGTCACCACCAAAAAACTAC
>CAZTBB010000045.1:0-3278 GCA_964611755.1 uncultured Pseudobdellovibrionaceae bacterium
CTTCTTGGTGCGCATCAAAGATGCTTTGGAAGATCCGGCCAGAATGCTTTTGGATATCTAAAACAGATTTCTTACATGTGATTTTGAAGCTTTTGGGCTTCGGATTGAGATATTGGAACAGTTCCAAGCTCAAGCATGGCCTGAAGGCTTTGGCTGAATTCTTCAGCTCTTATGTCATTGCTATGAATAAGTGTATCAAAGGCTTGCTCTGCTTTTTGGCTGAGAGGCTGCATTGCAATCAGTGATGTAAAGAGTAAGTCTTTGTGATCTTCGGGTGTATTTTTGTCGGTATAAGATGCCATCAATTTATCGATAGCGGCATCATAATCTTTATTGAGCATGTCACCAATAAATGGGTGCCCATCAATAAAGTCATCGGCATTATCAGCGAGTGTGTTCATGATATCTTCATGCGTATTGTCGAGTGATGATGTTGCTAGTCTTGAAAGACTACTTACTTGGTCCTGAATGCGTCCGGCCAAATAATCAGAGGCCATCCACATGCCAATCACCGTAGTCATCAAGTAATCTTCTTGAGAGGCTGCTGCAGCTATACCCGGAATTTTCAAGGCAATGTTAGCTGTGCCGCTAATGTTTTGAAGCCTGTCTGCAATGATATTTAGTGTTTTTGATAGATCTCCATCTGTTTTAGAGGCCGCAACTGTAAATGGATATCTTAATGCACCCAAAGCCCATGCGGCAGCTACGGCATAGAGTGATAGTTGCAGGCCTTGATTGTCTTGAATGGCAGGGGAATGAACAAGCACAACTTGTCCTGCTGCAAAAAATGTGGCCCCAAGAGAGTATCCCCATGCTGTATGCCCTTTTGTCATGAGCGATACTTGCGCAGCCAAGAAGCTGCCGGTTGCCAGAGCGCTCTCCGTATCACCATTCGCAAGAAGAATGGCACTAGCGGCCAAGCTAACGGCTCCACCAAGATTTTCCTGTGACAGATTTATTCTAGAGTTTTTATCAGTCATGGCTCACGTATTTCCCACATTTAAATACGGGCTTGTTAGCATATATGGAAAATTTAGAGCAAGTAAAATATACGAAAAGTGCTTAGGTTACAGTGATCACATGGGCATCAATAAGTTTTTGAAGTGCCTGCGGGGCATGAATATCGCGCGCGGCTTGATTATTCCCAATTTTGATTTTGTTGTAACCTGCGCCAACGAAATTTACCAATTCCCGGGACGTCGGAATACGACTTGAATAAATGAGATCAGGGTGAAGTTTTGCTCCAATTTTTAAAGAGAGCATGACCAATGCATTCAGAGGCTCGCAATGAAAGCTATATTTGTTATCCGGCACGATAACGGGCTCATCATGGTAAGTATGGCTCTCTTCCATGAAGCCTGGCGGCCATGATTGTTTTACACTCACCCAATAATTAAGGTCCGGATTATTCTTATCAATCATCAGAGTGCATGCAAAAGGATGGTTATTATAAAAATGTCTTTGTTCATCAATAAAGCGATCAAAGCTAGCGGCATCTTTTTTATGAGCGTCTTTCTTGAAGACGACCCCCTGGAAGTCCGCATTGCTTAATTTGTCAGGCGATATTAAAGGCTCTATTTTCTGTTCTTTGCGATTAAGTTTTAGGACTTCAATCCCTGCTTTTTGGCAGATAACAAGCGACATATTTTTAAAAACAGATTCTCGTTTTTTGGCAAATGTTTTATCAAAGCCCTTGTGATCAATATAAATGCGCTTTACGCCCGCAAGTGCTAGGTTTTTAACACAATTTGGACATGGCGGGTCCGTAATAAAAATATCCGATAATTCGGTAGGGAATAAAGACTGGAACAAACATGCTGTCTCCGCATGAATAGTTCCGCTTGCATTCCCTATACGCTCCGTTTTGCCGATGGCAGAGGATATTTTGTCGGGCCAATGATTAATGTTGGAGATGATATGAAATTGATCCTGTGATTGAATTAAAAGAGATGCAGCAACCTTGCTCGTCGGGTGTTCGCTACCCATTACGATATCAACGGCGCTCTGCATTACTAGAAAAGGATCAGGTTTTTGTGTCATATGATTGTTTATAATCTATCTAATCATTATACAAAATAACACAAATAAAGGCTCTGCCTTTGTGAGAGCATCCTCAAAAAAACCTTTATGTAGTTTCTATAAAATATTCTTGCATTTTCATAATGTAATTGCTAAACACGCAAGCAGGATGAACGGGTTAGATCATGTGGGAGTCAAAAATTGGATCGCGCACAATTGAGTAAAATAATGGAGAAGCTTGAGGAGACAAGGCAGAATCTCAGGCATATCGTCGATGGTGAAAAAATTGAGCTGGATCCAAAGAAAAAGCGTGATGCTTTATTTCTAGATTTTATGGCCAAGGTTGATGCGGATGCTCCGGCATTTTTTTATCGCATTACCCCTGATGATAAGGCGGATAGAAGCAAATTAAATTTAATTCGCCGTACAGACACCTCAACACATTTACCCAGTGAAGGCCTTTTTGAAGCGGAAGATGCTATTTCCAAAGTGCTCAGAAAGCATAGTGTTACGAATTTTGAGGTTGCGGGCACAAATTTTTACCATCGTGGGGCCACACGAAAAAAGATAGACCAGCTTCTCGAGCGCACAGATAATATAATCCTATCCCCATCAGTCTACCTGGATGAGACATATGTCGCGGATTATGTCTCGGCTCTTCAGGCTATAGATGTTATTTATAAACAGCTCAAGGCGCTGTCTCAATCCGATTGGAATAACCCTGTTCTGCAAAAATCGGTGACTATTATTAATCAAGACGGGGTTTTTAATGATCTTCTGAAATATGCTGGTCTTGATACGCCTGAATTTCAAAACATTCTGGATAAAAGCTTTTCGCCTTCATCAGAAAAAAGCGAATTGGATCTCTACCGGCTGAGAGTATCCTGCATTCAGGGCACGGACCAGTTACCTAAAATTATGCAGTTAACAGGGGTTAATGCGAGTAAACCACTAGAGCCTTTGAAATATCCTGATATTGAAACGCTTTTCTTCAGTACTGGAAATCTCGAAAAGGTAAAGGATCAAAGGCGCATTCATGACCAACTGCGCTATAAGGCCAGAGCATACAATATTGATGATGCCGTGCCGGCCTTTAAGGATGCCTCCGAATTTAGGGGAACAATATCATCCAATTGCAAAGACAAAGATGAATCTACGCGTCATGCAATTGCATCGACCAAAACCAGTGCAATCAATAAGCGTTTTGAAAAACTTGGAGAAGAACGCTCCAAGGCAGCCTTCGTGACGTCTGATGGGTG
>CAZTBB010000045.1:3288-6577 GCA_964611755.1 uncultured Pseudobdellovibrionaceae bacterium
TTTTTAATGATCCGTCTAGATACGAGCATGAGGGATTCAATAAAATCAGACGACGCGGCGTTGTTACGGTTGAGGCTGGTTTCCCGGGTCCTGATCAAAAAGATATAACCAATGCTTTTGGTGGTAAGGAGGACTTCTTTGCGGCTTTGGCCAAAGCGGTCAGAAAAGCCGGCCCTAATGTCGATAAACTCGTGCATGACCATGCTTCTGTTATTATAACACCCTTCGACCTTAAAGAGGGCGATGATCAGGTCACTTTCGGCGTTAGAACAAAAACACCGTTGGAATTTATCACCAACCCGGATTTAGAAGATGCAATAGGAATATCAGGCCGCCATTACACCAAAGTTGCGGGATCACCCAAAACGATAGCTGAGCTCGATGAGGCGAATGATGATCACATGGTGAATGGAATTGCTTTGGCAAAAGCCTATAATTTGCTATTGCAAAAAATGGGACATAAGCCAAACACAGCAAAATTTGACTTTAATAAATCGGTGCATCCTGAATTCCGTCTTATGACAGACCAGATCCCGATTGTTGATGGGGCCGCCTTTGTTGACCCATCTATCGAGAATTTATTGATAGATAAAGGGATCCAAACAGCGAGCTTTCCAAGAGAAATTAAAGATTTCGATGATTTGGCCGATTTCGTTGAGGGCGGATCTATGCTGGCATTTCTTGGGCGATCTTTCTCTGGCATGGAGAATGAGGCAGATGCCTTCCTAATGAAATGGGTTCTGCCAATGGCCGCGATTGTAAGCAAGCAGTTGAAAACAAGGTCGGGACCACTTTTGATTAGAGAGACAGATCATACAAAACCGTTTTTAAGGGTTTTACATTCTTTGTACAAAAATGGCGTAATGAATGAGGCGCCAAAAGACATTATTCGTGTTGCCAAAACAGATGAACAGGCTATTGAGGTGATAGAGGCAGCCTCAAAAGCGCCCTTGCCTAAGAATGATGATACGCCGGACTATGGGAACCCCAATCTACCTGACTCGGGTAAGTCAAACGTGACGATTTACTTATCGGCGACATCTTTTAAGAAAGAGGCCATCGAAGATGCTTATTATTTAACTCAAATCATGATGCTGAATGATTTGGGGGTTATCACAGGGGGAATGGAAGGCGGCCCCGGTGGTATGTCCGTGTATGCTGCTTTGGAGTTGATTGCGAACGGAGTGGTGGAAGACCCTTATATTGGATGTGTTCAAGAACATGCTGCCAAATCCAAAGAAGGTTTCCCCAAGGGCCCTGTCGACGCGTTTTTGGGTGAGGGGCATATGATTGTCACCTCTAACCGTTTTGAGCGTATGCAAAAATTGAGCGAGATTGATAAGCTCAGAAAAGAATATGAAAGAACCGGTGAAGCCCCTAAGAAATTAATCGTATCGATTGAGGGTGGGGCGGGCACGCTCGAAGAAAACTTGATTTTGATGTGGCTAAAGTTGGCGGGTGAGCCATGTTTGCAAAATACATCTTTTGTTTTCCTGAACCGGGGGTGTTACGATCAAACATTCAAAGAGTTAAATGGTGATTTGCAGGATTTGGGCGTTTACGTTTGCGGAAATAAACGTGAACTTTTCCGCGTGATTAACCAAAACGATCTTCTGGACAAGCATTTGGAATATGAAGGGTTCTTGGAAGCAATTAAGCCAAAAATTAAGCTTAGCGGAGAGGCTGGTATGTATCCGTTTGAACCCGAAAAGAATAAAAAATTAGCGGCATTACTGCAAAAAGCCGAAAAGCCTGATTTATACCAAAAGGCCGTTGATCAGGGCGAGGCACCTGCCGTTAAGGGCATAGGGTAAAAGCATTTTTGTCGTTTTTGATGTGGCTTTAATCTTTACAAAAATTATCATCCTATTATAACTCCTCCTGAGATGTTTTTTAGATCAGCAAAGGATAATTTTCATGTCAGACAAGAATTCATTTGATGTAATTGTTATTGGAAGCGGCCCCGGTGGATATGTGGCAGCCATTCGCGCAGCGCAGCTTGGCATGACTGTGGCCTGTGTTGAAATGCGTGAAACATTGGGCGGGACATGCCTGAATATTGGGTGTATTCCATCCAAGGCATTGCTTCAGGCGTCCGAGAAATTCCATGAGGCGCAACACGGCCTTGAAGCGATGGGCATCAAAGCAACAGGGGTTAAGCTGGACTTGAAGGGCATGATGAAACACAAAGATGATGTCGTTGAATCCAACACCAAAGGCATTGAATTTTTGTTCAAGAAAAACAAGGTCACCCATCTGCATGGGCGCGGCGAAATCTTGAGTGCCGGCAAAGTCAAAGTTAGTGATGGCAAAGGTGCCGGTGAGTATGAAGCCGAGAGCATTATTATTGCGACCGGATCAGATGTGATTACTCTGCCGGGCATTGAGATTGACGAGAAGAAAATCGTCTCATCAACAGGCGCTTTGGAACTAAAGAAGGTTCCAAAAACAATGATTGTTATTGGCGGCGGTGTTATTGGTCTTGAAATGGGTGCTGTTTGGAGCCGTCTTGGTGCTGAGGTTACTGTTGTTGAATATCTCGACCAGATTTTGCCTGGTATGGATGGCGAAGTGCGCAAAGAAGCAACAAAGATTTTCAAGAAACAGGGGCTTAACTTCAAGACATCCAGTAAAGTGACATCAGCCAAGACAACAGCCAAGGGGGTTGAGTTAACAGTTGAACCTGCTGCGGGCGGGGATGCGGAAAAACTCTCCGCAGAAATTGTTCTCATGGCTATTGGGCGTAAGCCTTACACAGAAGGCTTGGGCTTGGATAAGGTGGGCGTTGAGCTTGATGAGCGTGGCCGCGTAAAGGTTGATGAGTTTTTTGAGAGCTCCGTTGAGGGGATCTATGCCATTGGTGATGTTATCGCAGGCCCTATGCTGGCACATAAAGCCGAGGATGAAGGCGTTATTTTGGCGGAAATGCTCGCAGGGGAGAGCGGCCATATTAATTATGAAATGATCCCGGGGGTTGTTTACACATGGCCCGAAGTCGCCAATGTCGGTAAAACCGAAGAGCAGCTCAAAGAGGCGGGCATTAAATACAATGCAGGTAAGTTTCCCTTCATGGCTAATGGCCGCGCACGCGCCATGAATGCTGTTGATGGCTTTGTGAAAATCCTGGCTGATGCGCAGACGGATCGTATTCTAGGTGCGCATATGATCGGGCCAAATGCGGGGGATTTAATGGCGGAGGTTGTTTCTGTCATGGAATTTGATGGCACGGCCGAGGATGTGGCGCGCACATGCCACTCTCATCCGACATTGACCGAAGTTGTGAAGGAAG
>CAZTBB010000045.1:6587-14872 GCA_964611755.1 uncultured Pseudobdellovibrionaceae bacterium
GCTGGCAGTGCATAAGCGCCCTATTCATATTTAATACTGCGAAGCACAACATAAAGTTTTTGCATGTTATCCCTTGTGGTTGCTAGATTGTGGCCACGAAATGAAGGGAGTTTACGATGAGTGCAGATAATACAAATCAAGGTCTAGTTGATAAAGAAGGCGATCTCGTTTCTACATATGATAGAGCGAACGACCCTACTAACGATGTTTCGGCAGTTTCCGACCAATCTTATGTTAGGCTTGGAAAAGATTTACCGTCATTTGATAGCTCTATTCATTGGGGCGGTGCGGAAGGTGTCGGCGAGGATTATTATAAGGGCTAGATCTCTGGCTTAAGCATCAAAACGCAATGTTTCAGCATTCCGGTCATGGATTGATATAAACCTGAAATCGGTATCTTCGGTTTGCTTCGGAATTTCACCGGTTTTCTCGACATCTGCATAAATCGGATACAAGGCATGAATAAAGTTATGCCAATTATTGACCAGTTTATCCGGTACATTTTGTCTGTTATTGCGAGAGTCATCTCTGAACATTGATGAATCAATTCCGATCATGGTTCTGTCCTTGTTCGGCAGGCGATGGACATTCTTGGCTTGGTCATCGCCCTCATCAAAATTAAGCCCGTATTTTTGTAAAGTCTGTCGCATATGCTCGATGTCCGCTTGGGTGACTTTTCCGGGTGGAATATACGGATATGTTTTTACAACAAATTCATTGTCTCTGGTTTTGATTGTTTTTTGCGTAAGGGCAGGTAGGTGCATAAAGACATCGGGTTGGCCAAGAAAATCGCGCGGAATAACTTTTACAACAAGGCCATCACCCGCATAAAAGGCCATTGCTGTTGTGGATTGAATAAATGTTTTAGATAAAGGGATAAGCTTTTTTTGACCCAGATCGCGTGCGATATAACGCACTGTTTTGGTTAATGCGTCGTGGTCACCATCGAGCCTTCGACAGCTAACATTCTGGGGGATTGATGCCATTGTGGCATTAAAGGCCTCCCATATACTGGGGGCATTTTTAACCGTTCTCATAAATACGCACGATAGTGCGCCAGTCATAGAAAATCAAGACGAATATCTAGGCGCGCGGGTGTGCTGATTTGTAGATGCGCATCAGTTCCGAGGTGTCCACCTCCGTATAGCGCTGGGTAGTGCTCAGGGATGAGTGACCGAGCAATTCTTGAATCTCTCTCAGATTGGCCCCGTTTTGTAAAAGATGGGTTGCAAAACTATGGCGTAAGGCGTGTGGCGTTGCATTTTCAGGCAGACCCGCCAGAGCACGCAAATCGCGCATGGCTTTTTGTGCTACGCCCTGATTAAGGCGCTTGCCTTTTTGTCCAACAAAGAGAGGCGCCTGCGGATCATTGTTATAGGGCAGACATTCCAAGTAATTATCCAATGCTCTAGAAACAGAGGCAATGACAGGAACCATGCGTTCTTTCGATCCTTTTCCGAGAACTTTTAAAAATCCATCTTTGGGCAGGTCTTTCATATTCAGGGAGAGTGCCTCATCAATGCGCAGACCACAACCGTAAAGAAGCGTAAATAACGCTCTGTTTCGCAGAGATATCCAATCTTGGCTTTCAATAAGCTCCGTACTGTCCAGGAGGTTGAAAGCCTGTTTTTCCAGCAGTGGCTTCGGTAATTTATGGGGCAGTTTAGGAGTGCGCAAAACACCCAAGGCCGGGTTATGCATGACACCGTTTTTATCCATCCAACTCATAAAGTTTTTGAGTCCGGATAATGTGCGTGCGCGTGATGCGTTGCCGGAGCCTTGCATGGCTTTTTGTGCTAGCCAGGCTCTGAAATCACGGATTTTTATATCGGACAAATTATTCAAGCAAGGCGGCTCGCCCAGATGATCAGCCATAAATGAAATAAAATGTGAGACATCCGAACTGTAAGCGCGCAAAGTATGTCTGGAAACCTGCTTTTCAAATTGCAGATAATCTTGCCACTTCTCCAATTGGTTTTTGAGATCGCCGGCGCATAGAGCAAGGATATGTGCTTTTATGGTCATGTGATCGGTAAGTTAAGCCAATTTCTAAAGCAACGCTCGATAACGCATGCAAGAAAAGAGACCTGATCTGTGGCCTGCCCTTCGGAAAACATGTTGGGGTCACGGCTGCCGAAGGCAAGAATGGCTGGCGGTGTATCAAGCGAGATATCAATACGAAGAAGGATTTGTGATTGAACCAATGCCGCGCCGCCGCCATAAATCGCTTCGAGGCCGGAAATATTATCTTCCAGAATAACGTTTTTATCCTGCATCCATTGGTCAACTGTGCCTTGGGGGATAACACGAATGCCGGATGTATGAACATGGGGAATGTCTTCACCATTGGATTCAACAACAAAAACGGCGATATCAACATCAAGCAGCGCGGATAAATCCATCGTCATTGTACGAATGAAATCATCAAAATTTTTACTCTCTAACAGACGCAATATAGATTTGTGAATGCGCTGTTGATTGTTCATGTTCGCGCGGCTCGCTGCAACAATGGTGCGGGTTGTTTCTTCGATTTTTTCTTTATCTTCTTTCAGGCGATCAATCATATAGGCACGAAAATCGGCAGGTTCTCCGCGTTTGGCTTTTGGTTTCGGCGGAACAAGAAGGTCAATGGCTTCCGGGTTTTTGCTTAAGAAGTCAGGGTTGTCGCGTAAAAAAACAAGAATGTCCTCTGCGCTGAGTGAAGATTTTTTTTCGGGCATAGTGAGCTCAGATGTGTTCATAGACATGACATAAGTTTAGCACGAAGCGATCCAAATCAAAAAACAAAGATGATGAATTTCCCATTTGATTATGTGCAAAAGAGGTGCTACTAATTTTCTTTCTGAAAATTACCGAAATTGAGTTTGTTGGAGAAATATTGTGTTGGATTCGAGTAAAAAACTAGTGAGAGATTTCATGCAAAGATCAATGCAGGACGGGAAGCCCGGTCGAATTAAGACGGCACATGACGCTTTATCCCGTGTGAGCCTTACTGAGGAAGATGCGGCGATCATCGATACAATAAAACTGGAAGAGCACCTGCCCAGAGAAGAGCGCGCCTTTGGTGCCGCATTGATGCATTCGATCAGAAACGGACAGTTAATGCAGACTTCGGATAGTCCATCATTTAAAAAATTGATGAATTAACATCTGTGTGGACGATTACAGAGAATTTCCTTGTCTCTATTTTACAAAATATTTTATAGTGTGACTCATTATCACAATATGCAAAGGGGCACGTAGATGGGTTTCCGGAAAACCGGCGATGGCCGTGTATTTTTTAAGAGCGCAAGCAATGATGAAAAAACATCAGATGCTAAAATTGCTCAGGGTAATGACGGCCTCCAGATGGAAGTTCTGGGTCTGTTGCAGGCTCTCAACCAAAAATTAAGCACCACACAAAAAGACAGAGATTCCATGCGCATGGAATTGCAGGCGTATCGTCAGATGGTCTCGGATCTGGAAGAGAAATCAGATCGCGCTGAAAAAGCCTATTTATCAATCCAGCAAAGATTGAATTCAACCTCGGATAACGCGGATCAAAGTTCGGATATCAAGAAAACGAAGAAGCTTTTGGTCAATACCATCTCCGAGCTTGAGCAAACGCGCAAACTCATCCTGGATTTGGAGGCACGCTCGGAAAAAAGTGAAACGTCCTTTAAGGCTCAAATAGCAGAGCGTCAAAAAGCCGAGCAAGAGTTGAAGCAAAAACAAGACGCCGATGAGCAGCGTTTTGAGTCTCTGATGGCAAAAATTGAGGAGACAAGCGCCAAGCAGGAAAAACTAGACCGCAAGATCGAGAAAGCCGTGCAAGACCGCGCGCGATTTATGCGCAAAATAGAGCGTATTGAAGAGACTGTAATCCAGACCAATGAATCGCTTAATGCCAAGGCTATGGTTTTATTAACAGATCAAAGTATGGCAGGGCAGGCTGATAAGCTGGCGATGGCAGCTATGGCCAATCATGATGAAAGCCCGATTTATCCGGAAGAAGAGTTCACCGAAGAGGATAATCGCTACAAAAGCCGTGAAGAGATTGAAGCGGCCTTCTTGCCATGGTGGCGCAGGCCGATCAAAGCCAATGCAGCCGCACTTACTTCGGTTGCCATCATAGCTGTTTTGGCTGGATGGGGGATCAGCCAAATTCAGAGACCGGCCGCATTTAATATGCCGGAGTTTGATATATCCAGCCTTCAGGGCCGCACATTTTTTGATTTTGGCCAGCAAAGAAATACGCAATCTATCGCCCCTAATGCCTCTTCTCAGGAGGCGTTTGTGCAATCCGCAGAGACAAACCCGCAGGCATTGGATCAACAAGGCTTTGGTCTCTCAGAAGAAGAGCAAGCCATGATTGATCAAGCTGTAGAGCAATCATTTAAGACTCAGGAAGTTGAAACGCCAGAAGTTCAAGAGCCTCAGCCGGAGGTGGGATCTGACACCATTGCTGCTGTTCAAAAGGCTCCTGTGAAGGATGATCTGGGAGCTGTCAGCTTGGAAGAGCAAGAGCAATTGGTCAAACTTTTGGAGGACAAGCCAGCCGAAGTTGGCGAGCGTCTGAATGCAATTGAGCCAAGCGCAGCCAAAGCGGAACAGGTGGTTCAAAAAACACAAGCTGAACCATCACCTGTCGTTGCAAAGACAAAGCAGGCCCCACAAAAACCTTCAGTATCCCTTGTCAATATGGCCAGAGATCCATCACTGCCGGAGAAGATCAAGCCAATCGAAGAGGAGGCCTTTGCCGGAAATCCTGAGGCTCAACATGATTTGGGCGCTATATACACAGCAGGTCATGCGGGTGTGCCTCAAGATTACGAGCGCGCAGCGCTGTGGTTTGAGCATGCTGCCATTAATGGGATTGCAAATGCATCATATAATTTAGGTGTTTTGCACCATCAAGGAATTGGCGTATCTCAGGATATCAATCAAGCTCTGGTTTGGTATCAAAACGCGGCGGATCAAAACCACCCGGAGGCGCAGTATAATTTGGCGATTGCCTTCATAGAAGGTATTGGTGTTGAGTATAATCCTCAAAGAGCAGCCCAATATTTTGAGAGCGCGGCTCAATACGGAATTATCGAGGCGGCCTATAATCTGGGCCTTATTCATGAAAACGGATTATTGGGTGAACCAAAACCTGATGAGGCATTGATGTGGTATAAAATTGCCTCTGATGAGGGCAGCCCGGAAGCCAAGGCAGCGTTGCAACAATTGGCAAATGCTTTGCAAATCAAGTTGTCCGATGTTGAAAATATAGCGGAGAGCATGCGTTTGCTTAAGGATAATGAGAGAGCATCTGCAGCAGCTGGCAGCACATCTGTGTCGTCCTCGCAAACCTCAGCGGCACCAAGCCAGGCGGTTGCACAAAGACGCAAGATGGTGGCCGGTATTCAAGAGCTTTTGATGGATGAAGGGCTGTACCCCGGACCGGCAGACGGTCTGAATGGACCTTTGACACAAGATGCAATCCGCAGTTATCAGGCGCGTAACAACCTTAAAGTTGATGGCAATGCTTCTTCAGAGTTATTGGCTGTGATGCAAGGTAATGTTGGTCTTGACCAAGGCTCGCGTGCTGAGTAGTGCTGTTTAATTTTAGTAGCGCTCTGGCCTGTTAAGCGTGGCTGTTTTGACCCACCAGTCCGGATTTTCCTTAGAGATATTATGTGCGGCCTCCTGTGCTTCATTCATGTCATTATAAAGACCAAAGCAGGTCGAGCCAGAGCCGCTCATGCGTGATAGCAGACAATTCTGAGATTTATCCAATGCGTTCAAAACATTTTGTATTTCCGGAACCTCTTCAATAGCGGCGCTCGTTAATTGGTTGTTCTGTGCCTTTATAAAGGTCAAAGCATTGTCCGCGATCCGCATTTTGTCTGAATTTGTTATGGCTTCTTTATAAGTCGCATGAAAGTTTTGAAAAATTTTATGGGTTGCACATTGTTTGCCCGGGAATACAAGTACGATGGGATATTCGGGAAGATCATGGGCAGGTTCGATGACATCCCCGATGCCACTTATAAATTTAGGCCTGCAATCAAGACATGCCGGCACATCCGCTCCAAGCTCGAGCATGATGGTATTTAGAACCTCTTCATCCGGTGATTTTTTCCAATAATCCATTAAAGCCCACAGGATCGTTGCTGCATCGGATGAGCCTCCACCAATGCCTGCACCCATAGGCAGGTTTTTGGTTAGATGGATTTCAAAATCCGGTGTCTTGTTCAAGGCGTGTGAGATAAGCCATGTGGCTCTAACTGCCAGATTGGATGAGCTTGGGCTGGAATCCAGCTCTTTCGTGCTAAACCCCTTGGAAAATGGCCCGGATGTGGTGAATGTGAAATTCTGTGCGGGTTTGATTGTGACGGTATCCCCTATATCGGCAAAACCTATGAGAGAATCGAGTGTGTGGTACCTATTATCAAGGCGTCCGGTTACATGCAGATAGAGGTTTATTTTTGCCGGCGCGAGTAGGGAGGTAATACCAGCATCAGCACTTTGGTACATTACAGGCTCTCCGCCTTTTTCTTTGAGGCATCACTCAAAATGGATTTCTTTTCTGTAGCAGGGGCTCTCAGCGCTATTCCGTAATCAAGTTTTTGTTCTATTTCAGCAACCAGCTCTTGTTCATCATCTTTGGCATGGTTTTTTGCACGTTGCCATTGAAACTTGGCCTCAAGGCGCCGACCGACTTGCCAATAGGCATCACCTAAATGATCATTTAAAACAGCATCATAAGGCAATAGTGATACGGCCTTCTCAAGGTGTTTTATCGCCTCTTGGTAATACCCCATGCGATAGAGGACCCAGCCGAGTGAATCAATAATATATCCATCATTCGGCTGCAAGTTTACGGCCTTTTGAAGCATCGTCAGCGCCTTATCAAGGTGAACGCCTTGATCCGCCCATCCATAGGCGAGATAATTCATAACAAATGGGTTGTTCGGGTTTTTTTCAAGAGCGGTTTGTAAATCCCGCTCCGCTTTTTCCCATTGACCCATACGTTCAAGCGCCATACCGCGTGTATAATACAAGAACCAGTATTGGCGGGGGACATCTTTGCCGAGTTTCTTGATTGCCTCATCATAGGCATTCCACGCCTCTGCGTAATCTTTTTCTTGTCGAAAAATATCACCAATCTGGATCAGTGTTTCCAGATCATTTGTTTCTTTATAAAGGGTTTCAAGATGGGATAAAGCGCGTTCCGCTTGGCCGGACTCATAGAATAATTTTGCAATCTCACGGCCAGATTCAATGTACAGTTCATGATCTTGGGGGATTTTTGCATAGATGTCGATAGCCTCAGAAAATCGATCATTCTGGGCATTAATCCGAGCAATAATTATCTTTGCATCCACCAGCTGGGGATTTAAATAAAGCGCTAAACGTGAAAAGATAAGGGCGCTGTCATCACTTTTATCATGTAGTAATAAGCGCGCCATATCATATAAGACCAAGCTTGCGGCTTTTGATACGCTCTGTGGCGGTTCAAAAAATACAGCATTCGGTTTTTCCGATAGTGTTTCCAGTTTTTCTTTGATGGTGTCATCAGACGGAGAAATTTTTTGAATTTGTTTATAGATGCGCAAGGCTCTCTCATTTTGCTGTATAGAGGTCATGAAATCAGCCAAACGTTCCAGATGCTCCGTTGTGATTTCAGAAGTGGAGAGGTTTTTGGCAAGTTGAGCCTCTATCGCATCTTTATCTTTAAGGTGATGCGCAACAAGAAGACCATGATAGAGATGGATACCATTATCCCCTAGATGTTTAACCTTAAGCTCACCCTGTGCCGCTTTTGACCAGCTAATCAAAAGTGGGGTAACAAAGCTTGTTAAACTGCCATCAGGCATTTTTTCTAAATACTGATCGGCTTGTTCAAAGTTTTGCTTGGACATGGCCTCAATGCTTAAAAACATATAGGCAAGCGCCATGTCATCATCCGGGCCATCCTTGAGTATCTCGCGCGCTATTGAAAATGCCTCGCTTGTTTTTCCTGCACCCATGGCAAGAACCATGGCTCTTTTTTTGAAGTCATGATTGTCGCTATGCACGCCCATAACATGCTCAAGGTTGTTATAAGCAGATTCCCAATCATAACGCCTTTGTGCAAAACGGCTGGCCAGATAATTGCCTGTTACGCTGCTGGAATCAAAAGGAGATGTTAAACGGCGACCAATTAACTCATCACTTTTGAGCTCTCTTCCCGGCTCAAAAGCAATGACCCGCTTTGGTGCTTCCTTTTTTTCAACGTACAGGTTTTTAATCGTAAGAGTGCCAAAAAACGAGATCAG
>CAZTBB010000046.1:0-711 GCA_964611755.1 uncultured Pseudobdellovibrionaceae bacterium
TGAGTTCTCAAAGTTATTGAGAAGTTTGAGAGTCCATTTTCCGCTCTTTTGCAGCGCTTTTGCCAAGCTAAATGGTTTTAACTTTCCCTTGATGACTATTTCCGGTTTTTGTCTTTTACCAATCCATTCCGAGAAACGATCGTAGATTTGGTCACTCCATTTTGATAGGGGGCCACGAATAATTTTGTGATCAAACTGATCGCCATGCAGAACAAGAAAGCGTTTGCCGTTTGCCGCTGTATGAATGACCTGATCTTTGATTTTAATGCCCAAATGCCGTGCCATTTGTAATTTAACCGGAGCCAGAATATTTCTTATCTCATCATCATGGTTGCCCGGCAGATATATTATCTTTGTGCCATTCTCTTTTTTTCGAATAATTTCATCGAGAATTAAGGTGTAGTCCTCATGCCAGTACCATCTTTTATTGAGCTTCCAGCCATCAATAATATCGCCAACTAAAAACAAATAATCGGATTCAGTTTGCCGAAGAAATTTAAGCAGTGCGCCGGAATCAAAGGCTTTGGCTCCAATATGAAAATCAGAGAGAAAAATCGATCGAAAATGATTTTTGTGTTCTGATAGCAAGGTTTTAGCCCAGCGTTAGACGATATTATGAACACATCGGAGGATTCCAATATGCCTCACATATAATTGTATCGATTCTCATGCTTGAAACACAAATAACAACTGCCCTTTTGGAAGGATTAA
>CAZTBB010000046.1:721-14801 GCA_964611755.1 uncultured Pseudobdellovibrionaceae bacterium
TATAAATAAAGGCATGTTACTTTGCTGCTGCTTTTTTACGAGGGGTTTTGGTGCTTGAGGTTCTCTTGCTTGAGCTTTTCGCGCCTGAAGTTTTGCTGCGCGAAGTTTTTGCAGCGGCCTTTGAGGCTGTCTTCTTTGCAGGTGCTTTCTTTTTTATCTTTTTTGCCTCTTCGCCTTTTATCGGTATCGCACCAAGGAACTGTTCTGCGGCATTTTCCCATGTATAGGTTTTTTTGACGTGGTCGGCGCGCTTTTTTGCAGCTTTAACCTTCATGGCTTTTTGTGCGGCTATGGAAAGGTTGTCTTCATCAAGAGCACCTAAGAAATCTTCGGTAATAATATCTTTGGGGCCAGTCACATTATAGGCCGCAACAGGCAATCCGGAGGCAAGCGCCTCAATCAGAACAATCCCAAAAGTGTCCGTGCGGGAGGGGAATGCAAATAGATCGGCGGAGCGATAATGGGCTGCCAGCTCCTCTCCTACTTTTTTGCCAATGAAATGCGCATCCGGATATTTCTTTTGCAAATAAGCCATGCTTGGGCCTTCACCAATAATGACCTTTGAGCCGTCCCATTCCATGCCGAGGAATTCTTCCAGATTTTTTTCGATAGCGACGCGACCAACATAGATGGCAACGGGCTCTTTCATGTCTTTAAACTCGGTCTTTTTGCCCGGATGGAACAGGTCAAGGCTGACGCCCCGTGACATACGGAACATAGGCGTTCTGAAATCCCAGCTTTTAAGCTCATCTTCCAGGCTCTGTGTGGCTACGAACATGGCGGAAGACGGCGCATGAAATTTTTTCACAATACGTTTGGCAATGGAGTGAATTGTGTCATACATGAACGGCGTGTGTTTTGCCAAACGCTTCGCAACATAGTCAGGAAAATGCGTATGATAGGATGTCGAGAAAGGAATTTTATTGCGTGCGCAGAACTTTCTGGCGGCCCACCCAAGTGGCCCTTCTGTGGCAACATGCATACGATCAGGGCCATAAGCCGTGATCATTTTTTTTAGGCGTCTATATGGATTAATGGCCAGTTTGATTTCCGGATATGCCGGCATAGGCATGGTGTAGGGGAAATCTGATGGGCCAATTACTTTTGTCTCATGGCCCATTTTAACAAGCTGCTCGGTCAAGTTTTCATAGGTGCGGACCACACCATTCACTTGCGGATGCCATGCATCACTTACAATTAAAACCTTCATAATTAATAATGAAACCTTATCTAGTTTTGATAAATCACTATGAAATAATGCTATCTGCAAAGGATAGACATTCATTGAGCATGATTTTACACTGAATTAATCAGGGAATCCAAGCCTATGCGAAAAACTATTAGTACAACTCTCATATTAACGGCAATTTTTTTGACGTTGTTCAGCGTAAAATCATCGCTTTATGCCCAGCAATGCACGGTTGTTGAGAACATGATTGCGGAATTGCGCGATCCGGATCTAGGCGCATTTAATATTTGGGATACAATTTATGGTGATATGAACACCAAGGAAAAATTTATCGCCGGCATGCCTCTGGCTAATGGGCGCTTTTTTATGGTTGGACAGCGCCATTACTTCACAGGGCAGAAAATCGAGCTGATCACCTTCGAGGTTGATAAAAGAGGCCGCCCTTTATGGGAAAAAAAGCATCATATAGAGGGGCTTTATGAAATCACAAATCTGCTCAGAGTTGATGATACGTTCTTGTTGATCGGGAATGTCAGTCCAGAGCGCGGCAAAAATCATGTCATTTTCATTTTTATGGATGATAAAGGTGAAATCCTTGAACAAAAAACACTGACTAAAACCGGGCACCAACTTTATGCGGAAGATGCCGTGCTGCCCAATAAAGCCGATCAGATTACGCTTGCGGTCACAGCCCGTATCAAGGATGCGGCAGGCCAGCGCTATGCTATGTTGTATAAGTTAGATAAACAGGCCAATCCGGTCACGGATCGCGCCTATATGATGGGTCCGGAAAATAGTATTCAATCAATAGCACCGATAAAAAACAACCAAGGCTTTCTGGTTGCCGGTTATGTTTTTACTGAGAATGGTCAGCGCGCCGGTTGGGCTTCTATGCTTGGGAGTGATGGTAATATTTTTTGGCAAAAGCAATTCTCAAGAGGCATGTCCGCAAAGCTCAACCATGCCGACGATTTTATTCAAAATTATGCCATTTTTGCAGGCGAATCCGAGCCCACAGATAAAGGCAACAGGGCAGCCTGGCTTTTGTTGTTGAACAAGGCGGATGGATCTATAGCTTGGCAGCGCTTTTACCGAGGAAAGCTGGATTTCTATGCCAGAGATCTTCATGCCCATAAGGATGGCCAGATCACATTCTTAATTGATGCTGAGCGTGACCAGGGCCAGCAAGAAACAGAATATGTGAGGCTGATTACTCTCAATCCGCGCGGTATAATTTTGAATAATGACAATTATTTTAATAGCAAGGGCGCATCGGCACATACTGTGTTTTACGGCCCAAATCAGGAGCGTATTATTTTAGGCTCTTCTATGGTTGAATATCAGGAAGAAGAAGTTGACCAGGATGGTGAGCTTTATATTAACAAAATTGTAACCCAAGAAGCATGGGCGGCAGCAGGCGCACCAGCAGAGCCATACACAGACCCATGTGTTGAGCCATACCAGTTCCTGCCTTAAGAGTAATATGTCAGAGCAAGAAGTTTTAGAATTTGAAGCACAAGAAGAGCATGTGGATATGCGCATTGATAAGGCATTAAGTGCTTATCATGATGATTTATCGCGCTCGCGCATTCAGGATTTAATCGCATCGGGGCGTGTATCCTTGAACAAAAGACCTCTCAAGGCGGGCTCAACCAAGTTGAAGCTAAATGATCGTGTTGAGATGATTATTCCGGAGCCTGAGAGTTATGAGCCGGAAGCAGAGAATATTCCTTTATCAATTGTGTATGAAGATAAACATTTAATTGTTCTCAATAAGCAGGCAGGATTGGTTGTGCATCCGGGGGCTGGAAATAAGGACGGCACGCTCGTGAATGCATTGCTGTATCACTGTGGAGATTCCTTATCCGGTATTGGCGGGGTTTTGCGCCCGGGTATAGTTCACAGGCTCGATAAAGACACATCCGGGCTTATGGTTGTCGCAAAAGACGATAAAACACATCAAGGGCTCAGTGAACAGCTTTCCGATCGCTCTCTTAGCCGGACATATTGGGCGCTGGTCCTGAAGGCTCCTAGCCCGATTAAGGGTGTTATCGATGCCCCAATAGGGCGTCAGCCTAATAATCGCCAAAAAATGGCTGTTTTGAAGAGGGATGGGCGTGATTCACGCACAAAATACCATGTAATACAGGATTTTAGTGGGGCAATTTCATTGGTGGAATGTCAGCTCGAAACAGGGCGCACGCATCAAATTCGTGTTCATATGCAGTATATCAAGCACCCTTTGGTGGGTGATCCGCTCTATGGGCCTCAGCCAACCGCTGTTTCAGGGGCTTTGAGCCGCATTGGTGCCGATCAGGAGGTGGTGGATGCGTTTTTGACCTTCCCAAGGCAGGCGCTGCACGCAAAAAGCATTCGTTTTATCCATCCGATCTCTCAAGAAGAGCATTTTTATGACTCGGACGTTCCTCAGGATTTTGCTAAGTTGTTGAAATATATCCAAAAGTAAAAATAAAAACATTTTACATAAAAAATTACTTGAATTTACATAAAATTTTAGATAAACTGAAAGTATAAGGTTTAAGCACACTTTATGCTTTTTTATAGGGGGCACATAAAAAAGCAAGACATAAGAGACAAATATAATTTGTGAGCAAAGAACCAAAGGGTAGACGAGTGGTAGGTAGAGAAGTGTATTGAGGCTAAACAATTGAGTTTAGGGGCAAATATAAGGTTAGGTACTTTTTCCGATCTGGTACCAATTAACTAAAAGGTTCGCATTTCGATGCGGCCTTTTTTTCTGTCTTATTTCAAAAAGCCATTCCAGTGTTGTGAGAGATGGTGACCGGAAAAACGCTCTGTAAGATCATATAAAGGCGCGGCTTTATCAATGCGTTGCCCCTGATCACGGCCAAATGGCTCTATTTTTTGTACAATGCGGCTGCCACCCGGTATTTTGGGGATATGACCAAGCGGAACGGATATGCTGAATCCATGGAAAATATTGCTGGTTCCGCCAAGAAGGGTTTGATCCTTCTGATCGGTTAATGTGGCGTAGGTGCTGAGTTTTACGCCATTTTTAAAACTTTTCTCGATACTCAGACTGCCACCAAAATCTTCAGCTAAGTAGCGCCCTGCACTCGCCTGCATAACAAGGTCTGATTGTGGCCAGTGATACCAGGCATTCACATGACCTGTGAGAAGCCCATCCCCGCTAAAGCCTGTATTCAGGGATGTAAATGGGTCACGCCGGTTAACAAACCAAGCTTCGGCACCAATGGCATAGCGTTTATCATGGGGACGGTATAGAATTTCTCCTCCTGCCCCTGCGTAAAACTCCTCTAAATATCCTGCGCTTAGTGACAGATATGTATTGTGATTTAAGTTTGTATTGAATGAGAGTGTACTGCGATCAAGCGTTATAAGGTCATCGGTAAAGAATTGTACATCACTGCGTACTGGAAGGGCCGGGAGTGGACGAAGAAGGGCAATTTCATCAAGATTATCCACGATGTTTAAGCGCAATGATGTGTTTGCATTTAGAAGGCCAAAAAATTGCCAGACGGATGTGGAGGCAATGAGAGACGTTCTGTTCAAAAGGCCGCTATCCTCTTCAATCAGGCTTGTATGGTTTTCCAATGTAAAATGAAATGTGTCTTCTGGTTTTAGATAAGGGCTCTTTTTTAAATTATCTGGTGCGTTATGGATTGCTGTAGAGTGCCATAGCTCTTCCGCACTGCCTTGCTTATTGTGGTGATAGGCTTCTAATTCTTGGCGTTGAACAGATATCTCCGGACCAACCAAGCCTCTATATGTAGGAATTATTTTGAGGGTTTCTACAGAAGGGGCGGAAAAGTTAGCCATATGAATCGCCGCGTGCCCGGCTTGGTCAGGCAAGGGCTCAAAGTCATTTATTTCAAGTTGTCTACGTATGAATTTATGTTCGGGCGTGGGCGGTATCGCAGTGTCGTATAACAAAAGCCCATCTTTTTGAGCGATGATGTTCAGGCTTTCTTTTGATGGTGGATCAAAACGCTTTTTATTAAGAAGCGGCAGCTCGCGCTCTTTTTTATGCGAGACGCTGAGCTCTCTAAAATTTGTTTGAAACGTAATTTGGGCTGTAATTTTTTCTAAACCCGCTGTGCCGATTGAGGCATTGACCCAATCATAGGGCGTATAGCTTAGCCCCATTGACCAAGGCGGTGGTTTGTTAAAACCCAGTTGGCTAACTTCAAAGCTGTAGCGATCTGCTCCATAATCTGCTTTCAGGCTTAAGCCCTCTATCGGGGTGATGTACTCAATGCCCCCAAAAAACCCTATATGCTCGCCTGTAAACCAATGCTCGGGGCCGGCAGGCTCATCACTATTCAGGTTTCGATTATTTTTAAAATGATTGCCAAAAGCATGAAATGGGTTGATGAAATGCTCGGCTGTGGCATAGCGCCCCCAACCTATCCCTGCAGTCAAATCGAGGGGGCCAAATTTCTTGGTGGCGGCGAGGTATTCGCCGGACATGCGCTTATCCGTGAGGGCAGAATCCATACCAAAAGACAGGGCCGGTATATAAGTCCCCTCATCACGCAATCTCAATTTCAGGTCAAGACTGGGATAGAAAGATGTAATCTCATCATTCAGGGATGAGCTCTCGGCTGTTTGCTTAAGGTTCATGTAAAGGTAATCAGAAATTTGCATACCCATGAAGGCGCTGGCATAGGGGTCGGAGTACGATATCCCTGCGCGCACGGTCCCTGTTTTATCCATGCGCGCTGTAGGCACCGTGATCAGGCCAATGCTTCCTTTTAGATTGGATGAGGGCTGAGCATATGTATGGGGGGATATGGTGCAAAGTAGAAGAAGAATTGAAACACAGGCTGCTTTTTTTTGAAGCAATCGGTGTTTTGATATATAATAGATAGTTGATTGTTTAACGGGGGGAGACATTGGGAGTGCTTTGTCGGAATGGATTTACAATCTATTTTAGAACCTATTGAGCAGTATATTTCATTTATCGTAGGGCTCGAAGCTTTTGTCATCTTATTGCTGGGGATATCTCTGAGCATGCAGGTCAGAGAGGCGGCACGCATGCGAAAAACACAGGGTATTTTTGATGATGCTCTCTCTATTCCTGGGCTTGGTTTTGTTATTTTTGACAAAGATGACACATTGCTTGTCAGCAATGCTTTAGCAAAAGATATTCTTCCGATTTTAAAGCAGGGCAAAAGCAAGCTGTATTTTCGTGATCTGCTTGATTTTATCTATGACCATGCCGATGATTCGATCAATATGCCCATGGAAAAGATAAGCCAGCCTCTCAGCAAATTGCCGCAAGCGACATTTCGGGAAATTATACGCTCGGACGAAAACCGCCTTTGTCTTGTTGAGGCGAGGGTGACAGGCTCGGGACGGACCGCATTGATTGTTATCGATATTACAGATCAGTATAAACAGCATGAACAGACCGTGGGTTTAGATATTAAAAACAAGCAATTGGCCTCAGCTATACAGGCATCATCCGATGCCCTTATCGTTTTTGAGGATAATGGCGGCGGTAATCTGGGGCTTGTTTTTGCCAATACATCATTTTGTGATCTTATGGGCATTAAGCCGGAGAATTTATCCTATTTGTCCGTTTTCGATATTTATGGCAGGTTCCTGGAAGGGGAGGCGCTGGAGAGATTTAAAGGCGCTATAGATGAGAGGCGGGACAAAAATGTGGAATTGTCATCAGAGAATTCCGGCGTGCCTACATGGTATAATGTTCTCGTGAAATGCGTCCATCAGGAGAGTGTAGAAAAAAAGCTTATCATTCTATCATTTTCTGAAATTACGGCGATGAAACAAAGGGAGGCAGAACTCTCTCAGGCCCAGAAGCTGGAGGCCTTAGGGAAGCTGGCTGCCGGTGTTGCGCATGATTTTAACAACGTTCTCTCGATTATTGATGGGTATGCAACAATTGCCCTGAAACGAACCGATAAAGATGATCCCGTGCATGAATATGTCGACAAGATTAAAAACGCAGCCAAACGAGGGGCATCATTAACACGCCAAATGCTTACATTTGGCCGTCATAAAATTAAAATCAAACGATCCGAGGATTTATCCGTTCTGGTGTCCAGCCAGACAGACTTGCTGAAATCTCTTCTTAATCCATCACTTAAACTTAAAGTTGATGTCGAAGAGCGGACTTATGTTGATTGTATGGCCGACTCTATCTCCCAGATATTGATGAATTTGGTTGTAAATGCACGAGATGCCATTTCAGAAAACGGATTGATTGAAATTAGTGTAAAAAAGATTCAGGCAGATCATAAGGTCATACAGCTGGATGGCATTGAGCAGGGGCACAACTATATATTGCTCTGTGTTTCGGATAATGGATCCGGTATTCCTGATGATATTGTGAATAATATTTTTGACCCGTTTTTTACAACCAAAGAAACCGATAAAGGGACCGGTCTCGGCCTGTCTATGGTCTATGGTTTGGTTAATGAAATGGGCGGTATCATTGATGTTGAAACCAGTATTGGTCAGGGAACATCATTCAATATCTATATGCCTGAGAGCAATAAAATTCCAGAGCGGAAAGAGATGGTTTCAACCGAAAGTGGTGATGTAAATTTAGAGGGCTATACTGTTTTATTGGCAGAGGATGAAGATGATCTGCGCGAGGCCATTGCAAGTATGCTTGAAGATATTGGCGTTCGTGTGATATCTTCAACCAATGGTAATGATGCTCTTTTAAAGCAAGACGAATTTGAAGATGATATTGACCTCCTTTTAACGGATGTTGTTATGCCAGAATTGGACGGAATTAAGTTATCGGAAATGTTTAAGGCTTTGAGACCAAACTCTAAGATCATATATATGAGTGGCTACCCATCCTCTGATGCATTTGGGGCGGAAGGAATGCAGGAAAATGCTTTTTTCATGGCCAAGCCGGTAGAATTTGAAGATTTAAAGCAGGCACTGTTTAAGACGCTCACATTAACGGATGAGCAGATTAGGCAGGAAATTAAAAATGGGGCAGCCTCCTGGGTATCAGGAGAAAGCTAAAAACAAGAACGGGGCAATTATGGGAAGCTTAAAAGACGGGACAGTAGAAGATATTAAAGATTTGCGCGTGATGATCGTAGAAGATCAGCAAGATGTGCGTGCAATGGTCAGAAATATGCTAGCAGAACTGGGCATTACTCAAATTTTTGAGGCACCGGATGGCAGAGATGGCCTGACTTTTTTAGATGAAGCCATGGATATGGTTGATATCATTATTTGCGATTGGAACATGCCCAAAATGAGCGGCTTGGAATTATTAAAACAATTGCGCACGGTGGAGCCCGATATGCCTTTCTTGATGCTGACAGGGCGCAATGATCTTGAGTCTGTCGTAGAGGCAAAATCATCAGGGGTTACGGCATATATTCGAAAACCTTTTTCTTCGGCGGAACTGGAGGCAAAGCTGCGCATTATCATGCAGAAAGCCAGAAGGAAGGCAGCCTAGGCTACTCTAGTCTTTTCCATTTTGCGGTCATGCCGGCTTGGCGTATGATTATCTTATGAACAAGCATGCCTATGATTTATGTGTAATTGGCGGCGGTATCAATGGTTGCGGTATTGCCAGAGATGCTGCCGGAAGAGGTTTAAAGGTTCTACTGCTGGAGATGGAGGATCTGGGCAGTGCAACATCCTCGGCCAGTACAAAGCTCATTCATGGTGGCTTGCGTTATTTAGAATTTTTTGAATTTGGTTTAGTGCGAGAGTCTCTTAAAGAAAGAGATATTCTTTTGAAAGCTGCACCGCATATTATTTGGCCCATGCGTTTTATTCTTCCGCACACAGAAGGTCAAAGGCCTGCATGGATGATCAGGTTGGGTTTGTTTTTATATGATCATTTGGGTGGAAAGACAGCTCTGGAAAAATCAAAATTTTTATCGCTGAGTTCATTTGCAGATAATGTTTCCATTCAAAATAATTTTAAGGCGGCCTTTCAGTATTCTGATTGCTGGGTTGAGGATTCACGCCTTGTTGTTTTGAATGCAATGGATGCCAGAGATAAGGGGGCAGATATTCGGCCGCGAACAAAATGCCACTCGATTACGGCGCAAAATCAGCATTGGGAAATCAAGACGGATACCGGGGAGGTATTCGGTGCGCGTTCTGTAATTAATGCGGCAGGACCTTGGGTGTCCCGGGTTTTAGATGGCTCGAGCCTCGATAAGCATACACCCCATGTGCGTCTGGTTAAGGGAAGTCATATTATTGTTCCGAAGCAATATCAGGGAGATCAGGCATTCTTGCTTCAGCAATCAGATGGACGCGTTGTATTTATTATTCCCTATGAAGGTGATTTTACCCTCGTGGGAACAACCGAAGAGAATTATCAAGGTGATGCTGCGAAGGCTAAAATTTCAGAGAGTGAAAAAGAGTATCTGATCGGTTGTTTTAATGGGTTTTTTGAGAACAATATTTCTACCGCTGATATTGTTCATACCTATAGCGGTGTGCGTCCATTGTTTGATGATGGGCAAGGTGAGAGCCGAAAAGTCACGCGTGATTTCAAACTCCACTATCACAGGGATCAGGCTTTGCCTCTGATTTCAGTTTATGGCGGCAAGTTGACAACCTACAGAACCTTGTCTGAAAAGGCCGTGGATTTGCTTTTGAAAATCAGTGGGCAATCGGCTCATGCTTGGACAGAGCATGCGGCATTGCCGGGCGGTGATATGGGCTGTTTTGCCGCTTTTCTGGATAATCAAAAGAAGAGATATCCTTTTCTGCCGGGTCAATTGCTCTATCGTTATGCGCGATCCTATGGAACATTAATGGATGTTCTCTTAGGGGGTGCGCGCGAAATTGAAAATCTGGGGGAGCGGTATGGTGATGACGTTTATGAAGCTGAAATTTCTTATTTGATCGAGTATGAGTTTGCATCAACATTGGATGACATTCTCTGGCGACGATCAAAATTGGGCTTGCATATTTCGAAGCAGACAATGAAGAAATTAGAAAAAAGAATAGGGGGGTAAAGATGGGGCAATACATTCTTGCAATCGATCAGGGGACTACGAGCACACGCTCAATTCTCTTTGATGTGGATTCAAAAATTATAAATACAAAACAGCGCGAATTGAAATTATTTTATCCGCAGAAGGGATGGGTAGAGCAGGACCCTGAGGCGATTTGGGATGATACATTATGGTCGCTAGAAGAGATTAAAAATGACCGGCCTGATTTAATCGAAAAGACCGTAGCGCTTGGGATAACCAATCAGCGCGAGACAACAATTATTTGGGATCGCAAGACAGGCAAGCCAATTTATAATGCGATCGTTTGGCAAGACCGCCGCACCTCCGCCTATTGTGATGCGCTCAAATCTGAAGGGCATGAGAAGAGCATCTCAGACAAAACCGGTTTGCTTTTGGATCCATATTTTTCAGCAACAAAAATCAAATGGATATTGGATCATGTGGACGGTGCCCGTACCCGGGCCAAGGCGGGAGAGCTTGCCTTTGGTACAGTAGATTGTTTTTTGATTTGGAAACTGACGGGCGGCAAGGTTCATGCAACTGACATCACCAACGCATCACGCACTATGCTCTATAACATTCAAACATTGGAATGGGATCGTGAGTTGCTGTCTTTATTTGATATTCCGGCCGCGCTTTTGCCGGAGGTAAAAGAAAATGTAGACGATTTTGGGCGGCTGGATGAGGCGTATCTTGGAAAAGCAATTCCGATTGGCGGTGTTGCCGGTGATCAACAAGCCGCACTCATCGGTCAGGGATGCTTCAAAGAGGGGATGGTGAAATCAACCTATGGGACAGGCTGTTTTGCTCTGATGAATATCGGGTCAAAATTTAAACCTTCAAAAAACCGCCTTCTGACAACACCTGCATATAAAATTAAAGGCGAGCTTGCCTATGCACTTGAAGGGTCCATTTTTGTCGCTGGTTCTGCCATTCAATGGCTCAGAGATGGGCTTGGCCTATTTGATCATGCAGCCAAAAGCGAAGAGATGGCGAGTTCTGTGGCTGATAATAACGGCGTATACTTTGTACCAGCACTCACAGGTTTGGGCGCGCCCTATTGGCAGCCGGCAGCCCGAGGCATGATCTATGGCATTGGCCGTGAAACCACCAAAGAACATATTGCTCGTGCCGCTTTGGAGGCGCAAGCCTATCAAACATATGATTTGATGCAAGCCATGGAAGCCGATAGCGGTGTAAAAACCGCTACAATAAGGGCTGATGGTGGCTTGGTGGCCAATGGTTGGATGTGTCAATTCTTGGCCGATATGCTGGGCGCGCAGATCGATATTCCAACAATTCATGAAACAACAGCTCTTGGCGCAGCCTATCTTGCAGGCCTATCGGCTGGAATATATGCCAACCTTGATGATATCTCTCAAAAATGGTCGCGTGAGAAAAGCTATCAGCCATCGATGGATGAAAAAGACAAACAGATTTTGCTCTCGGGCTGGGTTGATGCAATTGAGCGCGTGAGGCTTAATAATTAAGCCGCCTTTGAGAATTTACCATCAAGTGCATCACGGATAAGTGCGGCTGTATCCTTTACGCCATAGAGCTGGATAAAGGATCCGAAGCGTGGCCCTTGAGATTGGCCAAGGCATACTTCATAGATAGCTTGGAACCAATCGCGCAGTTCTGATTTGTCGTAGCCATTATCTTTGCCGGCGCTGAAGACTTCGGTCATATAATCTTCCGCCTCAAGCCCGTTATCCATCGTTTCAAGCTTGGCAGCAAGAGCATTCAAGGCCTTGGTTTCACGCTCATCAGGCGCACGATATTGTTTTTCAGGCAAAACAAAATCTTTGTAATAGCGAATGGCATAGCCAACCAGCCTGTCTAGAAATGGAGCATTTTCCGGCGTTGCGTCCGCGCTATATTGGCGGATAAAGCCCCATAGAACTTCAGGGTCGTCCGTGTTGGCTGCATTCACAAGGTTAAGCAGCAGAGCAAAGCTAATGGGCGTGTGTTGTGAATTTGGCACGGCTCCATCATGAATATACCAAGCCGGATTTTCTAATTTTTGTTTGTCATCTTGCTCGGCTAATTTACCGGCAAAGGTGATGTATTCATCCACCGCCTTTGGAATGATATCAAAATGCAGTTTTTTTGCAGAGGCCGGTCTTTGGAACATGTAATAGGCTAGGCTCTCATGCGGCGCATAAGTGAGCCATTCTTCCATGCTCAGGCCATTTCCTTTTGATTTGGAGATTTTCTCGCCTTGTTCATCAAGGAATAGCTCATAATGAAATCCGGCCGGTCTGCGGCCGCCTAGGATTTTCATGATTTTACCGGAGATTTCAGCAGATGATTTTAAATCCACACCGGCCATTTCATAATCAACATCCAGTGCGTGCCAACGCAACGCCCAGTCGGCACGCCATTGTGCTTTGACTTTACCACCGGTAATTTCTTGCTCAATTTTTTGGCCATCTTCATCTTCAAAGACAATTGTGCCGGCCTTTGCATCTGTTTCCAGAATAGGCACTTGAAGAACACTCCCTGTGCTTGGAGATACAGGCAGGAACGGAGAGTATGTTGCTGCGCGCTCTTTACCTAATATAGGGAGGACAGCGTCTTTGATCTCATCATGATGCCGGAGCATCAGCAGCAATGTTTCATCAAATTGGCCTTGCGTGTAGCAATCAGTCGCGCTGAAGAATTCATAATCAAAACCAAAAGAATCTAAAAACTCACGCAGTTTTGCATTGTTATGATGCGCAAAGCTGGGGTAATCACTATCAAATGGATTGGGAACTTTTGTGAGAGGCTGGCCAAGAGCTGCTTCAAGTGTCTCGGGGTTGGGCACATTGCTAGGCACTTTTCTAAGCCCATCCATATCATCGGAAAAGCAGATAAGCTTGACCGGAATGTCACTAATGCGTTGAAAGGCGCGCAATACCAGCGTTGTGCGGCACACTTCACCAAAGGTTCCAATATGAGGCAAGCCTGATGGGCCATAGCCGGTTTCAAAAAGCACATAGCCTTTCTCGGTTGGCTTGATTTCACCTTTATTCAAGGCACGCAGCCTGTTCAAAATGGATTTGGCTTCTTCAAAGGCCCATGTGCGGCAGGCCATCGCAATGTCTGTATCAATATCATTCATGTGCTTAGGGATAGCAAAAGCCTCAAAAAAAACAAGTTTTTTTAAACGTGTTTACAAGACAACCATTCGGGAATGTCATCAGAACCCGATACGCCGTATTTTTGAAGTCCATCATCTGTGCGCATTTCAGCCTCAAATATTTTAATGGCACGGCCAATTTGTGATTTATATTGCTCATTCATTTTTGCGCCAACAAAATCATATGACATCAAATCATCGTTAAATAATGCTCGTAATGTTTGTGGCGGGCTTGGGTTAATCTTATCGCCTTTTAAGGTCTTTGACTTGTTGACAATCCAATCATAAACCAATTCATATTCGATGGCTTTTTCGAGTGATATATCCCACACGGCAAATTCAAAAATCTCGGACAGAGTTTTCTCGGGCTTGGCAATAAGCCCATTGGCTTGATGCCAGAAATATCCGGCCGTAATGATTATTGGCGCAATATCCTGTGGCTTTACGCTTTTGAATTTTTTATGGATGTTGTCAATGATCGCATCGAGATTATCGCCGCTTTGAAAAAGACGTATAATTTCTTTGAATTCTTTTTTCTCTCTAATGGACTCGCGTATATTACGATCATCGGGGGCTAAGAGAGCAAAAAATTCAGCTTTTTCTTTTTCAAAACCATTATCAATCGAGTCGATAACGCGCAGGACCTCCAGTTTTTTAATGGTGTTATAATTATCAATAATATTGGCAAAGATTGTTTTTTGCTGTTCGTCCCAGAACAGAAATGACTCCAGACAAGGGTCATCATTTCCAAATAGTGCTTTGGGAAGATTTACGATGAATTTAGTA
>CAZTBB010000047.1:0-2921 GCA_964611755.1 uncultured Pseudobdellovibrionaceae bacterium
GTCAGAGCAGCAAAATTTCCATCTTCGCGGATAACAAACAACAAGCGCCTCTTCTGATCATAATCCATGGCCAGAGGTGTTTCGATGACATGGCGTGAAAGAAGTGCCAAGTCGGTTGATTTATACGCTTGCTCAACATCCGTATAAATAAACTCCTGTATCTCCAGCTTGTTGCGCGCAACAAACAGTGTCGCTCCATCCACAATCACAGGCGGAATATGACGGTCAATCACAGATCCAATGCGGGTTTGCCGTAAAATCTGAACAGATGTCGGGGTAAGAGGATCACCTGTGACCATCCATTCCGCACCTGATGTAAAGACCTGCAAATGACGCGCAGAAAAAACCCCGCGTATGGCGTTCACCTGATCCGATAGAATGGCAAATTCAATTGCCTCATCATCCAGACCCGTGCCAAGATCAAAATTGAACAAATCTCCTGATTTTGAAAACCATAACCTGTTGGGCAAATCACGAGATCCACCAATGACCAAACGGTCCTGATGAAAGGCGACTGTAACGGGATATCCCCTGGCCGGACTAAAAGCCTGCTCTGACCAATCAATAGTGGCAGAGCTGCTGTCCAGCGTCCCCTGCACGGAAGCTGTTACAACGCTCGGCGAATCATAATCGGTAATAATGACTTCTTTCTCACCAATGCGCAGGCGTGTATTTTCGTGATCAATTGTAAACACATCTTCCGACGCACTCAGAGTAATTGTCCCACTTGTCGCGCTTGGTGTAATCGTAACTTCGGCATCGGCAAATTTGTAATAGGGCTGAAAAACAAGATCATTATCACTAAAAAAATTCCAATCACTCAACTGCCACAGCCCTGCAGAATCACGTGTAAGACGCTTGGGCGGAATTTCAGGATGTGTGATCAATAATGTATCGGCGCTTTGCGTCCATGCTATCTGTTTAATCTGTGCCTCTGTCCAGGGGGCTGATAGCGTTGCCTCCAACAATCCACCAACATAAATGCTGATGCTGAGATCTGTTAAGACAAGCAAATATGTCTGCTCCGTATTAAACTCAAAGGCAATAAGGCGGCCATCACCACCGAGAGTGTCTATAAAACCAAAGCCGGAGCGTCTGACTACGCCGCCCGTCGGATTAATAAACACATTTTGTAACTTGATGGCTCCATTCGCATAAGCACGCAAATCACCCCGGCCAAGTAAATCTTTCGACACCTCGCCGGCCGTAAAATTTGTTTTTATTTCGCGTATTCGTGTCATTTTTTATCTCCCTATACGCTTATCCACGCACATCAATCAGCGTAAAATCTTCAATCCGTCCCGGTGTATCCTGCTGCGCATCAATTTGTCGCGCGCGCTCAAATTCTTTTTCCGATAGTCTGTAAAGCGTTTCAGCGCGGCTTGTACTTTCAGTAATCGGGATTGTAAATTCTGCAGCCAGGCGCGATATCAGCGCCTGATCAAAATAGGCTGGAAATTCTTCTTCTGTTGGGCGGAAGATATAGGTCAAGACAATATCTTCGGCATCTGTATGCAATTGGCCTTTTGATAGGCGATACGAAACGCCTCGTCCACGTTGCCCACTTCCGGCCGATAATCCGCGTAAAAAATCATTTGGCAACTGGTAGGCATAAGCAAAATCAGCGATTGGATTTGTCGCTAATTTATTCAGGGATAATTGTGCTGTGGCGAATCCCCATGCATAAGATGAAAGCAGCGCATCACGCACCGGGCCAAACAACGCCCCTGCTATTTCGGATTGTGCCGTCCCGTCTGAAAACGATGTGATGGGCGCTGCCCCGATGCGGATAAGGGCTCTGCTGCACAGAGCAATATCATTTAAGGCCATGGCCAAATCTCCTTGTAAAAAAATTCAAAGTAAAAAAAATCAAAAACCCCCCTTATAAAAAAATGCGGGCCTGCAAAAATGTCCCAATTTAGGGGAGAGAGAAGACATTTATAAAAGCGCAGGCCCGCCTATCGATACCCGCACAGATTTTCTTTGCGGCGAGGCGGGCTCTAGCCGTTATTCAAAGAAAAGCAGCTATGTCATCGTGCAACATAGGGGATGTTTAGAAAGGGTGTAACGCAGAGATACCCTATTAAGAGTAGAGCGTTACACTGACGCTGCTGCCGTTATTGGCTGTTACAACATAAAATTGTGTAGCCGCGGCGACGGTGCCATCAGTATCGACATTCGCAATAATCAAGTCATTGACGCGCAACATGTCAGCGGCCTTATCAAAATAGCCGGCCGTTGTTACGTCATCATCTATTGTTGTGTAATGCCAAAGTGTAAAATTATTGGCATAGGCTAGAACGGATAAATCCGAAGCTTTAAAAGACATTATAATGTTCCTTTCAAATTATAATTTGCTGAGAAATATGTGTTGATTTAGGCGTCTGGTGTTTCATCACAATTGATGACTACAATACCGTCCTCATCAATCAAGCCAGTGCCCTGACTCATCATGTTGTTCACAAAATGAGAGGCACGGTCGCCATGCCATGTAATATCTGTTTGCACATCACTGGCCGAGGCATGACCAACAGCTGTTTTATGAAAGAAAAAGCAAGAGCGGATGTCATCACCATCAATGGGCAATCCGGAATGTGGAACCCATAATGTGCCGAGCCACATTTTAGCCTGTGTCAGATTGGCGTATGGCAGAGCATCCTGACCGATATAATCGGCATTTACAAATTCTTCGATTTGCAAAAGTTCACTCCATTGCTTCCAGCCAATCACCGCAAAACGCTGGCCATCATCCGGGATATCATTCGACCCAAATGTTTCAAAGGCCTCTAGCACTTTTGCTTTGGTCAAACCAATATTGGCATCGGCAATGACATTCGTGGATGCACCGGCCAGAGCATCAATGATCATCTCGTCTGTTTTTCGGCCCAGAGCATGCGCACCGGCATTCGCGATCACCTGGC
>CAZTBB010000047.1:2931-14689 GCA_964611755.1 uncultured Pseudobdellovibrionaceae bacterium
ATTTGTTTTGAGCTCATCCAGGCGGTCAACCCAGTCACCTGCGTAGTAATCTTGCAATGTAACTTCAATGTTGGAATGTGCCAAATTCATGACCGGCACCATCCCGTGTGTAGATTTAGTGGAGGCCGTTCCTTTGCCTACTTTCTGAAAGACGGCGCTTGCACCATTAACATTGCTAATTGTGCGCACTGTATTTCTGAGCTTAGAGCCCTGGCGTTGATACGCCTCGTGGACCTCGCGCTCAAACTGCTTAATAAAAGCCTGATCTATAGTCGTCGACATATTATTTTTCCTTTTTGTCTGAATGGATTGAAAAATGCCGGATTTAATCCAAAGGTTATCGCCCGTAACAAGCTTAAAACCTTGTTTTGGGGTTGGCCGTTTCTATGATGTCCGGAGTAAAAAAGCAGGAAAGGCGATCATTTCGTTCTCTTCCCAGGATAAAAACGCAATTGTGGCGTTGTTAAGCTTATATTAGGAATAAAAACCTAAGATGTCAATCAAAAAATGAAGAAATTTAGCAAAAAACATCACCATAGTATTTTTTCGTAAAATGAAATTTGAATTTTCCAGAGAAAACCTCTATATTTCATTCATAATAATAAGGATGACAAAAATGTTTTCACAATTAATGACTGCGTTGAAGGGGAATTCAGCGAATAATCAACCACTTGCAAGACGTCGTTTTACGCGACGCCATGTCGATCAATGCATGAGTGTGATCAACGGAAAAGCTTACCCAGTCAAGGATTGGAGCCTGGGCGGGTTACAGGTTATTGCCGATGAACGTGACTTTGCCTTAGGCCAACAAGCCGATGTCACAATGAAATTTCGCCTGCGTAATGACATTATGGACATCCCTCATGAAGCCTATGTTGTTCGCAAATCAAACGGTAAAGTTGCTTTTGAATTTGCGCCCTTAACACGCAAAATCAGAAATTCTTTCCAGACTGTTGTGGATGATTACGTATCCAGACAATTTGCCGAATCTCAAGAGCAATTCTAATAAGCACTGGCCTCATACAAAAAGCCCCTTTCCTAGATAAGAAAAGGGGCTTTGTTTACATCTGGTGCCAATATTTAGTTTTGATCACCATAGAGCTTTGAAAATCCATCGGTGACTTTGGCAACAAAAGATGGATCCTTTGTTTTCCAATAACGTGGATCGCGCATCATGCTGGTGAGGTCATTTTCATTCATAGCTGATGATGAAATACTCTTCTCGCGCTTAAAGCCGCCCGGCTCTTCTGATTTCATCATACGCTCTAAAGCAAGAACACCATCAAAAGAGCTTGAAAGATTATTCAATACTTCCGGAGGTAAATTATTTTGACCAAAGGCCAGAAGCTGTCTGGATACTTCTTTCCACTTTTCTGTGCCGCCAAAATGGTTGATCAATTTCTCGACTTCACGATCAGCCTGAAACTCATTGGCCAATTCAATAATCATCGGCACCATTTTCTCGGCCGCTAAATTGTAAACCTCCTGAGCCTGCTCATTGGTGAGGCCTTTTTCAAAAAGACGCTGGTTTATTTCATAGTCCGGTTGAAACAATCCGTGCTCACAATCAATACAGTAATCATCGGCGCTATGTGGTGCGTCATAATTAATGGATGTGCCCTGTGAAAGTTTTTTCTCCAGCTCCTTATAGGATTTGAGCAATGCATCGACACGAATTTCGCCGCTCTCCGCATCTTTAAACTTTTCAGGGATATCTGTGGTTAACAAATTATCTGGTGTCATATTTTTCTCCTTTATATAAATGATATGAACAATATTTGGGGCTGTGCTTAGGGGTGACGGCCGCGATCAACAAGCCGCATAATAGACGCCATCAACGCGCGTTGCCCCTCTAGATAGCGCAGCTGCGCCTCCGAGCTAGATGAACTCAATGCTCTGTGAAAGGTCATGTGTTGAAGATAGGCCAAGGCTTTACGCCCATCATCAGATGAGAATAACCGCGCAAAGCATTTTTCAATATCCTTCTTTTCCGCGCGCTCAATAGGCATGCCTTCATAAATCAGAGTGCTCTTATCAAGCGCTGATGCTGATTTTTCTTGTTTATGAAACAACATGAGAATCATTCCCTTCTGATAGATCTGCTGGAGATGGCTCTGGCAAAACATCGTTACGGATAAGATCACTTGGAACCGCCATAGCCTCGCCCAGAAAACGAGCAGCCTGCCCCAGATTTACAACCTCCGCGGCTTCTCCGCCCATCAACAGAACCGAGTTAATCCAGCTTAATGTGTTTTGGACATTTCTTTGCCCTTGCGCTCTGGCAAGAGGCGAGCGGTAATCAACGACAACATACCGCCCATCCAACGAAATATTTGGAATTTCACCACGGCGTTTAAGAATAGCAAATGCGCGCTCAATCAAAGGGGTTAACAACTCTGTTTGTAATCGGCTATAGGTTGCCCCCAAAAGCAATGACATTTGCGCGGAACGCTCGAGCACTTCTGTTGCCGTCATCTGCGGGCCATTAATTGGCGCAAGCTTATCTTCCAGCAGGGCATGGCGAATGCGTGTTTGCAGACGATCCAATGTAAGCTCGGACACATCAAAACGCCCGGGCATGTCCAGAGGTTGAAGCCCTTTTGAATCAATTGCCTTTGGAATTATGCTGCCCGGAACAAGTTCAATATTGGATGGGTTTAAAACCCCATCATCATCGGCCTGCCAGATTCCTGTCACGGCGATGGACGCATTCTTCAAAATCAGCTCAACCACTTTATTGGCTGTTTTAATATCCGGCAACGCCTTCATGACAGGCGATCGACCATATGTTTCGCCCGGTGATTTCAGCCATCGAAAATTAATCGCAGGAGAGTGCTCATAAGCGCCCTTATCCAACAAAACAGGATCTTGGCCGATTTCATATAAGATGGCAGCATATTCATACACCAATCCATTGGGCAATAACGCCTCTAGAATGCGAAACCGCATTTGTGTGTCGGCCTCTCCCATCCTTTCAATACGGGCGGGAATTTCGGCCAGAGGATAGCGCCCCCTGATCTGCGTCAATGTTAATTCCATTATACGAAATGCGCTGTTCAAATAACCACTTTCGTCTTCTTCCAGAACGATGTGATTGAGCGGCATTGCCGTGAAGCGGAAAGCCGACATCTCACCCGGTTGATTTTCTTCAAAATACAGGCTAGCTGTACCACCGACCACCAAATCCAAATATGATTGATGAATTTCAACTGCAAAATTAGAGCGATCAAAATGCATTTGAATGGTTTTGGCTGCTTTCTCAAGCGCCGGCGCCAGAGCTTCTGCCTGCTCCGGGCTAAGATCGGGCCCTGGTTTCAAACCAAACCATTGTGACCAGCTCGGGGTTAAATGCCCCATAAGACTGGCGGCCAGTGATTCAGCAGCATCAGCCGCCGTCGCATCATAAATATGATCGGTTAATTGGCGGCCAGATTGCAGGCCACCATCAAATCCATCACGCTGGGGCAAGACATAATGATAGCAATCCCGCCACAAGGACTCCCAATTCTGGCGGCGCGTACGCGCCTCTTCATAGCGTTGAATAATGCCCTCAATGGGCACTGTCAAACCCTCTGTATCAGGCTTTTTCATAGCTTTACTAAGCAGCTCTTTATTTTGTGTTTGAGACGCTTTCATATTTACTCTCCTAACAATGTTTTTTGTTGGCTCGATTGGTTTGCCGCGCCTAAAAGGCCTCGAAATGATGTATTTACGGTTCCAAGACGGCCCCGCGACCGGCTTAACAGATTGTCCTCACGTCTTTCTGCTCTTTTTTGAACCTTTTCGGCCTCTTCAACGGCCGTATCATTCTTGGCAGGCTCAGCTGCCAATGGTTGAGGGGGCTCTGGCCTACTCGCTGGCTGAGGTTGCACGGGTTGCGGAATATAAACGACTTGGGGCTCAAACTGGGGAACCTTAGGCCGTGAAATTAAACTGCCCATATTTTTTCTCCTTCATGATTCATGTGATTAAGTGTTTTCTTTTTGAGATGGCGATAGAGTTGCCATGGGGTAAAAATAAAGAACTGGTGCAAGCCCAATAAGCGCTTCACAGCTTCTACGCATGTGAACAACATAAAAGGAGCAGGCTTGGAGTGCGTATGGTTAAGGTCAGCACTCAGCACGCGATGCCCTCGCTCTTGCATCCAAGCGGGAAGATCAAAATCTGCAGGCAAATGATGCACATATATTTCTGTATGATTGGATAGCGGATCGACGCTAATCCAATTTTTGCCATCATTGAGCAGAACAAAACAATGCCGAAATCCCGGCTTTAAAATTCTTAGCCAATTCAAATCGGCCTGCCCGGAAAAAACCACCCAAGCCCGTTGAGGTTTTTGTTCAATAAACGCTGCTTTCATTTATGAATACTCCCTAACGGCATATTCTTGCCCCACCACAAGAGCTTGTTTTTGCCAACCGCTATGAGGTTCGCGCGTGCGGGTACATAAAATTCCCTTTTTCATCAAGGGGGGCGTCATACGATCAAGCGCTTCATTCCATAGGCTGTAAGCGCGGCGTTCTTTAATACGATCCGGATCGGGGGCCATATTTCGTCGCCCATAATGCCGGAGAACCAGCAAATGATCGCGCACAAGACGGCGCTGCCTGTAAAGACGATCAAGGATATTGAGGATATCCAATGGCTCGCATGGGCGTGGAACAGTTGATGCGCCGGCAACATAACGTGCGCCATCATTTTTGGCCTGCTGAGCGGCAATAAACCAGAACCACACATCTTCTACTCTATCAAATGGAATTGTTTTTTGCGTAAACCCGAAGGGCGATGTGTTCTTGTCTATTGTCTTCATATATCCTTGCTCCAACCTTTTTAAATTACAAATGTTCACTTTATGTTCTATTTATGCTAGAAAGAACTTCAGGAGTCAAGAAAAATATGAATATATTCCTATTTACTTCAAAACTTATATATGGGACTTTTATCCTATGTTGAAACATAAAGACATTTGGCACGGGATCGATAGGCTGGCGCAGAGCTCGGGCTACTCACCTTCCGGACTGGCAAAAAAAGCCGGGCTTGACCCAACATCTTTTAACAAAAGCAAGCGTGTAAGCCGTGAAGGCAAAGAACGCTGGCCATCTACCGAAAGTATCGCAAAAATTCTATCTGTAACCGGTGTCACAATGAACGATTTCATATCATTGATTGATACCGAAGCAAGTGACCATGCCACCAGAGATGCCGGCCTTAAAATTCCGGTTATCGGATTTGCGCAGGCAGGCGCGGAAGGATTTTTTGATGAAGACGGCTATCCTGCAGGTGATCAATGGGATGAAACGGATTTACCTGCCATCCAACATGACAGCGGAGCATATGGCATTATGGTCAGCGGTGATTCAATGGAGCCTCTCTACCGTCAGGGCGATATTCTGATTGTCTATCCCGATGCACAGCTTCGTAAGGGGGATCGCGCTGTTATTCGCCTGAAGGATGGCTCTGTCATGGCAAAGGAAATTTTAAAACGCGGGTCAAAAACGCTTGTCCTCAAGTCGCTTAACCCTGATTTTGATGATATAAACCTCAACACACATGATATAGATTGGATTGCACGCATCGCATGGGTCACTCAGTAAATCTGCTCAAGAATATTGATTTAACACCCAAAACATGTACTGATAAGCCACCATATAATAAAGACATAAGGAGTAAGTGATGCATGATGAACGTTCTAAAGAGATAGGCTTGGAAGCTGGCAAGATTTTGCTTGATACAAAATCCGTTCTTTTTAATGCACGTGAACCCTTTGTTTTGACATCTGGCCGCGTCAGCCCTGTTTATATTGATTGCCGCCGTCTTATTTCATTCCCTCAAGAGCGCGATATTCTCATGGATTTTGCCGTTGAAAAACTCCACAACGAAATTGGTGACCAGGAACTGGATTACATTGCGGGCGGCGAAACAGCCGGAATTCCCTATGCTGCCTTTATTGCCCAGGCCATGCACAAACCAATGCTTTATGTGCGCAAAAAGCCAAAAGGATTTGGCCGTATGGCTCAAATTGAAGGTGTTCTTAACGAAGACGGCAGCCCAAAAGTTATCTTAATTGAAGACTTGCAAACAGATGGCGGTAGCAAAAAGACATTCATTGAAGCTCTGCGCAATGCCGGCGCCGAAATTTCTCACGCATTTGTTGTCTTTCATTACGGTATTTTCAAAGAGAGTGAAGCCAATATGAAGGCGCTCGGGATTCAACTTCATGCCCTCACAAACTGGTGGCACGTGCTCGATGTTGCAAAGGAAAATGCCTATTTTGATGATGAAACTCTGGCCGAGGTTGAATCATTCCTCAATGACCCCATAGGCTGGTCTGATAAGAACGCAGATAAGGCCGCTCAAAACTAAGAAAGCTGGAATACTTTATGGCTGAGTTTTCAAAAATCGCTATCCATGCCGCCCAAAAGCCCCGCGCGCAAAAGGCCGCCGAAGAATTAACCTCCATCTATGGATCTGTCCCGATAGAAGACGCCGATTGTCTTGTCGTTCTTGGCGGGGATGGCGGTATGCTGCACGCTCTCCACGATACAATGGATCACAACATTCCGATTTACGGCATGAATATGGGCACTCTTGGTTTTCTTATGAATACATATGAGCGTGAAAACCTTTATGAACGCATCAATCAGGCCAATCGTATTGAAATCCATCCTTTGCGCATGAAGGCAACCGACAAGCATGGAGAAACCCACGATGTTCTCGCGTTTAATGAGGTGTCTTTACTGCGGGAAACTCATCGCACAGCAAAAATAGCAATCTCGATTAACGGAAAAAAGCGCCTGGAAGAGCTTGTTTGCGATGGTGTAATGGTCAGCACGGCCATGGGCAGCACGGCCTATAACTCCTCTGCTGGCGGTCCGATTTTGCCGCTTTATGCGAATGTTTTGCCCATCACTCCCATTAGCTCCTTTAGGCCAAGACGGTGGAGTGGTGCGCTCGTAAAAAACGATTCCAGCATTGCATTGAAAATACTCAGGCCAAATGAGAGGCCCGTTAGTGCCACCGCCGACTCAACCGAAATTCGTGATGTGATTGAGGTTGAGATCCATGAATCCACATCTGTGTGCCGCACGCTTCTTTTTGATGAGAACAGCCATCTGCAAGAACGCATTTACGCGGAGCAATTCTCTGAATAAGACTTACACTTTTCGTGGCTTTGGCTTATTGATTTCTTTTAACTTGCGCTCTTTTGCAAGCTCATTTTCAATCTGATCAAGCCCGGCAGCAATTTGCTCATTAATATTACCGCCTTCGATAATCCCGCCTTTAGGAATCAAGCCGAGCCTTTCGGCAACATATTGATAGCCCTCCACCAAATCACCCAGATCATATCGGAAGCGGTCTTTATCGAGCTTTTCACCTGTTTTAACATCCCATAAGCGGCAATTATCCGGTGATAATTCATCCGCAAGAATAATGTAGAGCTCACCCTCTTCGCCCCAGAGGCGGCCAAATTCCACTTTAAAGTCAACAAGCTGAAGACCAATGCCTGCAAACAAGCCGTTTAAATAGTCATTGATGCGCCATGACATCGCCACCATTTCTTCTAACTCATAAGGATCGGCCCATCCAAATGTAATGATATGCTCATCACTAATCATGGGGTCGCCAAGCTCATCTTTTTTGTAATAAAATTCGATCAAAGGCCTTTGCAAGACTGTGCCCTCTTTGATTCCAAGGCGCTTAACCAAAGATCCAGCGGCAACATTACGGATCACAACCTCGATTGGGATAATATCAACCTTACGCACCAATTGCTCCCGCATGTTAATGGAGCGGATAAAATGCGTTGGAATGCCAATTGATTCGATCTTGGTCATTAAATGCGCTGAAATACGGTTGTTCAAAACGCCCTTACCGGCAATTACATCATGCTTTTCAGCATTAAAAGCCGTCGCGTCATCCTTAAAATAGGTCACAAAAGTGTTTTGATCCGGGCCTTCATATATAATTTTGGCCTTACCTTCATAAATTTTTGTGCGTCTTGCCATTTTTAATCTCTTTTAAAATTTTTAAGCGTTATTATAGTTAATGAGTCAGTATAATCTGTTCAAACATATGAAACAAAGACTATCTGAAAAGACTGTCTAATCTATTTGCAAAAGAATTACACGAAAAAAGGAGACCGTACCCATGTCAAATCTCGATAACCGTAAAGAAGCAGAAGAAGCCAAATATGCGCATAGCGAAAAACTTAGCTTTGAAGTAGAAGCACGTTGCTCCAAATTGTTTGGACTATGGGCTGCCGAACAGCTTGGCATCGAGGGCGATGATGCCATCTCTTATGCCGGCGAAGTCGTAGCCGCCAATCTGGAAGAGCCAGGTTTTGATGATATTCTTCGTAAAGTCAGGGCAGATTTTGATGCAAAAGGTTTGGAAATTTCCGATCACCTCATGGATGTGCATCTTGACAAATCTCTGGAAGAGGCCAAAAAGCAGCTATTAGAGGGATAATACAGAGACATTTTTTTGTAGATCAAAAAAACTCTACAGAAAAATCTGTAGAGTTTTTTAAATCCCCATTCGAACCCACTGAATTTTTTATTCTGATTGGAATATTAGTAAAATCTTGTGAAAATGCAAGCCCGTTTTTACTTCAACCTTGAATAAATAGATGTTAAAAACTATGTCATATAAGAAAAAGGACACAGCGCAATGCCCATGGATGCCAAAGAAATTGAACGCATGTTGAAGGAAGGAATTCCCGATGCACAGGTTCATATAGAAGATTTAAGAGGTGATGGCGATCATTACGCCGCCTATATCACATCTGCATCCTTTGAAGGGTTATCCCGTGTTCAACAACATCAAAAAGTCTATGAGGCATTACAAGGCAAAATGAAGGATGAGCTTCATGCCTTGGCTATCCAAACCTCTGTTCCTAAAAAATAAGGAGTTCATAATGGAAAATGTAATATTTGATCGCATCAGAAAAGATATCGAAAACAATGATGTTGTGCTTTACATGAAGGGTGAGGCAGCCTTTCCACAATGCGGTTTTTCTGCCCTTGTTGTACAGGTTCTATCGACGCTTGGGGTTAACTTCAAAGACATTAATGTATTGGAAGATGATGAAATTCGCCAAGGGATCAAAGACTTTACTAACTGGCCTACCATTCCCCAACTCTATGTCAAAGGTGAATTTGTTGGCGGCTGCGATATTATTCGTGAAATGTATGAAACAGGCGAGCTGCAAGACCTTATGAAAGAAAAAGGTGTTGCCACAAGCAACGCCGCATAAGATTTGCGCTTTTTGCTTAGTGCGGGCTCATTAATTTTTGTTCCCTATGAATATTGCAGGACATGATAAGCCCGAAGCCAATCATGACAGAGAGCATAGCTGTCCCACCGTATGAAAACAGCGGTAAGGGTGCCCCGACAACCGGAATAAGCCCCATCACCATAGCAATGTTAATAAAGACATAGAGCGAAAAATTAACCGTTAACCCCAGAGCAAGATAGCGCCCGAAATTATGACGGCATTTTTTTGCAATCATATGACCATAGGCAAATATGACCCCGAAAAGGACAAGCAATAAGCCGCCCCCCAAAAGGCCCCATTCTTCTGCCCAGAGTGTGAAAATAAAATCCGTCTGCTTTTCCGGCAAAAAATTCAAGTGACTTTGCGAGCCCTGCAAGAACCCTTTTCCTTCAATGCCGCCGGAACCCAGAGCAATCTTGGATTGCGTAATGTGATACCCGGCCCCTAAAGGATCGCTCTCGGGGTCCAGAAAGGTCAAAACACGTTTCTTTTGATACGGGTGAAGTACATGCCATATGATAGGCAGAGATATTGCGCCGATGCCTGCCAGAACACCAAAAAGCCAATACGAAACCCCGACCATCAAAAACATTGCTCCTCCGGCCATCACAATCATCAGGGATGTCCCCAGATCTGGCTGAAATAAAACCAGCATAACAGGCGCCATTATAATCAGTGCTGGCGGTATCAAAAACTTCACCCGCCGGACATCCTCCAAACTTGCTGTGTGAAAATAACGGGCCAGAGCCATCACCACCGCTATCTTCATCAATTCGGACGGCTGTAATCTTATAAAACCAAGATCAATCCAACGCTGGGCCCCCATACCGACATGGCCCATAATTTCAACGACCAGCAATAAAAACAGCCCCAAAAAGAAGATTGGCCATGTCAATTTGTACCAAAAGCGAATATTGATCAGGGCGACAAAAATCATAATGAAAAAACAAACAATAAACCGAATAATCTGCCGCGATGCCCATGGGTTAAACTCACCGCCTGCAGCCGAATACAGAGCCATAAAGCCGGCACACGCCAAAATAGTTATCAAGGCAATCAAACCAAAGTTTAAATGCGTGATCTTATACCATAAGGATTGCTCATGGGCTGTGGCCAGGCTACTCATGCGACCAATCCTTTCGGTGTCTTGATTGGAACGTCATGAGGTGCCTTTTCCTGGGCTGCAACCATAATATCTTTTGCGAGCGGAGCCGCGCTAATCGATCCTCCGCCTCCATGCTCCACAACAACCGAACAGACATAGCGCGGGTCATCAATTGGCCCATAGCCGACAAACAAAGCGTGGTGACGGTGCTTCCATGGCAGTTCCATAATATCAAATCCGGCCAAACGTTGTGCCATTGTAATACGACGCACCTGTGCCGTTCCTGTTTTACCGCCCATAGCAATACTGGCCTTTTGAATGCGCGATTTATAAGCTGTCCCTTTTTTGTTGTTCACGGCCTGATCCATGCCCGTCTTGATTAATGCCAAATGTTCTTTTTTAAAGCCCATATCCGGCCATTTTTCGCGCGCGGCATAATGATTACCCATATGCGATACAATCCACGGCTTCACGGCAAAACCACCATTCACCAACCGTGCCGTCATAACCGCCAATTGTAGAGGCGTCGTCTGAATATAACTTTGGCCGATGCTTGCCACAATGGTTTCACCCGTCTTCCAGCTTTCACCAAAATATCCCATCTTCCAGTCTTTATCGGGCATCAACCCCGGACGCTCTTCTCTGAGTTCAATATCCAGCTTGCTTCCAAGCCCCAGCACACGGGCCATGGCAGAAATTTTCTCAATCCCGAGTTCAGTAGATATTTGATAAAAATAGGTGTCGCAGGATTCCGACAACGCACTCACAAGATTCATCGAACCGTGACCACTATGTTTCCAGCAGTGAAACCTGTCACCGCCGAATTCAAAATACCCGGGGCAATTCACACGCGTTCTTTTATCAATAATACCCGCCTCCAATGCCGCCAGTGCGGTCACCATTTTGAAAGTAGATCCGGGCGGATACTGACCTGCAACAGCCTTATTGGTCAATGGATAACCCGGGTCTGCCAACAAGGCTTCCCATTCCTCGACACTCACCCCTTTTGTAAAAAGATTAGGGTCAAACGATGGGCTGGAGGCCATGGCATAGATTGCCCCTGTCTTGGCATCCATAATCACAGCCGATGCGCTTCTTTCCTTTGCCAACCGTTTTTGTAATATATCCTGTAATTCAATATCCACACTTAGAACAAGAGGTGATCCAGCCTTGCTGTTTTGCTTGCTCAGCTCACGGATTTCTCTGCCTGTCACATTCACTTCCACATGAGAATTTCCGTCCTGCCCACGAAGATCAAGATCATATGTTTTTTCCAAGGCCGTTTTGCCGATTTTAAATCCGGGCAATGTTAAGACACGATCTCCCGTTAACTCCGATTTATTAACCGATCCCACATGCCCGATTATATGCGCGGT
>CAZTBB010000048.1:0-14626 GCA_964611755.1 uncultured Pseudobdellovibrionaceae bacterium
TCCAAGGGGATCTTAAGACCAAGCTCTCATGGGTGGCTGCTGTTCATTATGATACCGATGATGTTCATGCCCATGTCATTATTCGGGGTAAAGATGCTCGCGGTGAGGATCTGGTAATGGCCCGCGATTATATTGCTTTTGGCATTCGTGCAAGAGCTCAGGAGATCGCAACAGCGTTATTAGGTGAGCGTTCAATCGAAGATATTCAAAAAGGTTTGGAGAAGGAAGTGGACGCACTAAGGGTCACTTCTTTGGATCGTTTCATTGAAAAGCAGATCGGTGAAGATCAGGTGGTTGATGTCCGCAAAGAAAACAACTTCGGCAAATCGGCGCATTATGAGTCTGTTTTGAAAGGGCGTCTGCGTTATTTGGCTTCAAGCGGTATGGCGATTGAGAACCCTCCGGGCGTCTATACATTGAAAGAAGGGTATAGAGATGTCTTGGCAAGCATTGCCACGCGCAATGATGTCATTAAAAAGCTGTATGAACGTGTTGAGGGCTTGGATGATCTGGAAGTCTATTCTTTGAAGGCCGGAGAGGGGCAGGTCATTGAAGGGCGCGTTTTGGATAAAGGGCCAGCCGATGAGCTTACAGATAAGAAATACATTGTTGTTGAAGCTCTATCAGGCGGGAAGCATTATGTTCCAGTCGGTGAGGCGTTTAATTATGATGAGGTGAATAAGCGCGGCCTTGTGCGGGTGCGTCCATTTGATCATTCAACAGGCAAGGCCGATCACAATATCGCGTTGATGGCAGCCCAGAATGAGGGTGTTTACGATATTGAGAAACACCGCGCCTATATATCAGCCGAGCAGTCTTACATTGATGAAGACGTCCGAGAGCCTTACTTGCAGTCTCATATCAAACGGATTGAAACACTCGTTCAAAATGAAGCTGCTACAGAATTAGGGCAGGGGCGTTATCAAATTCCTGACGATGTGATTGAAAAGGGCAAGGACATCTCTGCCAAAATCAATGCACGCGAGAAAAAGCGTTTCTATCCAAAGCTTGATATTCTCTCATCCCATGCGCCGGAAGATATGGTGGATGCGAAAAAGAAGACCTGGTTGGATAAAGAGCTTTATAAGCGAGGCCGTGGGGATCGGAGTAACACAGACCAATCATTGGAAGATGCGCTTCAAAAACGCCAGCAATGGCTCGTTGATAACAAACTGGCAATGATCCAGTCCAATGGTGAGTTTGCCATGAAGAAATCAGCGATGCGCGATCTCAGCGTTATGGAAGTTCATGAAGAGGGTAAATTCTTGGCCACAAAAGCCGGCCTTACTTTCAATGATAAAAAAGTATTACCTGAGCAGGCTTACACCTATCTTGGCTATACCGAGCTTGAAACAGGCAAATGGGCGGTTGCGATGCGCGGGAAAGAATTGCAGATGGCACGGATTGATAAAGCCCCCGAACTTGAAAAAGGGCAAAAGGTTCAATTTAGCGAAATCGAGCGCGGGCTATTCGAAATGCGCGCCGCCGAACAGCAAAAGCAACAAGAACAACAGCAATCTTCACGCGGGCGCGATGATGATAATGAAATGGAGCTATAGGTATGGCCAAAACCAAACGGGTACAAAAAACAGTTTATTTTGATGCGGAAGTCTGGGAAGCATTGGAAAAACAGATGAAAGTCTCTCATAACCCCAATGTTTCTGCGATTGTAAATGATGGGCTTCGTTATGCGATGTTTCCTGAACACCGCAATGACCGTGATGCCGATCTGGTAAAGCTCTATAACCAGTTTTCAGCGTCCTTGGCGATGCACCGTAAGAAAACAGCGCGTGATCTAGCCTTCATGCAAGAGCTGATCTTAAAGTTCAGCCATGAGTTTTTTATGCATCACCCATCAATTCCAGAAGATAATAAAGCGCCGCGAGAAGCGGAAGCCAATGCGCGGCTCGATGCCTTCATGGAAAATATTGTGCGCAATATGTCAGAATTAAAGCCTCTATCGGATCGTGAAGAGGTTTAACTCATGGCATATAGACGCGTCGGCAATGATTTTATGGATGAAGAGGAATACGAGTTCCACGCAATCGGTGTGTGGAGTTTCTGGGTCTTTATCGCGGCTTCTTTCTTTACCGGCTATAATCTTCAGGAGTTTATTCCCGATGAATGGCCAAAATGGGCGCGGTTTGCCTCGACCATTATTCCGGCCGTCATCATTGGCGGTATTCTGGGCGCTCTTGGTATATTCATCCGTATCGCATTTTTCTTTGCTTTGACATGGGGCGTGATTGGCCTCGTGCTGTATTGGATTTGGCAGAGTATTTAGTAACCATACTGACAAATCATACGAATTCTTGTATAATGGTAACATCATGAGAAAATTGGCTATTTTTACATTGATGGTGATATTTTTGATGAGCACTGTTTCGGTCAGTGCTTATGCAGTGCCTTGTCCGCAAGATACGACCACGGAAATCACACAAGTCCAAGATATGGCTCATGATGATATGGCGATGCATGGGTATATACCTTGCCATGAGCATGAGTTTTCGCCAGAAAATCAGCTTCCTGATGAACAAGGATGCTGTGAGGGGCTGTGTTTACATTGTCATGTTACACCACTGTCCTTTATTAATAATAGCGATCCGATGCGAGTGATCCCTTCTGGAAAGGATGCACTTTCATTTTATCAGGACAGATTGTCCTCTTTTGATCTTTTGCCGCCGCGCCGCCCTCCAAAACTGACCTCCTGATTTTTGTTTAATTTTTAATGACAACTTTACAGGAGGATTCAATGAGAATCTTATTATGCGCCCTTGTTGGAATGGGGCTTATCATTCCAAATCTTGCCGAGGCCAGGCCGGTATCTTATCCCGGCGGCTGGACGACGATGCTCATGAATAACGGGGATATGAACTCTTTTCATCTGCATTACTCACCTACGGCAAAATACTCGGTCGGTGTTCGTTCCGCCTATCACCGCGAAGATGATTTTTGGCACAGCACCTTGCAGGTGAACAATCTGCTCAAACGCTGGAATAATCCGGACAGCCAGGCCAATCTTTATCTCAAGTCAGGTCTTGGCGCAGCGTATAGCGATGCCGGAGAATTTGACGGTGAAATTGATCCGGCAGTCTTTACGGGCATTGCAGCCGATTGGGAAGATCGCCGATATTTTGTCTCATACGAAAACCGCTATATGGAAGCGGGCGATATCCATGACGGCTTTCACCAAAATGCCCGTGTCGGCATTGCCCCCTATATCGGCGATTACGGTGATTTGCACACTTGGCTAATGCTCGAAGTCGAACACGAGCCTGAGGCTGCTGAGAAATTCACAGTTACGCCTCTAGTCCGCTTTTTCAAAGGCGTCCATTTAATGGAAGCCGGGATGAGCAATCAGGGCGATGTGCTCTTTAACTATGTCATTCGTTACTAATCAAAATTGAAAGGATTTAAATCATGAAAAAACTATTTTTAACAACTGCACTTCTTGTTTCACTCTCGATGCCAGCTTTTGCAATGCATCCGGGCGGCACAGTCTATGCCGATGTCAACGGCTTGATTTGTGACTTTTGCGCCCGCGCTTTGGAAAAAGTATTCGGGCGTGAGGAGGCCGTGGAGTCAATTGATGTGAATATGGACACCAAAGTTGTGACCATTCATTTCAATGAAGACCAGAGCCTTGAGGATGAGCGCATCAAAGAACTGATTACCGATGCCGGTTATGATGTGCGGGGCATTCGTCATGACGAAAAAGAGTAATCCTGAAAGCTCATTGTGGCGGCAGACACTTCTGCCGTCACTCTCGCTCTTCACCTCCGTAGGGACGTTGTTGTGCTGCGCTTTGCCTGCCTTGCTGGTCACGCTCGGCATGGGCGCGGCCCTTGCCGGGTTGGTGGGTGCTGCGCCATGGCTATCGGTTGTTTCCGAATATAAGGAATTCGTATTTGCTGTGGCGGGCATTCTCATTACGGCAGCAATTGTGATGCAATGGCGCGCGCGCAATGCGCCTTGCCCTGCCGATCCGCTTAAGGCAAAAGCCTGCGCGAGATTAAGAATGGTGAGCTGGGGAATATTGATATTCTCGATTCTGATCTACCTGATAGGCTTCTTCTTTGCGTTTTTAGCCGCCGACATATTCTATGGATAAGTTATGGAACAGACCGATTTAGGAACTTTTCGGTCTGTTCTTCATTAGAAATATTGGAGAAAATAATGTCAAAAAAAGCAATCGTCTACCGCATGGTTATGGACAAACATATTTGTCCTTATGGCTTGAAAACCATCGACCTTTTAAAAAGTGAGGGATATGAAGTCGAAGATCATCACCTTACCAGCCGCAAAGAAACAGACGCTTTCAAAGAAAAGCACGGCGTAAAAACCACACCACAAACTTTTATCGGTGACAAGCATGTCGGGGGCTATGATGATCTGAAAGAGTTTTTTGGCAAAAAGCAGGAAGGCACAACATACAAGCCAATCATTGCGATCTTTGCGACAACTTTTCTCATGGCACTGTCAACAGCGTGGGCACTTGGAGAGCTAAATGCCGTAAGGGTTATCGAGCTTTTTATTGCGATCAGCATGTGCGCTCTTGCCATCCAAAAGCTGCGAGACCTTGAAGCATTCAGTTTACAGTTTTTGAATTACGATCTACTCGCACAGAAGTGGGTCAAATATTCTTACGTGTATCCGCTCATAGAAATGCTGGCCGGTGTTGCCATGATTTCCGGATTTCTGACAATCATCTCTGCACCTGCTGCTTTGTTTATCGGAACAGTCGGCGCGGTGTCCGTGTTCAAAGCCGTTTATATTGATAAACGGGATCTGAAATGCGCCTGTGTCGGCGGCAACAGCAATGTTCCACTTGGCTTTGTATCGCTGACTGAAAACCTCATGATGATGGCAATGGCTGTCTGGATGCTATTTCAAATTATCGGATAATAGTTCCAAGACATCTTCGCTATGATTTTCTTCATGTGGGATAGTATCTGCAATGCTTTCAGTTTTCTTATCAAACATATCGCTTTGATTAGGGTCTTTGGTTTTTTGCACCTTTTTTTCTTCTTCGGTTGGAATATCAAATTTTGGAATATCGTTTTCCATGATGTCCAGTTTTGGCACAATCGGCGCAGCAATCACGCGCGATTTAAAGTTTTTGTCGCTAAAATATTTTAACTTATCGGCCTTAATGGGGGATGAGGATTCCACCAATATAATTTCCTTATCTTGCGGAAAGTCGCGCATTTCATGTTTTTCGATCAGAGGCCGGCCACGTTGAGAGACATTATCCATTGGCGCCTCATAGCGCATGGATTTTTTCTTTGATCTGGAAGTCACTTCAACGGTTTGTTGGCCACAGCTTTCAGAGACATATTGCGCCGTTGCCAGATCATTTGTTGCAAAAAATACCTGATGGGCGCAGCAAGAAAGAATACCATTCCGTTTTTCACGGCCATAAGTCACATCAAGCCAGTTTAAAGACTGCACCACGGCCATAACACGCACATTATAGCCAGCCAGAAGTGTGAATGCGGTTGTCATGGAATCTATGCGGCCTAACATATGAAATTCATCGAGCAGCATTAAAACCTTGTGCGGTTCATCTTTGCCAGGCTCTTTCATAGAAAGCTTGGTGATGATTTGTTCAAAAAAGATGCGGAGTAGGGGCGTGAGCGTTTCAATCTGGCCTGTTAGTACGCCAACATAGATTGAGAGTTCTTTACGGCGTAGATCCTCAATTCTAAAATCTGTTTCCGATGTAGCGGCATCAATCAGGGGGTTATCCCATAGATTGATGGCCTGATTGAGCGAGGATTTTACACCGGAGCGCTCTTTGGCAGCCTTGTTCGCAAAATTCATGAGAGATTTTTTGACTGTAGAAGTGAGTTCAGGGTGGGTTTGAACGATATGACGGCAGACATCGCCCAAATCGGCTTCCGTTCCCAAAAGCCTGTTAATCGCACCGATTGTTGAAGGCATGGCATCATTGTTCATCACATATAGCGCAAGGCCGACAAAAAGAGCGCGGGCTTCGGATGCCCATATAGGATCACTTTTAGGTGGGTCTTGTATCAGGATTTTGGCAATGACCTGCAAATCACTGACGCATTGATGCGGGTCGTTGCTCACAGCATCAAGGGGATTATAGCGATGTGAGAGGCCATGCTCATCCATTGGCGACCACATGAAGACATCATGCCCATGTTCTTTTCTAAAACCGGCAGTTTTTCTATAGTTTTCATGCTTCACATCAAAGCAAATGATAGAGCCAGGCCAGTTCAAAAGATTAGGCACGACAATCCCGACACCTTTACCCGATCTGGTCGGTGCCACTACAATAGAATGCGTAGGATGATCGCTGATAAGGTACTGGTTTTTAAATTTGCCTAAGATCACGCCAGTTTTGGCAAAAAGCCTAGCCTTCGTGATTTCTCTTAAAGTAGCCCAATGCGATTTTCCGAAGATATCTTTACCCTTGAAGGCCGTGTCATAAATTTGACCTGCAATAAATATGAGCGCAAGGGCAGGGGCGCCAAAGGCGACAAACAGGCGTGACCCAGTTTGCTCGTCAATCTCATTTCCAAATGTAAGCCAGATGGAAAGAGGGTTTGCGAGTTCCAAAGGCTGCTTTGAGAGCAGGAAAAACATGAGTGATGCAGCATAAGAATAGAGAATAAGGCCAAAGATTCCGCCAAAGCCGTATATATATTTCATGTTTGTATCGCTCATGAACCCCTCGGATACCAGATTTCAGAGATGATGCGCTTGCCTCCAATGCGCTTGAGCTGAATGACAACATCAATAATCGAGCTGATATAGGCCATGATCTGGTCATGGGTGAGGCCGAGATTGGCTTGCATCACCATCAAACAAATTTGTTCTAATGCTCCTTGAGGCGTGTCGGCGTGAATTGTGGTAATAGACCCAGGATGACCGGTATTGACAGCGCGAAGAAAGCTATAGGCTTCCTTGCCGCGCAGCTCGCCGAGTAAAATGCGGTCTGGGCGAAAACGCAAACTGGCTTCTAATAAATCCTGAATAGTGACTTTGCTTTGCCCTTGATCGCCTTTGGATGCAAGAAGAGAGACATGATTTTTCTGGGGCGGCATGACTTCGGGCGTGTCTTCGATTGTGACTATGCGCTCATTCGGCTCAATCTCTTTTAAAATTGCATTCAAAAGGGTGGTTTTGCCTGTCGATGTCCCGCCGGAGACAATAATATTTTTCTTGGCGCGAATGGCGGCAGAAATAAAGTCCTGATATTCGCCAGCATCAAGATGGGATTGCAGGGTTTGATTCATGTCGGTTTTGGATGCGCTGCTTTCTTTTAAGCTCTCAAAAGCCCCCATTTCCCGATAATCATCAAGGCTCAAATCCCGCATGACTTGCTTTCGGATGGAGAGTGCGACGCCAAAACGAGAAACAGGCGGCGTTGCAAATTGAATACGCTCACCGCTTGGAAGTGATGCCGATAATAAAGGCTTATTAGTAGCTATGGATTGATCGGTGTAATTGGCAACCAAACGGCCCAAACGCCATAAAATATCATCGCTGATGTCTTTGTTTTCGATGAACAGCATTTCAGGCTCACCGGCCTTTTCAATCCAAAGCTCCCCTGGTTTATTCACGCAAATCTCAGAAATATCGGGATCATTCAGGTACTTCTCGAACAGCCCCATATATTGTTTGAGATAAACCCCGGACTGCTCAGATTTTGCGCTGCCTCTTTTTTCAAAAGATTGGTTGGCGGGTTTTACGGGTTTTTTGTGTGAACTCATCTCGCGCCTTTCAATGTTTCGGGATATTTCCGGCGACTTGCGAGAAATCCAAATCCTTGCCGACAAAGACCTTGATGCGGGCGCCTTGGTGAACATGAACCGTTGGCGGTATTCCTATAGAGTTATCAAGGGCGATTTCGGCTGATCTTGAAAAATCTGTGCCTGTATCAAGGGCAACAGTGGCCTGATCGTCATCATCAATGGCATTCACGCCAATCTGGATAGCCCCATCTATAAGTGAGAGAAGTACCGACGAGCCAAAGCGTTCAAAGAAATGTGTATCAACTTCACCGGCAAACCCGCTGCGCCCTAAATCATCTGTGCCATATGAGCCGATATTGATGCTCACACCGTCATTTCTGATAAGACGGTTCCAGATCACAAAAACACGTGATTGGCCGCGAACAAGTCCAGAGCGATAACGCCCGATGAGCTTTGATCCTTTGGGAATAATGAGGTGAGAGCCATTAAAGGAATAGACGTCTTCGCTGACAATCGCACGCACCAACCCAGGAAGATCACTCTGAATGGCAGTTTCTAAAATCCCATCAATGAGTGTGCCTTGTGTTACAAGCGTATCAAGATTTTGAAGCTGAAAGGCGGTTGCGACTTCAACATCGCTATTTGCGTATTGATTGGCAAAGGCGATATTGGGGTCTTGCTCGCCGCCGCTCAAGAGTGATCCCGCTCCGCTTTGAGAAGATGATCCGCTCGATATATTGCCTTGCGCTGCGCCGCTATCATTAAAAATAATCTGGGGCGATCTTCTGCGCTCTTCCATGCGTTTCTTTTGTTCGCGCGCCAATCGCAGAGCTTCTTGCTGCATTTGAAGCTCGCGCTGCGCTTCTAAAGGATCATAAAGCTCACGCTCATCAATCGGGGGAACCAGTTGTTCTATTGGCACTTCGGCTTGTTCTTCAATTTCGATATAAGGGCCGGACGGGGTAGGGGTTCTAAATTCTATTTCTTCAGGCGTTGTCAGCTCGCGCGGGGTGGATTGTTCCACACCATCCATAACAACAAAGATAATGGCGATAACACCTACGGCTAAAAATGCAAAGATTCCAAATTTGGATGCGTTTGATCCTTGGGCTATGGTTGGAAATTCGCGATCACCATCCAAAGGTTTTGGTTTAGGCTCTTCATCGAAGCTATCAGGCGGGGTTTGATCATTCATATCATAAAATCCTTACTCATTCAGGCTCGTAGTTTTGGGACTATCGAAATTAGAAAAGAGCTGCGCCAAAAGGCTTGGCTTTTCTTCTTCAGCTTGAAGGGCGGCAATATCAGGTTTTTGAGAAGGAACAGGCACAGAAGCAACATCTATCTCTTTAACCTCTTCTAGTTCTGCTATGGGTTCGGGTTCATAGGATGCCGGTTCAACTTGAGGATAGGCATCATTCCAAATACAAGTGGCAGTATCACCGTCTCTAAGCGTGAATTGAGAGCCGACGCCAGAGACAACAAGATATTGACCTTGAAGATTGAAATTAACGAGGCGTTCATTCCCATTTTCATCAACACTAAAGACAGCAGGCATCACATCAAAATCTTCAAACTGGAAGTATGTGAAAACGCCATCATCAAATGCGCGGATGGGTCGCAAGCGTTTTGATCCGGCGTAGCTGTAATCAAAGTTCAAATCGGAGGCGCTGACATTATCTAGAGGATTGAAATGGGCTTGGGAGACGCTGCCGATAAAGGCAAGCTCTTTGGCGGCTTCATCGGCGTAATGAAATTTCAGGCGGAATGTTAAGTCCGAAGACCGAGGCGAATAGGCATCTCCTGCAGTTACTTCGAAGGTATAAATCCTTTTATCTGTAATCACAGTCATATTGGTTTCGGCATCTTCCTCTAAAGGCTTGATGAACATGATATTGGGCTGGCCGGGCTTCATCACTTGCCAGCTTGCCGTATCACCCAAAGAGATTGTTTGAATGCGCTCTTTTTCCGAAAATTCAATAACCGTTGAATAGCCGTAATGCCCTCTGATCTGGTAAACATCATTTTCATGATAAGTAACGACTTTCACACGGGCGTCGGCGCTCGTTGGTCTTGGGTCTTTGCCTGCCAGGGCAGGGGATACGGATAGGCAGGAAATCAGGCTCACGCCTAATAATAATTTTTTAAATGTCATCGAACTCTCTCCAATACTTCTGGGTTAATACGGTAATGCGTGACTTGAAAGCCAAGCGGATTAGAAAATCTGTCTTTCATCTGCATGGGTTTTTGCGAATATTGAAATTGGATAACAGCGTTGAAATGCCCTGTTTTTATGCGATCATTTTCTTTGACCTCGCGCATGAAGCGCACAGACGCCGTTTTGTCATTGATGAAGGACACAGACTTGATTTTGATGTCGATAGAGGCTTTCGCGCCAAGCTTTCGTGATGGGTTATCGGGGTTCGTGCCTGACCAAAGCTCTTGAAATTCTTTCAAGGCTTCCCCATCGGACATGAGTTCCACGGCTTCATAGTTTTCTTTTAAAATGGCCGGATTATATTGTTCTCGCAAAGATACGTATTTAACAAGATTGGCCTGCGTTACCGCTTCATCTTGTGTGAGATTGCCGTCATAAAGTCCTTTGGTGACTTCGAGATAACCCGTTGTTTGATCTACTGTGACAACATAAGGCTCAAAGGTTTTAAGCGGTAAGATCAAAATCAGCGTCAAAAGAGAGAGCGCAGCGATGCCCATAAAGAAAAAAGCCATGATCCAAGCGCGATTGCGCGATAGCAGAGCACTGGCAATGACTTCCTGATCCCATGTTTCGCCTTTTTTATAATATTCCGGTGTCTTTGAATTGGTCACTTTCTAAAATCCTCTAATATTTTTGGCAGCTGTCCGTAAGCGCGCGCTCATAGCTTTTCCTGTTTGAACGGGATGACGGGCAATGTTGTAGCCCATAACGCCGGCCCGGAATGAGCCTTTGGGCGTTCCCTTGCCAAAGCGTGATGCCAATCTTGATGTCCAGGCCGCCGATCCCATTGTTGATAGCGATAGCCCGCCCGTTACCGATGCCGCCATGTTCATAATCTGCATAAGTAGAAGAACAGAGACGATTGAGACAAAGAAGAACGGGCCGATATAGGAAAGGGTCTGTGCATCTCCGCTTGAATTATTTTCAAGATTTTGAAGAGGCGGCTCTGCAATCGTTAAGAGTAAAGCGAGCAGGGCATAAACGAATATCGGTATAATGGAGTAATTGAGTAATGTGCGAAGCCAGCCTTCAAAAAGATTGCGCGTATTGGCAAAAATCAATAGCAATATAAAGAGCGGTCCGATTGATAGCAGAATAGCGACAGCAATTTTAGCCAATATAATCAACATGGCGGCATAGCCTGTTAAAGCCAAAGCCCCGAACCAGATCACTGCGGCATGAAAATATTTCCCTAAATCCGACCAGCCAGCCCCTTCCAAAATATCACTAACAATATCCATGGCACGGTCATAAAACTGCGAAAGTATCGTGTTGGCCGATGTATCGTCAGTTGCGACCGCATTGGGCGTCGCGTTCGCTGCGCCTGTCATGATTTGGCCGGCTACATCGGACGGCAAATCAGTCGCCATATTATAAACAAGGAGGAAGAACGTATCCCACTCGGTTGCGATTAAGAGGAGAACGATGATCTTTAATGTATTTACGATTAAGTCTGTAGCGGCAAAACGGCCGGAAATAATGACTTTATAGCCAAAAACGGCAATAAAGATGATGAACATCAATCGCCAGAGAAGCTGAACAGTCGGCGTCAGGCTGCCAAACGCACCTTGGACGAATGCGAGAATGACACTATCAATATTATTGATGAGAGCCTCGATCATTCTTGTTTCTTGCTCCAATCACCCCAGAGATTTTTGCTGTCTTCACGGGCTTTTTTGCGCGCTTCGTCTTGAAGGCGTTCAATAATCAGATCAATTTCGCTCCAACGCTTGATGGCTTTGACATTACGGGCAGAAATATCGCCTAATCCCGCCTCTTTAAGGTAAATTGCAATGAGGGAGGCGCGGTCTTCACATTCTTTATATTTTTGGCCGTCTGCGCTTACAGAGTCAGGATTCGCCCACATCTTGCCGCAAAAGCTTTTATAGTTTTGACTTTCGAAGACTTTTTGAGCAAGCATGTTCGTCTCAACATCCTGCAAGGGATTGCCCTCTTCAATGCAAGCACTCAATGATAAAGTTGCTACAGCCAGTAGAATGGTTTTCCTCATGAATGATCCTTCGTTTTGGCCTTGGTGATCTCTGCCACATTGATAGGCAACGGATCACAAGGATTGCCGGACAAGCTGGCTGTCTTTTTATTGCCACATGGGGCTTTCTTTTCGCTGTAATGCGAGCAGCCTGAAACGCTAAAAGCGATGAGTACAAATGAGAGGGTCAGTAGTTTTTTCATGCGTTTTCTCCTTAATTTGGGAATTCAATGGCCTGCCTTGCGAGTTCAGGGTCATATTGGTTAAATGTTGCCGCGCGGCGGTTTTCCATCAGCTGCGTATTATCAATGGATGAGTTTTGCTGAATTTGAATGGCATTCAGGCGCATAATCTCATTCATCAAAATACCGTTTTCAGCCGCAATTCTGGCATTTAGATCAACAGATGCCTTTAAATCATCGCTATTATTCAGCTCGCTCAGCAGAGACTCATAAGTCTGCATCCGCACAGGGATATTATTGTAAGCCTGCTCACTAGCTGCGATTGCGGCATAGGTTGTGCCAGTTCTGCGATCAATGGCTTTGGCGACTTGGCCACTTGGATCGGAAGCCATGATTGTGGCGCCTGATAAGGGATCAAATTCATTATAAAGATTGCTATAGATATTTTGTGTCCCAAGTGCGCCATTTGGGATAGGCGCGCCGTTAATCATATTAAGCGTGTCTTGCCAGGTATTGGGAAGATATTGACGAAGTTGCTGTTCAAATACCCCGTTTGCTACATCACCCATATTGCGCGTTCCGGTAATTGCATCGGCTTGTCTCACCGCTTCTTCGAGCTGGTCAATCTGATTGGCATAGTCATCGGCCATAGCATCAAGCTGAGCGATGAGCTGCGCATATCCAGAGGCATCATAAACAGGGATACCTTGCGCCTTTGAGGGGTTGGAAGCGAAAAGCACCAAGGTCGTAGCAATGACTGCAATAAGGAATTTATTCATGTTTGGGTTCTCTTTTGAATAAAAAGCCCAAGCCAGTCTTCGGGGTTAGGGCTGGTTTCAGAGATAATTTGATCCATGAGATTGACGCTTTCCGTGCGCCCTGACAAAACGGCGATGAAATCATCCATGCCGCTCAGATCAAGGCGGGCGATTACGGAGTCGCTGCCATGTTTAATAAGAAAGCAACGTGATTCCGGTGATATTTCACGAATGAGCTTGAGTTCGTGATGGGTCAGACCAAAGCCTTTGCAGTAATCTTCTTCGGATGCCTTATTATTGGGCAAGAATATCTGTGTAGGAGATTGTTCGATGATGGTATCGCCAACATCAGAATTAAGGGCATCACGAACTGATTGGGTAGCAAAGCCCAGAATACCGTTCTGCTTACGGATTGTTTTCATCCAGTCTTTGATACGGTAAGTGAAAACCGGATCATCGAGCATTTTCCAGCCCTCGTCGAGCATGATGATGGTCTTTTGCCCATCCATGAGCACCGAAATCCGATGAAAAATATACATGAGCCAAGGTGCGCGTGAGGTGGCATCATCCAAGATTGAGGTCAGATCAAAACCAAGCGTGGAATTGCCTAGCGAAAGGGTGTCTTCTTCATTATCAAAGAGCCATGCTTTTTCGCCTTGGCTGTGCCATTTGGCTATTCTGGCTGATAGGGAATACGAGTCCCCTGAATCATATCCTGCCAAAAGCTCTGAAAAATAGCGAAGCCGCCTGTGAAGGGGCGGTGTTTCAAAATTGGCTTTGATAGCATCGCTGAGAATATCGCTTTCCTGCGGTGATAATTTAGCCCCGCCATCTGATGTGATAATCAAATCGAGCCAGTCTTTTAGAAAGGCTCTGTTTGCAGGAGTATCTCCTATTTGCAGAGGATTTAGGCCGGTTGGTTCACCAGAGATGACATTGGTATAATCCCCGCCGATTGCTCGAATGAAAATTTCAGCACCGCGATCCTTATCAAAATAGACTGATCTTGGCTTTACGCGCTGTGCTTGCGCCATGAGGAAGGTGAGAAGAACTGTTTTACCAGTTCCAGTCGGGCCGATCACAGTAAAATTGCCAACATCGCGCTCATGGAAATTAAACCAATAAGGCGTTCCAGAGGTTGTCTCTAACCGTGTGATGGCATCGCCCCAGTGATTGCCTGTTTTGCTTCCAGCCGGAAAAGTATGAAGACTGGCAAAGCTGGCAAAATTCTTATTAGAAATCAGGGAGCGCCTTGCAATATAGCTGAAATTCCCTGGCAGATTAGCCCAAAACGCAGGCTCTAAATTTACGTCTTCTCGCGCAGCAATCAGACCGATATTGGTAAAAACGCTCAAAATATCGCTGATTCCAAAATCGAGACTGTCTTTATTGGGTGCATGGACGGTGAGGGAAATATGATGTTCACCAAAAGTCGATAGGCCAGAGGCCAGATCATTCCGCGCATCTTGAATATCCAGAATAAGGCTCTCTGCTCCTGATTCTGTTGCAATCATTTTTCGCTCAGCCTCATTCATGGCGGAGAGTGAGGTTTGCCGATCGACAAAGCCGAAACTCTGACACAGAATAAATTCATGGGGCAGGGCAAGAAGATTATCAAGCATCCCCGCGCTTGTGGTGGAGGCATATTCTTTTACGGATAAGACAGCGCCGAGTTTGATGTCATTGGGTGCGGCGCCTCTTAACTCAAATGTCTCGCGGCCAAAGGAAATGCGCTTTTCAGGTAAATAGCTGGC
>CAZTBB010000049.1:0-13971 GCA_964611755.1 uncultured Pseudobdellovibrionaceae bacterium
TGTATTCATAACATGGCGTAATTGATACAGTGTTTCACCCCCGAGCATGGAGGCAACAAATAAACCGTCAGGTTTAAGAGATTGTTTCATCTGAATTAATGCGCCCGGCAAATCATTAACGCTGTGCAGTGAGAGATTGCTGATGATGAGGTCCAAAGATTCGTGTTTTATAGGTAAGAAATCTTCCTCCGCCTGAAAGGTTGTTGCAGGGCTCAGGAAATTTTCTGCGACATCACACTCAAAGATTGTTTTTATTTTGGGGTGTTTTTGATAAGGCAATATATCATCACGGGCCCCGATTTTGAGGCCAAGCGGAAAGTCTCTTTTGACATCGCCGAGGCGATCCAGAAGTTGTTTTGCCGACCAGTCAAACAGAAAGCTAAAGTCAGAGAACACCTTGACGCAGCGATTACGATTATGGCGGATTTTCTTGCGGTCGAAAATTTGTGGGGCGGTGTCAGTATGTAGAGCGTTTACCATTTTTCCGGCTGAGGTTTTGGCTTGTCATTATTCGCAGCATCATCGCTCGTATCACTATCGCTTGTTTGTATGTCTTGTTCAACCTCGGAAGACTCATTGAGTGGCGTTTCAGCAGGTGCATCTGCTTTCACAGGCTCGGAAACTGTCTGTGTTTCAACAGGAGGCGGTTCGCTTTTTGATTGTGTGGGCATTTCGGTGGATTTTGATCCAAAACCCGAGCGGACATTCGGCGCGGCCTCTCGTGTGCGCTCGATATTTAACTGGTTGGCGTGCTCCAAATCGGCCATCTGGCTTTCGAGATCTGCGATAACGGTTGGAGAGTCACGGTATTCAAGTGGGATGCCCCAATCCGGGCGCTCCATCGCAAACTCTTCATCCATGATTTCACGCACCTTGGCTTTGAAATCGGCTTTGATGTGGTCTTGAACGGTCGTTTTCCATGATCGTGTGACAAGCGTCATAAAGTGTTGGTTTTTCTTGAGCATCCAATCATGAACAGCAAGCTCCCATAATGGAAGTGCGCAGGCTCCTGATGCTTTTGTCCAATCAGGCGGCGCTGCGACACCGAAGGGGTGGATGCGTTGCGGGGTCATGCCGAGATGCGAAAAATAACTCTCCCCCATCTTGATAACCATGTCAGGCAGCACACCAAAGCGATCGGCAATGAATTTCTTCATTTGCTCCATTGACTTGATGTTATCCGGCAATCGGAAGGCCGGCACATTAACGATTTTTGAATTGCCTTCATGGCGCTGGGGAATTGGCAAATGGTCAACCAAAAATCCGGCATGGATTTCACCCTTAACAGAGCGCACAAGTGGCATAACCACAGCCGTATTGATTGTGTCTTCTTCGGTGATCACAAATTCCATGTCCTCGGCACTTAAACCCGTAACGGCGCCACGGCTTTGGCCTTCCTCAACAAAGATGGAATGCACTGCGCGCAAATCTCCGGCCGTTCCTTTGATGTTTTTAAAGCGCTCATCGCTCTCGGAGAGTTGGCGTAATAGGTCTTTGATATCCATGCGGCTTACCGCTTCGGTGGCCTGCACCATCGCACGTCGAAACGCCCAGTTTTCCGCCTGCACTTTTTCATGCTCAAACAAAGAGAGAATTTGAAGTTCGAGGCGTGAATTCGGAATAAGCCCCATGTGAATGGCGTTCAATACTTGCTGTGCATCGAATTCTCGAATTTCGCCTTTGGCCTGAAACTGTCCAAGATCACCCAGCGTTTTTCTGGGGCGGATAGAGTCATTCGCTTTTTTCACGTTGATGTAATAGGTGTGAACCCGCTCATCAATAAAATCAGGTGCTGGGTAGTAATCAGGCCCTTGTTTGAGTAGTTGATCCGCTTCCGGTTGCATGCCGAGATAGTCACGCGCGAAGCGGATGGAGTTTCCGTGATCAAATTCTTTGCCGATGGTGGCCTCACTGTCTACCGCAATGGCCTCGATCATATGGCCAGACCAGCGGCGGCCATCAATGTTATAAGAGCGCCTCGGCACAGCATTCGCAATACCGCGTCCAAGACCATCATGGAGGTAAACTTTCAGGCGGCCTTCGGCATTCACGCGGTAGGGCAGAATTTCACTCACATCCATATTGCGGGAGACAAGGTCACGAATATTGCCCGTTTTTTCATCCCGCACAGCCGAAATTTGCAGATGGCTGGCCGGCTTGGAAGACGGACGTCTTTCTTCAATATTGATACTTTTACGCTCGGCAATTTTTTGAGCGACGACAACATAGCCAGTGGGCGGGAAGCCCATGGATTTTCCATCATCAGAAAATAGACGAAACTTGCCTTCAAAGTTTTTCTTTATGTGGTCTTCATCCCATTGCGGGGCAGAATAGTGAACCCGCGCGCCAAGAGCGCTGAGCTCTTTTCTGAATTCACGCGGTGTAAAGAATGTATATTCAACCGGAAGGGCGCGATCCCATTCGTCACGGTTGTCTTTACGCATGATGAATTCATAGGCCCATTTGGCCGGCATTCTAAAGAGGCGCGTCTGCGGCAAGCGCGGAGGCAGTTCCTCTAAAAAGAAGCCGCTGCACACCGGATCTTCTTTCGGGCGAGCATGCTCGGAATACCAGACGAGGAGGTCAGGCTCACTGAGGGATTTAATGTCGTGCCCTGAGCTCGGAATGTCGGGCATCTCAACCAAAACATATTCACCTGGCATAGGGCGCGAATAATCGCGGATGAACATGAAACCGCCTGTTTTCAAGATGCGGAATTGTGTTTCAAGAATGTCACCAACAATTTGGTCGTTATAACTCGATGAGGAGTAAACAGAATGCAGGAAGTTGGAATTAATGATAACATCCGCACTCTCAGGCTCTAGCGGGCCGTTCAGGATATCAGCCGGAATGAATTCCAGATTATGTGCCTTGAATTTTTCCGAGGCTTTGATGACTTTACGCTTATCTTTTTCAATGCCGATAAATTTAACCTTCGGGTTAAGTACGGCCATGGCATAGCTCATCTCACCGCCATTGGACCCCATATCAACAACAGTCATCCCATCATCAAGCAGAAGATGCGATAGAGTGACATAGGCCTTGTGAATGATATCGGTCGGGACGTCGTGTTCCTTGAGCAGAGCATCGCGTGTTTCAAAGAATTCCTGAAGGGGGCCGTCATTCTTATCGCGCCCATAGACAGCATCCGCAGCACTCCCTGTAAAGGTGTCCGGATCATGGTTTTCACTGCTCTCAAGGGCGCTATTTTCCTTTAATGCTTGAGCCATTTGGCGCAATACCCCATACTGTTCACGAATTCGGCGCCGATAATACGAAAAATAAACGAAAAATGCAAAGAAAACCGCATGCAGCAACAAGGATAAGTTCGGTTGATCAAAACAGATCAATGATGCCGGGGTTTATATCACGTTTGGTTGATTGGGTTTTGCCGCCGCGTTGCGTGATGAGCGGCGAGATCGTTGATTGCCCGGGGATGGTCTCTGCGCAATATTGGAGCCAGTTAAATTTCATCCATACACCTTTTTGCAAACGGTGCGGTGTAATGTTTGAATTTGAGCAGGCGGGCGATAATGGATGGTGTTTATCGTGCTTGCAATCGCCGCCTGAATTTGAGCAGGCGCGTTCTGCTTTGAAATATGATGACCACAGCAGGCAGCTTATCTTGGCATTTAAACACGGAGATCAATTGCATCTGGTTACGAGTTTTGCGCATTGGATGATTCAAGCAGGACAGGAGATTATTGATCAGGCTGATATTTTGATACCGGTGCCTTTGCATCGCTGGCGCTTGTTATCACGGCGTTATAATCAAGCCTCACTTCTGGCGCATGAGATTGCACGGCAATGTGGAAAAGAAGTGTTCCCGGACGGGCTGTTGCGCACCAGAGCAACACAAACGCAGGGACATTTATCCTATAAGGAACGCTCAAAGAATGTTTCTAACGCTTTTCGAATCAATCCTGCTCATGAGGAGAACGTGGTGGGCAAACGCATTCTATTGATTGATGATGTTTACACAACGGGATCAACTGTAAATGAGTGTGCTGCGGAGTTAAAGACGGCTGGCGCTGCGGCAATAGACGTGCTCACGATTGCGCGCGTCATACGGGCATCATAAAGCTTCGCCGCGTGCAAGGCGGCCCTCATCAATAGGGGGCGCAAGCCCTTGGCGCATGGCAAATTTTTTCAATGGCTTTACCGCATCCAGAGTTTTAAACCCAATACGCCGCGCCAATTGTATGGGCCTGATATCATTGCTAACGATACGGTTCATTGCATCCACGCCGCCTACACGGCTCTCGATATCGGTTTTTCTACGGTGTTCGTAGGTTCTCAGGGCTACATCAGACCCAATATCCAGACCAAGGCGCGCTGTGTCGGCAATTTCTTCTGCCAAGGCAGCCACATCACGCAGACTCAAATTTAGCCCTTGAGCTGTGATGGGAGACATGACGTGCGCGGCTTCAGCGATAAGGGCTGTTCGCGGCGCTGTATAGCTCTCGGCTTTTATTGTTTTCAGCGGCCATGATTCAACGGCGCTTTCAATAGAAATTTCTCCCAATATATTATTGGTCTTATCCTGAAAGATTTGCTCGATATCTTGTTTTTTTAGGCGTGTGAGCTGTTCTGCCTTCTCGGGTGTTTCAACCCAGACAATGCTGGATTGATTGCCGGGAAGCGGAACAAGAGCCATCGGGCCGGCAGGGCGATGAAATTCTGTGGCCGTATTATTGTGCGGATAGGTATGTGAGATCAGGAATGTCATGGCTGTTTGCGGGTAGTCTTTTTCCCATGTTTGAATCCCAGCCTCTGTGCGCACAGCAGAATTGCGACCATCTGCGCCAATCATTAATGATGCGGTTATTTGCATGCCGTTATCAAGATGCGCCGTAATGTTAGAGGATGTTTTATCGGAAGACATAAACTTGGTGCCAAGCAGAAGATTTATATTTTTTTGTTTTTTGGCCAAATCAGCGAGTGAAGCGACAAGTGCGCCATTAGGGATGTTAAACCCATATTCTTGCATATCAATGTCATTGGCATTGAACAGTGTATCCATCTCGGAGAGGTTTTTGATGCTATCATCAATAATGCGCATACATGACAAAGGGCCACCATAATCTTGGATGAAGGCATTACTTAACCCTGCTGCCTGCAAAATATTTAAGGAATTTCGCATCAATGCTACGGTACGACCCGTTGGTTTTATCGATGAGAGTGTCGGTAGTTTGGGCGCAGATTCGACAATATGAATGCGCAAATCAAGTTTTGCCAATAAAAGGGCAAGCGAGAGACCAGCCGCACCACTGCCAATGATCAGGATATCAGATGTTTGTTTCTTCTTCAGCATTGCTTTCTTCTAGCATAGAGCTAATCTTATTGGAAAGAATAACAAGGTTGTAAGGAGATTTTTTTAGATGGCGCATATCGAAATTTATACATGGTCAACATGCCCGTTTTGTAAAAGGGCAAAAGCGTTGCTTGATTCAAAAGGCGTGACATATACAGAATATTCTGTTGATGGTGATGAGCCTGCTCGTGATAAGATGGCAGAGAGGACAGGTGGGCCGCGCAGTGTTCCTCAAATTTTTATTGATGATGCCTATATTGGCGGGTGCGATGATATTCACGCTCTGGATAATCAGGGTAAGCTGGATGAGCTGCTGGGCTAATCCATTTGTAAGTGGCGCCTTTTATCTTTAATGGAGAATGAGAGGCTCTTCTGCGATTGATATCCCAAGTACATGAAAGCCTGATTTATTAGGCGCGCCGCGGTGATAGGTTACAGTTCCGGCCCCGTCTTCTATAATTTGTTTGGCTATAGGGTCATTTTCATTGTCTAGGTCAAGCTGGCACAGCATTTCACGCGGGGGTTCATTATCTTTCGGTGAAGCGGCCAGAAAAAAAGCAAGCTTATAGCCTCCTTTTTCGTTTGGCACGACTTTGCCCAAAGACTTGAGTGTTTCTACTGGCATCGTTATTTTATAAAGACAGCATAAAGAAAGTGCAAATTTGTTATGAGCCATTCATTTAAAGCCGCAGTCATACAAACGCAATTAGAGCCAGATATTGAGGCGAATCTCAGTATAATAAGCGATCTTGTGAAGGCCGCGGCCGCTGAAGGGGCTCAGTTAATCTCGACACCGGAAAATAGCTGTCATATGGTTGCCCCTCTTGTGAGGCGGCTTGAAACATCTTTGCCGGAGGATGGGCATCCCGCCTTGTTGAATTTTCAATCTTTAGCCAAAGAGTTGAATGTCTTGATCCATGTCGGGTCCCTTCAGATCATGATGCCGCATGGGAAAATCGCGAACCGCTCATATGTGATTTCAGGCGGTGGAGACATTATCTCAACCTATGACAAAATTCACCTCTTTGATGTTGATTTGCCCAATGGCCAGAGTTTTCGCGAGAGTGAAATCATTCATCCCGGCGAGAACATTGTCAGCCTGAAAACGCCTTCTCATGGGCATTTGGGGTTGAGTATTTGCTATGACATCAGATTTCCTTATTTGTACCGTTCTTTGGCCCAAAAGGGCGCCGATATTTTGATGGTGCCAGCGGCGTTTTCTATGCCTACAGGGCAAGCCCATTGGGAAAGTCTTTTGCGGGCGCGCGCTATTGAAAATGGTGCTTTTGTTATAGCCGCCGGTCAGGTTGGTGCAACTGATGGGGGCTCTGTTGAAAAGGGGTGCTGGGGGCATTCAATGATTATCGGTCCATGGGGTGATATTCGTGTTCAGCTTGAGGATCAAGCGGGTTATGCTGTGGCGGAGATAGATTTAGACGATGTTCAGAATGCACGGGCGGCTATTCCTTCTCTCAAGCATGGCCGTGATTTAGGGATAAAACAAAGATAATAAGGATAAGGAACAGATGGTAAAAAAAACGGATAAGACATTTCGTGAGCAAACACGCATGATGCAGATGGGGCGAGATCCTGAGGCGTATTACGGGATTGTGAACCCCCCCATTTGTAGGACATCGACTATTCTTTATCCATCTTTGGCGGCCTATGAGGACCCTACGCATAATTTCCGTTATGGCCGCGTGGGCAATCCAATGAGTAAAGCGTTTGAGGATACAATCACGGAAATGGAAAAAGGCTATGGAGCGATTACAACGCCATCTGGTCTAACATCCATTACGACCTCTTTATTGGCGTTTGCAAATTCCGGCGATCACGTGTTGGTGGTTGATTGTATCTATCCACCTGTAAGGGCTTTTTGTGATACGGTTCTCAGCCGCATGGGGGTTGAGATTGAATATTATGATCCATTAATTGGATCTGGGATTAAAGACAAGCTGCGCGATAATACCAGTGTTGTTTACATGGAATCGCCGGGTTCAGGTATTTTTGAAGTTATGGATGTGCCGGCCATTGTAGAGGCTGTGCGTGGAAGAGAGATCACAACGATTATCGATAACACATGGGCGGCAGGATATTTATTCAACCCGATTGAACATGGTGTGAATATCTCGGCACAGGCCGCTACAAAATATATTGCAGGTCATAGCGATGTGAATTTGGGTGTCGCGGTGGCGGATAGTAAAGACAATTATGAGCGCTTGAAATTAACGGCTAAAAATCAGGGGATTAATGCCGCCGCCGAAGATATGTATTTAGCTTTCCGTGGTTTGAGAACCATGGCCGTGCGCTTGCCCCAGAATGAAAGCTCGGCATTAAAGGTGGCTGAATTTTTACAAGGCCAGTCATTGGTCAAGCAAGTTTTCTATCCGGCTTTGGACGGACATCCTGGCCACGAGGTGTGGAAGCGTGACTTTAGAGGGGCAAATGGTATATTAAGTTTCCTTCTTCAAGATTTGCCTAAGCCCAAAGTGCATGAGTTTGTTGATTCACTCGAGCTGTTTCCTGTTGGAGACTCATGGGGCGGTTATGAGAGTCTTCTGCAACCTCAATTTCTCAAGACGTGTCGTACGGCGGTACCATGGATAGAAGATGGGTATATATTGCGTCTTCAGATCGGTCTTGAAGATGTTGATGATCTTATAGAAGATCTGGCGCAGGGATTTGAGCGTTTGGCTCAGGAATAAATCTGTTAGGCTCGCGCCTCATATCAATACTGCCAGTATTATCATCCATGAGATGTTCTCTCTCAAAGCCCAGTTTTTGGTATATATGCATGGCGGCGTCATTTTGAATTTCAACAATCAACGTCATGGGAATGTTGTCCGCATCGGCGATGGCGATCATGCTTTGCATTAATTTTTGGCCAATATTCAGAGGGCGTCGCCCGGAATCAAGCTTGGTTTGATAAGCAGGATCAACAAATAATTTTTTAACATAGTATTCATGCGCTAAACACTCAACGCTGATGGCACCGATCAAATGATCATGATCAAAGGCCCCTAAAACAATATCGTGTTTATCAGGATTATCGCCGCTAAATTTGGCAACCATCTTTGCATTTTCATTGCAGGCCTTCAGGTGCAAAGCATCAATCAGATCATAGTCCTTGGCATGTAACCGTCGTATGTGCATTCTGTGGCTCCCCATTCATTTTTATGGAATATATTGGATGAGCTGTGTCTTGTGCAAGAAAACGCTTTATTGCGCTGCGAAGAGCGTTAGGCAGCGAGTAGGCCTACAGGCGCGTTGAGCGCATCAGCAATGGATTTTAGGGCACGCACGGAGCCGTCCTTTTTGCCGGTTTCTATTTCTGTGAGATAAGAGCGGGAGAGGCCCGCAAGCTGTGCCAGATCCGATTGGGTCATGCCGCGATATTCTCTTAATATTTTTATGGCGCTTTCTTGCCCGGCGATAATGTCATCCATGACGGTATCGGGCAAGTCACTTTCCCCCTCGCTATTTGTTAATGCGCGGTATTCATGCAAGGGAACCAGCACATAGGGTTTACCCTGAATATGGAGAAGATCGTATTTCATGATCTTAGTATAAATGAGATCGCTATTTGCGACAATAGTGATCTCATTCACGCTGTTTTATTCGGCAGCTTGTACATTCTTGGTCGACATGAACGTGCGCAGGTAAGAGCCACCCAGCCAGAGTGTTGGAACAGCCAGAAGGCTATAGGTAATCAGCTGAGCGTAGAGGCTGTTATGCCCAAAGGGCTCCGTGTAAATATGCAGAGCATAGTTAAGGTCCTGGCCCAGGAGCGGAATAGCGTCCATCTCACCAAGCTCATGAATCCCATAGATAAAGAGCTGGATTGAAAACAGAACGAGGAAGATGCCGGTGACCTGCAAGAATAGGCGTAGATTGATTTTATTGCTTTGAGATGCCCATAACCATCCAATAACAGCAACAATAGCAAGGCCGGCAAGGGCACCAAGCCACATTTCAGCGGCATCATTTTGTGCAGAGATAGCACCCAACATAAGAGCGGTCTCCATACCCTCGCGGGCAATCATCAAAATCGTAAAAGCAAAGACGCCTATTTCGGCCAGGGCTCCACCTTGGCTGGCTTTGTTTTCAATTGTTTTTCCAATATCCGAGCGAATATGGGCGGCTGTGCGCATAACATAAATTGTAAAGCTGGCTACCAAAACCCCCGCAATGATGGCTAAGCTGCCTTCCCATAGGGGATCTTCGGCCAGATCCGCTACATGCCACCCCGTTGTAGCACTAATGATAAAGGCGAGGGCAATGCCCGCATAAATGGGCTTTCTTAGATGGTCTCTGCCTGTTTTTGTGACATAGGCCAACATAATCGCGATAATCAGGAAGGCTTCCAAGCCTTCTCGGAATGTAATAAGGAGTGTTTCTAACATATAAGCGTTCTTTCTTGTTTGTGTTGTTTCCTTGAGAATGATTCTTATTCTGGTTGAGAATGATTATCAAGTAGAAAAATGTCACAGCTTTTGTTAAAACCTCGTTACAAGAAATTTTTTATAAGGAAGAGTGTTGTGAGTGACATAACAAATATTTATGAGCAAGAACCCAAAAATGGGCAGGCCCCCGGTGCACTGGTTTTGTTATTGCATGGGCTTGGTTCCAATGGTCGTGATTTGATCTCACTAGCGCCATATTGGGCGGATGCTGTGCCGCATGCCGTATTTGCATCACCGGATGCACCCTTTGTTTGTGATATGGTGCCGCCGGGCTATCCAGACTCATATCAATGGTTTTCCCTGCAGAATAGAGACCCTGCTGCCATGATAGCTGGCATTCAAGAGGCTCATCCGATTTTGGAGAGCTTTATTTTAGAGCAAGCGAAAAAATATGACGTGCCGCTCTCAAAGACAGCGCTGGTTGGTTTTTCTCAAGGCACAATGATGAGTCTGTATACCGGGCCGCGCTTGGGTGAGAGCCTAGCCGGCATTTTAGGGTTTTCCGGAGCGCTTCTTTGGGGGCAGGATACAAAAATCGAAGAGCTTCAAAAACCGGCTGTGCGCCTTATTCACGGAGAGGCGGATGACGTAGTCTCCGTTGAGGCTTATGGCGCGGCTATGCAGGCATTGGATGGGGCAGGATTTGAGACATCCGGACACACCACGCCCGGACTTGGGCATTCTATTGATGGCGCAGGGATAGAGTCAGGAGCCAAGTTTTTGACTGAAATTTTAGGATAAAGCGCATTTATTTCTATATTAGCGTTTTCTGTTAAGAGCCTATTAATAAAATTTAGATAAAATTTTATCTATTAGGGTTGGTTAAGTTCGTTCACGGGGCTTCAATCATTTCAAAAATACAAATGAGAACGGTTGCATTAACAGGGGCAATATCATGCAGGTTCGTATGTTTATTTTAATCGGAATTTTATCTTCCAGCTTATTGTTGGGCCATAATCTGTGGCAAAACGGCGAGCAAATTTCACAGGTCGCACTCAAGATGGTCAGTCTTCCACAGGCCATGGCTGCAGAGAAATAGGGCATTTCTGCCATAGTTTACTCTTAATTTTGTCTTTATTTTCAATGTTGTAGCGCAAAAAATATTCTGCGTCGCAAAACCGTATCTAAAAATCTAAAATAGAGAGCATATTTAGCACTAAGCGTTTGTAATAGCGATGCTTTTTGAGTGTGTTTTGCAGTGCACAAAACGCTGTAAGCCTTGGTTATCAACGGCTTTGCAACATATAAAAATGGGGCCACCTTCGAGAATCGGTCATTTTATGTTATATAATGAAGGTATAGATTCGCGAAGTCTTTCGGGCGCGACTTAAAAACAAAAATAAAAGCAGTCCTCCCGTTTCTTTCATGGACTTCCACCGGTAACCAACCGTGAACAAGGAGAAGGAGACGTATGGATAGCAGTAGTGTCAGTGTCGAGAGGATACCTAATTTGGAGCAATGTCCGGCCCTAATATTGAATGCAGATTACAGGCCGCTCAGTTATTTTCCACTATCCGTATGGTCTTGGCAGGAAGCTGTTAAGGCCATTTTTCGTGATAGCGTCACTGTTATATCGGAATATGACCGCGCAATACGGTCACCGACATTTGAAATGAAATTGCCTAGTGTGCTTGCTCTAAAAGAGTATGTGCCAATGGCCAGAAAGCCGGCTTTTACACGGTTTAATGTTTTTCTGCGCGATCAGTGGTCATGCCAATATTGTGCAGACGGGTTTAAGACACATGAATTGACGTTTGACCATGTTATACCGCGATCGCGCGGGGGTCTGACGAGTTGGGATAATATCGTTGCAGCCTGTCAAAGCTGTAACACACAGAAGGGAAATAAAATGCCTCACGAAGCCGGGATGTTCCCGATACGTGAACCAAGGCAACCTTCGATACACATGCTGCAAGAGCATGGGCGAAAATTTCCGCCGAATTTCTTGCATGAGAGTTGGAGCGATTTCCTGTATTGGGATGCCGAACTTCAATCTCATTAATAAAAACAGAGGCCATAAGGCCCATAAGACGACGGTAAGAGACACATAAGAATTCAAAAGACCATGGTGGTTTTTTGACTCACAAAGTGCAACGAAAGGAGGGTGCTATGTTTTCACATATTACTAATCTTGCACAAACTCGGTCCCTAACAGGAGCATTTGGATTCTTTTTATTTTACACGATCCTGCTCGTAGGACTGTCAACGTTCCTTGGCCACTATATGGTCATGTTTGGTATGCTGGATGGCGTAGTCGGAGGCTTCTTCGATGGCGGCACAGTGCATACATTAGTCGGAACGGGTTGGACATTGATCTTGTCCAGCATGGTTTTGTCAGGCAAAAAACTGACCAATGATATTATGGCGGTTCTAATCGCGTTGGTTGGTATATACCTTTCATACACAGTAGATGTTCTACTCGGTATGGTGGTTGTTTCATACCTGACGACGCTAGGAAAATAATCGTCAGATAAGAACGAGTTTTCTAACGATATAAAAAAGCCGGACTCATTTGTCCGGCTTTTCATTTGTCTTAAGGATGAGAAACTCTATAAACCTAAACCTCTAAGCATGTGAGGCGCTTTGCTCTCCGATGCTTCAGATTTTCGAGGTTTTATCGCACAGCTTCCAGATTTTGAACTGCCATCAAAGGCAGATCGCATAGATGAATATGTTTGGCCGGCTGCGCGTGCAAATACATGATATGGCCTGTTTTGGCTTGCGCCAGTAAAAGCGGATTGTGCGCTCGTTTGAGCAAGTGACATTATACGACCCTCTGTCTAGTTTTAACCATATGAGGCTTCTTATCCGAGCCTTTCATAGCTTCATTAAACGCAAAAACAGTAAAAAAGCGGTTAATTTGTGCCTGTGTTAACGAATTTTGTTGATTTTCTGCGGGTTTGCAGGCTATAAGCGGGTTTTAAAACTGCATTTGAAGAAAAAGGGACACCCCATGTTTGATGATTTATTTGATTTTTCCAAGAAAAGAAACTTGAAGCAATCCTTTGGTTTTTTTCTATTCCACGGAGCGCTTGCTGTGGGTGTTATGACATTGATTGAACTTCTCACTGTTTCTTAAGCCTTTGGTAAGAGCATAAGCACATAAAGCAGCCAAACCCGCACAGAACACGATATTGTAATTGGCCATGGACAGGCCAAGTAACGGATCTTGCCATGGTATTTCATCGCAGCGGACGGCCGGGGCATTCAAGATAGAGTTTAAAAGCTCTTCGGGTGAACTGCCAAGGTCAGGGACGCTGCATCCCTCCAGATGGGAAGGCCACCATTTGCGTTCTACGCCGGTATGATAAAAAGCAAGGGCGCTGTTTCCTGTATATGCTATGGCGGATAGACCAAGAGCCGGAAGAATAAGGCGTTTTGTGTGCGGGCTAAAGGCTAGAGCTGTGACACCTGCGGCAATGGCAATTGCATAGGGGATACGTTGATAGAGGCAAAGAATACAAGGCTCCAGGCTGAAAACGTATTGTGCAATATAGGCTGCGGCGAGTGCAAAGAAAGACGCAATCACAGACAGCGCCAGAACAGCAAAGGGGCATTTGAAAGCTTTAAAGAGTTTTATCATTCTATAAGTGATTTTATCATATCTTTCATGAAATCAAGACCTTCCATGCCAAAGACGATCAAAAAATAGGTGAGTAAGCAAACCCATAACGCACCAATAATGGCGCCTGCTATGACGGCAAGCCCATCCCGCATAATAACCCCAACGGCCATGAGAGCGATTCCGAAGCTTGGCACCGTATTTGTGAGGGGAAGTGGAATGGCCACATAAAGAGCCATGATCAATCCCAAAATGCCAATGATATGAGAGAAAATTCCGTGCGTCATAAAACCCAAGCGAGGCCGAAACAAAAACTCGATTTTTGTAATGAAAGGCAGAGCTTTGCTCTGAAAGTTCTTAAGGCTTTGGGTTTTTATTTCTTTCTTTTGCCAGGATTTCGGGAACCATATTGTATGCCGGCCCATGGCCTGTTGTGCTGTTAAAAAGATCAATGGCAAGGCAATAATCGCATTGATACCGATCGCCGGAAATGGCAAGGCAGCCGGCAATGCGAATAAGAAGAGCAGGACACCAAAACCCCGTTCATGAAAGGCTTCCAAAAGCTTTTCTAAAGACAGCGTCTCTTGTGTGAGGCCGGCCTCGAATTCCAAAAGAAGCTGTGAGAGTGAACG
>CAZTBB010000050.1:0-13721 GCA_964611755.1 uncultured Pseudobdellovibrionaceae bacterium
CATCGCCCGCATTGTAACAGGCGATGCAAAAACTAATTCCTGATTGTGCGGAATTTGTATTGGACATTTTCCCTCTCATTTAACCGTGAGAGAATAAAGAAAATTACCCGCAATGTCAAAATTATGGAAATTTTATGTTGTTTATAAACCCGGACCGGATGGTATTTGCGGTCCGTGTTGAGGAAGAGTTTGCTCTGGCGCTGTTTCTGTTGCTTCACGTATCATGTCTGCAAATACGGTTACGCCCATGCCTTGTGCTTGTGCTTGAAAGTGCGTGGTTGCATTGTTCATGTCTTCGATGATCCGTGTTAATTCGTCCAGATCAATACTGCCGTTCATGATGCGATCTGCAGCCTCTTCATTGCCTTGCATAAGGGCTGTCAGTGCTTGGAACATTCCTTCATTCCCAGCACCAAGCCCATTTAAGCCAAGCTGAAGAGTTGCCAACAACCCTGCCGTAGCAATGCTAGCGTTTGCTATTTCAGCGTTAATATCGGGATTATTACGAACAATCTCTATATAGGCGCTCATGTCGGCAACGGACTGACCTTGTTGAATACCTTGAGCACCAAAATCAGCAAGAATATCTCTAATGTACTCATCTAGATCTTCGCCCGATAAGATTGTTAGATCCATGTCTTCTATGTCCTCTAGATCAGGCAGGATGTCAGACACGTCTATTTCTTCATGACCGTGTCGGCGCAGAAGGTCGTTGATGTCGGCCGCATACATGCTCATAGCTGTAACGTATTCTGCAGCTGCATCCCGGTATGCGTCTGGATTAAATGACTGTTCACTCATGATTTTTGCCCCTGTTTTATCCCACATCATTATAAACGTATCCTGGTTAATTAATTATGAAAATAATTGAGATGAGGATAGCTTGTTTGGGATGCTCATGGTTAAATAGCAGGTAGGATTTTTCATGGAACATAGCTTTTCTTCTCAGCATCGTGATCGGGTCTTTATCGGCATTGGCTTTGCGCTCATGGCGTTCTTCTTGTTTGCGGCTATGAACGGGATGGTCAAATTTGTGAGTGCCAATCATACGCCGATAGAGATTGCCTTTTATCGTTGTGTGATGGCATCCATTCCCATGTTTATTTTTATGCTGATTAAGACACCACAAGACCTTGATCTCAGGCGTGTGAAAATGCCCGGCATTCTTGCCTTGCGCGTCATCATTGGGATTTCGGCCATGGTGGTTATGTTTGAATCTTTGCAACATTTGCCGCTTTCTACGGCCACAATGATCTTTTTATTGGCAACCTTGATGACGCCGGCCGCGGCACATTTTATTTTGCATGAGCGAATGGGCGTACGGCGCTGGGCTGCGATTATCTTTGGTTTGGGCGGGGCGGCCTTGGTATTGGGGCCGTCGGCAGAAGGCAAAGTTTTGGGTGTTATATTGGCCGTTGCTGCGTCCTTTGGGCATACGGGCGCACAAATATCTTTGCGGATGTTAAAGGGAGAGTCTCCTTATGTTCTAACATTCACCTTTACGTTAGGTGGTGCTTTATTGCTGTCTCCGTTTATATTTATGAATGGTCTGCAATGGTTCCACTCAATCCAAGATTTCCTTTGGATTTGTTTGATCACAGTTGTTGGCACTATCGGGCAGTATTTTCTGGCTCATGCCTTTAAAAATGCATCAGCCTCGATCATCTCTCCCTTTGCTTTAACTGGAATCGTTTGGGCAACATTGCTGGATATCATCATTTGGTCCTATGTGCCGGGCTGGCCTGTTTTTGTCGGTGCGGGTTTTATCATTATCGCCAAGCTCTATTTTGCTTACAGGGAATATCAGCTTCAAAAGATAGGGCAGGAGCAGACAAAATGAGTGCAAAACCGCATTATATAATGGCCGGTGTGTGTTTTGCATTGTTGAATGCGTTCATGCTCAGCGCGATGAGCTTGTTTGCAAAATGGCTGGCGAGCTATATGGGCCCGATCGAGGTGACATTTTATCGTAATCTGTTTTCTTTGATTTTTCTCTTCATCTTTTTGATTTTTATAAGCGGGTTTGATGTCTGGAAAACCGAGCGGCCATGGGCGCATTTATTACGCTCATCCATTGGATTGGTGGGAATCACGCTTGGCGCCTGGGCGCTCTCGATGATGCCACTGGCGGAGACAACGCTGCTGCTGTTTACATCGCCATTATTTACCGTGATTTTATCGGCTTTGTTCCTAAAAGAGCGCGTCGGCTTCATGCGGATCGGGGCTGTGCTGCTCGGATTTTCCGGTGTTGTGTTTATTGCCTATCCTTTTGGCGGCGGTTTTACCGAAACACTGCCATTGCTTGGCATTGCAGTCGGGCTTGGCTGGGGCTTATCCTCGGGCGCTGTGGATGCTTGTTTGCGTTGGCTTGGCTCGACGGAGAGCAGTGAGACAACCGTCTTTTATTTCCTTATTTTCGGGATTGGCATAACCGCACTCTATAGCCCGCATTTTGAGGTCGCGCAGCATGAGTTTTTCCATGATACGCATTTACTGTTTATGGTCATCGGGCTCGGGATTACGGGGGTGGGCTCTTTGCTCTCCAAAACACAGAGCTATCGTTTGGCCGAGGCCTCTTTGATTGCCCCGATCATGTATACGATGCTGTTGTGGTCGGCTTTGTTTGATTATGTGTTCTGGGACCGCGTGCCGGGCTGGAATTTGTGGGCCGGCGCGGCCATTATTATCGCTGCGAATATATTCATTGTGCACAGGGAGCGGCAGATCAAACAGGCGGGCTTGGTTTAGCTTAGATTAATGCAATGTCAGGCCGTAAGCCGTGTAGGTGCCAAGCTGTTCGCCGGAATTCCAATGTTTGATAATGAATGAGCCCGGCCCGCCATTATTGGAAATGCCATATGTGCGATCAATAAAAGCGGCAATCGCATGCTTATCCTCATTGGCAAGATCCATCCAGCCGGGGCCAACCTCCAGAACAGGAATATCCCCATCCGAACCCTGAGCCGCAATGATATTGGCCGCATAAAAAGCCTGTATGCGGCCGAGCGCATCTTGTTCCTGAACAACCCAGCTTTGGCCGGTGGCAGTTTTTTGCTGGAGAGCGTTATGGATCAGATTTTCCTGATTATGGCGGCCAGTATTGTAATTTTCGGGTGGTCTATCGAATGATCCGCTATGGACACAGGCGCTCATTAAAATGGCTAAAAATGGATAAATTGCTGTTTTGTATGTCTTTTTTGATGGCTTTGTAGGCATTTGAGATACATATATTTAAAAGGTTTTCTTAATGATTCCCATGGTACAATAGACATATGATAAAAGCATTATCTATTGCGCTAACGGGTTTGGATTCCAGTGCAAAAACATTAAATACAGCCGCACAGAATATAGTGAATGCGGGCTCGGTTGGCTCCCTTGATGGTGGGCGGCAGGCTTATGCGCCTGTGACGACATCTAAAGTCGCTGTGCCGGGCGGCGGTGTGAAAACCGATATTGTCCCGCGTGAGCCTGCCTTTGTTCCAAGTTTCGCGCCTGGCTCTCCCTTTGCCAATGAGGAGGGGTTTGTGCAGGCGCCCAATGTGAACTTGGCCGAAGAGCTGGTGATATCCAAAACCGCGGAGCTGGCCTACAAAGCCAATGCAACGACATTGGCTATATCAAAAGAATTGGGGGAGACCCTGATTGATGCCATAGATGATGAGGTATAGGGCCGTTCATACATCAATATTCTTCCATTGTAGTTGTTCTTTTTAGCGTACTTGCCTTGGTCTGCTCTTTTCAGCGCGGCGTAATTACAGCATACTGAGCCTCATGAAGTTTGTTTTCTTTGGATATGATTTTTCTGTCAATGTTCTCCAGCGCCTCATAGCGGATGGGCATGAATTGATCGGCGTCTTCACCTTTGAGTGTGATGGCATTTTCAATTTTAACAATGACGTTCTCTCCCTCGCCAAACAAGCAGGCGCCAGCCATAGCTTCGTCAGGCCGGAAGAGGGGCATTTGAAACCTTTTTATGAAATGGGTTGTGAAGCGCTTATTTCTGTGGGTTATCCCTATAAAATTCCATATGAAGAGGGGGTGCATAACAGTGATGCCAAAAAGATATTCGGCATTAATCTGCACCCTAGTTATCTGCCATTTGGACGTGGCTTAATGCCGGTGCCAACCATATTAATGAGCGAGCCGAAGGCAGCGGGGATCACCATTCATAAATTATCGGATGATTTTGATGCGGGGGATGTTTTATTGCAGGAAAATTTTGATCTGAACCTCGATGAGGATGTGGAGACATATTCTGCCCGTATCGCGATGAAATCACCGGATATGATGTCTGAAGTAATAGCTAATATTGGCCAATTTTGGGAGAAGGCGCGGCCACAGGACCATGATAAGGCCTCGGTTTTCACCCCGCCCACAGAGGATATGCGCCGTTTGGATTGGGAGGCCGGCATTGAACAGATTGATAAGGTTGCGCGTGCCTTTGGCCGGTATGGCTCTTTGGCCGAGTTTAGCAATGCGCGCTGGGCTGTCTATGAAATGAAATGCTGGCGAGAGCGTCACAATCATGCGCCCGGAAAAGTTGTTTGCCATCTGAGCCGTGAGATAGTCATCGCCGCCAGTGATGGTTATGTCTGTCTGAAGCAATTCCAGAAACTGGATGGTTAGGCATTATGAGTGGCCAAAACGCTTTATCTGCTCTGGAAAGCTTTTGTAAGGAATACGGACACCGTTTTACCAAGCCGCGTGCGGTTGTTCTGGAGATTATCCAGTCCAGTGACAAGGCTTTGGGTGCCTATGAGATACTGGATTTATCAGCTATGCCGCTGAGCTCACCCAAACCCCCAACCATTTACCGCGCTTTGGAATTTTTGCAGGAGCATGGATTTATTCACCGCATCGAGAGTTTGAATGCCTATGTCTCGTGTGCCGCCGGGCATCAGCATCAAGGCTCACAATTTATGATTTGCACCTCATGCGGGCGTGTGGAGGAGGCGCATCTGTGTCATCCACCTAAAGATCTGACCAAAAAAATGGGCGATAAGGGATTTTCACTTTCGCATTGGAATGCCGAGCTGCATGGTTTATGCGTCGATTGCCAATCTAAATAACGGCCCTAGCTGTTGTTCATTTCATGACAAAACGCCGTGGTTTGGCTGATGTAATTACGATCAACACCATGCGTTTGTAAGTGCTCCAATATGCGTTCACGGCGCTGGCTTTCCGGAAGCTGTGCAAGCTCCTCACGGTATTGTTGATATTGCCGCATCATTTCCGCCGCCCAGGGCGAGTCCGAAAAATTCGGCAATGGCATCGTGACATCAGGATCAAAACTTTCAAGATAGGCGATGGGGAACGATGATATTGTACCCTCTTCCGGGGCAAGGTCACATTTTACAAGTGTCTGGCGCCCGTCAGGTAGTCTCGCCGGCAGTTCTGTGCTGGCATTTGCCCATGCCTCTTGCATCGATAAAAGCATCAGGGCCGACGCTGCGGCGCTTTGAACAATTTTTGTCATGTTTCTTCGTGTCTAAAAAGTGAGGTTAACCCAAAATTTTGTAAACTGTTATATTATAACTTTTTGCTTGTAAAGCATTTTTGTTTGAATTAAATGTTATTTTATAACATAAGGACTTAAATCATGGATGAAGGATCTAGTAGCGGCGGATTTTTGAAGGCAGCATTTTGGGCTGTCGCGGGCTGTGCAGCGGCTCATGTGGGTTTGGTGGCTGTTGGGCTCGATCCCTTATTGCATGAGCTTGGCCATACGATTAATGGCATGTTCACAAGTGAGGCCAGTGCCCAGACATTAAGCGCAGGCTATACGAGCCTATCGGAGAGTTTCTCGGTCAATGATTGTATTGCGGCGGGCGGCCATCCGCATATGACCCCGGAGGGGCCGAGCTGCCATGTTGGAGCTCATTAAGCTATGGCGCGCACCAGCGTTAAGGTTCAAATCTCTCAAACCCCAGACCAAACCCGTCACTCAATGTTCCGTGCCGCATCTGATAGCTGGCCTGAATGGCCTCGAAGGCCGGTAAAATCACGGGCTCGTGTTGAGGGTCTGCCGGATTAGCCAGTTTAGAGCGATCCTGCTCATACTTATTCACGAAAGCCGCATAGGCCGCGCCATCTAAAATCTGTAATTTTCCATTTCTGTATTCGGCCGAGCGAATGGCATCTTTTGTTACACCATCGCGCCAGAAAATCGTCAGGTTATCGGCATATTTGAAATAATCTGATACACGTTGCGGGAATAACAGGCCTTTGTTCACAACATCTTCAGGCGTGGATTGGTAATAGCCTTGCTCTTCGGCTCTGTATGCGGCGGCGTCACCGCGCATTTTATCCGGCGCACCGCATAAAAGCAGATCGATCTGGTATCCGGCTTCTTTAAGCTTTTCCAACATGCCCGGCACATGGGCTCCTGTGCTGGTTGTTCCATGAATAACATCGCAGCCACAGCGTGTGCCCTGATCAAGGATCTCCGTGGCAATAATGTTCGAGGCCGGGCGGAGAATATCATAGGCACGGCGTTGCGCGTATTGGAAATCCGGGGCATTGGCAACCATGCCGGCCGCCATCATATGGCCGTGATAGGCGCGCACCATATAGGACATGACCCAGCGATCAGGGTCGACCTTATAGGCCTTGTCACGAAATTCCGGCATGCTGGCAAGTTCTTGCTCGAGGATAGTGGACTTTCCGGCCAAAGGCGCGCCCGCCGTTGCCATATAGATAGGCTTGCGACCAATGACAGTGCCGCCATAGCCAATGGCCGCATCTCTGACCGTTTTTTCATCATCGCGAATGAGATTATGAAGCAAGCCTTCTCTCTCGGCCTCAAGCTCCGGATATTGCTCCCAGATATCACTCTCGGGGGCGTAAGTTTCTCTTACATTGCCAATGGCTTCTTTGGGTATAACGCGCATGGGATGTCCTTAATATTATTTTTAACAGCTGCACTATACAAAAGAGCCAATCTTTATGTCAAATAATTTGTTGAGATATGTATCCTTCATCTTGCCACTTAAGCTTTGAGACAGTATGTCTTAGAGATGAAAATTTTAGGCATTGAAACAAGCTGTGATGAGACGGCAGCAGCGATTGTTACGGATCAGGGCGAGATTCTGAGCGATTTGGTGCTAAGCCAGCTCAAGGACCATGCGGTTTATGGCGGTGTTGTGCCCGAGATTGCCGCGCGCGCGCATCTGGATCATTTGCACAAGCTTATTGAGGGCGCTTTGCGTGATGCAAAGCTCAGCTTCCGGGATTTGGACGGAGTGGCGGCCACATGCGGGCCCGGCCTGATTGGCGGGGTGATGATCGGGATGATGGCGGGTAAGGCAATTGCGGCCTCACAAGATATTCCATTTCTGGCTGTGAATCATTTGGAAGGGCACGCACTCACCCCACGCTTGAGTGACGGGGTAGAGTTTCCTTATTTGTTGTTGCTGATCTCCGGTGGCCATAGCCAGATATTGGTTGTTGAGGGCGCCGGACAATATCGCCGTTTGGGCACAACGCTTGATGATGCGGCAGGAGAATGTTTTGATAAGGCTGCAAAATTAATGGGCTTACCGTATCCGGGTGGGCCGCATGTTGAGAAAATTGCGGCGCTTTGTGAGGATCAGGATGCTGCGCTCAAGCGTTTTGATTTGCCGCGCCCGATGAAGGGGCGTAAGGGCTGTGATCTCTCGTTTTCAGGGCTGAAAACAGCCATACGTAATCATGTTCAGAAATTGCCCGAGGGCGATTTGCAAAAAGATGATATTGCGGCTTTATCCTATGCCTTTCAGGTGGCTATGGCCGATGTGCTTAAGGATCGGTTAGCCCATGCGATTGAGATATTCAAATCCGAGTATCAGAGTGATGCCCCTACATTGGTTGTATCGGGCGGTGTGGCCGCCAATCAAATGATTCGCAGCGCATTGCAGGATTTAGCCAAGGACCATGGCATGATACTGAGCGCACCACCATTGAAACTTTGCGGCGATAATGCAGTGATGATCGCATGGGCAGGCATTGAAAAGCTTAGGCTAGGCCAGCACGATGGTTTAGATTTTAAAGCGCGGCCACGCTGGCCTCTTGACCCGCATGCAGAAGCTCGGCATGGTGGCGGCGTAAAAGCATAAATTGAAGGACAAGGAGATAGAAGCATGCAATCACTTGGTGTTATTGGCGCAGGCGCATGGGGAACAGCACTGGCGCAGCTTTATGCGAGTAATGGCCGCGATGTCACCATTTGGGCTTTGGAATCAGACGTGGTTGATGCCATCAATACACGCCATGAAAATGATGTCTATCTCAAAGGTATTCCGCTTAGCCCGGACCTCAAGGCTAGCTCTGATATTCAAGATGTGGCTTCTAAAGATATTCTTTTGATTGTTTCTCCGGCGCAGTATCTGCGGGCGACTTTGGAACAGATCAAGGATAAGGTTTCGGGGAAATCACTTGTGATTTGTTCAAAGGGCATTGAACTTGATACCGGCTTGCTGATGTCTCAGGTGGCTGAAGAGATTGTCCCCGATGCCCATATCGCTGTTTTAACCGGCCCAACATTTGCCAGTGAAATCGCCAAAGGCCTGCCGGGTGCCGTGACACTGGCCATGAAAAGCGAAGATCAGGCTAAAGTGCTTTTGGAAACATTGGGCGTTCCGCTTTTCCGTCCCTACACAACGACGGATGTGATTGGCACGCAGCTTGGCGGGGCGATTAAAAATGTGATCGCCATTGCATGCGGCATTGTTTACGGCAAAAAATTGGGCGAGAGCGCGCGTGCAGCTCTTTTGACGCGCGGCATTGCAGAAATTGCGCGTCTGGGCGTTGCCATGGGCGCAAAGAAAGATACATTGCTTGGTATGTGCGGCGTTGGCGATCTGACATTGACATGTTCATCCATCCAATCGCGTAACTTCTCGCTTGGGGCTGCGCTTGGGGAAGGCAAAAGCATGGACGAGATTTTAGGCGCGCGTAATGCGGTCACAGAAGGCGTACACACGGCCAAATCAACGCTGGCACTGGCCCGCAAAAATGCGGTGGATATGCCCATTACCGAAGCCGTGAATAAATGCCTGAATGAGGGGATGCCATTGGATCAGGCGATTGAAGAAATGCTGAACCGTCCGTTTAAATATGAGATGGTGAGTAAATAGAACGATAAGGAGTATGACACAATGGCCTACTGGTTGATGAAATCCGAGCCGTATAAATTTTCGTGGGATGACCAAGTGGAAAAGGGTGAGGGCCGCTGGGAAAAGCGCGTGCGCAATTATCAGGCGCGCAATAATATTCAGGCTATGCAACCGGGCGATCAGGCTTTTTTCTACCATTCCAATGAAGGGAAGGAGATTGTCGGCATTGTTGATATTACCTCCGAAGCCTATACGGACCCTGATCCGGACAAGAATGAAGACGGAAAATTCGTGACAATTGACGTAAAACCGTTTAAACCACTGAAGCAGCCGGTAACATTATCGCAATTAAAAGCGCATCCGGTATTGGAAAACATGAAAGTGGTTAAGCAGGTGCGTCTGTCTGTGTCTCCTGTAACGGAAGAAGAATGGGCGTGCGTATGTGCGGAAGGTGGATTGTAGGGTTTGAATTCTCGCGTAAAAGACGTAAAAAATTATCAGCAGGCCGGTGATACCCCGATTACGGCAAAATCTCTTAAAGGCCCTCGTTCAGAGCAGCAAGATTCCTATGCTGTATTTCGTTTGCGCAAACCCCTTAGCGAACAACGTTTGCGTGAAATTTTCCTTAAAGCTTCCAGTGATGTTGATCTGCATAATTCTTCGAGTATCGATCATCAAAGTGGCGGGACAACGTTGAATCTGGCAAGCATTACACCCGATCAGATTATCGCTGCAAATGTCGGTGATTCCTATACGGTTTTGTTTACACGTGCGCATGAAAATGACCGCCTTCACGGCGAGCAACTCAGCATAAATCATAATTTGGATAATCCGGATGAATTGGCCCGTATCAGAGGTTTGATGCAAAAAAATGCGGATGCCGAACTGGCGCCATCAGGGATGTTACCGGAAGATGAGAAACATTATTTCATTGAAGGGGCGTATGTGTGCACAGAAACATTGAATGGGACCATCGCGTCTTTGAATGTTACCCGCGCCTTGGGGGATCGTAATATGGGCAAAGTCATCAGTAAAAGACCGGATGTGCGAACAATTGATCTTGATCAGCATGGCGCGTCGCGCGCTCATGAGGCTCATCTCGCGCTTTATAGTGATGGGGCGGTTAATCTGGAATATGACTTGTTGGGCGATGCGGATTATATGGCACATTACATGGATGAAGGCGTCAGGCAGGGCAAAAATCTGGCCGAGCATATGGTCAGCGAAGCATCGAAGCTAAAGTTATTGGATAATGTGAGCGTTGTCAGCGCGGATCTGAATGCCTTGCGCGATACGGGCGGCATATATTTGCTTCTTGTTGCCGATGGTCATGGCCCGCGCGGTGCGCAATGTGCAAAAGCGGCTATTGATTCCATTGAAAACAACCCTGAAATTGAGTGCCGTTTATTGTAATTTGCGGCGTTGCACCACGTCTTGCACTAAAAACCTCTTCTGAATCTTGTTATCATTAAAAGATACCATTTATACCTATTCATTCGAAGCTTAGAAGGGGGAAAATCATGAGCGACGAGATTTATAAACCTGCCCAGAATATCATTGATCATGCGCATGTGACGCGTGCGGATTACGATGCGATGTATGAGAGATCGGTGAGTGACCCGGAAGGATTTTGGGGCGATATGGCCGAGCGCATCGATTGGTTTTCCAAGCCGACAAAAATCAAGAATACCTCGTATGAGGGTGATGTTTCGATCAAATGGTATGAAGATGGCGTGTTGAACGCCTGTTATAATTGTTTGGACCGCCACCTGCCGGAAAAAGCCGATGATCGCGCCCTAATTTTTGAGGGTGATGATCCCAGTGTTGATAAAACGCTGACCTATGGCGAATTGCACGCAGAAGTTTGCAAGCTCGCCAATGCTCTTAAAGAGCGCGGGGTTAAAAAAGGTGATCGTGTGACAATTTACATGCCGATGGTACTCGAAGCCTGTATGGCCATGCTGGCCTGTGCGCGTCTTGGGGCTATTCACTCGGTTGTTTTTGGAGGCTTCTCCCCCGATGCCTTGCGCGATCGTATTTTGGATTGTGAATCCCATATTGTGATTACGGCCGATGAAGGATTGCGTGGTGGCAAAAAAGTGCCGCTTAAGGCCAATACCGATAAAGCCGTGGCCGAATGTCCCGATGTACATACGGTGCTTGTGCTAAAACGTACAGGCGGCGATATCGCCTGGAATGAGGCGCATGATGTTTGGTGGCACGAGATCGTCGATCGTCAGGACACAGAGTGCCCGTGTGAAGAGATGAATGCGGAAGATCCGCTCTTTATTTTGTATACATCCGGTTCAACCGGAAAGCCGAAGGGCGTGCTGCATACAACAGGCGGTTATATGGTGTACGCATCGCTCACGCATGAGACAACTTTTGATTACAAACAAGGTGAGGTCTATTGGTGCACAGCCGATGTCGGCTGGGTGACTGGCCATTCCTATATTGTGTATGGCCCTCTGGCCAATGGCGCGATATCGGTTGTCTTTGAAGGCGTGCCGAATTATCCGGATTATTCACGTTTCTGGCAGGTTGTCGATAAGCACCAAGTGGCGAGTTTCTATACCGCGCCTACGGCAATCCGCGCATTGATCCGCGCCGGCGATGAATTTGTCGAGAAAACATCACGCACATCATTGCGTATATTGGGATCGGTGGGTGAGCCGATCAACCACGAAGCGTGGCTGTGGTATTACAATGTTGTGGGCGGTGCGCGTTGCCCGATTGTTGATACATGGTGGCAAACCGAGACCGGTGGGCATTTATTGACGCCATTGCCGGGTGTGCATGATATGAAACCGGGCGCAGCCACGGCGCCATTCTTCGGCGTGCTGCCTGCCATTGTTGATGGTGAAGGTAACATTCTGGAGGGCGAGGCCGAAGGCAATTTTGTGATGCTCGATAGCTGGCCGGGGCAGATGCGCTCGCTCTATGGCGATCATGAGCGGTTCAAGCAAACCTATTTCACAACCTTTCCGGGGAAATATTTCACCGGTGATGGGGCGCGCCGCGATGCGGATGGCACTTATTGGATTACCGGCCGCGTGGATGATGTGATTAATGTCTCGGGCCACCGTATGGGCACAGCCGAGGTGGAAAGCGCGATCAATGAACATGATGCGGTTGCCGAGAGCGCCGTTGTTGGCTTCCCGCATGATATTAAGGGCCAAGGCATTTATGCCTATGTCACATTGCTCGAGGGGCAAGAAGAAAGCCCTGAGATCAGAGCGGAGATTATTAAGACAGTGCGCTCAATCATCGGGCCGATCGCGACGCCGGATGTGATCCATTTCACACCGGGTTTACCGAAAACCCGCAGCGGTAAAATTATGCGCCGGATTTTGCGCAAAATTGCCGCGAGTGAGTTTGAGAATTTGGGCGATACCTCGACGCTGGCCGATCCAAGCGTGGTTGATGCACTAATCGCCACGCGTGAGGATGTCGCAGCCTAGCTAGAGAGGTGGAGTCGGCTCTTGCCCTGCACCGTCCGGCTCTGTAACTGTGTTTTCAGTTAGCTCGGGTTTTTCATTGTTTTCTTCATTTTCATTTTTCAATGGAGATATGAATTTATAAGCCATAGGTAAAAAGCATATAGTTGCGGCGATCTTAGCAGTTATAGCGACTGCCGCAGGCAATGGCACAATTAATGCTCCTATCGCTAGTCCGGCACCTATAACAGCCATTTTTTCAGGAACAGTGTCGCTGTCCCATCTTTCTTTTAAGTTTATGGAGTTAGTTTGTTTTGTATCCATCATTCTTTTCCTTCTTTTAAACACGATCCCAGAGGTTGAGGCCTTCTTTGTATACTTTTTGATAGGTGAAATTTCCTACGGTGGCCGCTGCGAAAAGCGGGGATATAAATTGTACGACCGGAATAAAGGCTGTTACCGCACTCATCAACGCAAATGTTGATGTTAAGGGGCGACGCATAACCTGATCCATTAGGGGTATGTTTGCTAACATTTTTCTTGTTCTTTCTCTTGCTCACATAAAAAATTAATGAGCGGAGACTAACAAAGGTTTTTTATTATGTCAAACAAAATAATTAAAAAATAACTTATGGGTTTATTTTTATGATGTTTTTATGGGAGTTAGAGGCGTTCTTAGCAAAGTTCTATTATGAAATTTCACTATTTGTGCAGAACTAAAAACCCCGCCTTTTTAAACTGTTCGGGGTTTTATAAAATTATTTAGCAGATGGGTTTTTTTATCCGGGGCCATCTGGAATTGTCATGACCAAATCTGTGCGACCATTGTTGTTTGTATCTAGTTCATAGGCGTTTTCTACTTTTGTAGCCATCGCATTACCAATTATTGGTATATTGCTGATTGCGCCTACATGAATCGTTCCGGCATTGGTGCCATGAATTTGGCCCAATATTTCAGGGCTATCTGACAAATCATTTGGGTCGACCAAGTTGATTGTAAAGCCTTCTATATCTCTAGTTTCCTCAGCGATTTGCTCTCTTACAACGTCCAAAATTGTTTCAAGGTTGCCATCAACATAATACTGTTGTGGCCAATCGCCCTCACCGTGATCAATAGTAACATGGCCACGATATTGTGTGTTTACTGCTGCTTGGCCAAACGCACGTGAAATTTCAGCTTGGTTGTCATCAA
>CAZTBB010000051.1:0-13287 GCA_964611755.1 uncultured Pseudobdellovibrionaceae bacterium
GATGAAATTTTTAGATCAGGCAAAAATATATTTAAAAAGCGGTGATGGCGGCCCGGGCTGTACATCGTTTCGCCGTGAAAAATATATTGAGTTTGGCGGCCCTGATGGTGGTAATGGCGGCCGCGGCGGTGATGTTATTTTCGAAGTCGTTGATGATCTCAATACATTGATTGATTTCCGCTATCAGCAACATTTCAAAGCCAAGAATGGTCAGCATGGCATGGGGCGGGACCGATCTGGCGCAAAGGGTGATGATTGTGTTATCCGGATTCCGGTTGGAACAGAGTTGTTGGATGAAGATAAAGAGACGATTCTTGCAGATTTTACCGAGAGTGGCGAGCGCATTACCTTTCTTAAGGGTGGTGATGGCGGTTTTGGAAATGCTCATTACAAAAGCTCTACCAACCAGGCACCGCGCAAACATACGCCGGGTTGGCCAGGCCAGGAAATGGGGATCTGGCTTCGCTTGAAACTGATTGCGGATGCAGGCTTGGTTGGCCTTCCCAATGCAGGTAAATCAACATTTCTTTCCGCCTGTACCAATGCCAAGCCTAAAATAGCTGATTATCCCTTCACAACATTGCACCCTAATTTGGGGGTTGTAAAAGCCGGTGAGAAAGAATTTGTTCTGGCTGATATTCCAGGGCTTATTGAAGGGGCGCACGAAGGTCATGGGCTTGGTGATCGTTTTCTAGGCCATGTCGAGCGAACAAATGTGCTCTTACACCTTATTGATTCAACGCAAGATGATTTGGTTGATGCCTATAAGACCATTCGTAATGAATTACAGGAGTATGGACACGGCCTTGGCAATAAGGACGAGATTATAGCGATCAATAAAGTTGATGCTATAGGGCCGGAATTGGCGGCAGATCAAGCAAAACCGCTTGAGGATTTAACAGGGCAAAAAATACATTACATCTCAGCCGTTTCCGGTGAGGGTGTAAAGGATGTCTTGTTTGAAATTTCCTCACATATCCAAAGAAAACGCGAGCAAGAGAAGCCTCAGGATGACAGCTACGCAAGCGAGTGACGTTCTTCAACGTGCAAAAAGAATTATCATTAAGATCGGCTCTGCCCTGATAGCTGAGCCCGGTTCGGATAAAATTCGTGGTGGTTGGTTTCGAGCACTCAGTGAAGATATCGCGCTTTTAAAGGAACAAGGCAAAGAGATTATCATCGTCTCATCGGGTGGCGTGGCACTCGGGCGAAAGACGCTTGGTATATCCTTGGATACACCCCCCTCCTCTATTCCATTGGAACAAAAACAAGCCGCCTCTTCGATTGGTCAATTTCACATGTATGCCGCCTATCACAATGTTCTTAAAGTTCGCGACATCCCAACCGCGCAGATTCTTTTGACGCTCAGTGAGACTGAAAACAGGCGTATGCACCTTAATGCGCGTGAGACAATGATGACTTTGTTGGAAAAAAATGTTGTCCCGATCATCAATGAAAATGACACCGTATCAACGGAAGAGATTCGCTTTGGTGACAATGACCGGCTGGCTGTTCGTGTTGCACAGATGATGGATGCCGATGTTGTTGTCCTCTTCTCTACAATTGATGGTCTTTATACAGATAACCCGTCACATAACGCGCAAGCTGAGCATATTCCCTTTATAGATGAGATTACAGAGCAGCATATTAAAATGGCTGGCGATGCTATTCCCGGATTATCAACCGGCGGCATGAAAAGCAAAATTGAAGCGGCTCAGAATGCCTTAAAGACAGGTATAACATTAATTATCACTGATGGGGTGCAGGATCATTGTCTTGGCAAGGCCGTATTTACCCCGGAAAAGCGGTCTACAGTTTTTATGGCAGATCCGGCGATGAGAGCCAATGCCCGCAAACGATGGATTGGTGCCCATATGAGCCCGAAAGGCCAGATTATAATTGATGATGGTGCAAGCAAAGCGCTTCAAAGCGGTAAAAGTTTATTGCCCGTTGGTGTTACTGAAACTATTGGGAATTTTGATCGCGGCGATGTGGTCGAAATAGTCGACCAAAAATCAAAAAAGCTGGCTCTTGGCATTGTAAGCTATAATTTCACCGATGCCAGAAGCGTTATTGGTAAAACCTCCAGCGATAATAAAAAAGAAGTTGATTTTTATGGTCGTGAAGAACTCATCCATCGTAACGATATGGTCTTGCTCGGCTCGTAAACTCGTGACACTCTATTGGTCATGAGAACCGATACACCTAAAACAATATATCTTAAGGATTATAAGCCCTATCCCTTCACTGTTCAGCATGTTGATCTGGATGTCCAGATCTATGAGGGGAAAACAATTGTTACAGCCAAAACGCGCTACAAATCATCTTCTGGTGGCGGCGAAGATTTAATTTTGAATGGTGAAGCGCTGAAATTACTGTCTTTCAAAAAGGATGGTCAAGATGCTAAGCCCGATATTCAGGGCGATCTTCTTATTCTTGATAATCCCGGCGATGAATTTGAATTAGAGATCGTCACAGAAATTGAACCGGAAAAGAACACGCGTCTCGAGGGGCTTTATCAATCGGGCGGGATTTACTGCACGCAATGTGAAGCTGAAGGCTTTCGCCGTATAACCTATTACCCAGATCGGCCGGATGTTCTGGCAACATATACAGTGCGCGTAGAGGGTGATAAAGAAAGCCTTCCTGTTCTGTTGTCGAATGGTGAGCTGGAAGCATCCGGTGATACAGATAACGGACGGCATTATACACTTTGGAATGATACCACGCCCAAGCCCTGTTATCTCTTTGCTTTGGTGGCCGGAAAACTCAATAAGATTCAAGATAGATTCACAACGATGTCAGGAAAAGATGTCGATCTGCTTATCTATGTTCGGCCTGGTGATGAAACACAATGTGATCATGCCATGGATTCACTCAAACGCTCCATGAAATGGGATGAAGATGTGTATGGCCGTGAATATCAATACTCTTTGTTTAACATTGTTGCCGTCAGTGATTTCAATATGGGCGCGATGGAAAACACATCACTCAACATCTTTAACACCGCTCTTGTTCTAGCCCATCAGGATACGGCAACCGATGCTGATTTTATGCGCGTTGAAGGCGTTATTGCCCATGAGTATTTCCACAACTGGTCCGGCAATCGTGTGACATGCCGTGATTGGTTTCAATTATCCCTCAAAGAGGGTTTGACTGTTTTCAGGGATCAGGAATTTTCGGCCGACACACATTCACGAGCCGTGCAGCGCATTGATGATGTTCAACTCCTAAGGCGCATGCAATTCCCAGAGGATGCGGGGCCACTTGCCCACCCTATTCGTCCGGATAATTATATCGAGATCAATAATTTTTACACAATGACCGTCTATGAAAAAGGGGCGGAAGTTATTCGTATGATCCGCACGCTTTTAGGGCCGGAGAATTACCGTAAAGGCACAGACCTTTATTTTGAGCGTCATGATGGGCAGGCTGTTACCTGTGATGATTTTGTTCAAGCCATGCAAGATGCCAGCGGCGTTGACCTCTCTCAGTTCAAGTTGTGGTATTCGCAGGCCGGGACACCGCGGATCACATTTTCAGGGCTCTATAACCCGGAAAAACAAGAATATGTGATGACCTTCTCCCAAGACATTCCTGATACACCGGGGCAAAGCAATAAGAAGCCCATGCATATTCCGATTGCCGTTGGTCTTATTGATCGGGATGGCAACGATCTCATTGGCACAGAAGTGTTGCATCTTAGAGAACAAACACAGGATTTTGTGTTCAGCGATATTTCTTCTGAGCCTATTCCATCGGTTCTTCGCAATTTTTCCGCCCCTGTCATTTTGAAACACGACCTTGATGAAGAGCAGATGAACTTTATCCGCCAGCATGATAGTGATGGGTTTAATCGCTGGGAGGCCGGCCAAGTTATTGCCGCCAAAGCCATTCATCATATGCTTGATAATGGTGAAAAAAATCCACCCGATAGTTTTATTAACGGTCTCTCCCCTATTGTAGACAAGGCATTGGACAAAGAAGCTGATAAAGCGCTCTGTGCACGGGCACTGCAATTGCCTGATATGTCCAGCTTAATCCAGCAAAGAGAGTTGGCCGATCCTGTAGCAATTTATAAGGCACGCCAGAAGGCACTCGCAGCTATTAAGCGTGAATACCGCAAGCCTTTGGAAACCATTTACAAAGAAAATGAGGATAAAGGGTCTTTCTCGATTACTGCCGATGCGGTAGCCAAGCGCACATTGCGGAATACGGCTCTTTTGATACTAACATCAACTTATGGGACAGGCTGCGCGAAGCGCGCCAAAAAACATTATCTGGCTGCGGATAATATGACCGACCGCATTGCTGCACTCGCCAGTTTGGCTCCCAATAAAAATCCTGAGCATCAAGAGATATTTGATGCATTTTACGAGCGTTATAAAGATTATCCGCTTGTAATTGATAAATGGTTTGCACTGCAGGCTGCTGCGCCCCGCGATGATAGCCTGAGGATACTGCATAAACTACGTGAGCACCCGGATTTTAATATTAAAAATCCAAACCGCGTACGCTCTTTATTTGGTAGTTTTGCTATGCATAACGAGCTGGGTTTTCATGCAAAAGATGGGTCCGGTTATACATTTTTGGCGGAGGGTATAAAAAAGCTTAACGGGATTAATCCACAAATTGCAGCAAGGCTTCTAAATCCATTTAGAAGCTGGCGCCAATATAGTGTGGATCGTCAGGAATTAATGAAGCAGGCTCTTGAAGATATTCTTACCATAAAAAATATATCACCAGACGTTTTTGAAGTTGCAAAGAAAAGTCTTGATGGCTAATCTGCCAACATGTTGCCAGATGATTATATGTTAAAACAAGCGTTTGAGGGATTGGATCTTCAAGGCCTTTCTCCTGAAAAGCTCTACAGGTTGGCTCATTGTTCTGATGTGGTACTGGATGTGGATGACACATTTTATCCCATAGATAATTTGGCTCACCCGGATCAGCCGGGAATTCATGATCTCATTAAAAAGAATATTATCTCAAGATACAGAACATCCCCGACGATTTTTAAGGAGGCTGTAGCTCAAAAATTAGCAAAGTATTCTTCCAATGAAATCAATGCCTTTAACCTGAGAGAACAAGATCTTGGTGTTGCTTTTCCAATCATTGTTCAAACCATAAAAGAACTGTTTCCCAATTATTTTTTTGAGTTACTGAATAACATGTATGGCGATTTTTATGAGGATCATATTGCGCCGGATCCCGTTCTTGTTGCGGCGATCGAAGATGAATTTAAAAAGGCCGGTATGAATCTCTATCTTTGGACAAATGGCCCCTCCTCCAATGTTCATGGCGAAGATATGCATGTTCAAAAAGTCTTGCGCCGTTTGGGATTCTCCGACGTAACAATTGAGGCTTTGAAGGATAATACCTATGATTTGATAAAATCAACGCAAGATGGATTTGGTAAACCCGATGAAGAAAACTGGGAGAAAATGTTGGATATGATTACCGGTGATCATAAAATCTACAACTTCACGCATGTCCTTGTTGTAGATGATGGCATAAAGAACCTTGCCTATCCACGGAGTTTGAGCCATCAAGCGTTATGGATACAGGGCTCAGAGAAAAAACCACCATCGCAAAGTGATTTGGACGATGCGCAGGAGCTCGGGATTACGCGGATTAAAGATTTAGGATCTACTCTTCATTTAATTGCGGAGGTAAGGATCCGATTAAAGGAGCTTAAACTGTTAAGTTCGCCTATTCGTGACTATGATGCTTTAAAACTTCAAGACGGTCCTTGAACATGCTAAAAATTTTGCATGCCGGATTTTTCTTTTGAACAAAAATATCAGCAAAAAATATGCTTTGGCCTTGATGAGGTTGGTCGCGGCCCTCTGGTTGGTCCGGTCACGGCGGCATGCGTTTATGTACCAAAAGACAAACAGGATTTAAGCTTTTGGCTTGATGTAAAGGATAGCAAGAAAATTTCCAAACCTAAGCGCGCCCTGCTCTTTGATCTGATTACGGAGCATTGCCATTATGGCATAGCCGAGGCCGGCATCGATGAAATAGCGGAGCATAATATTATCGGAGCATCTTATTTGGCCATGAGGCGTGCATATGAGAAATGCCTTCACTCTACAAGCCAGGATGATCATGAACGATTGGCCTTGATTGATGGGAAAGCCCCTCCTACTTCTTTTCCATGTCCTTTCGAGATGATTATCAAGGGTGATAATATATCCTCTTCAATTGCTGCTGCTTCTATACTGGCTAAAGTATCGCGTGATCGCCTGATGAGCAGTTATGCCGAGCAATATCCTCATTATGGCTGGGAAAGCAATTCAGGGTATCCAACCAAAGAACATTTAGATGCTATTGATGTATACGGTATTACAGAATTTCACCGCCCCTCTTATGGCCCGGTACAAAATTTTTTGCAGTACGGCCAAACCCGCCGCCAGCTTGCTCTGGGAGTCTAAAGAATCGTTTTAACAAATTGGATTCATTGACTGAATCACTTTTTTGTCTTGACCCGGAATCAATTTTGACTCATGATTCGCCCTTACTTTCAAAACAGGAAAATACTAATGTCGAGTCAAAAAATATCTTTGCCCACAGATACAATTCTCAAAGGCGATTGTATCACCCATATGCAATCTTTGCCCGATCAATCCCTTGATCTGATTTTTGCAGATCCGCCCTATAATCTGCAATTGGGTGGCGACTTGCATCGCCCGAATAACTCCAAGGTTGATGCTGTTGACGATCATTGGGATCAATTTGAAAGCTTGAAATCATATGATGAATTTACACGCCAGTGGCTCGGTGAGGCTCACCGTTTGCTCAAGGATGATGGTGCAATATGGGTCATAGGCAGCTATCACAATGTTTTCCGTCTAGGAACAATTCTACAGGATTTAGGCTTCTGGATTTTGAATGATGTTATTTGGCGTAAATCGAATCCTATGCCGAATTTCCGTGGACGTCGCTTTACCAACGCGCATGAAACACTGATTTGGGCCGCTAAATCTGAAAAGTCTAAATACCGCTTTAACTATGATGCTATGAAAAGCCTGAATGATGATTTGCAAATGCGCAGCGATTGGTATTTACCACTTTGTACCGGTAATGAGCGCCTCAAGAATGATGATGGGCAAAAAGCTCATCCAACGCAAAAGCCAGAGTCACTGCTGTATCGCGTTCTATTATCGTCTACACAAAAAGGTGATATTGTTCTCGACCCCTTCTTTGGCACAGGCACAACAGGCGCTGTGGCTAAGAAAATGGGACGCCATTTTATCGGTATCGAACGCGAGCAGGACTATATTGATGTGGCCAATGCACGCTTAGAGGGCCTTAAACCACTCGATCAGCATGCCATGGAGCTGAAGCAAAAACGTGAGCAGCCTCGCGTACCATTCGGAACATTGGTTGAGCGCGGTCTTCTTAAGCCGGGGGCAATATTGCGTGATCCAAAAGACAAGCATCGTGTGAAGGTCTTTGCTGATGGAACCGTTATGGCACAGAATAAGATTAAACCTCTGCGCGGTTCTATTCATAAGGTTGGTGCCGAGCTTCAGAATGCTCCAAGCTGTAATGGATGGACATATTGGCATTACGAGGATGGACAGGATGTGAAGCCTCTGGACACACTCAGACAAATTATTCGTGATGATCTTCTGGTAACTCAGACCAATTAGATATGGAATCAGAGCACACCCATATTATTCTGATTAATCAGCTAAGCTTAATGGCTTCGATTGGCATTTTAGAAACCGAGAGAGCCACGAAGCAGAGCCTGCTTATTTCACTCGAAATAAAGGTCAAAACACCTGAGGCTGTAAATTCCGGCAAAATTGAAGATGCTGTATGCTATGGTGTTATCGTTGATAAAATAAAAGGCCTGGTTGATAGCCAGCATTTTGATCTACTCGAGACACTTGCGCAGGATATCGTGAATAAATGTCTGAGTGATGATCGCATTTTGTTTTATAAAATTACGTTGGAAAAGCCAGATATTATCAAAGAGTGCCAATCGGTTGGGATACAAATCGAAGGCTCACGATAAGTTTTTAGCGCCTATCTTGCGCTTGTACTTTTCCCGCAATTCTTTTTCAAAATCAGACATAGGCGTTTTTCGGCGTTCCAGCTTTTCATGTAAAAGCTGTGTCAGCTCGCGATCAGCATAAATTTTGTAGCCCTCCATACGGGCATAAACGCTCGCCATATTATAGCTCTGAACCGTAACTTCGTTACGATAGCGTAATATTTGTGCTTCAAACACAATATAAGCATCACGGAATTCGTAGAGGCGCTCTTCTGTTTGTTGTGCTCTGCGCAGCTTCAAAAAAGGTTCACGCTTTTCCTCGATATATTGCTCGGCAAGATCCGGTGAAACCGGCACAGAGGTAAGAGTAAAGGGGCGCGTATATTCAACAACCATGCCGGAAGGAAAGCCAGGAAGTGTTTCCGCCCTTCTGTTACACACCTCCTTTTCAAATTCATTCGATAAAACCTGAAAACGACGAATGCCTTTGAAGTCATAATCTTCAAGAACCTCAAACGCATTATTGTCAAAATTATAGGCGCCGAATTTAATGGGCTGAATATAACGAATGCGTGTTGAATAACTGTCTTTGTCTTTTTCTATACTTGCGCGCGTGGCATTACGAATTTTGTGCCATTGAAAATCATCGGAAAAATAATTCTGATAAATACCACATTCATTAATGATAAGATGGCTGTCCAGATGTTCATCATTATCAAGATCAGCCCCGCCGATTTTCCAATAAATTTTGGAGAGATTTTTCAAGCTTGGAGACAAATATTCTCTTGCATCACTGTCCTGAGCAATACTAGTGCCCGCAAAAAAGCACGCCAATACGATGACGGCTATGTATGTGATCTTGTTGGATAAAAAATTCAATCTCATACACCTATTCTACCTTGTTTTGGTCTGCGCGTCATTCTTCTTTCAATAGCTCTTTTGAAAAGAGCCGGAAGGCCTTTTTAAATACGGTTGGAAATGACAAGCTCAAAAATTCGTCATGTGATATCCATTTATAATCATCAGGAATAATAATTTGTCTTTGTATATCAGCATGATACAGCTCACATTCAAGATGAAAATGGCTGAATGTATGCTTGATTTTATGACCGGCAGTTTGGGCAAAATTAATAGATGTAAGGAAATTGGGTTTATCGGTTTTGTTTTTATCCCAATCCGTTGTTGGCAGGCCAACCATCCCCCCAAGCATACGGTCATCCGGACGTTTATGGATGAGAATATCGCCCTTGCTATTGCGAAGCAGATACATGACACCCTCACGCGTTGGAATTTTCTTTTTGGGTTGTTTTAATGGATAGAGTTCCGGTTCTCCGTTATTGTTCGCTGCACAGCCACCACGCAGAGGACATGCATCACATTTTGGTTTTCGGGGAAGGCAAACCCGCGCCCCTAAATCCATAAAAGCTTGGGCCAGATCCCCTGGTCTATCGATAAAATCATCAAAAAATTGTGACGTTAAGGCTTTGATGGTTGATTTAGCTTTGGGAAGCTTTTCTTGAACCATAAAAAAACGTGAGATGACGCGTTCAATATTACCATCCATGACGGTTGCAGGCTTGTTCATCCCAATAGTCAGTATGGCGGCACTGGTGTAATCACCAATACCGGGCAATGCCATGAGATCTTTTTGATTGCTTGGAAATTTCCCATCCAGCTCATACGCAATAATTCGCGCGGCCTTAAGCAAGTTTCTGGCCCGTGCATAATATCCTAGCCCGGCCCATGCCTGCATGACATCTTCATCTTTTGCATTTGCTAAATCAAATATTGTTGGCCATGTCTGTGTGAATTTTAAAAAATAGGGAATCACAGCTCCAACCGTAGTTTGTTGAAGCATAATTTCAGAGAGCCATGTGTGGTAATGCTCCACCTTATTGCCGGCACTGGCTCTCCATGGCAATTCACGTTTATTGGCATCATACCAATCCAATAATTGTCCACGATATTCTGTGATATCATCGTCATGATGCTTGAGCTTTTGGGAAGAGCTTGCCATTGTTGAGTACGTTTACCCCTGATAAAAAAGTTAATTAAAGCTATGCGCCCAGTATCGGAAGCCGTTGCCAGAGTTAGTCGCGAGACAACCAGTCGTAAATTTATTGCGCTTGGGCGTATTCTGCAACACTGGAATGATATAGTTGGTGATAAGCTTGCTGATAAGGCTCAGCCAATTAAAATCCATTACCGCGGATCAAAAAAACAAAGAGGCGCATCACCTGATGCCACTTTGGAAATAGCAACCGCCAGTGCCTATGCAACACAGCTGCATTATCAAAAAGATTTAATTTTGGAGCGCATCAATCAAATATTCGGTGAACGATGGATTACAGCCATTCGTTTCGTGTCGGTACCGGCGAATGAAATATCACCCACATCCAAAAATCGTCCGCCTGCACGGCTAAGCAGACAGGATCAAAAATATCTTGAAGAAGCACTGGAAAAGATTGAGGATCCTGATATAAGAGACAAGTTACTTTCTCTTGGCCTATCAATGTTGGAAGAGAACGCGTAGCAAATAATCGTGAATAGGTAATTTTAGTTAAGCAGGAAGAGCCCATGAAAGAAACCGCTATCAACCTTCGATCAGGCAATGTCATTGAATATAACGGCAAGCTTTGTGTGGTCGTTAAGAATGAAATTTCTCAACCCGGTAAGGGCGCAGCCGTTGCCCAAGTGGAAATGCGTGACTTGCGAACAGGCAACAAAGATAATGTTCGCTTCAAGACTCAAGATACAGTCGAACGCGTCCGCCTGGAACAAACAGATTACCAATATTTATACGAAGACGCCGATGGCTTCCATTTCATGAATCAAGAAAACTATGAACAAGTTGCCCTAAGCGAAGAGCTCATTGGCGATGCCAAAGCATTCTTACAGGAAAGCATGATTGTTGAAGTGGAAACATTTGAAGGCGAAGCATTGGCTGTGCGTTTGCCTGCCCATGTCACGGTCGAGATTGTTGAGGCCGACCCTGTTGTGAAGGGGCAAACTGTAACAACCTCTTACAAGCCTGCTAAAATTGCCAATGGAACAAAAATTATGGTTCCGCCTTTTGTGGATGTCGGTGAGCGCGTCGTTGTGAAAACAGAAGATGGTTCATACGTAGAAAGAGCAAAGGATTAATATTTATGGCGCCCAATTCCCCTTATATGACCATTATGATCCGCGCCGCTGAAAAGGCAGGCCGTTCTCTTGTCCGCGATTTTGGTGAAGTTGAAAACCTGCAGGTCTCACAAAAAGGTCCGGGAGATTTTGTGTCTGCCGCAGATAAGCGTGCAGAGGAAATTATCCATAGAGAGATTTCTCAAGCATACCCTTCTCATGGTTTTCTGATGGAAGAGACAGGTGTTCATGAGGGCGAAGATTCGACGTATCGTTGGATTATTGACCCTCTGGATGGAACAAATAATTTTCTCCATGGCCTTCCACATTGGGCAATCTCTATTGCTCTGGAAAAGAACGGCGAAATTGTAGCTGGGTTGATTTACGATCCAATTAAAGATGACATGTTCCGTGCAGAAAAAGGTGTTGGCGCCTTCAATAAACGACAAAGACTGCGTGTGTCCGGCAGAAATGATTTGATGAAATCCGCTATCGCAACCGGCGCTCCGCGTAGAGCCGCGGATAAGATGGATCGTTTTTTGAAGGAATATGAAGCCGTAATGCAAATTTCTCCGGGCCTGCGACGTTTTGGCGCCGCATCTTTAGATTTAGCCTATGTGGCTGCGGGACGATATGAGGCCTTTTGGGAGCGGGACTTAAATAGCTGGGATGTGGCTGCGGGATATCTTATTGTTAAAGAAGCAGGCGGTTTTGTCTGTGATATTGATGACGACCGGGCAAACCCTGTTGATACAGCCAATATTCTGGCTGCGAATGGCAATCTTTATGAGGATATGAAAAGAGTTCTTCGATCGATAAAATGAAACACTCACTGTTAATCATATTGGGATTTTCTGCTGCTCTGATGCCAATACAAGCATCAGCCCAGAATAATGTCGAGATTGATATGAGTGTTATGGAGTCTTATCAAAAACCTGATAACAACAATAATAATATCAATCAAGGCGCACCTGATCGGATTTTATTTCCCGGTTACCAGAATGAAAGATCTTTAAGGCGCCTTGACGCTGGCGAGATTAAATCAAGAACGGCCCCTTTAACTCGTCCAACACTCACAAGGCCGAGCGAGCCTGAGGAAGCGAGCCCTGCATCGGAAGACTTGCTGGCCGTTGATGCGCATGAATCCATAGACGACACAAGGCAGAACGCAGTGCCGGTTCAAATTTTAGAGCCAGCACAAAGAATGGAAAACGAACTGCTGTTGCAAAGGAATAATAGACACGCGCGCCCAAGTATTTCAGGAGCCCCCAACATACATTACAGAACAGAAGGCGTGTATAGTTCTGCAAAAAGTGATGATCCTCTAAGCAGCGAGAGCTTGTTATCACACCCCGCAGGAGACCAGCCCCTCTCATATAGCGGCGGACAGATTACAGCCGAAGAATTGCAGCTTAAAAATAAAGCCGTACAGGAAATTCTATCTGATTTGACCGAGAGAGAAGAGCGTGGTGCAGATGTTCCGCTTCCTATCAATAAACCCAAAGCACCGCCCAAAAAGATCACTATTGCCGAGCCCCCTATTCCACCACTTCTGCCAGTTAGAAAGCTAGCATCTGAACTCGATGATAGTGATGGTAATATCGCAGCCCCGGAGCAGGTCAATGAAGATATCAGTGTATCGGAATCAAGCCCGGTCAGTGTGGAAAACCTGTCCGTTCCTGCGGTTTCTGCTGACGAGGATACAATTGTTTTATCCAATGATGATGTGCAGCAACCCGCCGAAGATTTGGTTCAGCCACAGGATGTAGCGATAGATATTTCGGCGCCCTTGCCCGATGAAAATAACGAGAATGTCTCTCAGGCTATGGATATCACAAGCACTAGTTCTGTGAGCTCTGGGCGTGCCTCCGATTATGATGAGCCGCGAACCAGCACAACAGACCTTGTGGTTTTGGACCCGACTTCTCCTGTACCCCAGCCGCCAATCGATGCATTGGATGCCATTGAGCAAGAAGCTTCGGAACAAACAGCGCAAATCCAAGAAGTCATCGATATGACCGAACAAGATATTTTTGACCAAATTGAGAGTCTGGTGCCTGATGCACCAATGCCTCAAGAGGTTGAAACAATCTTAGAGGCACAAGCCCCCATTGAGGAACCACAGGCCGTCATAGAACAAGCGGCAGTTGTTACGCCAG
>CAZTBB010000052.1:0-13075 GCA_964611755.1 uncultured Pseudobdellovibrionaceae bacterium
AAGAGATCAGTCCGAGAAGGATAAGGACTATCGTGGTTTGAAGAGGGCTCTGGGATGCTTTTTTAAGAGGCATATGGGTCTTTCTTATGCTGTATAAAAAAAGTTACATATTGGGATAGTTCGGCCCATCGCCGCCCTGTGGCACAACCCAGTTAATATTCTGCGCCGGATCTTTTATGTCACAGGTTTTACAATGCACACAATTTTGTGCGTTGATAACAAATTTAGGGTCTTGTCCCTCTTCTTCAACGAATTCATAGACGGCCGCAGGGCAATAACGCTGGGAAGGGCCTGCATAATCCATAAGGTTCTGAGCCGGGATTCCGGGGTCTGCCAGCTTTAGGTGGGCTGGCTGATTTTCTGCATGGTTTGTGTTGGATAGATAAACAGAAGACAGGCGATCAAATGTAAGAATGCCATCCGGTTTGGGATATTCAATCGGCGTACATTCGCTGGCTTTTTTGAGCTGTTTATGGTCGGCATGATTTTTGAGTGTCCATGGCGACAACCCCATTGTTATTGTCTCCCAGGCGGCATTCAGTAAGCCAAACCAGAGGCCACGATGGAAACCGGGGCGAATATTGCGTACTTTTTTCAGCTCGCTCCAAAGCCAACTTTTCTCAAGATTGGTTTGATACGACGTGCATTCAAGCCCCCATTCTTCAGATGAGTTTAATATCTCAAAAAGTGACTCGGCAGCCACCATACCGGATTTCATAGCCGTGTGGTTGCCTTTGATTTTAGGAACATTGAGGAAGCCGGCCGTATCCCCGATTAAAACGCCGCCGGGAAATGAAAGCTTTGGCAAAGATTGGAAGCCACCCTCAACCAGTGTTCTGGCGCCATAGGCAACGCGGCGTCCGTTTTCAAATAAAGGTTTGATAGCAGGGTGTGTTTTGAAGCGCTGCATTTCCTCAAACGGGGATAAATAAGGGTTCTGGTAGTCCAGCGCTGTGACATAACCGACTGAGATTTGATTGTTGTCGAGATGGTAGAGCCATGAGCCACCATATGTTTGGTTATCCATTGGCCAACCAATTGTATGAACGATTTTACCCTCTTGGTGCTTATCGGGGTCAATTTCCCAAATTTCTTTTACACCCAGAGCATATGTTTGCGGGTCAGAATCTTTTCTAAGGTCAAATTTCTCGATCAATGTTTTTGTCAGCGATCCATGGCATCCCTCGGCAAATATTGTTTGGCGTGCATGCAATTCAAATCCCGGCTCAAAGGCATCTGTTTTTTGCCCATGTTCATCAATGCCCATATCACGGGTGGCAACGCCAATAACGCGGCCCTCATTGTCATAGAGGACTTCTGAGGCTGCAAAGCCGGGGAAGATTTCAACGCCAAGTTCTTCAGCTTGTTCGGCAAGCCATCGTGCCAAATTCCCTAGGGAAATAATGTAATTACCATGATTGTGCATCTGTGGCGGCGTTGGAAATGGATAGGCTTTGGTTCTAGTTAAAAACAAGAATGAGTCTTTTTTGGCCTCAACCGTCAGCGGTGCATTTTTCTCCTTCCAATCGGGAATGAGCTCGTCCAATGCGCGTGTTTCGAAGACAGCGCCGGAGAGCAAATGAGCTCCTATTTCGGATCCCTTTTCCAAAAGACAGAGATTGATGTCCTGGTTATTTTCGGCCGCGAGCTGTTTTAAGCGGATCGCACAGGCAAGGCCAGAGGGGCCTCCACCAACAATAACGACATCAAACTCCATACTTTCTCTATCTTCACGAATTGGATCTGGCATAAAATCTTCCTGTTTTTGATAATGAAATAATTACTAATCCTCTATTTTAACTTAATTTTGGCAATTTCCCTATGCTTTTCAAAGGGAATCTTTTTATAGTTAAGCTATGCAAGAATCACAGGCAAAAATTATGCAAGAAGCTCTGCGCTGGCACTTGGACCAAGGTGCGGCGGAAGTACTTTCAGATCAGCCGATTGATCGGTTTAAGCATATTCAACAGCAAACGGAGAGTATCCTTGCGCAGGCGCGCCAATCAAACCAAGGTGACGCCCCCCAGCCAGAGCAAGGCCGGACAAGCCCTGAAACAGAAGCCCCAGCCGTACCATTGGGCGCATCAGAGGCTCGGGCGGAGGCCACAAAACATGCTTTGGCGGCCAACACTCTTGATGAATTAAAAGATGCTATAGCTGCGTTTGAAGGGTTAGCCTTGAAAAAGACAGCGTCCAATCTTGTATTCGGTGATGGTAATACGAGCGCTCCTATCATGCTGATCGGCGAGGCGCCCGGCAAAGAAGAAGATATACAGGCCAAGCCTTTTGTGGGCCAAAGCGGTCAACTTCTGGACCGTATTTTGAATGCAATTGGCGTATCGCGCTCTCAGGATGATAAAGCGCAAGCCATCTATATGACCAATATTCTTAATTGGCGCCCCCCCGGAAATCGTACACCGAGCCAGGGTGAGATTGATGTTAGCTTGCCTTTTGTTGAAAGGCATATCCAGCTTATTCAACCAAAATTGCTTGTTTTTTGCGGCGGTGTTCCTGCCAAAGCCCTTTTGGGAAAATCAGAGGGAATTTCGCGTTTGCGGAATGGTTGGCATGATTATTTGCCTCAATCTGAAGAGCTTAGAGAGGGCGCGTCGCCTATACCGGCAATTGCAACATTTCATCCATCTTATTTGTTGAAGACACCATCCCAGAAAAAATCGATCTGGGCCGATATGATTTCTTTACAGAAAAAAATGGAAGAAATAGGGATTAACTAGACTTTTTCGGCTTTTATATGCTAGAAACGCAGCCATGCACTTGAGATATATTTTGTTTTTCGCAGCAACGCTGATTGCTGTCCAGTTTTCTAATGCTTTTGGTGTTTTTGCCGAAGATCAAGAGACGATTCCGTCTCTTATTCCTGCCGATGCTGTTATTAGCGCCCAATCTGATGATTTAAAGCAAGCTGAATATAAAGCCACTCCTCCGTTACCTCTTGTAAAGCCGGCTTTTAAGGGAGTTCTTATTGCATGGAATCATGAGCGCGTGAGCAGCATAGACCCACAGATGATTGACCATTATCCCAAAGCCAAGCCCATGAGATATGGTCAGGCTCCGCTCTCAGATAGTGATGCGTCCTTATATGAAGAAATTTTCTCTTTGCAGAAGGCCGGGCAGTTTAATAAAGCCAATGTGCTGATTAACCAACTCGGTGATTTTCGTCTGAGAGGCCATATTCTCTATCAACGTTATATGCATGCCAATTATAGAACATCTTTTGAGGAGCTTCGTGCTTGGCTGGATTTATATGCCGACCACCCCGGAGCAGATAAAATACAGAAACTGGCTAAACAGAGAACACCAAAAGGCTTTAACGGTCAGATCAGTGCGGCTCAAATTTCAAATGGTGTCGGTTTAAAAAGAGACCCCTCAGTAGAAAAGGGAAAAACGTATCGTAGCTCAAACAAGCGTTCAAAATCCCAAAGCGCGCAGGTTCGTAAACTTCAAAGAACAATCATGAGAGACTTGGCACGCACATCACCGACACGCGCCTTGAATAAGTTAAATAATGATCCGGCATCAAAGCTTATGGATGATGCGGAGACAGATATTATGCTCTCGCATATTGCCATGAGTTTTTTACATGCAGGCAAACCAGAAAAAGCCAAGGAAATTGCGGTTAATGCTTCGGTGCGTTCGCCGCATTATGCACCTCTGGCAGGTTGGGTTGCTGGCCTTATTGCATGGACAGAACAAGACTATGCCAGTGCGGCAAAGTTTTTTGAAGCAGCGGCTCAATCGGAATACACCTCTGGCTGGACAGTCTCGGCAGCGGCTTTCTGGGCTGCACGTGCAAATATGCGCACCGGTAATGTCCGCTCTGTCAGTCAATGGCTTGAAAAGGCGGCTGCGCACCCTCGAACCTTTTATGGTTTGATAGCCACACGTTCCTTGGGTCGGGATTTTGATTTTAACTGGACATTGCCTAAGGCCAAGGCCAATGTCGAGGAACTTATTCACAAGCATCCATCAGGTGTGCGCGCCAAATTATTAATTCAGGCAAAACAGTTTGACCGTGCAAAATTTGAGATGATGCGTATCCATCCCGGTAAAGACAAAGATATGGGTGAGGCCCTTTTAACCTATGCGGCCACAAGCGGTTTGCCGGCATTAGCTCTGAGGCTGGGAAGTGCATTAAAGGATGAGGACGGGCGATTATATGACTCGGTTTTATACCCGGACAGCCCTTGGCGGCCTTCATATGATTATAAGGTTGATCCGTCACTGATTAATGCGATTATTCGCCAAGAATCCCGTTTTAACCCTCTGGCTGAGAGCTCATCAGGAGCGACAGGCTTGATGCAGCTTATGCCTGCAACGGCAAAGCATGTTCAAAAGCGCATCAAAACCAAACATGCCGATTTAAGTGATCCCAAGAGCAATATTGAAATCGGGCAGTCCTATCTTGAAGAATTACTAGGCAACAAACATGTAAATGGCGACCTTTTCTCTTTGGCGGTTGCTTATAACGCTGGGCCCGGAAATTTGAGGCGCTGGAAAAAAATGTTATCAGATCAGGATGACAGCCTTCTATTTGTCGAGAGCATTCCCGTGGCAGAAACCCGTGCTTATGTAGAGCGCGTCATGTCAAGCTATTGGATTTATCGTATGAAGAACGGGTTGCCGACCCCATCATTAGATGCCGCGGCCGAAGGGCGTGCCGCTATCTATGCGGCACATCCGGAGGAATACTCTATTCAGTTGGCTGAAAACGCTGGATAAAATTCATTACATCTCGCATCAGATTTTTATCTGCCAACGCGACAACATCACCTGTTGATTTTAAAGACAGGGCATTGCCATTCCAATCTGATATCAACCCGCCGGCTCCTTCAATAATGGGCGGAAGAGCCGCAAAATCATATGTCGCCAGCTTATTTTCTATGATCACATCCATAAAGCCGGAAGCCATCATGGCATAGCCATAACAATCAATACCCCAGACAACAGATTTACAATCGGCATATAAGTTTTCCCAATGATCCGGAATTTGGCTGGGGCTGGTGCAGCCGGCAATTGCATCAGAAAGCTTGCTGCATGAGCGTGATGACACGGGAGTGCCATTAAAAGTTGTTTTTGCACCGGCTTGCCCCTCCCAACGTTCCTTGAGGATAGCCTGGTCAATAATGCCAAGCATCGGGGTTTTATCGCCCTCCCACAGGGCAATCAAACTGCCAAAAGTGGGGCGGCCAATCATAAAGGATTTTGTGCCATCAATCGGATCAAGAACCCAGTTCAGGCCGCTTTCCGAGGGTTTGATGCCGTATTCCTCGCCAATAATTCCATCTTGCGGGCGCGTTTTTTCAATGATTTCGCGCATGCGTTTTTCAACGGCACGATCGGCGATTGTTACAGGGCTGTCATCTGATTTTTGTTCAATCTCTATGGAGCTGCGGAAGTGAGACGCAATAATTTCTCTTGCTTGATCCGCCAAATCATTTGCAAGCGCTGAAAATTCCTGCATAAATACTCCTTTGAATTAATGTAACTTCTAAAGAGAGCAAAAAGCAAAAGATGAAAACCGTCAACGATATTCGACATGAATTTTTGAACTTCTTTAAAGATAAGGGGCACCAGATCGTAGAGTCATCCTCATTGGTTCCGCAGAACGATCCGACCTTGATGTTTACCAATGCGGGTATGGTGCAATTCAAAGACGTGTTTACAGGAAAAGAAAAGCGCGATTATAGCCGTGCGACGACCTCACAAAAATGTGTGCGTGCAGGCGGTAAGCATAACGACCTTGAGAATGTAGGCTATACGGCGCGCCACCATACATTTTTTGAAATGCTTGGAAACTTCTCGTTTGGTGATTACTTCAAGGAAGAGGCGATCTCATTTGCTTGGGAATTGGTCACGACAAACTTTGAATTGCCTGCCGATAAATTATGCGTCACGGTTCATGCTTCTGATGAAGAGGCTGCGGAGATTTGGAAAAAGGTGACAGGCTTTCACGATAGCAAGGTGATCCGCATCAACAGTGATGATAATTTCTGGCGCATGGGTGATACGGGGCCGTGCGGGCCATGCACCGAAATTTTCTATGATCACGGTGATCATATATGGGGCGGCCCGCCAGGATCACCCGAGGAAGACGGTGATCGTTTTATCGAGATATGGAATAATGTGTTCATGCAATATGAGCAAATTGATGCCGATACACGCATTGAGCTTCCGGCACAAAGCGTTGATACCGGCATGGGTTTGGAGCGAATGACAGCCACATTAATGGGCAGCCATGATAATTATGAGATAGATATCATGCGCGCCCTGCGTGAGCATGTCGCGGATTTAACAGGACAGGATGTCAACGGTAATATGGCGCCAAGCCACCGCGTCATTGCCGATCATATTCGTTGCTCTGCTTTCTTGCTGGCTGATGGGGTTATGCCATCCAATGAGGGGCGTGGCTATGTTCTGCGCCGTATTATGCGCCGCGGTATGCGCCATGCGCATCTTTTAGGGGCGCAAGAGCCGCTTATGTACAAACTCTTCCCAACCCTGCTGGATAAAATGGGGCAGGCCTATCCAGAAATTGATCGCGCCAGCGCATTGATTACGGAGACACTTAAATCGGAAGAGGAGCGCTTTAAGGTGACCTTGGAGCGCGGCTTGAAAATGCTTGATGAGGCGAAGGAAAAAGTTGCATCAGGATCAAAGTTCCCGGGAGATGTGGCTTTTAAATTATACGATACGTTTGGTTTCCCATTGGATTTAACGCAAGACGCCCTAAAGGCCGACGGTATTGAGGTTGATATCGATGTGTTTAATGAGCATATGGATGCGCAAAAACAAGCCGCCCGTGCCGCTTGGGCAGGGTCAGGCGATGCGGCCACGGAACAGCTATGGTTTGATCTGAGTGAGGAGCTGGAGCCTACAGAATTTCTGGGTTATGAAACCGAAGAGGCCGAGGGGCAGGTGCGTGCGATTATCAAAGATGGTGAGCTTGCAGACACAATCGAAACTGGTGATGAAGCCATGATAATTACCAATCAGACACCATTCTATGGTGAATCCGGTGGTCAGGTGGGTGATCACGGCTTGTTGTTAAATGATCAGGCCACGTTTGAAGTCACCAATACTCTTAAGAAAATTGGCGGCTTGTTTGTCCATGTTGGGATACTAAAAGACGGCAGTATGGCAAAGAATGATGCCGTCCAAATGAAGGTAGATCACGAACGCCGAACAGCCATTCGCGCCAATCACTCGGTAACACATCTAATGCATGAAGCCCTGCGCCGTGTTCTCGGGGATCATGTTTCACAGAAGGGCTCTTTGCAGGATCATAAGCGCACGCGTTTTGATATTTCTCATCCCAAGGCGATTGCCAATGAAGATATTGCCCGCGTGGAAGAAATTGTGGCAGCCGAAATAGCGGCCAATACGCCGGTTACAACCCGCCTTATGGGGCTGGATGAGGCGCGAGCCAGCGGAGCTATGGCTTTATTTGGTGAAAAATATGATGATGAAGTGCGTGTTGTTGCCATGGGGCGCATGGAGGAGAGCAAAGAGTTTTCTGTGGAGTTGTGCGGCGGCACACATGTCAAAGAAACGGGAGAAATCGGAAAGTTCAAAATTGTCTCAGAGGGCGCTTTGTCAGCCGGGGTACGACGAGTTGAGGCTATGACAGGTGCGCGCGTTGATGAATATGAAGCCCAGCAAGCATCACAAGAAGCCGAGGTGATTGCCCGCTTGCGCGCCGAAAACGAGACATTGCGTGCAGAATATAGTCAGCTTGGCGGGGAAGGTGCAGAAGCGCCAGCCGATGGTGATAAGGATGCGCTTATAAAGAGTAACAAGAAGCTTCAAAAGGAAATCTCAGATTTGCGGCGCAGCCAGGGCGCGGCCGATAGTGCCAGCGATATTAAAGAGCTCGGTGGAATTAAATTTGTCGGCAAAGTTCTGGATGGTTTTCCTCCACAAGATCTCAAGCCTATGGCGGATGATCTCAAGAAACAAATTGGTTCCGGCGTTGTTGTACTTGTTGCAACCAACGATGATAAAGCGTCCATTGTTGTCGGCGTTACAGATGACAGCACAGACAAGTTTAATGCAGTGGATCTTGTTCGCATCGGTTCAGAGGCCCTTGGTGGAAAAGGCGGAGGCGGACGGCCTGATATGGCGCAGGCCGGTGGCCCAAATGCAGGGGCTGCTAATGATGCCTTGCAGGCTATTGAAAATTCTTTAGCGGGCTAGCTATAAATTATAGGGCAGGATAAGGATCAATCGGGCTTTTGTTTAATCTGAGGGCCGCAAAAAGCTGGTCGTTATCAAAGCTGTTGATCATAATGTCAGGCTTGATGGGGGTTTTAATGCCTGCCTTATTCAGGTCTTTTTGTTTTCTGTCTTGATAATCCGATAAGGATTTCAAAAAAGCAGTGCCATGGATTTCATGCTCGGGCTTGGTATCGCGCTTGATTTGAATAAAAATACCGGAGCCATTGCGCTTACCGTTGCGGTAAATTAATCCGCCATCCTTATCCGGTTTTTCACCAATCACGATCCAGTTATCTTGAGAAATACCTGTTATTTTTTCTATCAGTTCAATATGGGCTGTTGATGGTTTCTTTTGATCTGAGCCAACCATATGGATGGACGTATAGTCAACAGCATCACCAGTAACAGGGAGATTAACATTGCTTGGCTCTGGAGAAAAAACATGATCAAAACTATCCACCAGCTTAGAGCCATTGCTCAGCTTGATGGCATTGAGCATCTGAGATGCATAATGTGCTTTGATATCTTGATCGAGAATAAGCGTATAGCCAGCATTTCTTGCAGAGCTGAGAAATGTGTCTGCATCCTCGAAAACGTGCAAATTCATTTCTAAAACTTGTGCGTAACGCAATTCAATTTTGGATAAAAACGGTTGCATATCATCGGGGGAAGGGGCTTCCAAACCTGTTTTTTCAGACACAAATGCTTTTACACTGGGTAGGTGATACATCCAATCAATCGGCATGAAGGTATTATTCTTTTTAACATCGGCCAATTCTTGAAGGAGCCTGTCTTCGGTAGTTTTGATATCCCATCCTCGCTTATATCCATTGGGATATGCATCTGTAACAATATCTGGGTTCACCGGCGCGATTGTAGAGGCGAGCAATTGAAGGGCGGCTTTATCGGCACGGCCATATGCCTCCATGACCGGAAGCACTACCTCGCTCATATTCATAATAATCGCTTTTTCACTCATCAATTCTATCCATTTTTCAAAGAGTATGGTTGTACACCCCGGTTTGTATTATGTCAAACTTATTAAGGGTTGCTAAAATTAATCTGGCTGTTATAAATCTGCCAGAATATCCAGTTATACGAAGGAGAATATCATGGGTCTTGAAAGAACATTTTCAATTATTAAGCCAGATGCCACACGCCGTAATTTGACGGGCGCTATCAATGCAAAATTAGAAGCGGCTGGTTTGCGCATTGTGGGGCAAAAGCGCATTCACATGAGTAAAGAACAAGCCGAAGGGTTTTATGCCGTTCATAAAGAGCGTCCTTTCTTTGGTGAATTGACAGAGTTTATGTGCTCTGAGCCTGTTGTTGTCCAGGTTTTGGAAGGTGAAAACGCCGTTGCCAAAAACCGTGAAGTGATGGGCGCAACTAATCCTGAGGAAGCGGATCAGGGGACAATCCGCAAAGAATATGCGTTGAGCATCGGTGAGAATTCCGTGCACGGATCTGATAGTCTTGAGAATGCAAAAATTGAAATTGAGTATTTCTTTAATACTGACGAAATTGTTGGTTAATCACTTTGGCTTAGCCATAGATTAAGCGTTTGTTTCGAGATTAAATTAATATCAGGCAGCCCTTCGCAAATGCTGAGGGCTGTTTCGTTTTCTTGGACTTTAATATACCGCTCAATATCTTCGGCCTGTTTACTCAAGGCTGTCATGCCAAAGTTTCCAGCCATGCCTTTGAGTTCATGAGCCCGATCCAGCATGGTTTGAAAATCATTGTCGTGCTTGGCTTTGTTGATTTCCACAACAATTTGATCGCTTTTATCAAGGAAGCCGTGGATCAGGCTTGTAAGCTGTTCTTTGCCAAGGTTTTCCAGCAGGTTTTTTAACATAACCTCATCGAAAATATCTGGATCAATCTCTGTAATATTGAAACGATCATTTTCCTCTAAATCAAGACCCGTTCTCATGGATATGATTGTGTCTTCTGTTATATTTTTCGTCTCATTCTGCGGTGTTATTTCCTTTGGCTCATTTGCGGCGGGCTGAATTGCTGGTTGAGGTGGAGCTTCTTGTTCGGGCACATCTTCTGCCGCAGATGTGTCTTGTGGTGGAGGCGCTGCGCTATGGGCGCCGGCTCTGGCCGCCGCCAAATCGATGGGGTTGTCAAATTGCTTGTTAAGAGAGTTTGTCAAAATTTTAGATAACAAATCAGGGTCAATGGGCTTGGGCAAAAAGCCATTCATATTTGCAGAATAATAACGCTGGACATCATCCGGCATGACATTTCCTGTTAACGCGATAACGGGGGTTGATGCTTTTTTGACATCGTCCAATGAGCGGATCGCGCGTGTCGTCTCAATACCATCCATGCCCGGCATTTGAACGTCGGAAAAAATCAGATCAATGCTATGTGCCTTAAGTTTTTCCAGACCTTCCTCACCACTGCTTGCGATAATGGTTTGGTGCCCTTCCTTCTCCAGCAAGCCGTTTAGGACACGCTGGTTCATTTCATTATCCTCAATGATTAACACAACCATGGACGGCTTAAGGGCTGTTGTCGGGGGAACAGGTTTGGGGGGCGTAGAGCTGGATTGTGGCTCTGCATTGTTATGTGTGATCGGCGCTGAGCTTGATCTTTCTGTGCTGATAGAAACGCTGTCGGTCATGTCTTGCTTGCCTTCATCCATCAGCAATGCAAAGTAAAAGAGGCTGCCCTTACCTTCTTCACTTTCAACGGCAATACCACTCCCCATGGCTTCAACAAGTCTTTTACAAATGGCAAGGCCGAGGCCTGTTCCACCATATTTCCGTGTTGTACTACTCTCGGCTTGTGCAAAGGGGCTGAAGAGTTTTTCTTGCGCCTCTTCGGAGATGCCAATTCCCGTATCCTGAACACCAAAATAGATCTCATAGTCTTTATTGTTTTTTTGATCCAGTTGGTGCTTGAGTTTTGTACCCTTGATCAAAATTGTGACATCGCCATTCTCTGTGAATTTCAATGCATTGTTAACAAGATTGAGAATGACCTGTCTGAGGCGCGTAGGATCCCCTTTAACAAATTGGGGTACATCCCCCGTTATAGAGGCGCTGAGATTGATATTTTTATCTTTTGCATGACCGGACATAAGCGTGACAATACCATTGACCACTTTGGGGAGATCAAAGTCGATATTTTCTAAATCAAGATTGGCACTCTCAATTTTTTCAAAATCAAGAATGTCATTTAGCAAAGCCATCATCGTTTCACCTGAATCCTGAATAGCTTGGGCATATTCATTTTGTTGACTGTTAAGGTTTGTATCCAATAAGAAACGCACCATACCCATTATGCCTGTCATAGGTGTTCTGATCTCGTGGCTAACAACAGCCAAAAAAGCAGATTTGGCAGAGTTGGCCTCATCCGCAGCCTCTTTTGCAATGCGCATCTCTTCTGAGCGCTGCATTTCCCTCTCGCGCAGCTCTGTCATAACTTCGCGCTCACGTTCAATGACGCGTAAGAGGCGCGCTTGGTCGGCTGACTCTTTTGATTGTTTGAGTCGAGCCAGAGAGCGCTCAGCTCTTGTCTCGCGCAGTTCGTTTTGACGCTGGTCTTGAAGCTCTAAATTGATTTTCTGCCTTGAGGCCATGGAAAATAAAACAAGCTGAAGTGGAAGCACAATCCAATAGGCGTTGAGTGAAATTTCGCTCAAAACGAATAAATTCATTGAGGATAGGAATGTCACTAAAAAGCCCATGAAACTGACGAACCAGCCAATAGCCAAATAATGCCCGCCATAGCGGCCAAGTTGGGCGTGAATATAAGATAGCAGGGCAAGAGCGATATGTATGACCAGAATAGGCAAGGCCAGAAGAAGTAGCAATAGAGAGCTTCCTGCGCCAAGTTTGAGTAAGGCAATCAGAGCGCCAAAAAGAGCAATGGCACTTAGGGCATAAAACGGCAAGGTTTGCTCATCATTATCTTCACCAACTTTTAGAAAGTTTTGAGTAGCAAAAATTCCGCATAATATGGCGGCATACAAGCTCATGGCCATGGATTGAAAATTTGCTGGAAAGGCAGAAATAATATTCTCATTCAAGGTTGTAAATATGAAAGCCTGAATCAGAAAATAAGTCGCAAAAAGAAGATAAAAGATCCTTTTTCTAAGTGTGTATAGGGCGATGAAGAAACCACCGGCAGCGATGATGATCGATAAAAAGACTTTGGCAAGGGCGGAATCTATTTTTAAATGTCCGGAATAATGTGCTTGAGAAATAAGACTTGGTTTTATTGTGCCCGAAAAACCAGCTTCAGGCTCGACGTAGATAGCAATCAAACTGGTGGCTTGTGTTGGTAAATCAAGGCTGATAGTTCGGCCTGAGATTAAGGCACCACTCAGTTGAGAATGATCGTTGTTATTTGTTGCAATCCTTTGAAAGAAGGTTCTCTCATGGGTATGGTCACGCACCATAATTTGAGAGATAAATGACATGCGGCCATCAAAAACAGAGCCAAAATCAAGCAGCCATTTGGTCTCATTCGATGCATTAGTGACCGAGAATAAAATCCATGTTGGGACACCGGTCAGGTTTGTAATAGCGTTCTTATTGCGGGCACCGCGAAAATTGTTAAGGTGGCGTTCTATAATGTCTTTATAAGATATTTTGCGTTGGGCATCTTTGGTGACATAGGCGCTGGGCATGACAGGGTAGCGCTCTTCTGCGCTGCTGATTTCAATGCGCGCGCTACTGACGAGCTGGGCATGCGCATTGCTCAGGATCACAATGTTAAGAAATAACACAAATGCAAGCGCAATAAATATTGTCTTAAAAAAAGGGCTTAACCCAGGGGTGAATGTGAATGCATTTAATTTATTCATAGCCAGAAAGAAAAA
>CAZTBB010000053.1:0-13031 GCA_964611755.1 uncultured Pseudobdellovibrionaceae bacterium
TTAACGTGACGCGTGAGCGTATTCGTCAGATTTAAGCAAAAGCGCTTCGAAAGCTAAAGCACCCAAGCCGTTCACGAAAGCTCCGTAGCTTCCTTGATACTTAATTTTTTAGTAAAAATCCGGTTCAGGTACAGGAAAATCCCCGAATCCATGGCGGGGATTAATCCCTACGCTTGACTTAAACGGCACGCCGGCATAGGGGATGGTGTAATATCCGCCGAATTTGTCGAGCCCTTTAAAATCAGTCTCGGTCGAGGCAGGATCTGTTATAGGGTTTCCGGAAAAATCGACATCTAAAATTCTGCGTTTTTGATTGCAGGCTTCGAAACCAAAATCATGTTTATAGGACCATTGTCCTCCTGGGTGGCGGCACATAATAATCATGCCCGGTTTGCCGCCCTCAAAGTTATTGCCGTAACGCACGGCGATCAGATAATCATCACTATCCGGCACGCAAGCAGGATCAATATGGTCAATACCATCACACATAAACATACTGCGTATTTTATTCTCATCCAGCTCGGGAAGAGGGTGTTCGGCAATCAAATCCATATTGAGTTGTCCCGGAACTTTCATTCCGATCTGTGGCAGGCCCAGAGCATAAGCATAGCTGCCGCAGACACTGTGCACCTCGGCATCACGGTAACGATCCGGCTCAAACGGCATCTCCTTGGGAGGAATGTATAAATGTGAGGGGGCAGGCGCCCCAACAGCTGTTTTAAAAGTTCGCGAATTCATATTTACATAATAAATAAAAGGCGTGTTTTGTCAAGTGAATTGACGTTAAGAAAATTTTTTATAAAGACTTTATCAATCTTTCAAGAGATACTATAAGGAACATCTTGGTTGGGGCGAGTAGCTCAGCTGGTTAGAGCAGTCCGCTCATAACGGATTGGTCGGGGGTTCAAGTCCCTCCTCGCCCACCAAGTTTTTCCCTAGTTTTATTTGACAATCCCCGCAAAATCCGTATATTGCCGCTATTCCCAAGAAAGAGGGCGTTTATGCGCTCCGTTGAGGGGTCTGAATGGTTCAGACATTTCAAACCTGATGTGGTCTATTGGGACAACAATGAAGAAGAAAGGAATTATCACATGAGTGGTAAGAGACAAGCTGCAAAGCATAAAATTGACCGTCGTATTGGTGCCAATCTATGGGGCCGTGCTAAATCTCCATTTAATCGCCGTCAAACAGGCCCAGGGATGCATGGTGAGCGCCGTGGGAAGCCGACAGATTTCGGTCTTCAGTTGATGGCGAAGCAAAAATTAAAAGGCTATTACGGTAATATTGGCGAGAAACAATTCCGCCGTTACTTTAAAGAAGCCGATCGTCTTAGAGGTGATACAGGCCAGAACCTTGTTGGTTTGCTTGAGCGCCGTTTGGATGCTGTGATCTACCGTGCGATGTTCGTTCCGACAGTATTCGCGGCACGTCAATTCGTGAACCACAAGCATGTTTTTGTGAATGGTAAAGTCGTAAACATTCCATCATACCAAGTCAAAGATGGTGATGTTATCGAAGTCAAAGAAGCATCCCGCACATTGCCAATGGTTCTGGAAGCCAAGCAATCAGGCGAGCGCGAAGTGCCAGAATATCTCGATGTTGATGCAAACGCTTTCAAGGCGGTATTGCTTCGTGCGCCAAAGCTAGATGAAATCCCATATCCGGTTCAAATGGAACCAAATCTGGTTGTGGAATTCTACTCACGTTAAGCGTTGGGATATCCCAAGATTTTAAGAAAGCCGCTCTGGATAAAAGAGGCGGCTTTTTTTATGGCCGTTTCTTCCCCATAAGAGCGGAGATAATGCCATGCAAGGTTTTTACCTCTTGCTCGGTTAATCGTATGCGGGTGAAGATATTGCGGATATTCATCGCTGTGGCGGGTTTGCGCTCGGCCGTGGCAAAGAAGCCTGCATCATCAAGAGATGTCTCCAGACGATCGAGAAAGCTGCCAACCTCTTCTTGTGGTGCAAAGCTGCTTGATCCCGTAGGCATGTCGTGCGGGCTGCTCTTATCATTATGCTGCATCCATGACCAACTCATCAGGAGGACGGCCTGTGAGAGGTTGAGGGAGGCAAAATCAGGATTGGTTGGAAATGTTACAATGGCATTGCACAATGTTAAGTCATCATTGCTGATGCCTGTGCGCTCTGGCCCAAAAACGATCGCAGCTTTTTGGTCGGCCTGTGCAATATTTTCTATTTCAGGCATAGCCGCATCGGGTGTGAAGACAGGCTTTACCATGTCACGCCTGCGCGCCGTAGTGGCAATGGAGAAATGACAATCGCTCAAGGCGTCGCTTAGCGTTTCAAATACGCGCACCTCCGGCATTTTTTCAAGAGCACCTGAGGAATTAGCAATAGCGCGCTCATTTGGCCACCCATCACGCGGGGATACTAGGCGCAAATCTGTGAGGCCAAAATTCAGCATAGCACGCGCGGCAGCACCGATATTTTCGCCCATTTGTGGCTCGATCAAGATAATGCAGGGTGATTCTGACGAGGGTTTCATTCTGTTATAACTCTTGTTAAGTGTTTGTTCTGTTGTAATAAAACCGATTTTTATTCTATTTTCTCCTGCTCTGTTGTATGTTCCCGCCATAGGAAAAACAAGCATTTATATCCCTTCGGGGGCAAAGAGATCATCATGAAAGCTATGCATAGTGACATTATTGTCAGATATCCACGGTCTCTTAATATCATCGAAGAGTATGCAGCGTTGAGCGTTCATCGGAAACTGCTTTTATGTGACCGCCTGTTCATAGAGGGGCGCAATGCATTTATGAGCACCGTGCGTCTTCTTTGGCCTGAAGCGAGTGATAAAGACGCGCGTAAGCTTGAGAAATTTCTTATTCTTCTCAAAAGAGCAGGGCATTAGTCAGGGTTGTTTAAGCTGCTTTTTTAGTACTGAGGCGCTGGCGTGCTTTTTCAGGGCCAATCAATAGCAATAAATCGGCAAGCTCCGGCCCGTGATCCATCCCGGTCAAGGCTTGGCGCAATGGCATGAATAGTTGTTTGCCTTTGCGGTCTGTCTTTTCCTTTACAGCACCAACCCATTCACCCCATGTCTCACGTGTCCATGGTTCGGGGGGGAGAAGTTCCAGGGCTTCTGCAATAAACTCGGGATCCTCAATGACAGGCGTGACCGGCCCTTTGGCTACATCCCACCATTCTTTGATATCGTCAAATTTGTCCAAATTGGCGCGGGTAATATTCCAAAATTCCTCATCAAGTTCGGCAAGGTTAATCTCATGCAAGCGCCCTTTGACAGTATCAAAGCTCATTTCATGAATAATTTTTGTGTTGAGGCGGAAAATCTCCTCAATATCGAATTTTGGTGTGCCGCGCGAAAATTTTGCAAAATCAAAATTCTTGATAAACACATTCATATCATTATGCGCTTCGATGGGATCAGAGGTTCCCATACGGGCAAGTAAGCTCACAAACGACATGGGCTCCAATTTCTCTTCATTCTTGAGGTCAAGAATTCCCAATGATCCCAATCTTTTAGATAGTTTTCCTCCGGCTGCATCTGAGATGAGTGGGAGGTGAGCAAATTGTGGTGTTTTATTGTCTTGCCCAAGCACATCAAAGATGGCTTCGAACATTTGAACATGCGCGGCCGTATTGGAGACATGATCTTCGCCGCGTGTGACGTGCGTGATGCCGTAATCAACATCATCTATCACTGAGCATAAATGATAGAGCGGGCTGCCATCTTCGCGAATAACAACCGGATCAGACATATCTGCACCCTCAAACTTAACTTCGCCGCGGATCAAGTCGTTCCATTCTATCGATGTGTGGTTAAGCTTAAAGCGCCAATGCGGCTTGCGCCCTTCCTCTTCGTATTTTTTGATTTGCTCAGGGGTTAAATTCAAAGAAGCGCGGTCATAGATTGGCGGCTTTCCGGAATTCAGCAGAGTTTTACGTTTGAGCGACAGTTCTTCGGGAGTTTCATAGCAGGCATAGAGGCGTCCAGCATCTTTAAGCTTCCCGATAATCTCTTCATAACGTGGGCCACGATCCTTTTGACGCTCTTTGCGGTCCCAATCTATGCCCATCCATTCAAGGCTTTCAATGATGGCGTGTTCATACTCATCTTTGGAGCGCTCTTGGTCTGTGTCATCAATACGCAGAATAAATTGACCACCTTGGGAGCGCGCAAAAAGCCAAGTAATAAGGGCTGTGCGCGCATTTCCAACATGTAGCATTCCAGTAGGTGAGGGGGCAAAACGTGAAATAACACTCATAATTATAATCTCTTTTTCTTCTTCAATAGCGTTAAGCGCTTCGTTTTTCAATGGTTTTGATGAAAATGGTTGGTCATAGGATAACGTCTGTCTTTGCCAAAGGCGCGTGATGTGATTTTTACGCCGGGCGGGGCTTGCCTGCGTTTATATTCCGCGCGATCAAGTAACCTTATAATGTGCTCAACTATATCAGGATCATGTCCTGCCTTTATCAAATCATGGCGCCCAAGTTGATCTTCAATCAAACCATTCAGGATTGCATCAAGCACATCATAGGGGGGGAGGCTGTCTTGATCGGTTTGATTATCACGCAGCTCTGCTGTTGGGGCTTTTGTGATAATGCGCTCTGGAATCACAGTGCCATGCGGGCCGAGGCCAATGTCCGGTTTGTTGTGGTTACGCCAGTTTGCCAGGGCGTAGACTTGTGTTTTATAGACATCCTTAAGGGCATTAAACCCGCCATTCATATCGCCATAAAGTGTGGCATAGCCGGTGGCCATTTCCGATTTATTTCCGGTCGAGAGCACCATATGCCCCGTTGCATTGGATAATGCCATCAGAATAGTGCCACGGATGCGCGATTGTAAATTCTCGAATGTAAGGCCGGATGGGTTGGGCGGCATATGATCGCTAAGGATGTTATCAAAGGCATTATAGGCCTCTTCTATAGCGGCTGTTTGCGCGCTTATGCTCAGGTTTTTTGCTAATTCTTGTGCATCCTTATTGCTCTCATCGGAGGTGTATCGTGAGGGCAAAAGTACGGTGTGAACGCGCTCCGGCCCCAGCGCATCAACAGCTATGGCCGCACTGATGGCACTATCGATGCCGCCGGATGAGCCGATCCAGACGCCCGGAAAACCATTCTTATCTACATAGTCGCGCACGCCGAGAACAAGAGCACTGTATATGTCATGAAGCGTATCCTTAGCTTTGAAATCTTGCTGAAGCGTTGAAGATAATACTGCACCGCTATCGTTCTTTTCATAGGTGATAGTAAGGCAATCCTCCTGGAATGATTTAGCTTGGGCAATCACATGACCATCAGCAGAGAGTGCAAAAGACCCGCCATCAAAAACCAGCTCATCCTGGCCGCCAATCTGGTTCACATAGAGGATAGGACATTTGTTTTCTTTTGCTCTACTCTGGGCGTGTTCCATGCGGGTTGAATTTTTATCATGCTGGAAAGGGCTTCCATTGGGCACGATTAAAATCTCTGCGCCATCTGCTTTGAGATATGCGCTCACATCCTTGTGCCATAAATCTTCGCAGATAGGAAAACCAAGGCAAAACCCCTTAAATGTAAAGCTTGAGGGGAGGGGGCCGGATTCAAATGTACGCTGTTCATCAAACACTGCATAGTTTGGCAAATGATGCTTGGTTGATGTAAAGCAAATCTCACCTTTATGAATGAATTGCACAGCATTATAAATTTTACCTTGCTTTTCAATTACTGTTGGCAAAAGAACGGCGCATTCCAAGTCTTTTGTTTGGGAACATAAATCATCGGTATGCGCCCTAATAGCCTCGATAAAAGAGGGGCGTAAAACCAAATCTTCTGACGGGTATCCACAGGTTGCAAGCTCAGGGAATACAATGAGGTCAGATAAAGTGTGCTGTTCTTTTATGAGATCCAGAATTTTTGCAAAATTATGCTTGAGAGCCCCAACAATGGGGTTTATCTGTGCAAGTGTGATTCTAAGTGCCAAAGACATGGGCCTGATAATAGCGCCTATAGGGCCTCGGCGGCAATGTTTTTGCCGCTTTGGCCTCCATGCAATGATTTGAGTTCATCTGCGATGAGGAAGGCAAGCTCGAGAGCTTGGTTGGCGTTCAAGCGCGGGTCACAATGCGTATGATAGCGACTGGATAGATCTTCATCGCTAATGGCTTGAGCGCCGCCGATGCATTCTGTGACGTCCTGACCTGTCATTTCAAAATGAACGCCGCCAGGATTTGTTCCCTCGGCGCGGTGCACAGCAAAGAACCCCTTCATTTCGGCCAATATGTGCTCTACATGACGGGTTTTGTAACCGCTGGCTGATTTTTGAATATTGCCGTGCATGGGATCACAAGACCAAACAACTTTACGGCCCTCTTCCTTGACGCGGCGAACGAGCGGCGCCAGTTTTTCAATTACATCTTCATGTCCCATCCGTGCAATCAGTGTCAGACGGCCCGGTATGTTATCCGGATTTAATGTGTCAATCAGGCGCATTAATTCATCCGGAGAGAGAGCCGGAGAGCATTTCAGGCCAAGCGGGTTTTTAATTCCCTTCACAAATTCAATTTGGGCATGGTCTTCCTGATGCGTGCGTGCGCCAACCCATAGCATATGCGCTGAGGTGTCATACCATTCCCCTGTGGCACTATCGATGCGCGTGAGGGCCTCTTCATAGGGGAGAAGCAGAGCCTCATGGGATGTGTAGAAATCAACCTCGCGCATGCGGGCAACTTTATCACTCGTAATGCCGCAGGCCGCCATAAAGTCCAATGCCTTGGTGATGCGATCGGACAAATCGGCATAGCGCTCGCCGAGTGGGCTATCATTGACAAAATCAAGGGTCCAGCCATGGACGCGCTGCAAATCGGCAAAGCCGCCTTTTGCAAAGGCCCGCAAAAGGTTAAGTGTAGACGATGCCTGATGGTAGGCACGGATCATACGCTCAGGGTCAGGTTTTCTGGCCTCGGCTGTGAATTCAAACCCATTGACATTATCCCCGCGATAGCTTGGAAGGGTAACATCACCTTGTGTTTCAGTATCGCTAGAGCGCGGTTTGGCAAATTGTCCGGCAATACGACCGACTTTGATAACGGGCACTGACCCTGCATAGGTTAGAACAATGGCCATCTGTAAAATCACACGAAATGTATTGCGGATTTTTTCGGCGCTAAACTCTGCAAAACTCTCGGCGCAATCCCCGCCCTGAAGCAAGAAGGCTTTGCCTTGCGTGGCAAGTGCCAGATGTTCTTGGAGGCGCTGTGCTTCTCCTGCAAAAACAAGCGGGGGCATATCGCTGAGCGTTTGCTCAACTGATTTTAATTTCCTTTGGTCCGGATATGTCGGCAATTGGAGAACAGGCTTCTCTCTCCAGCCATCCGGTGTCCATTTCTTGTTTTTATGCAGACTCATATACTGTCCCTTAATTATCCGAAGCGATAGAAAACCATTAAATACACGCAAAGACTAGTCTTAATATCAAAAAATCTGATAATATGGAGTGTGATTTATTTCACGATCCTAATTTACATCAAATTTATTGAGCGCTCCATTCTGTGTTTTCAAAAAATCTACATAAAGAATTAGTGTTAAAGAGCTGGTCGGACAAGCTTCGCGCATTAAAGCCTGTTTTAAAAGAAGGTGCATCACAGAGCAGATGGCCAGCCTTAGAAGGGGCGAGCCAAGTCTTGGAGCATATCCTTGATAGGCTGGAGCGTGATATCAACTATTTGGAGAGCCACGCCAAATTCGTTTTTCTGGTTGATGAGGAAAACAGCACACGTAAAACAGCTGAAATTTTTCGCGGATGGTATGTGACAGACGATTACCCATCTTTATCCGCCCTTGCCATTTTTGGGATGCATTATGCCGGGCTCAAGCCTGATGATGAGATTGTGCGGATGGTTTTGGCAGCCTCTGTTCTGGGGGAGGTGGAAAATAACCTGCCATATCATAGCAATATGCATTACAGGAAGGTTGTTTTTCACGTTTTAAGGCTATGCACGGTTCATAATGATATTTATGCGGGCACACGCCGCGCTTTTTCCGCGCATCAGGTTGCTTTATTAATTGCGGCGGCATCGATTCATGATCTGGGTCATGATGGGAAAGGAAATTCATTGGAAGGCGAGCATATTCGCGCCCGGCTTGAACAGTTTTCTGTTGACCTTGCCGTGCCTTATTTCGAAGCGCTGGGATTTGGCGGGCAGGATTTGCAAGATATCAATATCATGCTTCTTTGTACGGATGTAACCCCGATCAATAATGCCCGCAATCCTGTAAACCAGATGAAGGCGGCGTATCGTTATCATCATTTGGGAAATAAAGAGGGAATAGATCACTTGAATTTAAGTGCCGATCTTAAACCACTCGAGACACGTCCGGGTTTAGTGATGATGTCTTTGATTTTGCATGAGGCCGATTTGGCAACTTCAAGCGGTGTGAACTATACTGTTACAAAATTTGAGACAGGTCTGGTGCGTGAAGAAATGGGAAGTGATATTGCCCGCCCATCCGATGTTATTCAGTTCCTTGATGGTGTGTGCGGGCGCCAAATTTTATCCAATGCCGGACAGGAATTATATGCGGCCAATATGGCACGTATTTATGCTCTGGCGGAGGAGGACTACAATAAAGGTAATGAGGCATACCCCAAGGTTAGCCGCTCTGATTTTATTCTTGGTGAGAATATCCAAGATCAGGCCAGCGCAGGGGGCTCGGATAGCCTGCATTAGAAGAGCAGCAGCAGTAGCAGAGCGGCAAATTACATCGTTACAAATTCTTCGGCCGCTGTGGGGTGGATACCGATTGTTTTCTTAAAATCTGCGTAGGTGGCGCCAGCATTCAGGGCAACGGCAAATCCTTGCATAATCTCCGGCGCATCTTGTCCCATCATATGACAGCCAAGAACACGATCTGTCTTCTTGTCAACGATCACTTTCATCTGGGTTTTTTCATCCTTGCCAATGAACGAAAATTTGAGGGCTGTGAACTTGATTTTATGAATATCCACGTCATAGCCGTGTTCAATGGCTTCTTTTTCCGTGAGGCCCACCGCGGATAGAGGGGGCTTCGAGAAGACGGCGCTCGGCAAGAAATCGTAATTCACCTTCGCATCTGGCTCATTGCCAAAAAGGCGCCGCGCAAGAGTTGCTCCCTCGGCAATGGCAACCGGGGTGAGTTTATAGGTGTTGGTTATATCACCTAATGCATAAACTCCCGCAACATTGGTTTCAAAATCGTCATTTACAATAACTTCGCCATTGGCTTTGGTTTCAACACCAATTGCATCAAGATTAAGTTTATCCGTGTTGGCATCGCGTCCAACGGCGTTCATGATCATGTCGTAATTGGCTGTTTTACCATTTTCATATGTTACAAGCAGCGTCCCATCATTATTCTTTTTTATGCTTTGAATGGCATGTTCGAAGTGAATTTCAATGCCTTTCTTTTGCATTTCTTCGGCAAGGCTTTCGGCAATGTCATGATCAAACTTGCGCATTAATTGCGATCCACGGTAGGCCACACTCGTTTTTGCACCCATCCCATTGAAGATGCCGGCAAATTCCACGGCAACATAACCACCGCCATAGACGAGGATATTCTGAGGCAAGCTCTCCATAAAGAAAACATCATCCGAGGTAAGCATAAGATCACCACCTTGAAAATCGGGGATACGAGGGCGCAGCCCTGTGGCAATCAGGATATGGTCCGCGGTGATGACGGTGCCATCAATATCAACCGTGTTTTTATCGATGAATGTCCCAAAGCCGTTGATGACATCAATATCCAGATCAACATGTTTCTGCCTCTGGCGGCCACTGAGACCCTCAATCCATGTTGTTTTATGTTGGATGAATTCCGGCCAGTTAAAGGTTGCGTTTTGATTGATGCCTTCCCAGCCAATGGAGTCAGCCTCCTTCATGAAGCCGCTATATTCGGCGGCGTAAGACATGAGTTTTTTAGGCACACAGCCAATATTCACGCAAGTACCGCCAAAGCGATCAACCTCGCACATGCCAACCTTGGCACCGAAATTTTTGGAAAAACGTGCTGTGCGCATCCCGCCAGAGCCGCTGCCTATTACAAAAAGGTCGTAATGATGATCTGCCATTTCTTTGTGCCTCAATCTGAATCGTCTGTTAGGGCTCTGGAGGCCCATCTTTTATGGAGCCAAAGCCATTGGCCCGGATGATCTTTAATCCACTCTTCTAGCTTAAGATGGGCTTCTTTGATTACATTCTCAAGGGGTAAGTTCTTTTCTTCGCTGGTTTTGGTTTCAATGGGCTTGTGGACAACAATCTTAAAATTACATCCATCACCTCTGATGATTTGTGCGGGAATAACGATCGCATCTGTTTTTTGGGATAGCTGAACAAAGGCCGGATTGGTCATGGCAGGGCGCCCAAAAAAAGGAACCGACACGCCTTCATTAAATTTTTGATCAATCAAAATACCGACATATTTCCCGTCTTTTAAATGTCTGAGTAATTTAGGAGCACTGGCACGTTCTTTTGGAAAGGCAATATTTTCTTCCTTATGAAAGCCGCGCATTCTTTCTATAAGTTTATCAACGAAGGGATTGTTAGGAGAGCGATATGTCGCGGCAATGGCTTGACCATAATGCATTCTAAAATAGGGGGTTAAAACTTCCCAATTCCCAAGATGGGCGGAAATGAAGATGATGGGTTTTCCTGTTTTAAAAACAGCCTCAAGGCCTGCGTTATCTTCCAGTTCTGTATGTTTTCGGCAGATTGTCTCAAGATGAGGATATTCGGCCACTATGCGCCCCAAATTATCCCACATATCGGCCAAAATAGCCTTATAATGCTCAGCGTTCTTATCCGGCAGGCTTTGAGCAATGTGATCAAGAGCCTTTTTGGATGCCCCCATTTTAGGGCCCATAAGGCGCATTGTTTTGCCCAGAAACGAGGATGCGCACTGTACAGGCATTAAACGGCAGATAAGCATCAAAAAAGAAAACAGGAATGCCTCTAAGGCGTAACGCAGTTGTTTCATGACCGGCTATCTCTTTTTTGTTGAATCAGATCGCATAGAATTTCATCATCCGAGAAGGAGAGAGAGATCGGAAGAAAGCTTACGTTTTTTTTGAATTGATCTGGCAGTCTGACATAATCTTTTTCGGTGGTAACGAGCGTTAAGTCATTCTTTTTTGCATTTGATAGCAGCTTTTCCAAGTCCTGATCCGAAAAATTGTGATGATCGGGAAAGCTAACATGTTTGGAAATCGCAAGATTTAAATCCCTCAAGGTGCTGAAAAACTTATCCGGATGCGCAATGCCTGCAAAGGCCAGAATCTTTTTTTGTTTTAATGTGCTTGCTATTTTTTTATCTACATGAATGCGGGCTTCAACGAATGGTGAAGGCGCTTTGTCGCGCTGGGTTTTCTTGGCTTTTCCATTCCAGATGGTAAGATCAATGTCATCTTTGATGGCTCTTATCGGCTCACGCAATGGGCCAGCAGGAATTGTTTTATGATTTCCAAAGCCTTTTTCAGCATTCACAACCAGAATAGAAAAGTCCTTAAAGACGGTGTTGTTTTGAAGCCCATCATCCATGACCACGCAATCAAAGCCCTGATCTTCTATAAACTTAATTCCTTTTTTGCGATCGGCACAGACGATCACAGGGGCGTGTTGCTGCAAGATAAATGCCTCATCACCAACCTGATATGCTGTGTGATGGTTTGTAACGAGTGTCGGCTCTTTAAGAGAGCCGCCATAACCGCGCATTAAAAAACAAGGGCACTTAAATAAATTCTTTTTCTTAATAAGAGTCATTATTGCTGCGGCGCTCGGGGTTTTTCCTGTGCCTCCGGCCGTTATATTCCCTACGCAAATGACGAAGGAGGATGATTGGTATTGGCCTTGTTTCTGGATATGCATGTTTATGCGGTGTATCAATTGGTACAAACAAGCAAGGGGCGTAAGAGCGGTTTCCAAAAGAGGGGGGGCGCTCGCTTCGTCGCGATACCAAAATGTCGGAGTATGCCATTTCATTGTTCTTACCAAGCAGGTTTTCTAGGCTGCTTTTGAATTCGAGGGAGCGTCTTGCTCTCCCAATGATTTTCCTATTACTGGTGCAAGATTATCCATGACAGTTTGCAGAACACGTTCTTTTTCTTTTGTAAATTCAAGACTCTTTTCTTGTGCCTGTTTCATAAGTTCAGGGTCTGACATAAATTCTTTTAGTTTATAGAACAGTTCTTCCTTAGAATTCACCTGAACGGCGGCATCAGCTCTATCCATCTCGTCATAGACATCTTTAAAGTTTTGAACTTTGGGGCCATGAAGAATGGCACAGTTAAGCTGCGCGGCCTCAATGGGGTTGTGTCCACCGCCGCCATCATCACTGAAGGATCGGCCAATACAGGCAATATTGGTGAGGTGGTAAAACAAGCCAAGCTCGCCAATTGTGTCGACAACGAATATTTCATCTTCCGGTTTAGGCAGCTTTTTTATGCGCGTTCTTTGTGATGCTTTGACTTTAAAACGCTTGCACAGACGCGCAATGTGACCTCCTCGCTCGGGGTGGCGCGGAGCAATAATCGTCAGCAGATTGTCTTGTGTGCTCTTGAGGATTTGGTGAACACGGCAGGCAATTTCCTCTTCCCCGTTATGTGTGCTGGCGTAGACCCATACTGGACGGCCGTTAATAGCCTGTTGCAGTTGTTCCAGATCCTCTTTCTCAGAAGATAGCGGCTTGGCGCTGTATTTCAGGTTTCCGGTGTTGACAACAGCCTTGCCGCCCAGAGATTTAAAGCTTTTAGCGTCGCGCCCGGTTTGCGCCAAAATAACATCAAAGCCGGAGAGCATATTGGCAATCAGGAAGTAACCAAATGTCCAAAGCGCACGGGACTGGGTCGACATACGGGCGTTGATAAGGGCGGCCGGAATTTTACGTTTTTTAATTTCATGGAGCATGGATGGCCAAAGCTCGGATTCCATCCAAAGTGCCATGTCAGGCTTCCAATAATTAAAAAAGCTTTCAACCCATTTAGGGTGATCAACGGGAATAAATTGATGAATTGTGCGCTCCGGCAGG
>CAZTBB010000054.1:0-12868 GCA_964611755.1 uncultured Pseudobdellovibrionaceae bacterium
ACTCAAGAAGTTAGCGGCAAAAGTTAAAGAGGTTTTGGACGCTTAAATAACTGCCTGTTCTTTTTTTGTTCTTTTTTGTTGACGTGAGAACAAACTGTGTACATACTTGTGAGTAAGACAAATCACAAGGGCTATAAAGTTTGCATCACCTATGCTTATGTGCCAGTAAAGAAGGAGAGAAAAAATGAGTGTAACTGCTTTGAAAAAGAAGGATGATATGAGTACAAATACGGCTGAAAAGCAAAAAGCATTGGACGCGGCCCTCACACAAATTGAAAGAGCCTTTGGTAAAGGCTCGATTATGAAGTTGAATGGCGAGCAAAACCCCATTCAGGTTGAGGCGATCTCTACAGGCTCGATCGGGCTGGATATTGGCCTTGGCATTGGCGGCTTACCACGGGGACGTATTACTGAAATTTATGGCCCGGAAAGTTCCGGTAAAACAACCCTGGCATTGCATGTTATTGCCGAGGCGCAAAAGGCTGGCGGAACATGTGCCATTGTTGATGCGGAACATGCACTTGATCCAAGCTATGCTAAAAAATTAGGGGTGGATGTTGATAATCTTTTGATCTCCCAGCCTGATGCGGGTGAGCAAGCTTTGGAAATTGCCGACACGCTTGTGCGCTCTGGTGCTGTTGATGTGTTGGTTGTTGACTCGGTTGCGGCCCTTGTACCTCGTGCGGAATTGGAGGGCGAGATGGGGGATACCCATGTCGGTCTTCAGGCACGCTTGATGTCACAGGCATTGCGTAAGATTACAGGGTCTATTTCACGCTCAAATTGCGTGGTGATCTTTATTAACCAGATCCGCATGAAGATTGGTGTGATGTTTGGGTCACCCGAGACGACGACAGGCGGAAATGCGTTGAAGTTCTATTCCTCTGTGCGTCTTGATATTCGCCGTATCGGTTCCATTAAAAACCGTGATGAAGTGGTTGGAAATCAGACCCGTGTGAAGGTGGTGAAAAATAAAATGGCACCTCCATTCCGCCAAATCGAATTTGATATTATGTATGGTGAGGGTGTCTCTAAAATGGGTGAACTGCTTGACCTCGGTGTCTCCGGTAATCTGGTGGAAAAATCAGGGGCATGGTTTTCCTATGATGGTCAGCGTATTGGTCAGGGGCGAGAAAATTCAAAAATATTCTTAATGGAAAATAAGGATGTTGCCGAGAAGCTTGAAAATCAGATAAGGGCCAATGCAGGGCTTGTTGCTGATGCGATGTTGGTTGGTCCGGAAAGTGATGATAATGATGGGCCTGTTTTGGAAGAGGTCCCCAAAGAAACATCTGAAGAGGCAGATAAAGAATAAGCCATAAAAGACTTGAACGTTTTTTCAGGAGAAAGCCTTCATACGTGTTATGAAGGCTTTTTTGATATGTGGCTTAAGCCTAAACCGGTCGGGGGCGTTTCGGGGTTAGCCGTTATTATGATCTTTCAGCACGCGCTGTTTTTCGCGGCCCCAATCACGATCTTTCATTGTCTCACGCTTATCATATTGCTTCTTCCCTTTGGCTAGGGCGATCTCCAATTTGGCTAGGCCGCGTGAATCAAAATAAAGTTTTACGGGAACGATTGTATAGCCGGCTTTATTCACGGCGCCCATGAGTTTATCAATCTCACGCTTTTTAAGAAGGAGTTTTCTGGCACGTTTAGGATCATGCTGTAAATGGGGGCCTGCCTGTTTGTATTCTGGGATGTGTGCATTTAAGAGATATAACGCACCGCCTTGCACAATAATATGGCTTTCTTTCAGGGCACATTGCCCCATGCGCAATGATTTTACTTCGGTTCCTTTGAGGGCTATTCCTGCTTCAAAGGTTTCTTCCAGTGCATAATCAAAGCGCGCGCGCTTGTTATCAGCAACGGTTTGGCTGGTTGATATAAGGCCGGTTTTTTTATCTTTTTTCTTGGCCATAATCCTAGTACGCGGCTTTCTATTCTTTAAGCGCCCACCGCTTTGAGTCCATTGGAAGAAATACCCGCATATGCCATAGCAGCATCAACTTTTTCGCGCGCGGCTCTGGAGGCGGCTTGTAAAGGCAGCCGGACTTCATCGGAGCAGAGGCCAAGTTGTTGGGCTGCATATTTGACGGGCGCCGGTGAGCTCTCACAGAATAAATCTTCGGATAATGGGCCGAGTAAATCACGAATGCGGAAAGCTTCTCTGTAATCTTCGGCTTGCCATGCGTTGTGAAGGGCTGCCGATAAGGCGGGGGCAATGTTAGCGACAACAGAAATGCAGCCAACGCCGCCCTGAGCAAGAAAGGCGGTGACAGTAGCATCTTCGCCGGAAAGTTGACAAAAGTCAGTGCCACAGAGCCTTGCCGTTTCTAATGGGCGGGCAAGATCGGCCGTAGCATCTTTAACCCCTATAATATTTTTAAGCTTTGCGAGCTCGGCCATAGTATCGGAAGCCATATCAACAATAGAGCGGCCGGGAATGTTGTAGAGGATAATCGGCAAATCTACAGAATCATGGATGGCGGTGAAATGGGCAAGCATTCCATCTTGAGTAGGTTTATTGTAATAAGGCGTCACGATAAGGGCGGCATCCGCGCCGTCTTCTTTCGCGTATTGTGTCAGCTCAATGGCTTCTGCAGTGGAGTTTGAGCCGGTTCCTGCAATTACTGGAATTCTTTGCTTGACGATTTCGACACATCTCTTAACTATCTGTCTATGTTCTTCGTGCGACAAAGTTGGAGATTCACCCGTAGTGCCACATGGAACAAGGCCGTGAGAGCCTTGTTCTATTTGCCATTCCACAAAATTATCAAAAGCGGGCCAATCAATTTCGCCATTCTTAAATGGTGTGATCAGAGCCGGTATCGAGCCTTTAAACATGTTTTACAATCTCCTTTAAAAAGTTCGGCTAATGTATCTTGTCCGCAGCGTGAATGCAAGAAAGCTGCGCTGTTTTTCATTGTTCTGGCGATTTTTTCTCTGTGGGGATCGTATGGTGCATATGCCAGTGCCGAGACAGATCTTTTAAGGCTTGCTGAAAAACGAAAATGGGAGAAGGCAGCATCGCTGGCCAAAACGGTGAAAGACCCCTTGGCGCTAAAGATTTATGACTGGATGTCGTTTAAATGGAACGAGCAGGATGAGCGGCATATCAAATTATCGCGTTTTATCCGCAATAACCCGGATTGGCCGCATCAAATATCATTGCGTAAGGCATTTGAAGACATGAAGCGTGCGGATATGGATCATCAGGAAATAGTGGCATGGTTTGATGATTTTAAACCTTTATCAGCGACAGCAGCCCAGGATTATATCGATGCCTTACTTGTTGCCGGGCGTAAGGATAAGGTGAGTCGCTATCTGGATGAATGGTGGGGTGAAACGCTTATAGCGCGGAATGATCAGCGCGAGATTTTTCGAAAATATGGGCGGTATATTAGCCGCAGCGCTCATGAAAAGCGGTTTAATACATTGTTGCATGCGCGGCAATACACGAATGCACGGGCAATGGCGGGGGTCCTTGGCAAAGGCTATGCTGAATTGGCCGAGGCGCGCATTGCACTGGCTGAGAATAAAATCGGGGTGAATGCCCTTATTGATAAAGTTCCTGCATCGCTGCAGGGTGATGCGGGGTTTTTATATGAGAGGCTGCGCTGGCGCAGAAAGAAAGATCTGGATTTTAGGGCGATAGAAATTTTGGACCAGCAACCTGCAATTGGACAGTTAAGCAATCCGCAGGATTGGTGGCGAGAGCGCCATATTATTATTCGCCGCATGATTGAACAGGGGCGTGTAAAAACAGCCTATATGCTAGCCTCGCAGCATAAACAAAAAGAAGGGTTTTCTTATGCTCAGGCGGAATGGCTGGCTGGCTGGCTGGCTTTGCGTCACACGAAAGATGCGATTGCCGCGCTGGAGCATTTTCAGAATTTATATAAATCGGTAAAAACACCAATATCTCTGGGGCGTGCCGCGTATTGGGCCGGCCGTTCAGCGGAGCAGTTGGGACGGAAAGACCTGGCTGAAAAATGGTATGCTTATGGCGCGCAGTTCCAGACATCATTCTATGGGCAGCTCTCCGTCCAGCGTTTGCGCCTCGATATGGCATTGCCCAATCAACCACCGCCCGTTTTAACCGCATCTCAAAGGAAAGCCTTCGAAAAAGACGAATTAATAAATGCTGTGCAGTTATTGGCTCAAGCCGGCTTGGATGATGAGGTGAGCGCTTTCTTGAAAGCGTTCACGAATAAGCATGATAGCGGTATTGCCTATCGGTTTGCTGCAGATCTCGCCAGTGATCTGGATTATAAATTTGATGCTATCGAGATTTCCAAGCAAGCCACGAAGAAAGGCTTCTTTTTAACCGCGCAGGCTTATCCCACAATTGTGGGATTGCTCGGTGATGTAGATGATCTGGAATGGGCTTTGGTGCATGGTCTGATCCGACAGGAAAGTGCCTTTGATAAAAAGGCAAAAAGCCCGGTCGGCGCGCTTGGTTTGATGCAACTCATGCCTGCAACGGCGCGTTATCTGTCAAAGAAGCATGGTCTCTCGCATCGTACGGAATGGCTGACGCAGCGGCCATCGCATAATGTGCGTCTGGGCACGTTGTATTTAAAGCAAATGCTGGAGCGTTACAACGGGTCCTATCCCATGGCTATAGCAGCATATAATGCAGGGCCAAGCCGTGTTGATCGTTGGGTGGTTGAATATGGTGATCCAAGAACAGGGCAAATTGACATGTTGGATTGGATAGAAAGTCTTCCGATTTATGAAACCCGCAATTATATTCAAAGGGTCATAGAAGCAACACATATTTATCGATTGCGGTTATCCGGTAAACAAAAACAAGGGTTGCAACCGATAATTGTTGCTTTGAATTGATCGCCAGATGCGTTGTTTATGCGTTTTAAGCATACATGCGTGCCCTAAGACTTGAAAAATGCTTAGGTTTTTTTAAGATTTTTCTCTTATTATATGATATAAAGTATACAAACTTTTGATCGTGGGGACAAAAGCACAATGAAACTAATACTTGCAGATGATCATGCTCTTTTTAGGGACACGTTGCTCCACTATCTGGAGCGGGCGAAACCTGAAGCCGAAGTGAAGCTCGCGCGTGACTTTGATGAGGTAACGGAACTGCTTTTGAATGATCCTGATCAATCCCTTGTTTTGCTGGATTATAGAATGCCGGGCATGAACGGTCTGGATGGTTTGCGCCATATTCGTGAAAAATACCCCGATATTTTGGTGGCATTGATGTCGGGTGTGGCCGAGGCCCCTGATGTAAAAAATGCGATTGAGCTTGGTGCCGCCGGGTATTTCCCCAAAACAATGTCGGGTAAATCTCTTCTGAATGGAATTGAATTGGTTCTAAGCGGTGAGCGCTTTATGCCTCTTGACCAGAATGGCTCCAAGATTATGCCGTCTTATTATGGTGATGATAAAGATGGGGGGCAGGGAAATGCCATACATTCTGCCGGAAGTGCGGAGGACTATGATTTAACGCCGCGAGAGCTGGATGTGCTCAAACATCTGGCGGATGGTGAGGCCAATAAGGAAATCGCAAACAGGCTTGGCCTTCAGGTGGTCACCGTGAAGCTGCATGTGCGTGGTATTTGCCGCAAATTGGGCGTACAAAATAGAACACAAGCTGCCTTGAAGGCAAAAGAAGCTTGCATCGTTTAGCTCTTAATACGACAATAAATCCGTAAATGAACCCCTGCATCTGAGAAAGCATGTGATGAAACTAATTGAGAATATACATAGTATTATTGTCTATTTTCTTGGTTTTTCTCTTTTAACTTTGGGTGTTTTATTCACTTATAATTCATTTGAAACGGCAAATTATGATGCTCTGATCTGGGCTATCCTGATAGAGGGGCTTTTGCTCGGCATTATTATTGTTCTTTACGTGTCACAAGTTCGCTTGAACAAAAAGATTAATGAAGAAAAAGACGAGGCCTTCAACCTGCTTGAAAACAGGTTGGCCGCGATGGAAGCCGCGGCTGACGGTATCGGGATCGTGGATACCGAGGGCAATCTTGTTTACATGAATAAAGCTTTAAAAGATCTGCACGGGATTGAAGAAGGCCGTGAGGCCGAGTTTATCGGTAAGCCCTGGGCGGAGCTTTATTCCAAGAAAGGCAAGGACCAGATCGATAATGTTGTTCTGCCGCATCTTTATGAAACAGGTGCCTGGAGGGGGGATTCCCCGATTGTGCGCATGGATGGTGAGGTGGTTTATGCCGCCATGTCTTTGACGTTGCTAAAAGATGGAAGCTTTATCGGGACGGCTAGAGATATTACCGGCGAGAGAAAAAATGCGGAAGAGAGAGAGCATTTGGAGCAACAATTTTATCAAGCGCAAAAAATGGAAGCGATTGGCCGTCTGGCGGGCGGTGTTGCACATGACTTTAATAACATTCTGGCCGCAATTACAGGTTATGCGGAGTTTTTGGAAGAGGACCTCAAGGATCAGCCTGATTTAAAAAAATTTGCGAAAAATATTCTTGTCGCGGGCAATCAAGCCAAAGACCTTGTGGAGCAAATGTTGGCCTTTTCGCGCCAGAAGCAAAGCGCCTCAGAGGTGACGGACCTTCGGGCATCCATCAAAGAGGCAATGTCTATGCTGAATGCTAGCCTGCCTAAAACTGTGGAGCTAAACAATGAGGTGAAACTCGAAAGCGCGCCTATTCATGGGAATAGTACACAAATTTCGCAGGTCATTATGAATCTGGGTGTGAATGCAAGTGATGCTCTAGAGGATGAGCATGGTAAAATTGATATCACCCTCGAGTTGGCCGATATGAGTGATGAGAGCATTCAGCCGATCCTAAGCGATGATATGCCTTTGGATGATGTGATTCCCATTGCGGATATTGAGGATGTCGATGCAAGCCGGAGTATATTGCGTTTGGGAACAATTTTCCGTGATGCTCCCTATGTGAAATTAACAGTGCAGGATTCCGGTTGTGGTATGAGCAAGGCCATCATGCAACATATTTTTGAGCCATTCTTTACCACAAAGCCCGTCGATAAAGGGACCGGGCTTGGCCTGTCGATGACCCATGGTGTGATTTCATCGCATAAAGGGGCCATGGTGGTTGATAGTGTTCTGGCACAGGGAACGCGCTTTGATTTGTATTTTCCTCTTGTCGAAGAGCTTGTTACAGAGAGGTTGGACGATATTGCAGGCGGGCGCTCAGAAAGGGTGTCAGGCAATGTTCTCGTGGTGGAAGACAATGAGATGGTGCAAGATATGATGATGAGCCTTTTGTCACGTGAGGGCTATGACGCTGAAAAATGTGATACGGCGATAGAGGCTCTGGCCGTGATTAAAGAGAACCCGGATCATTTTGATTTAATCATTACGGACTATAACATGCCCAGAATGACCGGTTTGGAATTGGCCGAATCTGTTCATATGCACAGCCCCGATCTGCCATTTGTCATGGTCTCGGGATACAGCCATGAAAAGCTTCAGGACATGATTGGTGATCATCCCGCAATTAAGGCGGTTATTCGCAAGCCGTTATCGAAAGATGCTTTTGTAGAGAAAATTAACGCTGTTCTCACAGAAGCCGCTTAGGGGCTTTACCTTTGTATATGAATACGAGACAGTAATGCTTATGAGTGATGGCGAACAATCAGCAGAGCATTTTCGTATCGACCGTGATGGGCAATGGTATCATAATGGCGACCCCATCCATCGCAAGGCCTTGGCCAAATTATTTTCCGATAAAGGGTTAAAGCGAGATGAGAATGGGGCTTACTGGTTGGCATCACCTTATGAGAAATACCCCGTGCAGGTTGATGATGTTCCTTTTGTTATCACTGATTACCGCGAAGAGTCAGGCTCGTTTGTATTTACCTCCAATATGGATGAAGACGTCATTTTGTCTGCGCAAAACCCATTCATTCTGCGTGATGGTATTCCTTACATCGAGATTCGAAATGGCCTAGAGGCACGTATTGGGCGCTCTGTGTTTTATCATCTTGTCAACCAATATGGATCGGAGATTACCAGTGGCGGGCAATGTTTTTCTCTTGGGGATGAGGCATAAATGAAAAATCTTGAGCCTGTATCCAGAATAAATATGCCGCATCATATGGCATGCCCTGCTGTACGTAAATTAATGGATGTGCTTGGGCGTGGCGCTTCCGATCCGGCCGCCCTGTTTGTCGGGGGGTGTGTCCGCAATGCCCTGATGGATGAGCCGCCAAGCGATGTAGATATTGCAACAATTTGGACGCCGGATGAGGTTGTGAAGCTGTTGGAGGCGCAGGGGATCAAGGTTGTTCCAACGGGCGTAGATCACGGTACGGTTACAGCTGTCATTGATGGGCAGAATTACGAGATTACGACACTGCGCCGTGATGTGGAGACCGATGGCAGGCGGGCTGTTGTGGCCTTCACAAAGGATTGGGCCGAGGATGCGCAGCGCCGCGATTTTACAATCAATACATTGCTCTGTGATATGGAAGGTCAAATTTATGACCCGAGCGGGCAGGGAATGGATGATCTGCATGCGCGGCGCATTTTGTTTGTCGGAGAGCCATCCGAACGCATTGCGGAGGATATTTTGCGTATTCTGCGCTATTTTCGTTTCTATGGTTTGTATGGAAGAGATGCGCCGGATGAGAATACTCTGAAAGCATGTGCTAAGGCTGCCGATCAGATAGAAACATTGTCATCTGAGCGCATAACCCAAGAATTTTCGAAGATTATCATGGGCCCTCGTGCTGCGGAGATTATTATGCTCATGCATGATCACGATGTTTTAGAACATGTTCTGGGTTTTGGTTTAAAAGAAGACTTGCACGCCTTTGATAAGGATATGGGGCTTGAAGCACGGTTGCTGAAGGTATGCTCACTGGATGAAGGCTTGCTTGACGGTCTGAATGAACGCCTGTCTTTTTCAAACAAGCAAAAACACAGGCTAAGAGATTTGCTCTCTTTGCTTCAATCCGAAGAGATGAACACTGAGCATTCCATCAAAAGGGCGCTGTATTTTTACGGGCGCGATCTTGCCATTCAAGCGCATCTGATGAAAGGCGGCGTTGCGGATGAGCATTTTGATCTGCTGATGTCATGGCCTGTTCCTGAGTTTCCAATCAAGGCGGCTGATTTAATGGATCAGGGATTGAAGCCGGGGCCCTTGCTTGGGAAAAAATTAAAAGAGCTGGAAGCGCAGTGGATAGAGCAGGGGTTCCCGGAAGAGTTCCGTGCATCATAAAAAAAGAGGCGCATTCAATAATGCGCCCCAGTTTTTCTGCAAGTGTTTTAAAAAAAATCGGTTACGGCCACTTCACCTCCGGCGGCATAGACATCAAAATGGCTTCGGTGTTGCCACCTGTTTTAAGGCCAAACTGTGTGCCGCGATCATGCAGCAGGTTAAATTCAACATAACGCCCGCGTTTAATAAGCTGGTGTTCGCGTTGATCATCACTCCATTCTTTATTCAATGATTTACGCACAATAGCCGGATAAATATCCGCAAAGGTGCGGCCAACATCTTGGGTGAATGCAAAGTCAGCCTCCCAATTATTGTTGTCTAAATAATCATAGAAGATGCCGCCAATACCGCGCGGTTCATTTCGGTGGGGTAAGAAGAAATATTCATCACACCATTTTTTGAACTTGGGATAATAATCCGGATCATGCTTATCACAGCATTCCTGAAAAGCGCTATGGAATGCGGCTGTATCCGCTTCATCTTCGAACATTGGCGTCAGATCAGCACCACCGCCAAACCAGCTTTTAGAGGTGCAGATCATGCGTGTGTTCATATGCACAGCCGGAACAAGCGGGGATTGCATATGCGCGACCAGAGAGATTCCGGAGGCCCAAAAGGCTCCATCACTCTCAACAGCACCAGGAATTTGTTTTGCAAAATCTTCGGAAAAGGTTCCATAGACGGTTGAGATATTGACACCAACTTTTTCAAAGACGCGGCCGCGCATGATAGACACTTCGCCGCCACCATGCAGAACAGAGCCTGACTCATTTGGCTGGCCTGAATTTTCGCGCTCCCATGGTTTGCGCTCAAAGCGTCCGGCATCCATATGGCCTTTTGGGGCATTGGCGGATAGCTCATCTTCTAGCTGTTCAAAGCGCTGGCAAATAGTATCACGAATATCGCGGAACCATTTGCTCGCTGCTGCCTGTTTGTTTTCCAGCTCTTCTAGTTTTTCTTCGGATACACTCATATTTTTAATATCTGTGGCCTTACTCATCTTATTTACTCCTCGTCAGTCATATACAGAGTTGCAAAGAAAATCTACGCTTAAAAGGCATAAGCCGCCCTTGATAATAATCAAGACGCCGTTTGCCGTAGCGCTTCTCCGGCAATCATTGCCGTGGCATTAACAATGTTCAGCGAGCGTGCCTTCCCATACATCGGGATGGTAACTTTTTCATCCACGGTGTCATGGACAAACGCAGGGGCGCCAGAACTTTCCTGGCCTGCAAGGAGTATGTCGCCTTCTTGAAAATTAAATTGCGTGTAGGGTTGGTCTGTTTTTGTTGTCATGAGAATGACACGGCCTTTTTTATTTGCCAAAAAATTATCCCAGTTATCATGCCTTTGAGGGTTCACAAGATCCCAATAATCCATCGCGGAGATACGAATTTTTTTCTCGTTCCATGGAAAACCGCAGGGCTCAATAATATCAAGCCCCATGCCAAGACAAGCGCAAAGACGGATGGCGGCGCCTACATTTTGCGGGATATCTGGTTGGAAGAGGGCGATGTTGATCATAATAAAAATCTTTTTTCATATCAGATGACTTCGGTCAATTTTCAATGATTTAAAGTCTTGTAAGCTATTCGCGCATAGTACACAATAGGTGCTTGATTCATGAGGTGAGCTTGTGTTATCTGAGCTTGCAAATTAATTAAACAAACCAGAGACATAATGGTATGAGCGCGAAGACAAAAAACTTATCGAAATCCGGCGAAACAAAAAGAGATTTTCTGCAGCTAACAGCCGCCGCCTTTGGCGCTGTGGGTGCGGGATGCGTGGCTTGGCCATTTGTTCACAGCCTGAACCCGGCACAAGATACATTGGCTTTGGCCTCGATTGAGGTGGATTTGTCCCCTATTGGTGAAGGGCAAGCCATTACAGTGATGTGGCGCGGTAAGCCGGTTTTTATTCGCCATCGTACACAAGAAGAGATTGCGGCCGCGCAAGAGGTTGAACTGGATGGTTTGATTGATCGTGAAGCCGATAGTGATCGTATTCAAAAAGACCAATGGCTCGTTATTGTTGGTATTTGCACACATTTGGGCTGTGTTCCGACAGGCCAGAAATCAGGACAGATCAAGGGTGACTATGAGGGCTGGTTCTGCCCGTGCCATGGATCGCATTACGATACATCAGGCCGTATTCGGAAAGGCCCCGCGCCTAAGAACTTGCCTGTACCGCCATATGAATTTGTTTCAGATACACGAATCAAAATTGGATAATTCACCACATAGATTAAAAGTGATTGGATAATAAGGAAAAGAAAAATGGGTAGTGGACAAAGAGCAGAATTTAAAAACCCTGTTGTGAATTGGATTGATGAACGTCTTCCGATTTTTACGTTGATGCAGCAGGAATATGGTGTGTTCCCAACGCCAAAGAATTTTAACTACTTCTGGAATTTTGGTGCCATTTTGATGTTCATGCTGGTGACAATGATTGTCACAGGTATTGTCTTGGCCATGCAATATACGGCTCATGCGGATTATGCGTTTGATAGTGTTCAGCGCATTATGCGTGATGTGAATTATGGTTGGCTTATTCGTTATATTCACATGAATGGTGCCTCCTTCTTCTTTATTGCCGTTTACTTGCATATTTTCCGCGGCATGTATTACGGATCTTATAAGCGGCCGCGAGAGCTCTTGTGGATTCTCGGTGTTGTGATCTTCCTTCTTATGATGGCAACGGCCTTTATCGGGTATGTCTTGCCATGGGGGCAGATGAGTTACTGGGGTGCGACTGTTATTACAAATCTCTTCTCAGCCATACCCCTCGTTGGTGATAGTATTGTGACATGGTTATGGGGCGGGTTCTCCGTAGATAACCCCACGCTAAACCGTTTCTTTGCGCTGCATTTCTTGCTTCCATTTGTGATCTTTGCAGTGGTGTTCCTGCATGTCTGGGCGTTGCACGTCACAGGATCAAATAACCCGACCGGCCTTGATGTAAAGAGCAAGCAAGACACGGTTCCATTCCACCCATATTATACCATTAAGGATAGCTTTGGATTGATCGTCTTCTTGATCTTGTTCGCGTTGTTTGTGTTCTTTGCACCGGATAGCCTCGGGCATGCGGATAACTATATCCCGGCAAACCCACTGGTAACGCCTGCGCATATTGTGCCTGAGTGGTATTTCTTGCCATTCTATGCGATCTTGCGGGCCATTACCTTTGAAATTGGCATACCGGGCACTGAGATTGTGTTTATCTCGGCCAAGCTGGGTGGTGTCATTGCGATGTTTGGTGCGATTGCATTGTGGTTGGTTTTGCCCTGGCTTGATTCACACCCAGTGCGCAGTGCTCGTTATCGCCCATTGTTTAGAACATTCTTTATTATTTTGATTGTTGATTTCCTATTCCTTGGATGGTTAGGGGCACAATCGGCTGATGGGAAATTGTTGGGACTTCCTATGTCTTTCTGGGGCTTGGTTGCCACGGCTTATTATTTCGCCTTCTTTGTCGTTATTTTGCCCTTGCTGAGCAAGATCGAGAAGGGAAGCAAATTGCCGCCAAGTATTCATCAGGCAGTATTACAAAAAAACGCTAAAAAATAAGAGGGCTCTAAAGAAAGAGTTTATTGTGAGGATTACAATGAAAATAAAATTAGTCTTATTCGCTCTGGCTTTTTGCATTATGGCTTCATCGCC
>CAZTBB010000055.1:0-12854 GCA_964611755.1 uncultured Pseudobdellovibrionaceae bacterium
TCAAAAGCTATCACGCGCATGTCGATAAGAGCTCATTGGGGTATGGTGTGATGATTTACGCCAATGTCAAACTGGATAATCATGGTGAACAAAAATTGATGGAGTTTGTGGCGCAGACTGAAAAATGGCCCCAAGTCAGAGAGTGCCATATGTTGGCCGGTGAAACAGACTTTATGCTTAAAATTGTTGCCAGAGATTGGGATAATTATCAGAATTTTCTCACCGAAGAGCTCACAGCCACTGAAAATGTGGCCTCTGTGCGTTCAACACTCGTGATTAGAACCACCCGCGAATGGCCTGGTGTTCCAATCGAAGAATAAAGGTCTTCGATTCCTTTACTTATAATGTACTTCGAGAATTTCGTAGTGACGTTCACCCTTTGGTGTGCGCACTTTTACAGAGTCGCCGACAGATTTACCCATCAATGCACGTGCAATCGGCGCTGAGATGGATAGTTTTCCATTCTCAATATCAGCTTCATAGTCACCGACAATCTGGTACGTTTCTTCTTCATCCGTATCTTCATCAACGATCAGAATAGTGGCACCAAATTTTACGCTATCGCCACTAAGGGTTGTCGGGTCAATAACTTTTGCTTTGCTGACAACCGCCTCCAGTTCTTGAATACGGCCTTCGATGAAGCTCTGTTGTTCACGGGCCGCATGATATTCCGCATTCTCAGATAAATCACCATGCTCACGAGCTTCTGCAATCGCGGCAATAACATTTGGGCGTTCGACTGATTTTAAATTCTGCAGTTCTGCCTCTAAATTCTCAAAACCAATTTTTGTTACTGGAATCTGATCCATTTTTATCTCGTTTTTATTTTGTTTATCATATAAAAACCCGCCAAAAATGGCGGGATTGATCGATAATAAAGCAGATTGCTAAACGATCGTCAAGATACGCGCCTTTTGTATCGCTTATGCCGCATCCTTTTTGTGGCCCTTCTGGGGGAAATAATCCTGAAGCGGGGCAACACTCAGCTCTTTTTCTTTCAATGCACGAATGGCTTTCACAGCGGCCTTAGCAGCCGTTATTAGCGTGTAGTAAGGGATTTTATTCATCAAAGCCTGTCTGCGGATCGAGTTGGAATCAGCGGCCGCCTGAGCACTTTTGGATGTTGTGTTAATCATTAGTGCAATTTCGCCATTAATAAGGGCATCGACAATATGCGGCTGTCCTTCCATTACTTTGTTAATGCGCTCAACTTTAAGGCCTTGTTCCTTCAAGAACTTGCAGGTGCCGCCAGTAGCGATCAACTCAAAACCCATATCCTCTAGCTCTTTAGCGATAGGCAGGAGATCTTCTTTGTTATCATTCTTTACAGATAAGAATACTTTTCCGGATGTTGGAAGCGTAATCCCCGCGGCAAGCTGCGATTTTGCAATGGCTTGTGCAAGATCTTTATCAATCCCCATAACTTCACCCGTTGATTTCATTTCAGGCCCAAGAAGGGGCTCTACACCAGGAAAACGGTTGAATGGGAATACAGGGGCTTTAACGGCATGGTGCTTGATATTCATGCCAAGCAAGATGTCGCTAAAGTCTTTAAGTTTCTCTCCAGCCATAATGCGTGCGGCAATCTTAGCAATAGGCACACCTGTGGCTTTGGCGACGAAAGGTGCCGTTCGGGAGGCGCGTGGATTGACTTCAATAATATAGATCACATCCTTACCCGTCTCAGAGTCACGCTTGACGGCGAATTGTGTATTCATCAAACCCTTAACGTTTAAGGCTTTGGCCAGTTTGATTGTTTGCGCCTCAAGCTCTTTGACGGTCTCTTCAGACAGAGAATGCGGCGGTAAGACACAGGCTGAGTCGCCGGAGTGAATTCCAGCTTCTTCGATATGCTCCATGATTCCGGCAACATAAACATCCTCGCCATCGGCAAGAGTATCGACATCAATTTCAATGGCACTTTTGAGGTAGCGGTCAAGCAATACAGGGGAGTCGCCGGAGACATGCACGGCAGTATTCATATAGTTTTGTAGCCCTTCCATATTATGCACGATCTGCATGGCTGCGCCGCCAAGAACATAGGACGGGCGAATAACAAGAGGGAAGCCAATTTCTTCGGCTTTTTCAACGGCTTCTTCAAGGGATGTTGCAAGAGCATTTGGTGGTTGTTTGAGATCTAAATCATTCAAAAGTTTTTGGAAACGCTCACGGTCTTCGGCCAAATCAATCGCATCAGGTGATGTTCCTAAAATCGGGATTCCTTCGCGCTCTAAAACTTCTGCGAGCTTTAGCGGTGTTTGGCCACCAAGTTGAACAATAACACCTTTCACGGTGCCGCTTTCCTGCTCGGCGCGGATCAATTCAACGACATCTTCTTCTGTAAGGGGCTCGAAATACAAACGATCTGACGTATCATAATCGGTGGAGACTGTTTCCGGGTTGCAATTCACCATAACAGTTTCATAACCGGCATCCTTTAAGGCATATGAGGCATGCACACAGCAATAATCAAATTCAATGCCTTGGCCAATACGGTTTGGCCCGCCCCCAAGAATGATGACTTTTTCTTTGTCACTTGGATCTATTTCGCTTTCCGCTTTATAGAGACCATTGCCCTCGTAACAGCCATACATATAGGGCGTTTCTGATGGTATTTCGGCGGCGCATGTATCAACGCGTTTATAAACAGGATGGATATCATGGGTTAAGCGCGCATTACGCACTGTCTCTTCTGAAACATCCACGAGTTTGGCCAGGCCCGCATCGGAGAAGCCAAGCTTTTTAAGGGCGCTCCATTCTTGTGCATTGGTTGGAAGACCTTTTTCTTGAACACGTATTTCTGTATCAACGATATGCTTGATACGCTCTAGGAACCAGGGATCATATTTACACGCGTTAAAGATATCCTCTTGTGGGATGCCATATTTAAAGCCTTCAGCGATGAACAGAATACGCTGTGCCGTAGGTTTGGAGATATCGGCCAGCACTTCTTCACGCGCTGTTTCTATATCTTCCGAGCGTTTGATGTTCAGTGGGCTTAAACCATGTAGTCCTTTTTCAAGAGAGCGCATGGCTTTTTGAATGGATTCTTCAAAATTCCGGCCAATCGCCATGGCTTCACCCACGGATTTCATCGCAGTGGTCAGCGTATTTTCGGCTCCTTTGAATTTTTCGAATGTGAAACGCGGAATTTTTGTGACGACGTAATCGATGCTCGGCTCGAAGGATGCTGGTGTCTTGCCGCCTGTAATGTCATTGCCGAGTTCATCGAGCGTGTATCCTACGGCGAGTTTGGCTGCAATTTTGGCAATCGGAAAACCTGTGGCTTTAGAGGCCAAGGCGGATGATCTGGAGACGCGCGGATTCATTTCAATGACAACCATGCGGCCATTATCCGGATTGAGGCCGAATTGCACATTGGAGCCGCCTGTCTCAACACCAATACCGCGGAGCACCGCCAGTGAGGCATCGCGCATGATTTGGTATTCTTTATCCGTGAGTGTAAGAGCGGGGGCAACCGTAATGGAATCACCTGTATGCACCCCCATAGGGTCAATATTTTCAATGGCACAGATGATAATGCAGTTATCATTCTTATCGCGCACCACTTCCATTTCATATTCTTTCCATCCCAGAAGTGATTCATCAATCAGGACTTCTGTTGTAGGGGAGGCTTCGAGGCCATCACGCACAATCTGGTCAAATTCGGTACGGTTGTAGGCGACGCCGCCGCCTGTACCACCCAAGGTAAAAGAGGGGCGAATAATTGCCGGCAAACCAATTTCATCAAGATAAGCCCTTGCATCATCAATGTTGCGTACGACTTTACTGCGCGGGTTTTCTAAGCCTAGCTCATCCATACATTCTTTGAATCGCTCACGGTTCTCGGCTTTGTCAATCACATCGGCCTTTGCACCAATAAGCTCAATATTAAGGCGATCCAATGTGCCATTGTCGGCAAGGGCTAGAGCCGTGTTGAGGGCTGTTTGTCCGCCCATTGTCGGGAGCAGGGCATCTGGTTTTTCTTTTTCTAGAATTTTTGCTACGACCTCCGGTGTGATGGGTTCGATGTAGGTTGCATCGGCCATATCCGGGTCGGTCATGATTGTGGCAGGGTTGGAGTTAATCAAAATAATGCGATAGCCTTCTTCTTTGAGGGCTTTGCATGCCTGCGTTCCGGAGTAGTCAAATTCGCATGCCTGACCAATGATAATCGGTCCTGCGCCTATGATTGCAATGGATTGGATGTCGGTGCGTTTGGGCATAACTCTCGGCCTTATTGTGTGTTTTGTTATTCTTGTATTTCTTAGAAGTACCGAGAATGATTTAGTAGCTTAATGTTCGGGATATTTCAATGGTTTTTATTGTAATAATACAGCCTGTCGATATGCTGGGGGGATAGGTGGATTTCATTATGATGCTCGATACAATTTTTCAACTTGCCCTCAATAACTTTCTTAGTCCGGTTATTCTTTTCTTTTTGCTAGGGTTTTTTGCTAAATTTTTGAAATCCGATCTCGAAATTCCGGGTAATGTTAGCAAGTTTGTATCCATCTATTTGATGATGGCCATTGGATATAAGGGCGGCTACGCACTCAGTACCAGTGTTCTGGATGGCAAAATTATTGCCGTTTTGATGACGGGCGGTGTTATGAGCTTTGTTGTTCCCTTTATCGGGTTCTATCTCTTGAAATTCTTTTCTGATTTGCGAGTCACAGATCGCGCCGTCATTGCGGCGCATTACGGCTCGGTCAGTGTTGTAACCTTTGTCACAGCCACAGAACTGCTTAATTCTATGAGTGTTCCCTATGATAGTTGGATGGTGGCTGTGATGGCCGTCATGGAAACGCCTGCTATTTTTGCGTGTTTGTTGCTTGTAAACGCTATGGCACAGAAGAAAAAGAACCATGTGACTATGGATGGCGCTGTCTGGCGCGAGATTTTCTTGAACGGCTCTGTTGTTGTTCTTGTGGGGTCTTTCTTTGTTGGTTGGCTCTCCGGCGAGCAGGGCATGCAAACAGTGCAGCCATTTTTTGTTGATATCTTCAAGGGCGTTTTATGCTTGTTTATGCTTGATATTGGTATGGTAGCCGCGGCCAAACTTTGGGATAAAGATGCACAGCTTCAGCCGCGTATAGTGATATACGGTATTCTTATGCCTTTAATCGGCTCTGGTATTGGTCTGTTTTTAGGGTATTGGCTGGGGCTTGAGACCGGAAGTTTAATGCTGTTGGCGGTATTGGGCGCAAGTGCCTCTTATATTGCTGTTCCCGCGGCTATTCGTGTCGCCTTGCCACATGTCAATTTATCGCCGGCAATTACTTTATCACTGGCCATTACATTCCCATTCAATATTATTCTGGGGCTTCCGTTCTATTACGCCGCGGCAGATTTTATAAGAACGGCTTTATAAATCCGATTTATGAAAGAATTCGATTTCTTCGCGTGGCCCCTGAGGAAAGCTGCTATTGCCTGCAATAACACGAAACTCACCATCTTGGGATTTATCCTCTGAGGGGTAATATTTCAGGAGTTGCCCTGCATTGAGTGAGAAGAGCAATCCATGAACATGAAGAGACCCTTCACTTACCGCTTTTTGCACAGAAGGGTAGCTCAACAGGTTTTTTTGACCTTGCACAATAATTTGACGTTCAACTTCTCTATGTAGCTGCTCTGCTGTCATATCTGTTGCAAAATTATTGCGAGCAGCTTCCAAACATTGCAATCCTTGTTTTTCTAAAGAGCTCAATCTGTCTGAATTTGCTCCTTCACAGATTTCTGAGATTTTACCTGCTGCGGCACAATCTTCATGGGCAACAAGAAGAATATGTTCAATACCTTGAGAAATTGCGATGCCGATTTGCTCTTCTATTTGGGACGCCTTTGGGTTTTCTGGATCATATTCAGGAATAAAAGGGCCGGCCTCGCGCAGATCAAAGCCATCACCAGAGTGGAGGTTGAAAATAATTTCCGGCGCTGAGCGGGGATCCATACAGGCAAAGCTAAGATATTGCGGCGTTGGTCTCTCGTCCAGAACACGTTTCATATCGCCGTTTGGTGCGTATTCACGTTGGACGAATCCATCAAACCCTTTAACGATTTGTTGGATTAGATCAGGCATGATTCCCCCTCATTCCTTGATTGTATGATGAGGCAAGCTAATCAGTTTATGAGTGATATGTCAATTTTAGGCCGAAGCTAAGCAGCCTTATTCTCTTTGATATGGTCAACAAAGCGATTGAAAAGGTAATGACTATCTTGCGGGCCGGGTGATGCTTCCGGATGGTATTGCACGGAAAAAACCGGCTTCCCTTTGACCTTGATGCCTTCATTGGACCCATCAAACAGACTGACATGGCTTTGCTCAACACCCTCAGGCAGGCTGTCTTCTAATACTTCAAAGCCGTGATTTTGACTGGTAATCTCAACCTTTCCTGTTTCAATATCCTTAACAGGTTGGTTGGCACCGCGGTGGCCTAGATGCATTTTTCTTGTTTTGGCACCTAGGGCGAGGGCCAAAAGTTGATGCCCTAAGCAGATTCCGAATAATGGAATATCTTTTTCCAATAAAGCCTGAATAGTGGGGATCGCATATTCGCCCGTGGCTGCGGGGTCACCGGGGCCATTGGACAGGAAAATGCCATCGGGGTTATGGGATAGGATATCTTCTGCGCTTGCCGTCGCCGGAACAACGGTGACATCACAGCCTGCACTGGCCAGACAGCGCAGGATATTTCGCTTGGCACCGAAATCCATTGCCACAACTTTGTAGGGGGCGCTGTCTTGCTTTCCATAGCCTTCAGGGTATGCCCAACGTGTTTCATTCCAGTGATAGGTTTGTGTACAGCTCACATCCTTGGCGAGGTCCATACCATCCAGACCGGGCCAGCTTTTTGCTTGTTCAATCAGGGCAGGGATATCAAACTCACCTTTGAGGTTAACACACAAGACCCCATTAGGGGCTCCATTATCACGGATTTTGCGTGTGAGGGCTCGGGTGTCAATGCCGTGAATGCCCGGAAGGTCATAGCTTTTGAGCCATTCATCCAAATGTTTTGCAGAGCGCCAGCTTGATGGGGATGTAATATCTTCTCTTACAATCAAGCCGCATGAGGCAGGGGTGGTTGTTTCCAAATCTTCCTCATTTGTGCCGACATTACCGATATGAGGAAAGGTGAACGTGATAATCTGTCCGGCATAACTCGGATCTGTCAGAATTTCTTGGTAGCCGGTCATGGACGTATTAAAACAAATCTCGCCGACTCTTGTTGTTTCAGCGCCGAAACCATAGCCCCACAGAATATCACCATCGGCAAAAACAAGAATGGCGGTTGCATTATCGGGTTGTTTTGGGGTAGTAAAATCGATCACGGAATTGATCCTCTCTAGAGTATCTTGAAAATTGTCCTGCTAGAGACCAATTTAATAATAAGTTTTAACCCAAAAGGGAAGGAAAAACTGTGTCAATTAGAGAAGAATTTAATGTTCGATTGAAAGAAGCCCTTAAAAGCAAAGATGAGGTTGCCATTTCAACAGTGCGTTTGATCATTGCTGCCCTTAAAGATCGTGATATCTCGGCACGTGGTAATGGAAATTCCGAAGGCATTGATGACAATGAAATTTTGTCCATGTTGCAATCCATGATCAAACAACGTCAGGAATCGGCAAAGACATATTGTGATGCGGGCCGCGAAGAATTAGCCGAGCGCGAAGAATCGGAAATTGAAGTCATTGAGAGCTTTTTGCCGGAGCAAATGAATGATTCGGATTTAAAAGATGTGATCGGAAAGCTTGTATCAGAAACCGGTGCTGAATCTATCCGTGATATGGGTAAGGTGATGGGGGCTCTTAAGGCACAATACGCCGGTCAGGTTGATATGGGTAAGGCCGGTGCTTTTGTAAAAGAGCGTCTGGGCTAATAGTTTTATCCTAATCTGGGGAGCGGGCTTTCCCACAAGTCAGGGTTATCAAGAAACCCTTTTTGATTGCTTTCAATCATCTTAAGAGATTGAGCTACATGTTTGCTGTTCGATGCACGCAACGACAATGCGCGCGTGTAATCATCCTCGCTGCTTAGTGTGATTTCAATGCCGGGAGATGATATTTTGTTTTTAAACGCATCGCTCACAAATTTGCGGTTTTTCTCGGAGCTAGGCTTATAAGCGGTAATACAGGCCGGGTCAGCAGCAAGGAATGGGTCAACACAGAGCAATGTAGTGTGCGGCAAACGTGCGCTAATTGCATCGGCCAGCCTATTGGCAAATTCTAAATCATCCCCAACATTGATGGCGATATCAAAATGGGTGCGCTCATCCCGTGCAATGCCGCGCAAAACGACGCGGGCTGTTCCAGGGACCGGTTTATTTCCATGTTGATAGTCTTGCTCTGTGGTAATAGCTACGATGTTATGGGGTTCCACCAGAATGTCGCAATTAGCAAGGCTGTATTTGTTGACGTGAAAATTATCCTCCAAGAGATATTCAGGCAAAATATGATATTTTTGACCAAGATCAATTTCCAATAGTGAAACAAATCCGTGATCTTTTGATTTCAGGCGGGATGATAGGTTTTTTAGAACATCCTGCATTTCCTGATCGGAATCAAAATAAGCAATAAGCGGATTTTCATGGCCATGAAAATGCAGATGTATTTTTGCATTTGAATGGCTTGTCTCTTCTGTGGCATTGATGGAAAAAATTTCATCAATATTGATTAAATGTTGGCCATACATGCAGGAAAATTCAAATGGCTTAACACGTTTTAGATGTTCAAAATATTCAAAGCATTCTTGGAAATATGCATAACAATCTGAACCCGATGTCGGGATGGCGCCGGCTGATTCATGGATGCTGTTAAAAAGCCCGTTATCATACATGATGCTGAGCCAGCTATCATTCCCCTCCGATTCAGGATAGAGGCTTGCACACACGATGCCATCGATGTCATCAAAGTCGTAATTCTTGCTTTTGCTGTCGGACATGTTGTTTTCTATAATATCTAGCTTGTTTTTTATGCAAGAAAAAAATACTCTTGCAGGGATAGCAAACACCTATAGATTGATAAGAATGTCCATACCTCCGCGCTTTTTGGATGAAATCCGTAATCGTGTCACCCTGTCCGATATTGTTGGACAGCGAGTGAAGTTGACGCGCGCAGGAAGGGAATTTAAGGGCTGTTGCCCATTTCATAATGAAAAGACTCCATCCTTCTATGTGAATGACGACAAGCAATTTTATCACTGTTTTGGCTGTGGTGCTCATGGGGATGTGATTGGCTTTGTGATTGAGCATGATAACCTTCCTTTTCCGGAAGCCGTTGAGAGTTTGGCATCAATTGCCGGCTTGGAAGTGCCACAGCAATCCCCCCAAGCGATTCAAAAGGCTAAGGAAGAAAAAAGTCTTTATTCTCTGATGGAGGATGCTGCGCAGTTTTTTGTTCAAAATCTGCAGTCAAAATCTAATCAAGAAGCCCTTAAATATGTTCTTGATCGTGGTATTTCCCAGGAAACACTTAGCGCCTTTCATATTGGTTTTGCGCCGGCCGATGGCCAAGTATTACGCCAGTATCTGAAGGAAAAGGGCTATCATGACAAGCAGATGATTGAGGCCGGAGTTGTGCGCCCATCTACAAAAGGCGGTGAGCCTTATGCATTTTTCAGAGAGCGGGTGATGTTCCCTGTCGCCGATCGCCGTGGTCGTATTGTGGCCTTTGGTGGCCGTATTTTGCCGGAGCATCTTCGTCCCCCACAGCGCGGTGATTTCAAGCCGCCAAAATATATCAATTCCTCGGATACGGTTCTCTTCGATAAAGGGCGTGTGCTTTACGGTGAATCGCATGCACGCCAAGCGGCTGCGGATAATGAGAAAATTATCGTGGTGGAGGGCTATCTTGATGTGATTGCCGCCAATCAATATGGCATCAAGGGGGCCGTGGCTCCGATGGGGACAGCGTTAACCGAAGATCAAATTGCCAAGCTTTGGAAAATGATCCCGACTCAAGAAAAGGTTCCTTATCTATGTTTTGATGGTGATAACGCAGGCCGCAGAGCCGCAGAGAGAGCCGCGGAGCGTATTTTGCCATTGTTGAAGCCGGATCATAGCGCCCGCATTGCCTTCTTGCCGCAAGGCGAGGACCCAGACAGCCTATTGCGTGGCTCCGGGCGCAAAGCATTTGAGGATGTTCTGGCTGGTTCAATATCGTTGTTTGATTTTCTATGGATGAGCAATAGCGCCGGGCGTGATTTTTCTGCGCCGGAGGCACGGGCAGGGCTGAGTAAGCTTATGGAAGAGAAAATCAAGATGATTGCTGATTTTGATGTCCAAAAATTTTACATGCAATCGCTACGTGAGAAAATTTCGGAAACATTCTTCACGCGAAAGAACAATCAGAATTACCGCACAAGACAGAGTGGGGCTTATGGCCGTTCATCGCCAAGTCTACAGAGCTCGGCCATGAAGCTGCGCGCTCCGGCAAACCAGTCTAAGGTATTGAATTTGCGCATTTTAGTGGCCTCGCTCATCAACCATCCTCATATTTTTGGTGCTGTAGAAGAAGATTTTGCACAGCTCTCATTTCCGGATAAGCGCATGGATGATTTGCGCCAATCTATCATTGAGGCTCTTTGTGAGCGCCCTGAGCTTGACAGAGAAGGGCTTGTGACCTATCTCAAAGAGCATGGGTTTGCAAAAGAATTAGATGACATTCTGTGCGAATCTGTTTACATACATGCTGGTTTTGCTTCGCCGCTCGCCAAGCAAGAGGACATTCTTTCAAAATGGCAATCAGTCCTACAGGCCTTCAGGGCCAAATATATGGAGCAGGAAGTAAAAGCAGGCTGGAGAGAAGCCTTTGATTCATCGAGTGAAGAGGGCGAGGAGCGCTTGCGCGAAACGCTGCGTTCGCAATCCGGTGAAGCTTAAGCTTTTTTATAGCATGTAGCAGAAAGTGATAAGGCTCCAAACTTATACCATGGAAACATGGATATTATTGGTTTAGGTCTTTGATTTTCTTGAAATTTTGATTAAATATTAGATTGGACTGATTGTAATGAGCCCTAAATCAACTAGGAACTTGGCTGTGAGCGACAAAAATACAGAAGAACAACAAGAATCATCATCAAATACATTGGCATCCATTGTCAAAAAATTGACAGCAAAAGCTAAATCGCAAGGCTATATCACGCTGGATGATTTTAATAAGGCTTTGCCTGCGGAGGAATATTCCTCGGAGCAGATTGAAGATGCTATGGCAACACTCTCTGATATGGGGACACAAATTGTTGAGAGTGAAGATGATGTTAGCGAAGAAGAAACATCGAATGATAATGAGGGCGAGGGCAATGAATCCGCCGGTGGTAACATCTCTGATGATGATACGGGTCGTACAGATGATCCTGTTCGCATGTATTTGCGTGAGATGGGTGCGGTTGAGCTTTTATCCCGCGAAGGTGAGATTGCGATTGCCAAGCGCATTGAGGCTGGCCGTGAATTGATGATTGGCGGGATGTGTGAAAGCCCGCTTGCGATTGAATCCATTATTGCATGGTATGACGCTCTCCAGAAAGGCGATATTTTACTGCGTGAAGTGATCGACCTGGATGCGACTTACAATGATGATCCGGAAGATGCCACGGCTGAGGGCGCTGAAGGGGACGATTCTAATCTTGATGATCTTGATGATGATAAAGAAAAAGACGGCGAAGAGGGGGCTGATGGCGAAGACGGCCCCAGTGAGGAAGAGGAGGATGAAAACAACCTCTCCCTAGCCGCTATGGAAGAGGAGCTTGCGCCTCAGGTCTACGAAGTTTTTGGCAATATCCAGAAAACTTACAAGAAGATGCAAAAGGTTCAGCAAGAGCGTCTCGATGCCTTGCAAAAGGGTAAAGAGCCGACAGATGCAGTGAACAAGAAATACGCCAAGATTAAAGAAGATATGGTTGAGTTGATGAACTCTGTTCAGCTCAATAATGCGCGTATTGAACAGCTTATCGATCGCCTCTATTCCATGAACCGTGAGCTTGTGAGCATTGAGGGTAAGATGCTGCGCATGGCCACAGATAGTGGCGTGAAGCGCGAAGAGTTCATGGAGGAATATTTTGGTAATGAGTTGGATCCGAAATGGATGGCGCGTGTATCCAAGCTTAAATCAAAGGGCTGGGATAAATTTGCAGAGAAGCATGGTGATAAAGTCGATGAAATGCGTGAGCAAATCGCTGCCATCTCCGATGAGGCTATGCTGCCCGTAAAAGAATGGCGCCGTATTATCGGTACTGTCCAAAAAGGTGAGAAAGAAGCCGCACGTGCCAAGAAGGAAATGGTCGAGGCCAACCTCCGTCTTGTTATTTCGATCGCCAAGAAATACACCAATCGTGGGCTTCAATTCCTGGATCTGATCCAAGAAGGGAATATTGGTTTGATGAAAGCGGTTGATAAATTTGAATATCGCCGTGGTTATAAATTCTCAACCTATGCCACATGGTGGATCCGTCAGGCTATTACGCGTTCCATCGCCGATCAGGCGCGTACGATCCGTATTCCGGTGCATATGATCGAGACGATCAACAAGCTTGTGCGGACATCGCGCCAGATGATCCATGAAATTGGCCGTGAGCCAACGCCGGAAGAGCTGGCGGAACGTCTGCATATGCCTTTGGAGAAGGTGCGCAAGGTTCTGAAAATCGCAAAAGAGCCTGTTTCACTCGAAACACCGATTGGCGATGAGGAAGATTCATCATTGGGTGATTTCATTGAGGACAAGAATGCCATTCTCCCTGTCGAAAGCGCTATTCACTCGAACTTGCGTGAGACAACAACGCGTGTATTGGCATCCCTAACCCCGCGTGAAGAGCGCGTCCTGCGTATGCGTTTCGGTATCGGGATGAATACGGACCACAC
>CAZTBB010000056.1:0-12736 GCA_964611755.1 uncultured Pseudobdellovibrionaceae bacterium
ACCAATTATCCAATCCCAAAGCATATGATGGTCAAGACAACTCTTTATGGTTCTATATTTTCCATAGATTTATTTGACATAGCATGATTTGCCGTGCTACTCCAACGCAAAGCAATTACAAAATGGAGTTAAAAATGAGCAACGGGTTTCGTTATTCTGATGTCAATGAATTCAGTGCATGGCTTGCAAAAGATGAATCTAAAGCCTTAGCCAAAAGAAAGCCGGAGCATTTTTTTAATCATGCCGGTGAAATGGTTACAGAATCATTTCTGCCCTACCAATATCTGGATGCGTTCAAAGAATTCTTGAATCATCAGACAACTGTTGATGCCGCGCTTACTATGGGGAAAAAGAACCCGCAAGATGTGCTTAGTCGTTCTTTTCTGCTTCTTGAAGATTTTCCCGCGAATGCGCGCACAGACGCCTTCAGCCTTTTAATCAATGGGCGTTCATTAAATGATGCTGTTCGTAAAAGGGCGGACTCCTATTTTCAATATTGCACAGATGAGTTCGATTATTTCGAGGATAATACCAAGATGGTCGATCTTTTTAAACTCTGGCTAACCTGTGACAATACAACACACGCGGCAAAAATGTCGCCGCAGCTTTACTTTCAAACTGTGCGCCACATTATGAGCCTTCTTCCCAATGATGATGCCCTGCATGCGTTTGACAAGTGGCTCGATAGTACGCCAACCCGTCAGGCCAGCGGCGTAAAATCAGTGGCTTATTTTATGACAGCTAAACATGCATTCAGTGAAATTCATGAAGAACAATGCGCCAAGGCCTTCGGTGATTTTTTACAGCATGAAGCCACAACAAGCGCAGCGCATGAAAAACCAAAGAGCTATATTGCGTATTCCAAAGACATATTTGATACATTGCCGGTTGATGATGCCCGCTTTGCCTACACGGTATGGCTGGATAGTGCTGCCAGTAAAATAGCTCATCAAAAAGCGCCGGTTGAATATGGCCATTTCTGTGAAGAGATGGAAGAACGCTTCCCCGATCTCGCAGGTATAGCAGAGCATTTCACCGGGCAGGAACAGCCAGCGCCGGGCCTCTAATCCCATTTCACGGCCAGATTACTTGCATCTTGGCATGAAACTCTCTATATGTACGTGCGGAAGGTCGGCGCGGGCGGATGCTCGCTGAACCCGGTCAGGTCCGAAAGGAAGCAGCCGCAGGTGAATGTTCCGGGTCGTGTCCGGCCTTCCACTTCTCTTTCAATCTATCGATTTTAATGTACCGGTTCAGGTGCTGCTATATTGCTTTCAGCTTGACATCATTTTTGTTGGCATAGTCCTTGCAACCCATTCAGACCGCTATGAATGAACGGAGAGAAGCTATGTATAAAATGAAAATATCGCGTCGTTATTCGCGCATGATCGATATCAATCTCATGCAAGCACAAGATTTGCGCAAAAACATGCTGGATACTGAAACAATTATATTTTTCGTCTCATCCTTTATGCTGATCGGGATGTTATCGGTGATGTTTTTAATCCCCGAGGCCACGCAATTTGATATGGAATACCACCTATCGGCGGCAAAGGCAGGCGATCAACAAGTTTTCTCCCGTTAAAATACTGCTGCCGCTTGCGCTTAAGCATAGAATCGCTAATCTATATGCATGTCATCAGAAAATGATTCATCCGCGCAGCCATATCGTGTTCTTGCGCTTAAATACCGCCCCCAGAACTTTTCCGAGTTGATAGGGCAGGATGCGCTTGTGCGCACCCTTAAAAACGCCATTGAAAGCGGCCGTATCGCACATGCTTTTATGCTGACCGGTGTGCGCGGCGTTGGAAAAACAACCACCGCCCGTATCATTGCCAAAGCGCTTAATTATAAAGGCCCTGATGGATCCTCCGAGCCGACAACCGGTCCAACGGATGATTGTGATCTGTGCCAGGCCATTTCCGAAGATCGCCACCCTGATGTGATTGAAATGGATGCCGCCAGCCGTACAGGGGTTGAAGATATCCGCGAAATTCTGGATGGTGTGCGCTATGCCCCCACCGAGGCGCGCTATAAAATCTATATCATTGACGAAGTGCACATGCTTTCTAAATCCGCGTTTAATGCGCTGTTAAAAACATTGGAAGAGCCGCCACCACATGTGAAATTTATTTTTGCGACCACCGAAATCCGTAAAGTGCCCGTGACTGTTCTCTCTCGCTGCCAACGCTTTGATTTGCGCCGTGTAGACACAGATACGCTGATCGGTCATTTCAAGAATATCTGTGATCAGGAAGAGGCTAAAATTGATGACGAAGCACTCGGATTAATTGCCCGCGCAGCGGACGGTTCTGTTCGTGATGGTCTCTCTATCCTCGATCAGGCAATCACTTTATCCGGAAAAGACATTACCGGACAGCAAGTTCAAGACATGCTCGGCCTCTCGGACCGCGCCAAAACAATTGACCTCTTGGAACACGGCCTGCGCGGAGAAATGCCTGATGCGCTTGCCATCTTGGATGACCTTTATAAGAGCGGCGCCGACCCTGTGACATTGATGCAAGATTTGCTGGATATTACGCATCTCCTCACCCGTTTTCGCGCTGTGCCTCAAGCCAAAGACATGAAACAGGCTCTACCGGCCGAACAAATTGAGCGTTTAGGCACAATGGCTGCAAACCTGTCTATGCCGACATTGGGGCGTGCCTGGCAAATATTCTTAAAAGGCCTGTCCGAAGTCAGTATCGCGCCTTCCCCGCAAAATGCGGCTGAAATGGTGCTTATTCGCCTTGCCTATGCCGCCGACTTGCCCGATCCGGCCGACTTGATCAAGAAGCTCGATAATCAAGACACATCATCCGCGCCGAACAATGCGCCACCGCCACCAACACCTCAAGGCAGCCCATCTGTAAATGAAATGGCAAGTGCACCTCCAACATCGGCGCCGCCTTCACAAACACTAAGCGCGCCTCAAGGATCAGGTGCTCCGGCTACATCTGCGGCTCTGGCCCATGATGAAGACCCTCAAGATGAGCAGCTAGTCATTACCGAGATCAAAACATTAGAAGATGTTGTAATGATCCTTGAACAAGCCCAGGAACTGGTACTGGCTTCGCATGTTGCGCATTATGTGCATCTGGTGAAATTGCAGGACAGGCAGATCGAATTTGTTCCGGCGCCAGATGCCCCCACAAATCTGGCCACGAACATGACCAGCGTCTTGAGAAAAGCCACCGGCGAGCGCTGGATTGTAACTATTACCCAAGGGTCAGGCGCACCAACTTTGGCACAAAGACAACAGCAGCAAGAAGAACAAATTCTGTCCGATGTAAAAGCGCACCCTATCATTTCCGAGATATTAGAAACCTTTCCCGGTGCGGAAATTATTGATATTAAAGATCACCAATCATAAATCGATTAAGCGATCACACAGAGACAAAGGATAATTGAAGACATGATGAATTTTCAAAAAATGATGCAGCAAGCCCAGCAGATGCAATTCAAAATTCAGGAAATGCAAGAAAAGCTGGCCGATATTACTGTTACGGGCGAGTCTGGCGGCGGTACCGTCGTAGTGACAATCAGCTGTAAGGGAGATGTCAAATCAATCAAAATTGATGACTCTGTTATGGATGATAAAGAAACATTAGAAGATCTTATCGTGGCTGCTATGAATAAAGCCCATGATGCAAAAGAAGACCGCATCAAGCAAGAAACCCAGGACATGATGAAAGATATGGGTCTGCCGGAAGGCACACAACTTCCGATCTAAACTAACTATATTGCACTCATCAGAGAGAGTATGACGCAGCAAAAAACAGTCTTTATAAGCGGAGCCACCGGTGATTTTGGCAAAGCCTTTGCGAGCCGCTTTGCGCAAAATAATGATCGCCTCATCTTACATGGGCGCTCTGAGGACAAACTCAACGCACTCAAATCCGAACTGGAAAACAGTTACGATTCACCGTGTCATACCTGCATTATTGACCTTACAAAAACCGATGACATTCTCTCTAACATTGCCGCACTTCCGCAAGAATTTCAAAATGTTGATATTCTGATCAACAATGCCGGCGGTGCAATTGGCGCTGCATCGGCCGAAAAAGAGCCGTTGGATGATTGGCTTACGATGATTGATATCAATGTTAAGGGCCTTGTTTCTCTGACGCACGCATTACTGGGAAACATGGTTCAAAATAAGGCAGGCCATATCATCAATATCGGGTCTACGGCGGGTAATTACCCCTATCCGGGTGGGCATGTGTATTGCGCGAGCAAAGCGTTTGTCAAACAATTCTCATTGGCCTTGCGCGCCGATTTATATAACAAAAATATCCGTGTCTCAAATATTGAACCTGGCATGGTGGAAACGCAATTCTCAAAAGTCCGTTTTAAAGGGAATGAAAAAGCAGCAGAGGCGGTTTACGCAGGCACCGAGCCCTTACAGGCAGAGGATATTGCCGAAGCTGTCTTCTGGACAGCATCCCTTCCGGACCATATGAATATTAACCGTATGGAGATTATGCCAACCAAACAGGCACCCGGCCCGTTACTCGTCGATAGAGGGTCCTAACTATGCGTATAGCAACTTGGAATATTAATTCCGTGCGTTTGCGGGAAAATCTTGTTCTTAGATTTATGAAACAAGAAAATCCCGACATTATATGTCTGCAAGAAACCAAAACGCCGGATGAGCATTTTCCGTTTGATGGCTTCCGCGCGGCCGGTTATGAACATATCCATATTCATGGCATGAAAGGCTATAACGGTGTGTGCATTATCTCGCGCCTGCCATTCGAAGCGCATGATATTCACCACCGCGTTGGGCGTGAGGATTGCCGCCATATCAGCGCCAAGTTCAAGGACTTTGAGCTGCATAATCTATACATTCCTGCCGGCGGGGATGAGCCTGATGTCAATGTGAATGATAAATTCGCGCATAAGCTGGATTTCGTTGATGAGATGAAAAACTGGTTTGCGGATCAATATACGTCTGATCAGCCGCTTATTACTCTGGGTGATTTTAATATTGCCCCGCGTGAACATGACGTGTGGTCACATAAGCAACTTTTGAAAGTGGTCTCCCACACGCCAATAGAGGTCGAGAAATTGAATGCCATGCAAGCTTCACTGGATTGGGTTGATGCATCGCGTGAATTCGTGCCCGATGATGAAAAATGCTATAGCTGGTGGAGCTATCGTAACCGTGATTGGAAGAAATCAAACCGTGGCCGCAGGCTCGATCATATTTGGATAACCCCGCCGCTAAAAGCTGCGCTAAGCAATCATAAAATTCTAACCGAAGCACGCGATTGGGAAAAACCCTCGGATCACGTGCCGGTTATGATCAATTTAGATTTATAAAAAATTACGCCGCAGGCGCCGGCTCTAATTTGCTTTCATCAAATTTGTGCCCTGTAGAGCTAAAACCATCAATATGCTTATCGGCTTCCTGAAGGTAAGCTTTCATTGTCGCATCATTGATAACCTGACCAGAGCGAATTTGACTCATCAAAAATTCGCTGCGTACGCTGTAGGATTTCGTTGATTGCATCGCCACAATTGCATGCATTAATGTCATTACATCTGATTGCGGGCGCTCTGACTTGCCTCCGCAAATCTCATAAAGCTTAACGATGTCATATGGTTGCAAAGGCTGACCATCAACACCCACCGTGTCAAAATCATTCACATGCGCCTCGATCGCCTCGTCATCTCTTACCAAACGTCTCTCGCCGTCATTGCCGACCACTTTAAAATGATCATAAACTTGACCGGAATGGGCAATATAATCCCAGATGATTTGCTGAGCCTGCTGGTAAACGTCCTTACCTGCTGCTGCTTGAACTTTAGCCTTAAGTGATGATGCCATGACGATACTCCAATATATGACTCAAAAATTGTGATGCATGACATGTAGCGCACCCGACAACAGCCTGTCAAGCATTATGAAAACAAAATAAAAATTGTGTTTCCCCATCAAAACCCTGTATAAACGCGGCCATGAGCACAAGTAACAGCACAGAAAAAACACCATCATTTGATGCGCCCAAGATCGGCATGGTCTCGCTTGGTTGTCCCAAAGCCTTGGTGGACTCCGAGCGGATCATCACGCAATTGCGCTCGGACGGCTATGAATTTACCGAAACCCATGAAGGCGCAAATGTGGTCATCGTCAATACATGCGGGTTTCTGGATAGTGCCAAAGAGGAATCCTTGCATGCGATTGGCGAGGCCATCAATGAAAATGGCCGCGTAATTGTCACAGGATGTATGGGAAAAGACGAAGAGATTATCCGTGAGAAATTCCCGAAAGTCTTGGCTGTCACAGGGGCACATCAATATGAGCAGGTTGTCACGGCCGTGCATGAAGCCGAACCGCCGCGCCACAACCCGTATGTTGATCTCAAACCTGCGCCCAAAGATGAGATCGGCACGCGCCTGACCCCGCGCCATTATGCGTATTTAAAAATTTCGGAAGGCTGTAATAACCGGTGCAGCTTTTGCATTATTCCGTCCTTGCGTGGCGATCTCCTAAGCCGCCCCATCCATCATGTTTTATTCGAAGCAGAAAAATTGGCCGCAAATGGTGTCAAAGAGCTGCTGGTTATTTCCCAAGATACGAGCGCCTATGGCATCGATATGAAATACGCCGCCAGCCCATGGAAAGGGCGTGAGGTCCGCACAAAATTTTATGATCTGTGTGAAGAGCTTGGCCAACTGGGCCTCTGGACACGCCTTCACTATGTCTATCCATATCCTCATGTGGATGATGTCATCCCACTCATGGCGGAAGGCAAAATTTTGCCTTATCTGGATATCCCCTTCCAACATGCCAGCCCGGCCGTTTTGAAGAATATGCGCCGCCCCGCGCATCAGGAAAAAACGGCCGCACGCATCAAGAAATGGCGAGAGATTTGCCCGGATTTAACCCTACGATCCACCTTCATTGTTGGCTTCCCGGGTGAGACCGAAGAAGACTTTGAGATGCTTCTCGATTGGTTGGATGAGACCGAAATTGACCGCGCAGGTGCATTCAAATATGAAGCCGTATCCGGTGCCAAAGCCAATGAGATTGACGGCGCGGTTCCGGAGGAAATCAAGGATATCCGCTGGGAGCGCTTCATGGAAAAACAACAAGAGATCAGTGCGCGCAAGGCAGCGGCCAAAATCGGATCGGAAATCGATGTATTGATCGATGAGGTCGGCGAGAGCGAAGATGGCTCTCTGGCCGCCAATGGCCGATCAAAAGCCGATGCGCCGGATATTGATGGCACAGTCTATTTGCGTGATGTTCCGGACGATCTCGATCAGGGCGATATTATCCGCGTTAAAGTCGAAGATGCCGATGATTATGATCTCTATGGTGTCAAAATCTAAAACCAGATAAACTCTGGTCATGGATATTTTCTTTCAGGCATTTATCACATTGTTTGTTGTTGTCGACCCGCTCGGCACTGCGGCCGTCTTCTCGAGCCTGACCAAAGGGCTGGATGAAAAGGCCACGCGCAACATTGCCATCAAGGCCGCTGTTATTGCGATTATCCTATTGCTTGCCTTTGGCTTTGGTGGAAATGCTCTGCTTACGCATTTAGGGATCTCCGAGCCCGCCTTCCGCATTGCCGGTGGCCTTTTGTTGTTCGTCACCGCCTTTCGGATGTTGATGGGCTTTCACGACCCCGATCACCTTGAATCCGAAGGCACGACCTATAAGGACCGCACCGATATAGCCATCTTCCCGCTTTCCATTCCGTTTCTGGCTGGCCCTGGATGTATGACCGCCATGATGTTGATGATGATCCACGCCCCTGATTTCGAGGGCAAAGTCTTTGCCTCAACCGCCATGGTGATTGTTCAAATTATTGCTATGATCTGTATGCTCGGGGCTGCTAAGCTGGTGAAATTATTCGGCGCATCGGGCAGCTCGCTTCTTGCACGCGTGATGGGAATTTTAATGGCGGCCATGTCCGTACAATTTATTGCCGATGGTTGGCGCGAACTGTTTCTGGGATAAAAAACATGTCTGTAATTTTAAACATAGCTCTATTACTTGCATTGGTACTATTTACGTCGTCCCAAGCGCACGCACGCCCCGTATCTTATCCCGGCGGCTGGACCGTGATGAGCTATAATGATGTCGATAGCAATGCAACACATATCCATTATTCCCCCTCGGCCAGACATTCTATTGGCTGGCGGCATGAATATTTTCGCGACTCGTCCGTGCATGTAGATTCTGCGCAGCTCAATTATCTGGTGAAGCGATGGAATGAAAAAGGCTCACAGGCCAATATTTATTTCAAGAGCGGAGCGGGCATTGCCTATGATGGTGATAATCAAAACGGGGCCGTATTTGCGCGCATCGCAGGCGATTGGGAAACACGCCGCTATTTTCTTAGCTATGACACACATGCCCTCAAGGCCGGTGATCTGGAGAGTTTTGTCAAACATCATGCGCGTATCGGCATTGCTCCTTATGAAGGGGATTATGGTGATTTACACACTTGGTTGATGTTGCAGGCTGATTATGATGCCGGGGCGCAAGACACGTTTTCTCTGACGCCTCTTGTAAGGCTGTTTTCCGGCCCTACTTTATTAGAAGCAGGGTATAATCTTGATAAAGGGGTCATGCTGAATTTTATTCAGCGGTTTTAATCATGTATAATAGAAGTATGAAACATTTTTACCGATTAACATTATCACTCGCCGTTTTAGCCGCATGGACAATCATGCCAATACACGCAGCGCAAGCAAATCACGGAAAAGGCGCGCATGTTGACCTGACGGTGCTTGGCATGGTGTGTGAATTTTGTGCTGAATCAATCATGAAAATTTTCAGTGAAGAGGATTCTGTTGAAAATCTCTCAATAGATTTTGATAACCACTTGGTTTCTGTAAATCTAAAAGAGGGGCAGGCATTAAGTGATGAGCGCATTAAAGAACTGATTCATTACAGCGGTTATGAGCTAGAAAAAATAGTGCGCCATTAAAAATCAGAACAGCGGCCTTTCACTTCCCAATCGCCGAAACGTGTGGGCTCCGGCAAGCCTTGGCTTTCATAACCGCCAATCTCTTTTTCCATCGCTTCAGGCTTCTTTTTAGATGTGTCAGCAGTTTTCTTGGCCTCTACATCACTGTTTTTATTGTCCTGCGCTAATTTTGCTTTAGAGTGTTCCATAATGATGATGTAGAGCAGAATAGGCATTTTGGAAAGGGAAAGATAAGAAAATATGCAGGAATTGGAAAAATTTCGTGAGCAAATTGATGCACTGGACGTGGAATTGATTGACCTTCTTGCCCGTCGCTTTGCCATTGTGCGGGCCGTTGGGCACTGGAAAGCCGAGAATAATGTTAAAGTGGTTCAATCCCAGCGCGCCGAGGACGTCAAAGACCGTGTGTCCGACATGGCGGCACAAAAGGGCATGAACCCTGATCTTATTCGTCATATCTATGAGAAAATGATCGATGAAGCCCATGTCATTGAACATGCCATCGCCGATCAAGAAAGCGGAAAGTCATAACCGGTATGAGTGACCTTAACCAACATGATCTTTATGGTGATGCCAATCCCAAACCTGGCGACCAAAACAAGGTTGATACGGTTGAGATGCTCTCTGCCCGTAAAGCGGCTCTGAGCCTGTTGGAAGATGTTCTTGTGCGCAAACAGGCTCTCGATCATGCCCTGGAAACCAATGAAGATTTTAAGCCTCTCATGTCACGCGATCGTGCCTTTGCACGTATGATTGTTTCAACAACGCTGCGCCGTCTTGGCCAGATTGATGATCTCATCACCCGTATGGAGACCTCACCGAATTCCTCCAAAAATATGGTGCTTCAAAATATCCTGCGTATTGGCGTTGCCCAAATCTGCTTTATGGATGTGCCTGACCATGCTGCCGTTGATACCTCGGTTAGGCTGGCCGATGCCGCCGAAATGGATCGTCAAAAAGCCTTTGTGAATGGGTTGCTGCGGAATATGGCGCGTACAGGCCGTGATATAAGAGATAAACAAGATGAAGCGCGGGTAAACACGCCAGAATGGCTGCTTAAACTCTGGATTTCAGATTATGGCCTCAAAGAAGCCGCTGAAATTGCTAGCGCTAATCTTGTCGAAGCACCACTCGACTTTTCGATTAAAGATCAGAATAACAAAAAATATTGGGAAGGGGCCTTACAAGCACGTGAAACACCTTCTGGCTCTCTACGGCGTACAGCAGGAGGAGCTGTGAATGAACTGATTGGGTTCGATGATGGTATGTGGTGGGTCCAAGATGCCGCTGCTGCTATTCCGGCCACCTTATTCGGTGATATCGTCAGCCAGCCTGTTATTGATATGTGCGCTGCGCCCGGGGGTAAAACCGCCCAGCTTGCGGCTATGGGTGCGCATGTCACGGCTCTTGATCGCTCGGCCAAGCGTTTAAAGCGCCTGCAAGCCAATCTGAAACGCTTGCGTCTTGAACAAAATGTACAGACATTGACCGAAGATGCCGCCGCCTATCGCCCCAAAGAGCCGCCGCAATTTATCCTCTTGGATGCCCCCTGCAGCGCTACGGGCACAATTCGTCGTCATCCTGATGTCATGCATCTCAAAACAGAAAATGATCTGGAACGTCTTATCAATATCCAATGGCGCATTCTAGAAAACGCCATTTCGATTCTGGCTCCGGGCGGCACTCTCATTTACTGCACATGCTCGCTCCAAAAGGCGGAGGGCGAATATCAAATTGAGCGCGCCCTCAATACCTACCCGGAGATGGCTCGCAAACCAATTGATCCGGCCGAAATCGGCGCATTGGACGATCTTGTCAATGAGCATGGTGATGTGCGAATCCTGCCCTACCACATGGCAACGCAAGGCGGCATGGACGGGTTTTTCATTGCCCGCCTGACCAAGAAATAACCACTACAACATAGAATCGATTCTCTTTTTATTTTTATTATTCAAAACCAATGCCTTAGCAGTATTCTCTGCTATTTTCGGGCATCGCAAACCAGACCTATATCTTGTGCATCAACCACAAATTCAAAAATTCCCCGTTTTTTTCATTCTCTGCATAAGGTCAGGGATATCCCAAAATTTCCTAATAAATTCAATATGATTGTATGCATCCCATGTCTGGGATAAAAAAAATCGCCTCAATTTTTTCAGATTAGTGATAGACGACAACCACGAGATATAGTATGTTGAATTTAATAAAACACTATGGATTGTGCTTATCCACATATCCACACCCCAGAAAATTTGTTCCCTAAGTGAACAGGCATATATTAATAGTATAAGGAGCACCTCATGTTTGACGTCGCGCAAATGGAGAGAGGCAATCGTGTCAAAATCGATCGCTCTCGTGATGAAAATCTAACAAGTTTTGGTAAGGCCACATTAACGGACCGTTATTTGTTGCCGGAGGAATCATTCCAAGATCTTTTTGCCCGTCCTGCGATGTATTACAGCGACGACTCCGATCATGCACAACGTCTCTATGATTACATGTCCAAGCTATGGTTTATGCCATCAACACCTGTTCTATCGAATGGTGGAACCAACCGTGGTTTGCCCATCTCATGTTTCTTGAATGAAACACAAGATAGTCTGGGTGACATTGTCTCTCTTTGGAATGAAAATGTTTGGCTGGCCTCTCTTGGCGGCGGTATTGGCTCTTATTGGGGGAATGTTCGCTCGATTGGTGAAAAAGTTGGCCGTAATGGTAAGACATCCGGGATTGTGCCCTTTATCCGCGTGATGGACTCATTGACACTGGCCATTTCCCAAGGCTCTTTGCGCCGCGGATCTGCTGCTATTTACCTTGATATTCACCACCCAGAAATTGAAGAATTTATTGAGATCCGCCGTCCAACCGGTGGTGACCCTAACCGTAAGGCTTTGAACCTGCATCATGGTGTTCTTGTGTCTAACCGCTTTATGCAAGCCGTTGAGCAAGATGAAGAGTGGGCATTGAAATCACCCAAAGATGGCCATGTTGTTGACCGCGTCAGCGCACGTGACCTCTGGATCCGTCTGTTGACTGCCCGCGTGGAAACAGGCGAGCCTTACATCATTAATATTGATCACGTCAATGATGCGATCCCTGATCACCATAAAATGGCTGGTTTGAACGTGAAAATGTCAAATCTCTGCTCGGAAATCACATTGCCAACCGGTGTTGACCACCTTGGGAATGACCGTACGGCCGTGTGCTGTCTGTCTTCGCTCAATCTTGAGAAATGGGACGAGTGGAATGACCACCCGACCTTTATCGAAGATATCATGCGCTTCTTGGATAATGTTCTCTCTGACTTTATTGAAAAAGCACCGGACAGCATGAAACGTGCAAAATACTCCGCGATGCGTGAACGTTCTGTGGGTCTTGGTGTCATGGGATATCACTCTTTCCTTCAATCAAAAATGATCCCGATGGAAGGTGTTATGGCCAAAGTCTGGAACCGCCGTATGTTCCAACATATTAAACGCCAAGCCGATGATGCATCCCGCAAGCTTGCTGAAGAGCGCGGTGCATGTCCTGATGCGGCTGATTACGGCATTATGGAGCGTTTCTCCAATAAAATGGCGATTGCCCCTACAGCATCTATCTCCATTATCTGCGGCGGTTCATCTCCGGGTATTGAGCCCATTGCTGCCAATGCGTACACCCATAAAACTTTGTCTGGTTCCTTCCCTGTAAAGAATAAGTTTTTGACAAAATTATTGGAAGAAAAAGGCCAGAATACAGAAGATGTATGGTCTTCCATCTTTACAAATGAAGGCTCTGTGCAGCAT
>CAZTBB010000057.1:0-12472 GCA_964611755.1 uncultured Pseudobdellovibrionaceae bacterium
AGCTCTCCCCAATAATTGCTGTGGGTGTTATTCATTAAATCCTGACGTCTGAATGATGTTACAACAGGCAAATGTGAGGCGCTGACAAAATCCGAGAGATTATTGCAATCCTCATCACTCCAGCCACCCCCGCCAGCGATAACCAATGGCCGTTCTGCAGCGCTGAGAATATCCGCAATCGCTTGCACATCTGATGCATCCATTGATGCGCCTGATGCCTGATAGGGCTTAATAATATTTTGAGAGATATTGGCGGTCAGCACCTCTTCCGGCAAACCAAGAACAACGGGGCCGGGACGCCCCGTATTCGCCACATGAAACGCACGATCCATATATTCACCAATGCGTTCCGGTGTATCAATAGTTGATGCCCATTTTGAAAGTGAGCCAAACATTTGCTTTATATCAAATTCTTGGAAAGCCTCTTTATCCCGATCATCGGTACCAATCAAACCAACCAATAAAATCATAGGCGTAGAGGATTGCATCGCCGTATGAACACCAATAGACGCATTACACGCGCCCGGCCCCCGTGTCACAAGGGCAATACCGGTTTTACCCGTCGCATTTGCATATGCCTCGGCACCAAAAGTAGCGCCAGATTCCTGACGGCACGTTAAAAGCTCTATGTCCGGATAATCTACCAAGCCATCCAGAACAGGAAGATAGCTTTCACCTGCCACTGAGAAAATATGTTCAACCCCATGCACACTCAGTGCGCGCGCTATTTCATGTCCACCTAAAGGCATTCTTAACCTCTTTTTTGTTAAAGTTATTTATGTGTAGCAACTCAGATGTAGTCAGCCAAGGCCGAAAAGTTTAGAGTGCTAATATAGAAGAACATAAAACCATGACATAGATATAAATAAACATGCCATACGATTTTTCCAAAGCCAGTGTTCTGGTTGTTGATGATATGACCCCCATGATCTCTCTTACACGGTCAATATTGAATGTGCTGGGCTTCAAAAATGTGTATGGCGCCACCAATGGGGAAGATGCCTTTAAAATATTTTGTGAACACAGCCCCGATCTGGTGATTACAGACTGGGTTATGGCACCGGTTGATGGCCTTGAACTTATTGAAAAAATAAGAAAAGACCCCGCATCGCCCAATAAATATGCTTCTGTGATTATGATGACGGGCTATAGCCTAAAAGATAAAGTCGAGATTGCGCGTGATACAGGCGTAAATGAATTTCTAGCCAAGCCGTTCACGGCGCGTGATATGTATAAACGCATTGCACAAATCATTGAAAATCCACGCCAATTTGTAGACACTCCGGAATTCTTTGGCCCGGATCGCAGGCGCAGAAAAGAAGATGGTTTTGGCGGAAATATGAAACGCCATGATGATAAGAAGCCGGAGAAGCAAAACATCCTCGATAAGTTGCGACAAGAGGCTAAAGGCGTGTAAAATTAAAGATATTTAATAATTTTATTTGATTTGAACAATTATGTCACAAAGCCCAAAAACACCCCAGAACAGAGCCAAATTCATTGACCCGCCGAACAATCTGAAAAAGAAAGTCGGCAATGGCGGTGTGGGCGAACTTGTTCTCAATCGCTGTGAGGATATCATCAAAGAATCACAGATGGATTTCGATAAATTTACGGATGAGAATCTTGTTGCAATACAAACGCTCGTATCCCGTTCCAAAAATAACGAAATGGATAAAGATGCCTTTGTTAATGCCTTGATTGATCCTGTCATGCAACTCAAAGCCAATGGTCGCATGTTCAAATATGAATTGGTCTCTGACCTATCCAATATTCTGATGCTGTTCTTGGAAAAAACAACGGTTGTAAATGATGACCTTTATGCGGTGACCACAGCATTTGAGGCGCTTATCCGTCAGGTTGTTCAACGTAAAATCGAAGGAGATGGCGGCCAACAGGGCAAGATCCTTATTCATGAACTTAACAAGGCTTGCACACGCTACCTCAAAAAATACACGTAAAAGATTTTATATTTTTTTAAGCGGCCATAGCTTTGAGAACGTGATGCGTTTCCCAAAGATGCTGAAGCACGCCAACCATATCCCTTATATGGTGTTCGGAATGGGCGGCTGTTGCCGTCAGGCGCAATCTCTCCGTACCTTTTGGCACTGTCGGGTAATTGATGGGCTGTACATAAATATTATGCTGATCCATCAAAATTTGTGCGACTTCACGGCAACAATTAGGCTCCCCGACAATAAGAGGCACAATATGGCTTGGCCCGCGCAAAAATGGTAAATCTGCGGCCTCTAGAAGATCTTTAAACAGTGCTACATTCTGGCGCTTGCGGGAGCGCTCAATCTCACTCACCTTTAAATGCTCAACCGATGCCTTTGCAGCCGCCAATACAGAAGGCGGCAAGCTGGTTGTAAAAATAAAGCTGGATGCGAAACTCCGCACAGCATCGACAATTGCGGCCTTGCCGGTAATGAAACCACCCATGCAGCCATAGGCCTTGCCGAATGTGCCCTCAATAATATCAACACGGTCCATCACCCCCATCTCTTCGGCGACACCGCCGCCTCTGGGGCCATACAGGCCAACACCATGCACTTCATCCAGATATGTCAGGGCATTATATTTATCCGCTAAATCACAAATCTCTTTGATGGGTGCGATTGTGCCTTCCATGGAATACACCGATTCAAACGCAATGATTTTGGGGCGCGCCGGATCAACAGATTTCAAAAGCTCTTCCAAATGTTCCAGATCATTATGGCGGAAAATTTTCTTTTCCTGACGGCTATCTTTAATGCCGTGAATCATAGAGGCATGGTTCAACTCATCCGAGAAAATAACGCAATTCTCAAGCAGTTTACCGATTGTCCCCAAAGCGCCCTCATTCGCCACATAACCAGAGGAGAAGACAAGCCCCGCCTCTTTGCCGTGCAAGTCAGCCAGCGACTCTTCTAACTCAACATGATAGCGCGTCGTGCCAGAAATATTTCGTGTTCCACCGGCGCCTGCGCCTGTGCTATCCAAAGCCTCCTTAGCGGCATCAATCACCTTTTGATTTTGCCCCATGCCCAGATAATCATTACTGCACCAAATGGTCACCTCTTTTTGTGTTCCATCAGGTGCGTGATAAATCGCCTGCGGGAAACGCCCTTTAATGCGCTCCATTGTTGCGAATGTTCTGTAGCGCCCTTCTTGTTTGATAGAATCAAGGCAGGTTTCGAAGTGGGATTCGTAATCTATTGTCATTTTTATTTTTTTCTTTCAAATCTGCCCACCTGTTATATGACATCAATTCATCGGCAAGCTTGTGTCGCAATTACTCAATTTATATAATAGCAACTAACTGATGTCATGAAATTGACTAAAATCAAAGGGTTGAGAATGATTATCGTTTACGGAAACATTAGTAACGAGCTGACTGTGACGGTCTCTGATCTGGATCATGAATCCTCACTCATGAAAGCAAAAAGCCTGAGCAATCTGGCCAGTGGACGCGGCGCGAACCAGGCTCTGGCCGCCGCCCGCACTGGTGCAAAAACGGTATTGGTAGGATGCGCAGGCGATGACGAAACCACAGCCGCCGCCCTTGATGATATTCGCCAAGATGGTGTTCTAACATCCGGCGTCAGCAAAACATCAACCCCGACCGGAACATTCATACATATTCAGGACGAAAAAGGAAATTCAAGGCGTATAACGTACCAAGGCGCCAACGCGAAGATCGATATTGACCAGATTCCTGATGAAATTTTGCGCTCCGGCAGTGTTTTGTTATTGCAAAGCGAAGTAAATGTAGATCAAAACATTGCTCTTCTCAAACGCGCAAAGGAACATGATGTCCTCACGATTATGAATATGGCACCCGATATTACGATCCAGCAAGACATTCTCGAAAACCTTGATTACCTGATCATTAATCAGGAACAGGCCATTGACCTTGCCAAGGAGCTGAAGGTATCGGCTCTGGACCACATCCCGCAAATGGCCCATGCGCTAGCCACTCAGGGCAACCTGACCTGTGTTATTACAAACGGCAAAGAAGGGTGCATTAGCATGAATATCAACGGCGAAGGCTTTGCCTGTGATGCCCTCGAATTGGAAGAGGTGGTTGATAAGGCCGGGGCCGAAGATGTCTTCGCCGGCACCTTTACCGCCGCCATCCATGCCGGAATTGATCTATCAAACAGCCTAAAAAGAGCCAGCATTGCCGCAACACTTACCTGCATGAAAAAAGGTGTTCAGGCCAGCTTCCCCTATTCCGATGAAATAGAAGAACAGCTGAGCAATTTAAAAGATCCGGAAGTTATTTCCGCAAAGAAATAGGCCCCTTAAAAACCTAGCGTATTGGCGACCTGCTCGGCACGGCCCAGCTCTTTATCCAAAGCGGCCATTGTTTTGGAGAGATCCGGCGTCTCATCCTTCATCCAGCTTTTAAGCACTTTTAAATAAAGACCCGACAAACCCGCAACCTTTAATGCGCCGCGCATGCCCGATGTATCGATCCCGGCCGCCTCGAGCATCCAGCTCATTGACCGGCATAAATGCGGTGATGAAATAAGCACCTGCTTGGGGTCATATTGAAAACTATAAAGAATGGAGAGAAGCCCCTCGCGATACTCATTGAGAACTTCAAAGCGCTCTATCATGATATCAAAAAGCTTTTCACGTGCTTCCATCTCCGGCGAGAATTCATCGAGCGCATTCAGAGTTTTGGCATCAATCATACGCCCGAAGGCAGCCAAAATATCGAATTTATCCTCGATAATGAGCCGAAGATCAGACAGAGATATATCGGCGCGCTCGGCTATATCGCTAAGGCGCACATGCTCCCACCCAAGCTCAATGGCCAATTCCAATGAAACTTCGACAATCTTATCTTTGGACAAATTTTTCGCTTTTGCTGGCATAGTCTTGTTTTTGTCTTCCAATGCGTTAGTAATAGGGACATTACCCTTTACGCAATGCTCGCGTAAAGAGATTAGTTTTTAGAAATTTTGGAAGGAAAAATTATGTCTTCACCTAAATATGGCGTTGTTGCCGTTGGAAATGCACTTGTTGATGTTCTCGCACAAACAAGTGAGGAGTTTATCGCCGAGCAAAAAGAAAAGCACGGCATGGAAAAAGGCGCGATGACACTCATTGAAGAAGAGCGCGCAGCCGATCTCTATGCCCAAATGCAAGATCCGGTGCAAACATCCGGCGGAAGCGCTGCCAATACAATGGCTGGTTATGCTTCTTTTGGTGGGCAAGGTGGGTTTATCGGCAAAGTGGCCGATGACATGCTTGGGCAGGTTTTCAGTAACGATATTCGCGGGCTGGGGCTTCATTTTAATACAACGCCGTTGATTGGCGGGCCCGAAACTGGCCGCTGTATGATTTTGATTACACCAGATGCGCAACGCACAATGAATACATTCTTGGGTGCGAGCATTGAAATTCATGCCGATGATGTGGATCAGGATCTTATTAACAATGCACAGATCACGTATCTGGAAGGTTACCTCTTCGATCGCGATCAGGCTAAACAAGCCTTTATCCGCGCCGCTGAAACAGCGCATGCAGCAGGCCACCGTGTTGCCCTCAGCCTGTCCGACCCGTTCTGTGTGGATCGTCACCGCAGTGACTTCCTGCGTTTGGTTGAAAACCATGTTGATATTCTTTTTGCCAATGAAGATGAAATCAAATCCCTGTTCATGCAGGATAATTTTGATGATGCGGCCAGCGCCGTGAGCGAGCATGTTGAAGTTGCGGTTCTGACACGCGGCGCACAAGGCGCTGTTATTCGCTCAAAAGGTAAGAGCATTGAAATCGCGGCTGAGCCTGTTGCAAAAGTTATTGATACAACAGGCGCCGGTGACCAGTTTGCCGCCGGTTTCTTGTATGGGTACACAGAAGGTAAAGATCTGGCAGAATGCGGGCGCCTGGGGGCTATCGCTGCTGCCGAGGTGATCAGCCATATTGGCCCAAGACCGGAAGTTAACCTCTCTGAACTCGCTGAGCAAAAAGCCGCTTAAGACTCAATCGCGCCATCCCATTGACCAAAGCCGCTCTCGCGTGGCTTTGACGCCTTCCGGAGAATGGCAGACCATGCGCACCTCGTCGATACGATCATCCAGTTTTTGCATGATTCCTTGTAAGATAAGGCGTGCCGCTTTGGGCTTTGGGAAATCATCCTGCCCGGCTGCTAAAAGCGGGAAAGAAACAGATTTTACCACCAGGCATTTTGCCAGTGTGATGGCCTTGCGCGCGGCCAAGATCAGATGCTTGTCCATGCGATCAAAATCATCCTTCCAGACAGGCACAACAGCAATAATGATATGTTTAGCAGGAAGGTCAAACCCAGGAATTGCATATATATCCCCCGCATCGGGACGATAAATATGCTCTGCAATATAATCAGCAATCGATGTACCGCTGGCCTCTTCAATAGCCTGGTTAAGGCGCCCTTTCCACTCCAATGTTTGTGGTACAATCGTCACAATCGCATCGGTATCTTGCGCCGTGATATCCCCCTCAATCAGGCGGATGGATTGCAAATGGGGATTGGCGGATCGTTGTGCATCTGGTATCACTTTGCTCATGCCTATTATTTTATCATTCTTTATCGCATTTTTGTTGGTTTTTTCATCGCCCGTCCACGCTCAAGACGATGGCTCTGTGCCAGTGATGGGCTTTGGGCTTGCGATGCATGGGCAGGCTAAATATAGCCCCGAAGACACACATCTCGATTACGTCATCCCCGAAGCCCCCAAGGGTGGGCAAATCAAACATGCGGCTATTGGAACATTCGATACCATCAACCCCTATAGCATTAAGGGTAAAGCCGCTCAGGGACTCAATCTTGTTTATGACCGCCTGATGCGCCGCGTGTGGGATGAACCGTTTACAATGTACCCTCTCATTGCGAGGGGCTTCGACATGCCAGAGGATCGCTCCGCCATCACATTTTATCTCGATGAGCGCGCCCGTTTTCATGACGGCAGCCCGATCACAACCGAGGATGTCCTTTTCTCTTATGAAACCTTGCGCGATTTTGGACGCCCGAATATGCGCCGCGTCTATAAGCTCGCGAAAGAGGCGAAGATTTTATCTCCGACAGAGATTACATTCACTTTCACGGATGAGCATGATGAGGAAACAGCGTTGATCATGGCCTTGATGCCCGTACTTTCCAAATCTTATTGGGACGGGCGAGACTTTGACTCTACCACCCTTGATATACCAATTCTAAACGGTCCGTACCGGATTGTTGATGTAGATGCCGGCCGGCAAATCATTTATGAGCGCGTTGCAGATTACTGGGCGGCTGATTTGATGGCCAATCGCGGGCATTATAATTTTGATCGTATTATCTATGATTATTACCGTGATGAAAACGTCTCCTTCGAAGCCTTTAAATCAGGAGACGTAGATTTCAGGCGCGAAAGCGATGGGACCAAATGGCACAGCGCCTATGAAGAAAGCGATGCCATTATCAAGGAAGAGCTCTCACACGGACGTCCGGAACGCGTGCGCTCATTTATTTTCAATACCCGCCGCGCTCCATTTGATGATATGCGCGTGCGCCAAGCCCTCAACCTTGCCTTTGATTTTGAATGGGTGAATAAAAATCTCTTTTATAATTCATATAAGCGCATCAATAGTGTCTATCCGAACTCTATGCTGAGTGCCCCAGCCCTGCCATCTGAACAAGAATTGGAGATTCTGGAACCGTTTAGAGCGGAATTACCTGAAAGCATTTTCACCAAAGCCATTGCCCAGCCTAGAGCGGATGATCAACGTCAAAAGCGCGAAAATTTACGCAAAGCCGCCTCCCTTCTGGATGAAGCAGGCTGGACGGTCATAGATGGCAAACGCCTCAAAGATGGCCAGCCACTGAAAATTGAGCTGCTGCTCAACGCCCCGGAAGAAGAGAAAATTGCCCTGCACTTTAAACGCGCGCTCGACCGTCTTGGCATCGAGCTCGTCATTCGCGTGATGGATACGGCTGCGTTTCGAGGGCGTCTCAATGTGTATGACTTTGATATGGTTTCCTATTTTTGGCAATCATCCCTATCACCCGGTACAGAACAAATTTTGTATTGGGGATGCGAGGCGGCCGAGCAAGACGCACGCTGGAATTTTGCCGGAATTTGCCACCCGGCCATTGATCACGTCGCGGCAGAAGTGGCCAGAGCAAAAACACGTGAGGATCTTGTCACGCATCTCCATGCGCTGGATCGGATATTGATGCATCATCATTTGATGATCCCGCTTTATTACGCAGGCTTTGACCGCGTTGCCTATCATCCACATATCAAGAGACCGCCACATACCCCGCTTTACGGGCTTGTCATTGAAAGCTGGTGGGCATCGGGCGCGAACGAGTAAACATCCTTATTATTTCCGTTGAAAACCGCCAGCGCCCCTCTGTACTTCAATGCGATTTCTGCCTATTCTGAAATTATGTTTAAGCGATTCACATTATTTGCTGCCCTTCTCACTCTTGCGGCCTGCCACGGTCAGCCACTCAATAAAAACCTTGAGTTTGGCTCACAATATTGGCAACGCGTGCATGTCAGCGAAGCGGCCTTTCTTCAAGGTGCCAAAGCACAACAAATGTTGAACCGCGATGTCGCACAATGTGTAACCGAGCTGCGCGAATTAGAGCGCCTTGGCGGCATCAGAGATGCTATTCCAACCGATCAATTCGGGCGTGCTCTTGACCCCGATGACAAATTGTTGCGTGATCACAATGCGCCTGAACGCACAGGATACCTGCTCTCGGAGATGAGTAATTATCAGGATTTTGATAGCTGCATGCTCTATAAGGGATGGGAGCGCGTCGATTTTGTTCCTTTCGATGCCTCACGCAAAGCCAAAGATACATATCTGAAATATACCGGCCAATATGAATATGAAGTTGACCCGGATGAATTCGATGATGATGATGGCTGGTGGCCTTGGTAGGATCAGATCTTTTTTAAAACTCTAAAAACTCTTGCAATCTCTGCTCAACGGTTTCAACACGTAGACTCTCCATCAGACAGCCACATGTTTGCGGGCTATAGCCTTCAAAATCAATCAACTCGTCAAATGTTTCCGGCGTGCGTGCATAAGCCGTATGGGTGCCCCATGGCGCGTAAAGATGCGGATAGCTGGGGCCAAACACACCAAAGGTTTTTACTCCACCGGCCGCCGCGCAATGCATCAAACCTGAATCATTGCCGAGATAAAAATCACAGCGCGCAAGGCAAGCCGCCGCCGTACCGGGATCTGTTTTAGCAATCAGATCTATGGCTTTGTTTTTAGGAATACCGGCGAGCACCTTCAGGGCATTTTCTTCCTCCCCCGGTGCGGCAAAGACAGCGACGCGCCCCCCTTCATAGATGCTGCCCTTTTTCGTCAGCATTTTGATCACATCAACAAAACGCTCCGGCGGCCATGTTTTACCAATCCAGTTAGCCGTAGGGCCAACGCCGATCACCTTTGTTTTGCCCTCCTTGATCAGCTCTTTGGCTTTTGCTGTCTGCGCATCGCTAAACCACAACTTTGGCTCCGCAACCTTATCCAGCTGCATTACAGCAGAGGCTTGCTCGACCTTATGGCGCGTTTTATCAATGCGCGGGCCGAAAATATAACGCTTCCTCGCGCGGATCAGGCGCGACACAGCCGAGTTACGCAAATCCACGACAATATCCCATTTCTGCCCGACAACGCGGCGCCATAAAGATATCCAATGTTTATTGTGCTTTTGTTTTTTCAGGCCAATCACCTCATGCGCCAAGGGATAGCCTTCAAAAAGAGAGGTGCAAAGTGGGCCACACACAATTGTGACCTTGGCATCAGGGTGTTTCTGCGCCATATAATTGAGAAGGCCGGTTGAGAGCACAGCGTCACCAATGCGGCTGGCGGTAATGAATAATATGTTCATAGGACGAGATAATGGCAGAAAAACCATTTTGTGTGAAACTGAAAAATCGAGGTTTGCTTCATTTAGAAGGCCCCGATGCACATGACTTTCTTCAAGGGCTTATTACCAATGATATGAACAAATTGGACCATGAGCCCATAATCTATGCCTGCCTTTTGAATGCGCAGGGCAAGTTCTTGCATGATTTCTTTGTGCATAAGGGGGACGGGTTTTATCTGATTGATTGTGAAGGCGGCGAGCGGGCTCAGGATTTGCTCAAAAAACTCAATATCTATCGCCTGCGCTCGGATGTGCAGATCAGCATCGAAGAAGAGCATGATGTCTGGGCTGTTTTTGGCGCTGATTTTGGCCTTGCCGATCCGCGCCATAATGATCTCGGCAATCGCAGCTTTGAAAAGCCGGACCTGGAAGAACGCCCTTTTGAGACGTGGGATCAACACCGCATTTCCCTGACCATCCCCGATGGTAGCCGTGATTTAATTGTCGGGAAATCCACAATGGACGAGGCGCGCATGGATCAAATCAATGCCATTGATTACAAAAAGGGATGCTATATCGGTCAGGAGCTAACCGCCCGTATGCACTATCGCGGTCTTGGGAAAAAACATCTTCAAACGGTTCAGCTTGAGAGTATGCCCGAAAAAGCCGAACTACGATCGCGTTGCGGCGATATTGGTATTGCTCTGGTAAGAGACTAAAAATCACCCAAATTTAACATAATTTTAAACCCTCTCCTCTATGTTATTGGTAAGAAAAAAGCCCGCATAAGGCAAAATAGAGGGACAAATATCATGAGCACGGAATCAAACCCACCATATAGAGGCGTTCGCACGCGCGAGCAATTCAAAAAGGCCGCATCAATTGGCCATGGTGATCCAAGAGACACACAGGCAACTCTGGACAGAGGCGAATTACCAAATTTTGCCTATAATCAGGATACATTGCTATTTTCAGGCCTGATGGAGTTGATCGAGCAAGGCGGAACCAATCAACAAGCCATCGACGGCATTCTAAGAGATATTGCAATCACTATGGATAGCCATCTTTATCGCGGGGACGGTATTATTGATGCCTTGCATGTTAATGATTTTGTCAAACTTGATGCCTTTGCCGATGCTGCCGAAGCCTATATTGCCAACAACACAGAGGAACCTGAACTTATTAATTGGGATGCATTTGAGCTTGCCATTGATAATATTCGCGAGCGGGCTCAGGAGCATGAGAATGATCTGATGCGTGCACATGGCATCGAAGTTGACGAGCCTCAATCCGCCCAGCCAGCACAAGAGGCAGAAGGCGGCATTGGTCACAAAGTTGGAGAGTTTTTCAATAGATTATATCCATTTTAATTTAATTCTTAAGTGAGCAACTATGTCACAAGAGATGAATAGCTTTGCGCTGGTTGAAATAAACAATGTTTTGGATAACCAAAGCGAAAGCCAACCTATTTACGCGACTCTTCATGCTGTTGCTCATGACATCGGCATTGATTACCCTCCCGATCAAAGCCTGAATGAATGTTTACAGGCCATTGCTTCTGAACTGGCTCGCCATGACTACAGAAGTGACCCTGATTCTATTCTGGACTTCTTAACGCATCCTCAATTCACGCGGCATTTTTCGAATTATCTGGATCTAAACCGTGAACAAATTGACCATTTCCAAGAGGTGCATTCATTACTTGTTGAACGTACCGAAGCTATCGTTAACCAACAGCAATTCGTGATGAGCAATCAACCACGCTTCGAGCCTGATTTTTGATTAAACACATAAATGGCGGATAATATTCTCGTGCTGGGGAAAATCCGTCATCATTGTTTCGAGCGAGGCCATCTCAAAATCCGTAAAATCAAAACCGGGCGCAACCGTGCAACCAACGAAACTGTAATCCGTTCCATCATTCGGATAGCCGCCGAACCAAACGCCCGCCGGCACAACATGCTGGACATGTTGGCCGCTTTTGATATCTTGCCCCAAGACTGTTTGTTTCAGGGTTCCGTCCATATCGATCTCAACCAAGGTCATGGGACCGCCAAGATAAAAATGCCACATCTCGTCCGATTTTATGCGATGCAGGGCTGATCGTGTGCCTTGCGGCAATAAAAAGTAAATCCCTGTTGAGATATTGCGCGCCCCATCGAAGCCTTCAAAACACCCCGAGAGATCGGCACGATAGCTTTCCCTGAAAAACCCGCCTTCTGGATGAGGTTCAAGATTATAGTGATCAATAAGACTGGCGACATCCATGTGAGAAAAAACACTTACTGTGCGGCGACAGCCTTACCGGATAAAGGGATGGTTTTTGCATTGCCCTCCTTGATCGCCGCTTGCGCGGCGGCCAAACGTGCAATGGGCACGCGATATGGGGAACAAGACACATAATCCAGACCAACTTGCTCACAGAACAGAATAGACGATGGATCACCGCCATGCTCACCGCAAATACCAAGCTTGATACCGGGGTTGGTTTTACGACCACGCTCTTTTGCGATGCTGATCAACTCACCCACGCCTTCTGTATCCAGAGATGCAAACGGGTCACGCTCATACACGCCCTTCTCGACATAAAACGGCAAGAAATTGGCGGCGTCATCACGGCTC
>CAZTBB010000058.1:0-12156 GCA_964611755.1 uncultured Pseudobdellovibrionaceae bacterium
ATGATGCCGTGTTTACCGTAGAGGAAAGCAGCCATTTAAAAGCCAATATTTCCGGCATGCATTGCCGAAATTTATTCTTGCGCGATAAGAAAAAGCAAAATTTTTTGGTCGTGGCCGCTAACGAAACAGAAGTTGATTTGAAAGCCTTGCCTGACAAGCTTGGAGCGGGGCGTTTTTCATTTGGTTCAGCCGATCGCTTGTGGGAGTTTTTGGGCGTGCGCCCGGGATCGGTGTGCCCGTTTGCGGCGATCAATGACAAGGATCACAATGTTAATGTGGTGCTAGATCAGACAATGATGGAGGCTGATTTTGTGTGTTATCACCCATTGTTAAACACAATGACTGTGGCCTTATCACCGGCCGATTTATTGCGCTTCTTTGAGCATACCGGCCATAAGCCCCAGATTGTCGGCTTGAGCTAAAAGATAACTTGCTTTTTAGGGCGGGCAGCCTACATTGAAGATCACAGATAATAAGGGATATACGCCATGATGGGTTTTGATAATCAACCACACGCAACGCCAGCCGCTGGGGCTTCCGGGCCGGTGATTTTTGAGGCGACGGCCGAAGATTTTGAAGATAAAGTGCTGCGTGCCAGTATGGAAAAACCCATTCTGGCTTATTTTACAGCCCCTTGGTGCGGCCCTTGTAAACAGCTTGGCCCGATCATGGATAAAGCCGTGCAGGCGGCAGGTGGCAAGGTTGCCATGGCCAAAATTGACTTGGATAGCAATCAGGAATTGGCTGCGGCTTTACGTATTCAATCTGTCCCGACAATCTTTGCTTTCTTTGGAGGGCGCCCGGTGGATGCATTTCAAGGCGTTGTCCCGGAGAGCCAGATTCAAGACTTTATCAAGAAGTTGATCCAAGCAGCGAGCGCAGCCCAGCCCGATGCGATTGATATTCCAGAGGCTCTATCCATGGCTGCTCAAGCACTGGCAGCGGGAGATTTGGGCGGGGCACAAACGGCTTATGCACAAATTCTGTCGCAAGATGAAAGCAATGTGCAGGCCTATGTCGGTATGATCCGTGTTTACATTGCGGCAGGTCATATCGATCAGGCGCGTCAAATGGCCGAAGGTGCGCCGGAGGATATTGCAAAACATGCATCATTTTCCGAAGCCAAAACAGCTTTGGAGCTTGCCGAAGCGGCTCCTCAGGGTGATTTTGCAGAGTTAGAAGCCAAAGTGCAGAAAAATCCCAAAGATCATCAGGCGCGCTATGATTTGGCCGTTGCTTTGTTTGCTGCCGGACAAAAAGAGGCCGCGATTGATCATCTGCTTCAGATTATTGAGGCAGACCGCGGATGGAACGATGAAGAAGCCCGCAAACAATTGCTCAAATTCTTTGAAGCGATGGGGCATGCTGATCCTCTGACCGTGGAGAGCAGGCGCAAATTATCAACTATTTTATTTTCTTAAGCGTTTTAGGGCTTTTCATTCACTAAAAACGCCCTAATCTCATTGCATGGGAAAAAATCCGTTTGCACCAGAGTTTGACCATTTGCCGGAGGCTATACCAGTCTTTCCGCTGACCGGTGTTTTGTTACTGCCGCATGGGACATTGCCACTCAATATTTTTGAGCCCCGCTATGTGCAGATGGTTGATGACGCGCTTGCAACAAAAAATAAACTTATCGGCATGGTACAGCCCAAGCCCGATACTCAATCGGAATGCCCGGAGATATATCAAATGGGTTGTGCCGGGCGCATTACCGATTACAGCGAGACAAGTGATGGGCGATATCTCATTAATCTTACAGGGATCAGCCGTTTTGAAATCACAGATGAGCTCAGCGCGACCACATTATACCGACAGGTTAAGCCAAACTGGCGGCCTTTTGAGGATGATATCAGCGCAAGCGATTGTCTGGGGTTGAATCGTCCAAAATTAAAAGAGCTTTTAAAAAGTTATTTCCAGCAAGAGGGGCTCAGCTGTGATTGGGATATGGTTGATCAGGCCGGCGATGAAAAGTTAATCACATGTCTTGCTATGGTTTGCCCGTTCGAGCCCCGTGAAAAACAAGCGTTGTTAGAGGCGGGCACCTGTAAGGGGCGTGCGGAGTTGTTCATGACAATGTTGGAGATGGCTCTTCAAAATCGATTGCCCGAGGATGGTGCCGGGTCTTATCATTGATATTCGATGATTGATTTTTGATCTCATTCACGTTAAGTCATGACTATGTCACATGATGTTGATCCAAAATTACTGGAAATTCTTGTCTGTCCCGTAACCAAGGGGCCGTTGCGTTATGATGCCAAAAAACAGGAATTGATCTCGGATGGGGCAAAGCTCGCCTTCCCAATACGCGATGGCATCCCTGTGATGCTGGTTGATGAGGCACGCGCCCTCTAGGCAGCAGGTTTTTTCTTGAAAGACATTTGATACATTGAAATAAAAGTATTCGGGTTTTGTTTTTCGAATACATGCCAGTTTGAGAGATTTGTGCAGGCCGGATCATTTGGAAACATTGTCTTATAGCTGTTAAAAACATTGGCATCACGCAGGCGAAACTCCAAAAATTCAAGACCCAAATCATCGGTAATTTTTTGGATATCTTCTAGTGTGAATTGATGTTCTTGCACATGGAAGAGCAGATCACGGCATGACGATATGCTGAAGTAATCTCCAAATCTGGATATGCCCTCAAGAACATCTTGGTTTTCAGGCTCAAGCATCATATGTCTAAACGCTCTTATATCGTCAGCGGAATAACCGAATGCTTTTGTTTTAATTATGTTTTTGGCCGGATTGAGAGCCTCTCTGGCTATTTTGCTGTAGAGACTAATATGGATTTTTCCGTCATCCTTCAGGCAGGAGAGAAGATTTTTCCAGCCTTCAATCGGATCCGACATGTGATGCAGAACACCATCGCAGTGAATAGCGTCAAATTTCTCATCCAATTGGTTCAGATTGAGAATATCACCATGCCTGAAATCAAGAATATCTGTCCAGATACCGAGTTGTTTGAGTTTTCGAATGGCATAGCTGATCGAGGCACGGCTGAGGTCTATGTTCAAAATCTTTTCAGCGTTAGGGTATATAGCCTGTATGACGGAGGATTGTTTTCCCGTGCCGCACCCGGCCAATAAAACGTTTTTGGCATTGATGTCATAAATATCATTTGTTTGCGTTTGAGCCGTATTCCAGCGCGGATAGGGATTTTGTTCATATTGTTCGCGCACGGCATTGGAGACGTTATCTTTGATATTACCGATCAGATCGGGAATAGTTTTGGCAATCTCTATTTCTTCGAGGCGCTCATCAATATGCATCGTTACCAGATGTTTTGTTTCGGGTAGACCATTTTCAACCAATATTGATTTTACGGCTTCAAAATTTTTCAGACTTAAAAGTGGATAATAACAGGCATAAATCAGGATTTGTTTGAGTAAATCTTCTGGTTCATCGGATGTATGACCAGATTTTATGGCTTCAATTGTGTCTTTGATGATTTGTAGTGTTTTTTGTTCATTCTCGGTAACAAAAAACAAAAATTCATTCAGCCAGCAATGCTCAGCCATGACATGAGTAAATGCCAGTAAATTGTCATTCATTTTTCCTTGCTGTGCGATGTTAAGCAAGGCTTGTCGCAGCATGGTCATATCCAATTCAAAGCGCGATGAACCTGGCATGAGGCGTTTAAGGCCAAGCGCAAGATAGCGATCTTGAAGAAACGCGCTGGCATCCTCCGAGACTAAATACTCTTCAAGTTTTGTAATATTGCCTGCTTTCGTGAGTTCACATAGGCGCTTAAAAGTCGGGTCAGTGTAATAGTGAATAACCCATGCGCCGCGCGCTTTATTGTGATTGGCATTCTCTACCGAGAAACAATGCGTTAATAGATTTTTGAATTCGGCATTAAAAACACGTGTTCCGAGATAGCCCGCAGCATTAAGAAAATTATTGATGTAGAGCATGTTGTGGGAATTTTTTATGAGTGCATTGCCGTAAAATTCAACCGCTTTGATAATCCGATTATCATCATTTGATCGCCAGTAAGAAGACCCCATGTTATTGAGGCAAACATGGTCATTTGGATTGAGATTCAGGCTTTTTTCGAGAGCTTTTCTGGCTTCGTCCAATTTGTTTTCCTGTAAAAAGGCCGTGCCTATAATTCTAAACCCGATCGCATTATGAGGGTCTATCTGTGTTGCTTTTTGGGCGCACTCGATTGCTTTCTCATTATCATTTTGCGAGAGGTAAATATCAGACATCATAAGAAGAACACTGACATTATCGGGTTCAATGGCCATAATCTTCTGGCATCCATGCACGGCCTGATCGTATTTTTTATCATTATACGCCTTTTGGGTGTCCTGCATGAGGGCTTGAAGATTAGACATACGCAGTGTTCTTTCAAATTAAATTATAAAAATTGTTGCTTCTTAGGGTATTACAAAATATTTCTATCATAATCCAGTATTTACTAAGGTTTTTTAGGCTAAAGAGATGGCAAACGATAATATTGTAATATTTGATACGACCTTGCGCGATGGTGAGCAGAGCCCGGGATGTTCTATGAATCTCGAGGAAAAACTGCGTATGGCTCATTTGCTGGACGAGATGGGTGTTGATGTGATCGAAGCCGGTTTCCCGATTGCCTCACCCGGGGATTTTGAGGCCGTTAATGAAATTGCCAAGACGGTCAAAAATGCCAGTGTTTGTGGTTTGTCCCGCGCCAAGAAAGCCGATATCGAGGCCAGCGCAGATGCCATCAAACCGGCTCCGCGCAAGCGTATTCATACATTTATTTCCACCAGCCCCTTGCACATGAAATATAAGCTGCAAATGCCGGAAGATGAAGTTCTGAATGCTATTCATGAAAGTGTGACATGTGCGCGCGGCTTTACTGATGATGTGGAATGGAGCGCCGAGGATGGCAGCCGCACAGAGGATGATTTTTTGTGCCGCGCCGTAGAGATCGCCATCAAGGCCGGGGCAACAACGATTAATATCCCCGATACGGTTGGCTATGCGATGCCGGAGGATTACGCCGCAAAGTTTTTAATGTTAAGGGAGCGTGTTCCGAATATCGATAAGGCTATTTTATCCGCCCATTGTCACAATGATTTGGGCTTGGCGGTGGCCAATTCGCTGGCGGCTGTGCAGGCCGGCGCGCGTCAGGTTGAATGTACGATTAATGGCATTGGCGAGCGTGCGGGTAATGCCGCGCTTGAGGAGATTGTCATGGCAATGCGCACACGTCCTGACATGATGCCCTATCAAAACCGGATTGAAACAACATCGCTGACAAAAATTTCAAAGACACTCTCGGCAATAACCGGTTTTAATGTGCAACCAAACAAAGCCATTGTCGGCGCCAATGCTTTTTCGCATGAAAGCGGCATTCACCAAGATGGAATGCTCAAACATGCGCAAACCTACGAAATTATGACGCCTGAATCCGTTGGTTTGCATGAATCAAAATTGGTTCTTGGTAAACATTCCGGCCGTCATGCTTTTAAAAATAAGCTTGAAGAGCTGGGCTATGAGCTCGGTGATAATGCCCTGCAGGAGGCCTTTGCACGTTTCAAGAATTTGGCCGATCGCAAAAAAGAGATTTTTGAAGATGACTTGATTGCTCTTGTGGAAGATGAAGTGGGTACAGAGCATGACAAAATTCGTTTTGTATCTTTGCAGATTGTTGCCGGGACATCTGGTCCTCAAACGGCAGATTTAACATTGTCTGTAGATGGGCAAGAGAAGCAGGCTAAGGTCGAAGGGAATGGCCCGGTTGATGCCATTTTCAAAGCAATCCGGGAGATTGTACCGCATGCCGAGGCATCCTTGAAGCTGTATCAGGTGCATGCGGTTACAGGCGGGACAGATGCGCAGGCCGAGGTCACGGTCAGGCTCGAAGAGGGCGGCGTGATGGTAAACGGGCAGGGGGCCGATGCCGATACGCTTGTTGCGTCCGCCAGAGCCTATGTGCATGCGTTGAATAAGCTGCAACAAAAACGTGGTTATAAAAATCCACAAAAAACGCTATAATATGCTATTATCTTAAAGGATTAAGCCTAAAGAACTAGTCTGATTTTAAGCTGTCCTTAACCCTAATATGAATAAATTAGTATTAGATCTCGTGTAAAGTTTCATACATTTTTACAGGTGGCCAAGGATTTGGGCCACGTGACGTGAGGAGAATCCACGATGAATATATTCAATAGACTTGATGTCAAAAAACGCATTTTAATTGTTGTCCTGATCCCGATGATTTCTCTGGCCTTTCTCGAGATCAAAGAAGGTCTTCGTTATTACGCCAATTTAAAGGAAACGGCATCGTTGAAGGAAATTTCATCGGTGGCGCCCTTGATCAGCACAGTTATGCATGACTTACAAAAAGAGCGCGGCAAATCGGTCGGGTTTTTGGCCACAAGCAATCAGGCCGATATTATCAAATTTAGGGCAAATCTGCGCGAGATTCACGCCCATTCAGAAGAAGACCGCGCAGCCCTTCGCGCCGCGTTTGATCAAATTGATTTGGACGCATTTAGCCCTGAATTTAAGCGCAGAGCGCATGCAGCCTTAAAAGGATTGGATGAGGTTGTTGAATTAAGACCGCAGGTTATAAACAGGACAGCAGGCGCGGCGGAAATCAAAAAAGTTTATACCGCCCATGTCAGAGATTTGCTGGGTGTTTTGCAATATATCTCCACCTTTACCTCAGAGCCGACCCTCAAAGACAAGCTTGCGGCGTATGTTGCTATTCTCGAAGTACAAGAGGCCACAGGGCTGGAGCGTGTGCTCGGCACAGGTGCGTTGAATAGAAATGACATCACTTTAAAAGACCGTGAAGCGCTGTCCGAATTTGTCGGCAAACAAAAGGCTTTCTTCTCTGTTTTTGATGCATATGCGACGGCAGAAGAAAAAGAATTATTTGATTTACACGTTAAGCAAAGCGATACATTTGCAAAAATTGAGGCCTTGAGAGAGCAGTTTTTAAGAGAAGAGCAGGAAATACAGCTTTTGGCCCTGACAAGTGGGGCCGATTGGTTCAACACATGGAGTGATGAGCTGGAAAAGCTTGGAGCCGTCGAGAATAAAATTCGAGAAGATATTCAAGTGTCCATCAACGAACAGTATGAAAATGCCAAAACCGAGCTGATTAATATGGCGTTGATTGCTGCGGCACAGATTATCATCACGATTGTTTTGTTGATTTTGATTGCAAACAGCATAACAGATTCACTGACGGCTTTGACGCGCTCGATGAAAAAACTGGCGGATGATGATCTGGATTTCAAGACACCGGATGTGGGTACAGGTCACGAGTTGGGCGATATGGCGATTGCTTTGGAAGTGTTCCGAGAGAACGCCCAGCAGGTCAAAATGATGGAGGCCGAGCAGGAAAAGGCAAAGATCCGTGCTGAAAAAGAGAAGAAACAGCAAATGAACAATATGGCCGATAGCTTTGATAGGCGTACGGCTGATGTGATTGCAAAATTAATGGCCTCGGCGGAAGAGATGCAAAAAGCCTCGGGCAGCATGCTGCAGGCTTCGGAAATGTCGAGCTCTGCCTGTAATACGGTGGCGGCGGCCGCTGAAGAAGCCAATGTGAATGTGCAGACCGTGGCGGCGGCGGCCGAAGAGTTGTCGTCTTCTTCGCAGGAAATTGCCCGCCAAGTCGCCGATGTAGCGAGCCGCGCTGCGGGGGCCTCTGAGGAAGCAGAAGAGACAAGCCGTTCTGTGAGTGAATTGAACGAGCTTGCTGACTCTATCGGAGAAGTTGTTGGTGCGATCAAGGATATTGCCGAGCAGACAAATCTTCTGGCATTGAATGCAACCATTGAGGCGGCGCGGGCCGGCGCAGCGGGTAAAGGATTTGCGGTTGTGGCCGATGAGGTTAAAAAACTGGCCACAGAAACGGCGCATAAGACCGAAGAAATTGACTCTCGTGTGGCCCGCATTCAAGAGGCTATTCGCTCCAGTGTTGAGGCCGTCACGCGCATTATCGACAATGTGAAGATGATTGATGAGGCCACAACAACAGTGGCCAGTGCGGTTGAGGAGCAAAACTCAGCCACTTCAGAGATTGGGCGTAATGTGTCTGAGGCCTCTACCGGAACCCAGCAAGTCTCTGAGAATATTACCGATGTTTTATCGGCATCCAACGAGACAAGCGAGACAGCCAGCAATGTGCGACATACATCGGATGAGCTATCCCAGATTTCCGATAATCTAAGACAGGCTATTCAGTCATTCTTGATGGAGGTGCGCACAGGCAATGCACAAGATGAAAGCACCGAAGGTGATGAGGATGCATTGGCGGAAAATCAAGCGGCGGGCTCTCAGGGTGATGATAAGATAGCCGCGGAATAAAAATCATTTAGAGCATGTCTATCACGTCTTTAAAGACATTTTCGAACATGGCCGTCGTCAGGCGGCCTGTTTGCGTATTGTAGCGTGAACAATGATAGCTATCGATGAGGGTAAGCGTATTTGTCAGTTTGTGGCGCGCCTGATGTGCGAATTTAAACCCTGATATTTTGTGCCCTAATGCCTTGAGGGCTGCGTTATGCGAGACAAGACCCAGTGAGACGATAATCTTGAGGTTTTTCATGGCCTGTATCTCATCTTCGAGAAAGCCAAGACATTGATTGATTTCCTGTGTCGTGGGTTTGTTTTCTGGCGGCACGCAACGCACGGCATTGCTGATGCGGCATTTGATCAGGCTCAGGCCATCATCTTTATGTTTATCGTATGTGCCCGATGCGAGGCCAAATTTAAGAAGTGTGTCATATAGTAAATCGCCCGCGTAATCGCCTGTAAATGGACGGCCCGTGAAATTTGCCCCTTTCAATCCGGGAGCAAGCCCAAGGATTAAAACCTGCGCATCAAGGTCACCGAATGAGGGGACGGGCGCATTGTGTTTGTCCGGAAATTTTTTGGCGTTCTCCTCCCTGAAAGTGACGAGGCGCGGGCATAAAGAACAATCATGTTGTGGTGGCTGGAAGTCAGAGCTCATCACGCTAATGTGGGTGAATTACGATGACAGGTCAAGGCCGGTGAATAGGTCGCTGTGCTCTAGACTGCTTTCCTTTTATCTGTGATGGCCTCTTCCGGCTCATCGCTCTGTGCATCCTCTCGATCATCATCCATATCAATATCACGGCTGATATAGGGAGATAAGAGGTCGAGATCCAGGAAATGATCTGCCTGGCGCCTTAATTCATCAGAAATCATAACCGGATTGCTTTCGAGTGTGCTGACAACTGTGACACGAACCCCTTTGCGTTGTACCGCTTCGACGAGACGGCGAAAATCACCGTCCCCGGAAAACAGCATAATGTGATCGGCATTTTCGGCAATTTCCATCATATCGATGGCCAATTCAATATCCATATTGCCTTTTATTTTCTTTCGGCCATTGGTGTCTGTGAATTCGCGCACAGGTTTGGTGATAAGGGAATAACCGTTATAATCCAGCCAATCGGCCAAGGGTTTTATCGGTGAATATTCCTGATCTTCAATCAGAGCCGTGTAGTAAAACGAACGAATGATCCGGCCTCTGGAGGCAAGCCATTTGAGCAATAATTTATAATCTATATCGAAGTCCAGAGCCTTGGCGGATGAATACAAATTCGCGCCATCAATAAAAATTGCCAGTTTTTCATCGGAATAAAATGGAATGTTGAAAAAACAGTTTCCTGATTGTGTCATATATGCCCTCTACTCTATTACGCTACTCAATCGTTGATTTTATTAGTAATATTCTAATAAATTATTAAGCCCATCCTAACATTAGAATTTTTTAATGTAATGTTTTTTATAAAAACGCCCACAAGATTTTGAACAACAGGTCTAGCAGAATTAGTGCTTGCGTTTTAACGCTCAAGCCCCTATAAAACCCTACTCAAGTTAATTTTTTTAAAGGTATGAAGAAGAATGGCACGCGTTACCGTAGAAGATTGTATTGATAAAATCCCAAATCGTTTTGAATTGGTCATGACCGCGGCGCAAAGAGCGCGCAAGATTGGTTCCGGGGCGGCGCTTTTGGTTGAGCGCGATAATGATAAAAACCCTGTTGTGTCCTTGCGTGAGATTGCAGAAGAAAAAATTAATATCGAAGAAGTGCAAGAAGAGCTGACACGCAATTATCAGCGTATTTTGCCTCAAGATGATACCGAAGATAATATTGACTTGATGGATGGCGAGGAAGAGTGGAGCACAATGGCCAAGCAATCCACCGAGGGTGTGTATTCTGACGAAGAGATAGCCGATGATGATGACGGCGCAGAGCCTTCGCTCTCCGATATTGCGGGCAATGCCTCTGAATAAGGCAGTATTCATATAATTTTTAAAAAAGCTGGCCTTTCTGCTGGCTTTTTTTATGCCCAGGCTTTGAAAATATGGTATTTTCTAATTGTTAAGATAAACAATGTAATAATCCAAAGCATGCCCAGAGAAGAAGCTCTTCAAAAAGAACTCATATCGCAGATGAAAAGCTATAGTCCGGATTTAGACCCAAATCCGGTGCGTGAGGCCTATGCCTATGCCAAGAAAATGCATGAAGGGCAGACGCGATCATCGGGTGAGCCGTATTACACCCATCCGGTTGAGGTTGCCAAGATTTTGGCGGATATGAAGATGGATGTTGGTACGATCGTAACGGCCATTTTGCACGATACGATTGAAGATACAGATGCGACTTATGATGATATCGAGACTAAATTCTCGAAAGAGGTGGCGGATCTGGTCAATGGCGTAAGTAAGCTAAATCGTATTGAAAGCCAGACATTAGAAGGTAAGCAGGCTGAAAACTTTCGGAAACTTTTGCTGGCGATGTCTGAAGATATTCGCGTATTGCTCGTCAAGCTGGCTGACAGGCTACACAATATGCGCACGCTGGATGGTATCAAAAAGCCGGAAAAGCGCCGCCGTATCGCATTGGAGACTTTAGAGATTTATGCACCACTGGCCGAGCGTATCGGTGTGCATCAAATTAAAGAGCAATTGGAAGATCTGGCTTTTTCGAATTTAAATCCCGAAGCACGCGAGAGTATTTCAAACCGCCTGTCTTTCTTGCGCCAAGAAGGTCAGGATTTGGTTCAAAGCATTATTGAAGAACTGCAAGGGGTCATAAAAGAGGCCAAGATAGAGGCTGAGATCTCCGGGCGCGAGAAGACGCGCTATTCCATCTGGAAGAAGATGCAGCGCAAGAATGTGGCTTTTGAACAGCTTTCTGACATTATGGCATTCCGCATTGTGGTGAATAATGTCGAGGAATGCTACATGGCGCTCGGGATGATCCATAATAAATACCCCTCGGTCCCGGGGCGCTTTAAGGATTATATCTCGACGCCCAAACCCAATGGGTATCGCTCTATTCATACCACGGTTATGGGTCCATCGCGCCAGAGAATTGAAATTCAAATCCGTACGCATGATATGCATGCCGAGGCGGATCTTGGTGTGGCGGCACACTGGGCCTATAAGGACGGTAAGGTGGCCAGTGATCGTGATTTAACCAAATATCGTTGGCTACGAGAGCTGTTGGATATTCTGGAGCAAGAGCAGCGGCCTGAGGATTTTTGGGAAAATACCAAGCTGGAGCTGTTTCAGGATCAGGCCTTTGTGTTTACTCCGAAAGGTGACCTGATTGAATTGCCAAGCGGGGCAACTCCGATCGATTTTGCTTATGCTATTCACTCGGATATCGGGGATAAATGCGTCGGTGCGAAGGTAAATGGCCGTATAGCGCCGTTAAATACCAAATTGAATAACGGTGATCAGGTTGAAGTGATTACCTCTAAAACACAGAATCCGTCCCCGACATGGGAGCGGTTTGTCGTTACAGGCAAGGCGCGATCGCATATCCGTAAGTATATTCGTAACCAGCAGCGCGATGAATATATTTCACTCGGCCGCGCGATGTTGCAAAAGGTTTTCCGGCAAGAAGATTATGAATTTAATGAAAAAGCCGTGTCTGGTGTTGTGAAACAATTCAAGGCAGAGGATGCTGAGGATATATTGGCTAAAATTGGCTCAGGTATCTTTGCGGCACGTGATGTCTTCCGCGCGATCTTCCCGGGTCACAAGACGGAGATGGTGAAACGACCATCGACCGATATGGATCAGGCGGTGATGGTGAAACCGCTTTCTGGTAGGGATGCGCCGATGCCGATTAAGGGCTTGATCCCTGGCATGGCGGTT
>CAZTBB010000059.1:0-11619 GCA_964611755.1 uncultured Pseudobdellovibrionaceae bacterium
GTGGATCAGAGCGATCTCGATGCCGATGGCGCATCACAGGGAAATATGGTCATCGGCATTCTTTTGACCGTTATTATCAGCACGGTTTTGGGCGGTGTTGGCCTGTTGATGGCCAAAACATCACTTACACAGGCATGGCCGGCCTCAAAGGCGATTTATGCTCTGTTGGGTCAACCCATTGATATTCCGGGGCAGGGATTGGTGTTTGATCGAATCAATGTCCAAAGCGCGGACCATGACAATGGAACGCAGTTCAAGATTGAAGGCAGTATTATCAACCTGACAACAGAAGAGCGCGGCGTGCCCATGATATCCGTTATTATTCGTGATGAGAGCGCACAGGATATTGTAAGCTGGCTGATTGAACCGCCAGAAAATAGCCTTAATGCAGAAGGTGTTATGGAGTTTTCCGCATCACATGAAATTGATACAAAGGCCGGGGTGTTTGATGCCAGTGTCTCATTTAGCCTGGAGCATTCTTACTAATATATTTTGTTGACATAATGTCTGCCGATGCTTTAAGAAAAACCTTTCTGGAGTAAGGTAATGATCAAGGATGACCTAACAAAACATTTTAAGGATGGTGACCAAAACGAGGGCGCGCCATTTGAAAAACGTTACGATTTTAAATCTGTCGGCATGTTTATGGGGTCGAGCATCGGGGATGATCCTATATATGAGCAGGAATGTGTTCGTCTGGCCGAGCTTTTAGGGCGTGATAATATGCGCATGGTTTATGGCGGCGGCAGTGCCGGCCTCATGGGCAAGGTATCCCAAGCATTCCTGAAGGCTGGCGGCTCTCTCTTGGGCGTTTTAACGCATGCTTTTGTTGAAAAAAATCAAAACTATATTCAGAGAACCCATAAGCGCGCCGAAGAGGTTGTTGTTGATGGGATCGAGGTGCGTAAATGGCGCATGATTACGGAATCAGATGCATTTTTCGTGCTGCCCGGCGGGCTTGGGACATTGGATGAGTTGGTTGAAGCAGGGGTGGAGCAGTATCAACGTCCGTATAGAGGAAAAATGACGGTTTCGAAACCCATTATTATTCTGAATGTGAATGGAATTTATGATCCAATGAAGGAACAGCTTGATCGTGTGGTTGAGCATGGTTTTGCCAAACCAATTGTTAAGGATCTCTATCATTTTGTCAGCAGCGCGGATGAAGCTTATGAATATCTACAAAGCTTGCAGGGGCAGCCGAGACTGGGACTTGGTAAGGTTGCCAATGTAAATGGTGATACAGAGTTTGCCTATGAGCACCCTGCGCCTTATGTGGCAAATGAACCCTAAAGCCAGCTTGGGATTTTTTCGTTTCCAATAAAATCTTCTATCGTTTGGCGGGGGCGAATAATCTCAAAACGATCCCCATCAACCAAAACCTCGGCTGACATAGGACGGCTATTATAGTTTGATGTCATGCAGAACCCATAAGCGCCCGCGCTTTGGAGGGCTACAAGCTCGCCGGCATGGGATTCGGCAATCTCGCGTCCTTGCGCAAAAAAGTCGCCGCTTTCACAGATCGGGCCCACAATATCATATGTTTTAGTGGGGCGTCCCTGATCCAAAATAGGAACGATACCGTGATAGGCCTCATAGAGAGTGGGGCGGATCAAATCATTCATGGCCGCATCGATAACAAGAAAGGTTTTATCCGCCGCTTGCTTTTCATAGATGACTTCGCTGAGAAGGATTCCGGCATTCCCGATCAGATAACGTCCGGGTTCCATCTGAATTTCGGTATCTAATGGCACAACAATATCGCCAACCCATTTGGCATAAGCATCAAGATCCAATAAATCTTCATTGTTATATTGGATAGGAAAGCCGCCGCCAATATCAAGACGATCAACTTTGAATCCTTGCCCGCGAAGCGTTTGAACCATGCCGGCCAGAATCTCAAAAGATGGTTTAAAGGCAGCCACGTTGGAGACTTGTGAGCCAATATGAACGGACAGGCCAACAGGGTTGATATGGTCCATCTCTTCGGCCTGGCGATAGAGATCAATGATGCGTTCGGCACCAGTGCCGAATTTATCGCGCTTCTTTCCGGTTGAAATTTTTGCATGACCGCCGCCAACAACGTTGGGGTTCAGACGAAAGACCACATCGCAAACCTTGCCAAGCTTTCCGGCGACGTCATTTACGACAGGCAGTTCTTCGGCGGCTTCGATATTTAGTTGGAGAATATTGGCCTTTAAGCAGGCTTCGATTTCGCGTGGTGTTTTCCCAAAGCTGGTGGAGACAATTTGATGCCCTTCGAAACCGGCCTTAAGGCCGCGCAAAAGCTCGCCTTCCGAGACGATTTCCAGGCCGGCGCCGAGGTCTTTCAGGATTTTCAGAATTGCGCCGTGCGTATTTGCCTTGCAGGCATAGCACAGCAAAGGTTGACGATCGGCAGGTAATGCCTTTGCCATGGCGTCTTTGAGCCGTTCAAACTGTGATGTAATGGCCGCCCGACTATAGATATAACTCGGCGTTCCTGCCTGAGCAGCAATCTCAGGGATAGGCACGGACTCGGCGTGGTAGACACCATTTTTGTAACTAAATTCATTCATAGATGCGTTCTTACCTGAAAGACGGGGTGATTTCTACCCTAAAATCGTGCTTATGGGATTTGCGCCGGAGGAATATTGGAGACACCGCCGCTAGGTGGAGCTTGTATCGTTTGCGGATATGTGCGTTGCGCATCATTCCCCGAATTCACATTACTGGGTTTTACGGCACATGCGCCAAGACTTGTTCCTATAATCAAGGCACTTGTTAGAATGGCAATGGTGCGTATGGATTTCTGCATTGTGTTCTCTCTGTTTTGTGATTAAAAAAACCTATATTAATAGGAATACAGGGACAACAAAAGCCTAGATATGTTGAATAAATTCTCACAGCCCTTATCAATCATCTTCACTCTGGCTTTGCTTGCGCTTGCCGGTCTTGGGGGATATGTCGGCACGTCCGCGTTTGTGCATATGAAAAATCCTTTGGAAGAAAACTTTAAGGACGTTGTTGCGTGGCCTGCACTCGATCTTTCCGATGTGATGGAGCTTGGCTTTAAAGATTTACAAGGGCGCGATATTTTGTTGCGTGATATGGAGCATTCGCTTGTTGTGCTTAATCTTTGGGCAAGTTGGTGTGCGCCATGCATTAAAGAAATTCCGACATTGCAAGATTTAAGAGACAGTGTAAGCGCCTATGGTATTGGTGTTTATGCCGTATCGGTTGACCGTCAGCGTAATGCCGTTGGTATTGAAAAATTTATGAAGAGCAATAAGTTGGGCCCCGTGGCCGCGTATCATGATGAGGATGCGCTGGTGGATCATTATCTACCATATAGTGTTCTGCCGAAAACCTTTATCATTGACCTGAAAGAAGGGGTTCTATACCAAGTTACAGGTGAAGGTGATTGGAATATGCCTGCAATTAGGGGTTTTCTGATTAATCTTGTAAAATCTTAACGAAATTTATGATACTGTTTGCGAATGGAATCAAAAGCACAGCCTATGTCACAGACACAAGAATATGAAGCACGGCTCGATCAAGATGAACTTGATGAAATAGTGGCTGCCCATGTGAACTACCTCGAGGGGAGTATGGGGGGCAAGCGTGCCATTTTAAAAAATACCGATTTATCCGGCTTAAAGTTGAAAGACAAGGATCTGAGACAGGCCAGTTTTACCAATTGTGGCATGACCGGGATGGATTTATCCGGCACAGATTTTCAGGAGGCATCTTTGTATGCCTGCGACCTGAGTTATTGCAATTTGAAACGCACAAAATTTACGCGTGCGGATATGCGCGGCGCCAAAATTGAATATGCCATGTTAGAGGAAGCCAATCTCGAAAAGGCCGATTTGCGCACAGGCGGTGTATCCGCGGATAGCAGTTTTAATAAAGGCGATGCCGTAACCTTTATTGGTGCCAATCTGGCCGGTGCCAAAATGACGGGCGTTATGGCCACGCAAGCTGATTTTTCCGATGCAATCCTTGTTGGTGTGAATCTGAATGGCGCCAATATGAAGGATGCAAAGCTTGAGGGCGCGGATCTGTCCGATGCCAATATTGTTGGTGCGCAGTTCGAGGGCGCGAGTTTGCGCTCTGCTATTTTGACTGGCGTTGAAATGGGTGAGCTCAAAAGCTCCAAGATTGACCTTGAAGAAGCCATTACCGATGATAATGCCGGTAAATCTGTGGCCAATCTTAAAGAGCCGCTCTTTAAGTTGATTGAAAAGCACCGCATGTGGGTGCAAACGGCCGGTAAGGTTGGTGAACAGCTTGATCTCAGTAATGTTGATATGCGCGGCATGAAAAGTCTTCAGCGTGAAAAACTGACAGCTATCAAGGCGATTAATGCCAAATTTTTTAGTATGAACTTAAGCGAAATCGAGATGCAATCAGCTGTTCTTAACGGATCGGATTTTAGAAACGTACGGTTTGAAGCCTCGGATTTACGCGGCTCTCTCTTTCAGAACTGCCAGTTTTCTCATGCCAAAATGCGCCGCGTTGTCGCATCACCTTTGGTGATAGGCGGGGGCGATAAGAAAAGAGAAGTGCCTTGTAATTTCTCGGGCGGCGTATTTCGCTATGCAGATTTGTCAGGCGGTGATTTCAGGCAGGTCAATTTTGTAGGTGCTGATTTGAGTTACGCTAATCTTACAAATTGTAACCTTGAGGGGGCTGATTTCTCAGAAGCCAATTTAAAAGGCACTAACTTTGATGGTGCAAAGTTAGATAACGCTAAAATCAACAGAGCTTAAGCCCTTAGAGTTTTTCTTGTAATTCCGGAACGGCTTGGAAGAGGTCTGCCACAAGGCCGTAATCAGCCACTTGGAAAATTGGGGCTTCTTCATCTTTATTGATCGCAACAATCACTTTTGAATCTTTCATCCCGGCCAAATGTTGAATGGCACCGGAGATCCCAACCGCAATATAAAGCTCGGGGGCTACCACCTTTCCTGTTTGACCAACCTGATAGTCATTAGGCACATAGCCTGCATCCACAGCTGCGCGTGATGCACCGACGGCGGCGCCAAGCTTGTCTGCAAGGGGCTCAATGATTTTTGTGAAATCCTCACCGGAGCCAACACCGCGGCCACCTGATACAATGATTTTTGCGGCTGTCAGTTCAGGGCGATCGGATTGCGCAACATCTAATTTTACAAATTTTGTAAGATCAGAAATGTCAGCGCCGCTATGATCTTCGATTGATGCAGAGCCACCTTCGGCTGCAACTTTATCGAAAGCAGTGGTGCGCACAGTAATGAGCTTCTTTGCATCGCTGGATTTCACCGTTGCAATAGCCTGCCCACCATAGATAGGGCGCTCGAACGTATCGGCATCAATAATACCGGAGATATCAGAGATTTGCTGTATATCTAGAAGAGCTGCTGCGCGTGGCAGGATATTTTTACCAAAGGTGGTAGCCGGGGCAAGAATATGCGAATACGCATCCGCAAGGGATACAATAATCGGGGCGATATTTTCTGCCAATGCGTGTTCATGGCTTGGGTTATCAACTTTGATAACCTTTGTCACGGAAGCGGCCTGTGATGCGGCGCTGGCGGCGCCATCTGCGCCAGATCCGGCGACCAAGACATGAATGTCACCGCCAAGCTTTGTGGCAGCGCCAAGAGTAGCTAAAGTCGCCTCTTTCAAGGATGCGTTGTCATGTTCTGCTATAACCAGGATGCTCATTATCTTCTCTCCTTATCCCTTGCTCAATCTTAAAGCGCTTTGGCTTCGTTCTTTAATTTATCAATCAACTCATCAACGCTTTCGACTTTTGCGCCGCCTTGACGTTTTGGTGGCTCTGAGACCTTGAGTGTCTGCAAACGGCCAGCAAGGCTAACGCCTAAATCGTCAGCGCTCAGCGTATCAAGCGGTTTTTTCTTGGCCTTCATAATGTCAGGAAGCTTGGCATAGCGGGGCTCGTTCAGGCGCAGATCTGTTGTGATAACAGCCGGGAGCTTGACCTCTAATGTTTCAAGCCCGCCATCAATCTCACGTGTAACAGAAGCAGAGCCCTCACCGAGTTCAACTTCGGAAGCAAAGGTTGCTTGCGGCCAGCCGAGAAGGGCAGAGAGCATCTGTCCGGTTTGATTGGAATCATCATCAATTGCTTGCTTGCCCATGATCACAAGATCCGGTGTTTCCTTGTCAACAATGGCTTTAAGGGCTTTAGCGACGGCCAAAGGCTCTACTTCCTCGTCGGTGACAAGGTGAATTCCGCGATCCGCGCCAATAGCCATGGATGTGCGGAGCTGTTCCTGCGCTTTATCCGGGCCGATTGTAACCACGATAACCTCGCTTGCCTTGCCAGATTCTTTAAGACGTACCGCTTCTTCGACGGCAATCTCGTCAAAGGGGTTTACTGACATTTTCACGTTAGCAAGGTCTACGCCGCTTTCATCAGACTTTACGCGGACTTTTACGTTGTAATCGACAACACGTTTTACGGGAACAAGGATTTTCATAGTTTATTCTGCCTTTTTAAAATAAAGAGGTTTTATAAGATTTTAAGAGACTGCGAAGGCGAGTGCAAGCAGGCCCAGAGCGACCCCTTGTAAAACGACACGCGCTTGCATGAGGCGATTGCCATATTTTTTATTGAATTCACCGCCTTTGATCATAGACACAATTCCCAAGATCAAAACTAACAGAACAGCTAGCATGGCGACACCAAGGGCTATAGAAACGTAAATATTCATACCCATTAATGTAATCGATCAGGGCAAAAAATCGAGAGCTATTTTGATTTTTTCTTTTTGCGATGCAGCGTGGATGCAATCTTAGTTTTTTTCAAAAACCATAATGTAATTCATGCCCGTATCTTGGCTTAAAAAGAATTTATCTTTCAAAGGGTTATAATTTACCCCTGCGATGGCCTTGGTGCGCATGTGATTGGCTCTGGCGATGTTCGTGATTTCAGAGGGGCGCATGAATTTTTTCCATTGATGGGTGCCTTGGGGAACCCAGCGCAAAATATGTTCGGCGGCGATGATTCCAAGCGCATAGGATTTTGGCGTACGGTTTAAGGTTGAGATAATTAATAAGCCGCCTTTTTTTACGCGGGCGGCACAATTTTCAATAAAGGCTGCCGGATCAAGAACATGCTCAATAATCTCCAGTGCGAGGACAATATCATAGGTTTTCTTAAGCTCTTCAACGGGTTTGTTCTGATAATCAATTTTAAGGGATGATGTCTTTGCATGGGCTTTTGCAGCCTCTATTGCGATCCCATCCGCATCAATGCCTGTAACTTTTGCACCAAGGCGTGCCATCGGCTCACAAATTATACCGCCGCCACAGCCAACATCACATAATGTTAGTTTATCAAGGGCTTTCATGGAGAGCATGTCGCGCTCAAAATGTTTGCAGATTTGGGTTTTAATGAAATCAATGCGGGCCGGGTTCATTTTATGCAAAGGGGCAAATGGCCCTTGCTCATCCCACCATTTATCGGAATCGCGCGAAAAATGTTGAATTTCTCTCTCGTCAACGGTACTAACGTTATTCTTAGTCATACGTCTTTATGTATGCTGTTTGAGATCAAAAGGAAAGAGCCTTTTAATGGCACTGATTGTAGCAAAATTTGGTGGAACCTCTGTAGCGGATGTCGAGCGCATTGAAATTGCGGCGGCAAAGGTCGCGCGCGAGGTGGAGAGCGGTCATAAAGTGGCCGTTGTTGTCTCCGCGATGGCAGGGGTTACAAACCAGCTCGTTGATTATTGCGGTCAAGTCAGCAAGATGCATGATTTGCGTGAATATGACACGGTCGTCTCTAGTGGGGAGCAAATCACGGCTGGCCTTATGGCGATGGCTTTGCAAAAACTTGGCATCAGTGCACGGTCATGGCTTGGCTGGCAAGTGCCGATTAAAACCAATGATATTCATGGTAAGGCACGTATTGAAGAGATTGATACAAGCGAAATTTCAAAGCGCCTTAATGATGGTGAGGTTGCTGTGATTCCGGGGTTTCAGGGGATTAGTGAGCGGAACCGCATTGCGACACTTGGGCGCGGCGGATCGGACACTTCGGCTGTGGCTATGGCGGCGGCCCTGGAGGCGGATCGCTGTGATATTTATACGGATGTGGATGGTGTCTATACGACCGATCCACGCATTGTGCCGCAGGCCCGCAAATTGAAGAAAATCTCCTATGAAGAGATGATAGAGCTAGCATCTTTAGGTGCCAAGGTATTGCAGACGCGCTCGGTTGAGATTGCAATGAAACAAGAAGTGCCGTTGCAGGTTCTATCGAGCTTTGAAGATCATATTGGCAGTGATTTGCCAGGAACATTAGTTGTGAGAGAGGAAGATATCATGGAACAAGAACTTGTTAGCGGGATTGCCTATAGCCGCGATGAGGCCAAAATCACGGTTCTCAATGTGCCGGATGTGCCGGGTGTTGCCTCGAAATTGTTTCAGCCATTGGCCGATGCCGCCGTGAATATTGATATGATTGTACAAAACGTATCGCCTGATGGGTCGAATACGGATATGACGTTTACGGTATCGCGCGCCGAATTACCCAAAGCGCTTAAGGTTATTGAGGGGCTAGAGACCTTTAAAGATGTAAAAGTGTTGACGGCCGACAATGTATCCAAGGTGTCTGTGGTCGGTGTGGGTATGATTTCCCACCACGGCGTGGCCAGTAAAATGTTTGAAACTCTGGCCGATAAAAATATCAATATTCAGGTGATTGCGACCTCCGAGATTAAGATTTCGGTCCTTATCGAAGAGGATTATACGGAGCTGGCCGTGCGTGCCTTGCATGCAGCCTATGGTCTGGAAGAAGCGAAGCATTAAGTTTTTCGCTAGAATCTTGGCTGAAAATAGCTTATGGTGCGCTGATTATGACACAGGCCGCTCAAAGACAGCCCCAGCCGGATAGGCAGGAAGGCGCAACACCATTACACACCGACATGCCCGTTGGCGAGATTTTGCGCCGTACGCGTGAGCATTATGGCCAATCTTTGGATGATGTTGAAAATAACATTCGTATTCGTGCCTCCCAGTTAGATGCTATCGAAAAGAATAATATGGAAGCGCTTCCCGGGCGTGTTTATGCCATTGGTTTCGTACGTTCGTATGCGGAATATCTGCGCCTTGATGGTGATAAAATGGTGCAGCTGTTCAAAATGCAAGGAGCGGGGGGAACACCGGCAGCCCAGTTGAATTTCCCGATCCCCGCCTCTGAAAGCCGTTTGCCACCTCCATGGGTATTGGCTGCGTGTGCTGGCGGTCTTATCTTTGTGATTATTCTTTTTTCGATTTTTGGTTCGGAAAAAGAAACGCAAGTAACGCAGATTAAAGATGTGCCATCGCAATATGCCGATCTTGTAGAAGGCGGCGAGCTTAGCTCTGACGCCGAGCAGGGGGGGCAGGCCAATCAAGCAGACATATCGGATTTATCGTCATCCCTAAGCGCCGGACAGAATACAGATTCTGATGAAGCATTATCGCCGGGTCAATTGCTTGAAGAGCGTATTGATAATGCGGATGGTATTGTTTTGCGCCTTAAAGATCGCAGTTGGGTAGAGATAAAGGATGGGTCCGGTAAAGCGATCGTTTCACGTGTGTTGAACAAGGATGAACAATATTTTGTCCCGGATAGCCCTGATTTACGGATGTCCTTGGGGAATGCCGGCGCGATTGAAGCCTCGATTGATGGGGTTGTCCTCAATCCTTTTGGGGAGAGAGGCGAGGTACGCCGGAATATCTCTCTTGATATTCAATCCCTAAAATCTCTTGTCCCGGGCCTCGAAGAGCGTTAGAGATTTCCCTATGAGTATGCAAGCAAAACTAGGCTCTATCCGGGCACGCTATGATGAATTATCGGCTTTAATGGCTGAGGGGAATCTTAGCGGTGATGAATTTACCAAACTCTCTGTTGAATATGCGGAGCTTGGGCCTGTTGTCGAGGCTATTGACGAGTATGAAAAGGCTCAAACGGAAAAGGAAGACCTTAAAGAGCTTCTCGATGATCCTGATATGAAGGATATAGCTCAAGAAGAGTTGGTAGCCTTGGAAAAAAGAATTCCGGAGCTTGAGCGCCAGATCCAGCTGGCTCTTATCCCTAAAGATAGCGCGGATACAAAAAATGCGATCCTGGAAATCCGCGCGGGGACGGGCGGGGATGAGGCTGCATTATTTGCCGCAGATCTTTTTGCCATGTATCGTGGCTTTGCTTCGGAAAATGGTTGGCGTTTAGAGGTCATCGAAGCATCAGAGAGTGATATTGGCGGATATAAAGAGATTGTTGCCGAAGTCTCCGGCACAAGTGTTTTTGCCCGTATGAAATATGAATCGGGCGTACACCGTGTTCAGCGTGTCCCCAAAACAGAATCAGGCGGGCGTATTCACACCTCTGCGGCCACAGTGGCTGTTCTGCCCGAGGCTGAAGATGTTGATGTGCATGTTGATGATAAAGATTTGCGCATTGATGTTTACCGTGCGCAAGGCGCAGGCGGACAGCATGTGAACAAAACAGAATCGGCCGTGCGTATCACGCATATCCCGACAAATACGGTTGTGGCGATTCAGGATGAGAGCTCTCAACACAAGAATAAAGCCAAGGCGATGAAAATTCTTAAGAGCCGGCTTTATGATCTGGAGCGCTCTCGTCTTGCAGAAGAACGCGCGGAGGACCGTAAATCTCAAGTGGGCTCCGGTGACCGTTCCGAGCGCATTCGCACCTATAATTTCCCGCAAGGGCGCGTCACTGACCATCGCATAAATCTTACCTTATATAAGCTCGATGAGTTTTTGAGCGGGGCAGGCATGGCCGAAATGGTGGATGCTTTAATCGCTGAAGACCAAGCTGCTGCGCTGGCAGCATTGAATGACTAAGTCTGATATGACGCATGATTTTCCATCAGAGTTAGGTGCTCTATATCAATATTTGATTAAGCGAATGCAGGATCTGGATACGCCCGATCTGAATGCTCGTATTATGATTGAGAAGAGGGCCAAATATACGTGGAGCGACATTATTGCGCGCCCTGAGCAAACAATCCCGCAGGATCAATTGCGTGCTATTGATAACGATTTAAAGCGTCATATGGACGCGGAGCCACTTTCACGAATCTATGGAATGCGTGAGTTTTGGGGGATGGAGTTTGAAATCTCTTCTCATACGCTAGACCCGCGCGCCGATACAGAAACGCTGATTGACGCTGTTCTTGATTCTTACAAAGATAAAAATGCGCCCCTTCAAATACTGGATTTAGGCACTGGCTCGGGCTGTATTTTACTGGCATTGCTCAGAGAATTCCCCAATGCAAATGGGGTCGGCGTTGATGTATCAACGGGGGCTCTGGACATGGCGCGCGCCAATGCTAAACGTCATGGTCTGGAGGCGCGCACGCAGTTTATACAATCAGAGTGGTTTGATTCCATAGAATCACCATTTGATGTGATTGTCTCGAATCCGCCTTATATAGAATCAAATGTGATCGCGAATCTGGAAAAAAACGTCAAAAATTTTGATCCGATCTTGGCTTTGGATGGTGGTAAAGAGGGATTGGATGCCTATCAAAGTATTTTTTCCGAGATAAAAAACTATTTAAATGACGATGGAAAAGGCTTTTTTGAAATTGGTTTTGATCAATCGGAAGCTGT
>CAZTBB010000060.1:0-11256 GCA_964611755.1 uncultured Pseudobdellovibrionaceae bacterium
TACACTAAATACATTCACCTCAAAGATGTCTACTGTCAACGTGATAAAAAATGCGGGTGTGGCGGAATTGGTAGACGCGCCGGATTCAAAATCCGGTTCCGCAAGGAGTGTCGGTTCGAGTCCGACCACCCGCACCATTTTTCTTTTTTTAAGCAGATATAAAAAAGCCAGCATATACTGAGATTGCTGGCTTTCTTGTTTTTATTTGGAGGCTGCGCGTTAAAAACGCATTTCCCAGCCAGCCGTCAAGGTCCAGTCATTTTCCATTTGTGGGCCGTTTAAATCCTGGTAAACAGGCACACGAACATCAACGGCAAATGTATGGTTTTCCGGTGCTTGACCTTGTGGTGAGAAGCTCACCCCGAGCCCAAGCTCAACAATCTCGCCGCCATAATTATCGGGATCGGCCGTTTGCACGGGCGCTGTGATTTGGCTATCGCGGCCATCAATATCGCCGAGTGTGGTAAAGGATGCCAAGCCTGAGAGGCTGATGGAATCTGTTGCTTGATAGCTCGCCCAGCCAGTTAATGCGTGGCGATCGCCAAGGCGATAACTTTCATCATTTTCATCTTCAAGACGGATCGTTGCGCGGTATTGTGCCCCCCATCCCCAATCACCCTTATGGCCGGTATAAGTAATGCCGGGCAGGGCATCATATGTTCCCGATCCTAGCTGCATAGCATAGGGAAGCCTCAGTGTTGGCGTGCTGCCATTCGGGGCCAATACATCATCTGTTTCCGTGATTGATCCGGTTGGCAAGCTAAGTCCAAGGTTAAGGTGTAGATGGTGCTTATCATCTTCGTATAAACGTACCAATGAACTAATGGATGTGTCGCCAAACCCGCTTGACTCAGTGATAAACTCACCACGGCGCGTTGTGCCGCTCATGCCTGAAAAAGTAACATGGCTCATTTCATTGTCCATATAGTGACTCATGGCCATGAGGGTCAGCCAATCTGTTATGCCAACCATGCCCCCGAACATATGCATATTCATTGTCATTTCTAAGGGGACAACGCGCAAGTTCGCTGGGCCCGCATTACTATTGGCAATGTTTGAAACAATATATTCCGGTGTAACATCGTCTGTGCCAATTTGGTTGCCCTCCATGTGCATGCGGCTAAAGCGGTAGGATATCATCCATTCACCTGGGGCATGCATATGATCGCCCATAATGCTGATGGGCGCATCAACACCATGGTTATGCTGAGTGTGTGAGCCAATCGACAATCCCGCAGGGGCGTGATTGTGATGGCCATGATGGTGGTGACCATGATGATCGTGGTGAGAGGGTTGTGCCACAGCGTGGCTGGATGTGCCTGCTAATAATCCGGCTAGGCATAGTGATAGTGATAGTTTTTTTGAAAATGTCATGACTTAACTCCTTCTATTTGTAAGTCGTGTATATGTTTTTGAGTTTTTTTTGTTTTTTAAGCGAAGGAGATAGTAGGGGGATCACGCGGCGAGGCGTAAGATATTTCCGGGCGGTTACCTTGTATAATTTGTGTTGTTTGTTTTTCATGTGCCGAAGCCATGAACAAGATGGGTTGGTAAATTTGTAATGGATCAAAAACCCCAGAGAGAGAGGCTGTTTGAAAACAGAAAGGGCATTGATCAAGATCCAATGCATTTTCTTCTTCTGAGTCTGGGATCACATAGTCGGGTGCATAAATGTATTTTACACCAGAAGACGGGCCACAAATCTCAATAAACCCGTCTTTGCCGGAAAAGAAATGACATGCAGGGGAGATATGTGTCCCCAATAGTGCAATCAATAATGTGACCTGTAATAATAGTTTCATCGGCAAATTAGCGTTATTTGCCTCAATGCTTAAAGCAAGAATCTAAGGAAAACAATAATTTTATGCTGGAGTGGCTGCTTGCAGATTTGCTGCTTGGCCAGAGATCATTTCTGCCATACCACCCATGGTGTTGGCTACTGCAACTGTCAGGTCAGCTGTGGCGCTTGCGGCATCTACTGCTCCGGCTGGGAGCATTTGGAGCGCCTGCAAAGAAACATCCATAATTCCTGCTGGATCAATAGGTGTAGCGGCTGCATGAGCCGCGGCGGCGGCGGGGCCAAACGCGGCAACACAAGCGCCAGCTATTAGAAGAGTAGTTCCCCATTTAGTCGCTGTTCCTAATACGCTCTTTGCAGTATTTACTGCACCATTACCACCTTCGGCCATAACTTGAATCCTTCTTTAAATTATTCTTTTTGAAGCAAGATACTAGCAAACCAGTACCCAAATTGCAACAAAATTATGTAAATAGATAGTGCTTTAGCATGTCTATAAGGCTCTAATTGAGAATGGTTGTCAACTAGGGTTTTATGCTGCTGCGGAATTTTTTTGTTTTTTATCAAGAAGCGGCGCTAAAAACTCACCTGTCAGGCTTTGTTTTTCTTTGCAAATATCTTCCGGTGTGCCGGTGGCAATAATTTGGCCGCCTTTATGACCACCTTCAGGTCCGATATCAATGATGTAATCGGCTGTTTTAATAACATCCAAATTATGCTCAATGACAATAACGCTATTTCCTTGGTCAACAAGTCTGTGGAGGACTTCAAGTAGCTTGCGGACATCTTCAAAATGCAAACCTGTTGTTGGCTCATCAAGAATATAAAGCGTTTTACCGGTAGAGCGTTTCGAAAGCTCTTTAGCAAGTTTCACACGTGGCGCTTCACCGCCCGAGAGCGTAGTGGCTTGCTGGCCAACCTTGATATAGGTAAGGCCAACATCCTTAAGCGTTTCCATTTTATCGCGAATAGAAGGGACGGCCTTGAAGAAATCGGCTGCTTCTTCGACGCTCATATCCAGAATGTCCGCAATCGATTTATCCTTGAATTTAATCTCCAGCGTTTCGCGGTTATAGCGCTTCCCCTTGCAGGAATCGCATTCGACATAGACATCCGGTAGGAAGTGCATCTCGATTTTGATAACGCCATCCCCTTTGCAGGTTTCGCAGCGTCCGCCTTTTACGTTGAAACTAAAGCGCCCGGCATTATAACCGCGGGCTTTGGCCTCAGGCAGCCCGGCAAACCATTCACGAATAGGGGTGAACGCGCCCGTATAGGTCGCGGGATTAGAGCGCGGCGTGCGCCCGATCGGGGATTGATCAATATCAATCACTTTATCAGCAAAGTGCAGCCCTTTAATCTCTTTATGGGGGAGGGATTGCTCACGGCTTTTCATGAGCTCCTTCGAGGCTGCGCGGTAAAGCGTGTCCAGCGTAAAGGTTGATTTCCCTGATCCGGAGACACCTGTAACACAGGTAAATGTCCCCAGCGGTATTTTGGCACTAACATTTTTGAGGTTGTTGCCGCTGGCCTCAATCACCTCAATGAATTGCCCCTTCTTACCTTTGCGGCGTTTGGCTGGGATGGTTATTTCTTCCTCACCATTCATATATTTGGCTGTCAGGCTGTCTTTTGATTGGAAGACCTCTTCGGGTGTGCCCTGCGCGACGACTTGACCGCCATGGATGCCGGCGCGCGGGCCCATATCGACCAGATAATCGGCGCTGCGGATGGCGTCTTCGTCGTGCTCTACCACCAAAACTGTATTGCCTAAATCGCGTAAGCGCTTAAGTGTTTCCAGCAGGCGGTTGTTATCGCGTTGATGAAGCCCAATGGAGGGTTCATCCAATACATAGAGCACACCTGTGAGGCCGGAACCAATTTGGCTTGCAAGGCGGATGCGCTGAGATTCGCCGCCTGATAATGTTCCCGAAGAACGCGAGAGATTGAGATAGTCCAAGCCGACATTCATGAGGAAGGAGAGGCGCTCGATAATCTCTTTGAGGATTTTTTCTGCAATCTGCGCGTGTTGCTTCGTGAGTTTGCTCTCAAGGGATGAGAACCACTCAGATGCCTCTTCAATGCTATAGCGGTTTACATCGCCGATATGTTTGCCATCAATTTTGACAGCAAGCGCCTCTGGCTTGAGGCGGTACCCCTCACAATCTTCACAAGGAGCACTGGTTTGATATTTGGCAAGGTCCTCGCGAATACGGTTGGAATCTGTTTCCAGCATACGGCGCTCAAGGTTATTCATCACCCCTTCAAAAGGCTTATTGCTCTTCCAGTTATTCTCGCTTTTGCTGGTGTAAACTATAGGGACAATCTCTGTGCCAGAGCCATAAAGAACAATGTCTTTGTATTTTTGATCTAATTTTTTCCATGGTGTTTTGGTGCTAAAGCCAAAATGATCCGCGAGGTGTTGAAGCGCTTGGTCATAATAACCAGCCCAGGCACCGGAGGAGGCCCAGGGTTGAATTGCACCTTGAGACAGGCTTTTTTCCTCATCAGGTACAACAAGATCAGGATCCATGTGAAGTTTCACACCAAGACCATCACATGTCGGGCATGCCCCATGCGGCGAGTTGAAAGAAAACAAGCGCGGCTCAATTTCGGCAATGGTAAAGCCGGAGACGGGGCAGGCAAACTTTTCAGAAAAGATCTGTTGCTCATGTGTTTCAGCATTTTCAACAATAACCAGCCCGTCCGTCAAGCGCAGGGCGGTTTCTACAGAATCAGCGAGGCGATTGCCCATCTCATCACGAATGACAAGGCGGTCAATAACAACTTCAATGTCATGCTTCAGCTTTTTATCGAGATCCGGTACATCCGGTAGTTCATAAAGTTCGCCATCGACTTTTACGCGCTGGAAGCCTTTGGCCTGAAGGTCTTTAAATTCTTTTTTATATTCCCCCTTGCGGCCGCGAACAATAGGGGCAAGGAGGTAGAGTTTGGTGCCTTCGCCCATCTCTCTGATACGGTCTACAATTTCACTAACGGTTTGGCTGGTGATCGGTTTACCGGTAGCGGGGGAGTAGGGGGTACCGACACGCGCCCAAAGCAAGCGCATGTAATCGTAAATTTCGGTCACTGTTCCAACGGTGGAGCGAGGGTTTTTGGATGTTGTTTTTTGTTCAATGGAAATGGCGGGCGATAGACCTTCTATGCTGTCGACATCCGGTTTTTGCATCATCTCTAAAAACTGGCGCGCATAGGCAGAGAGGCTTTCGACATAACGGCGCTGTCCCTCGGCATAAATGGTATCAAAAGCCAGAGATGATTTACCCGAGCCGGAAAGGCCTGTGATCACAGTCAGTTGATCCCGCGGTATATCCACATTTACATTTTTTAGATTATGTTCACGTGCCCCGCGCACAGATATATTCTTGAGTCCGGTCATAGCCATTTATATGGCTCATGCCTTGGGCGAAGTCCATGCTAATTTTAGAATATTATTGTCCGACGATGTTTTTGAGCATTTCGTTGGAGTTGATGGCGCGCTGATATTCGCTAATATCGCCATCTTTTACCATACGCTGTGCTTCCATCTCGGCGAGCTCCCCGAGAACTTTTGGGTCGTACACGCCATTGGCGGCATCATATTTAGTGCCGGTAATTTGTAATTGATCACCAAGCTTGTCCTCGACCACTTTGTTAATCACGCTATCTTGAGCATCATTGACCACATTTTCGTTTGTGAAAAGGGCAAAGATTAAGCCCAAAATCACCAATGTGATAATCGTATACATCATGTTTGATGCTTTTTTCGGCTCTGGCATATCCATTCCACCACCGGAAGGGACATCCATGAATTTATACTTGTGCTCGCTCATATTTTAGAACCCCGATTTGTAAGCTTTAACCATTGAAAAGAATATCAAAAACAGGTGAAGAGGGGGTTAATTTTTTATGTCTATTATAGCTTGTGCACAAAAACAGGGAATGCATTGACCAACGCTTGACCAGAGGCGCTTTGAAGGCGTAGTCTGGGCTATCATTTTTAATAGCAGGAGTAATTGAATTATGGCAGGTAGTGTCAATAAAGTCATTTTGGTTGGAAATTTAGGCAGAGACCCAGAAGTGCGCGCAATGCAATCGGGCGATAAGGTCGTAAATTTGTCGATTGCAACCTCTGAGAGCTGGAAAGATAAAGCATCAGGGGAGCGTAAAGAGCGCACAGAGTGGCACCGTGTTGTAATTTTTAACCAGGGTTTGGCCAGTGTTGCTGAAAATTATTTGCGTAAGGGCTCTAAAGTGTATGTTGAAGGCCAGCTTGAGACACGCAAGTGGACTGACCAGAGTGGCCAAGAAAAATACTCCACAGAAGTTGTACTGCGCCCTTATCGCGGTGAGCTGAATATGTTGGATGGCCGTAGTGGCGATTCCGGTGGGGCGCCGGCTTTCCAAGATAATTCCATGGGCGGTTTTGATGCCGGTCCATCCGATTTTGGAGGCGGACAAGCGGCGCAAGCCGGTGCGCCTGCCAAAGTAGATGAAATGGAAGATGAAATTCCATTCTAGGAGCGCTCAAGCTTAACGGCTGGGTATTCATATGATTACCAGTTTTCTTATATTCTTCGTATTGTTTACGCTGGTTGGCCTTGGCTCTGCGCTCTGGCGTAAATCAACGATAGATGATTATTTTCTGGCATCACGCACGATGCCGTCATGGTTGGTGGCCTTGTCGTTTGGCGCAACGATTTCTAGCGGGGCAACTTTCATCGGGTTTGCCGGTTTGGCCTACCAATCGGGTATGTCTGCGATTTATGCTATTGTCGGGCTTATGATTGGTGATCATATCGGTTGGGAGATCGCCAAGGACAAGGTACGTCAAAAAGCCAAAGATACCGGTGCCCATACCTATCCATCGCTGATTGGAAAACTAAGCGGCAGCAACCACGAGCATGTTACATTTTGGGCTGCTGTTTTAACGGTTATATTTTTAGGGGCCTATTGCGCCGCGCAGCTTGTTGCCGGGGCCAAGGTCGGGGCGACATTATTCGACGTTGATTATAACTGGTTTGTCGGCATTGGTGCTGTTGTTCTGCTTGCTTATTGCTGGGCTGGCGGTATTCGAGCATCCATTTGGACGGATGCCGTGCAGGCCATTATTATCATTTTTTCATTGCTGGTACTTATCGCGGTGGCCATCGATAATCTGGGCGGGATGCCGTCTTTGTGGGATCAGCTGAAATCTGTTGAGGATGGATATCTCGATCCTTTCAGGCTGGATTTATTGCCACTTTTTGTGGGGTGGATATTCTTTGGAGTTGGTATTCTGGCTCAGCCGCAATTAATGGTGCGTCATATGGTGGCACAGAGTGAGCAGGATATTAAACAAGCCAAGATTATTTACTTTGTCTGGCGGTGGATTGTTCTCTGTCTTGCCTGCTCGGTTGGGTTTATTGCCCGTGTGATGATCCCGCCTGAAACCGGATTTGATCCCGAATTATCTATCCCTGCCCTGTGGCAAGATTTACTGCCGCCTGTTCTGGTTGGTTTTTTGATTGCCGGGCTGTTTTCGGCGACGATGTCTACGGCAGACTCATTGCTGTTATCGGCTTCTTCGGCCTTTTCGCAGCATATTGTTCCGCAATTCAGAAATTCATACGCTTTCGCCCGTCTTGGAACCGTTCTGATCATGGGATTAATTGTTTTGATTGCTTTATTTGCCCCTAAAGGTGTTCTAAACTTGGTTGTCTTGGCTTGGGCTGGTTTGGGCTCTGCTATTGGGCCGTTAATTATTGTCCAGCTATGCGGAGCAAAAATAACCCAAAAAACTGCGATCACAATGATGGTGTCGGGGTTTTTGGTGGCCGTTTTATGGCGATATGGTTTAGGGCTTCACACCGTTGTGATGGATCTGGTGCCCGGCATGCTCGCCGGATTTGGTGTTTTTGCGTTCAGTCTTTATGCTGGCCGTTCTAAGAATGGATAATTGTCCGAAACGATGGAAATCTAGGGATCATTTTTTGATTAAAAAAGGAAAAAGTGAATGAGTGAAACAGACATAAACGAACCGCTCTCAGGTGTGCCGAGTATCTCTCTCGAAGAAGAGATGAAGCAATCCTATCTCGATTATGCGATGAGCGTGATTGTCAGCCGTGCTTTGCCGGATGTGCGTGATGGTTTAAAACCTGTTCACCGCCGCATTTTCTATGCGATGCGCGAAGGGGGGTATGCTTCTGATAAATCCTATAAAAAGTCAGCCCGTATTGTCGGGGATGTGATGGGTAAATATCACCCGCATGGGGATCAGGCAATTTATGACTCGCTTGTGCGTATGGCGCAGCCTTGGAGTCTTCGTCTTCCAATGATAGACGGGCAGGGTAACTTCGGCTCTATGGATGGGGATGCCCCCGCGGCGATGCGTTATACCGAGGCGCGTTTGGATAAGGCTGCCGAAGCGTTGCTAGAGGATATTGATAAGGAAACGGTCGATTTTCATCCAAACTATGATGAAAGCACAACGGAACCTAATGTGCTTCCATCAAGAATCCCAAATCTCTTGGTGAATGGGGCCGGAGGGATTGCCGTTGGTATGGCCACGAATATTCCGCCTCATAATTTAGGCGAAGTTGTGGATGCCTGTATGGCCATGGTTGAAAACCCGGAGATCACAACCGAAGAGCTTAATGAGATTATTCCAGGGCCTGATTTCCCGACGGGCGGTTATATTCTTGGTAAATCCGGTATTCGCTCTGCCTATCACACAGGCAATGGCTCTGTTGTGATGCGTGCGAAAACATCGATCGAGGAAATGGGCAAGAAGGAAGCCATTATTGTCCATGAAGTGCCGTATCAGGTAAATAAAGGCAAGCTTTTGGAGCGCCTTGGTGAAGTTGGCCGCGAAAAAATTGTCGAGGATATCTCGGAAATCCGTGATGAATCAGACCGTGATGGTGTCCGCATTGTGATTGAGTTAAAAGTCGGCGCAAATAGCGATGTCGTTCTTAACCAGCTATACAAATTCACCGCGCTTCAAACAAATTTTGCCTGCAACATGGTCGCACTTCATAACGGTAAGCCGCAGATGATGTTGTTGCGTGACATGATTCAGGCATTTGTGAAGTTCCGTGAAGAAGTGATTACACGCCGCACAATATATGAGCTTGGTAAGGCGCGGGAACGTGCGCATATTTTGGCAGGTCTGGCCGTGGCTGTGGCTAATATTGACGAAATTATCGCGCTGATCCGTAATGCACCGGATGCCAATACTGCCCGTGAATCTCTGGTTGCCAAGAAATGGCCGGCACATGATGTGGCCCCATTGATCGAGCTTATCGATGATCCGGAACATCCGATCGAGGATGATGGCACATATCAAATGAGTGAAGCGCAGGCCAAAGCTATTTTGGATCTGCGCCTGCATCGTTTGACAGGTTTGGAGCGTGATAAAATTGCCGGTGACTTGAAAGAAATCACCGATAGGATTGCCGAATATCTGGAGATCCTCGGCAGTCGTGAGAGATTGCTGGAAGTTCTTGTTGCTGAATTGGAAGAGGTGAAGGCCAAATTTGATACACCGCGCCGAACAGAGCTGATTGAAGCTGAGTTTGAGGTGGATATGGAAGACCTCATCCAGCGTGAAGATATGGTGGTCACAATCACGCATGGTGGATATGTGAAGCGTGTTCCTCTTGAAACATATCGTGCGCAACGCCGCGGTGGAAAAGGTCGTTCCGGGATGAGCACGAAAGATGATGATTTTGTCTCGGATTTGTTTGTCGCGAGCACACACACACCGATCTTGTTCTTTACAAGTCGCGGCCTTGTTCACCGCATGAAGGTATACCAACTCCCTCTCGCAACGCCTCAAAGTCGTGGTAAGGCGTTGGTGAATCTCTTGCCTTTGGAGCAGGATGAAACGGTGTCTGTTTATATGCGTCTGCCTGAAGAGGAAGAGATTTGGGATAAGCTTGATATCATGTTTGCCACATCTCATGGGTCTGTGCGTCGAAACAAGCTGACGGACTTCAAAAATATTCGCTCCAATGGTTTGATCGCCATGAAACTTGGTGATGATGAGAGCCTTGTGTCGGTTAAAATTTGTACGGAAGATGAGGATGTGTTGTTGGCCACCAAGCTTGGTAAGGCCATCCGCTTTAAGGTGGATGATATTCGTGTCTTCTCTGGCCGTTCATCAACCGGTGTGCGCGGTATTAAGCTGGCCAAGGGCGATGAAGTAATTTCTATGTCAATCCTCAAACATTTGGATGTTACTCCGGAAGAACGTGATGCGTATATGCGCGCGGCCGGTCAGATTATTGGCTCCGAAGATGAGGGCCAAGATTATGAGCCTGTCGAAATCACGATCCCGCAAGACAAGTTCAATGAGATGCTCGAGAAAGAGCAACTCTTGTTGACTGTGACTAATAAGGGGTACGGAAAGCGAACATCATCTTATGAATACCGTGTCTCAGGCCGCGGTGGTCAGGGCGTTGCCAATATGTCTTTGACAGATAAAAATGGCGGCGAAGTGGTGGCAACATTCCCTGTCACGGACAGTCACCAGATTATGCTTGTCTCTGACCAGGGGCAGTTGATCCGTACTCGCGTTGAGAATATCCGTATCACCGGCCGAAGTGCGCAGGGTGTGCGTGTCTTTAATGTCGGCGCGGATGAGAATGTTGTTTCGGTTGCCTGGCTGGTTCAAGAAGATGATGATGAGTCTGAATTTGCCGAAGGTGAAGAGGCCGTTATCGAAGGCGCGGCAAGTGTAGACGATGCGGGCGCTTCGGAAGTTCCATCCGAGTCGGCCGAGTCAGTAGAGCAGGATAGCGAAAGCCAAGACGAATAAGCATGTCTGAGACACGTCCCAAATATCTTACCGGTGTTTATCCGGGAACGTTTGACCCCGTCACAAAAGGGCATTTGCACCTTATAAAACGAGCGAGCGGTTTGGTGGATAAGCTCATTATCGGTGTGGCTGATAACCAAAGAAAGAACCCTTTATTCACTTTGGAAGAGCGCGTAGCAATGCTCGAGCAGGATATCGAGAATATGTACGATAAAGGCTGCGAGATTGAAGTGCGTGGCTTTGACCAGTTGCTGATCCATTTCGCTCGTGATGTTCAGGCCTCTTGTATTTTCAGGGGGCTTCGTGCCGTGTCCGATTTTGAGTATGAATTTCAAATGACAGGGATGAATGCCAAGCTTGATCCTGATATTGAAACCGTTTTTTTGATGGCTGCGGATAAATGGCAATTTGTTTCCGCCTCGTTCGTAAAGGAGATTTCCAGCTTGGGCGGCGACATAACAGAGTTTGTGACCCCACAAGTCCATGAGGCTTTATCTAAAAAATTTGCAAAATAGGTGATCTAAAAACTTGACGTGGAGGCTCTAAAACCATATTGTGCCCCAGTCTTGAATATTGGATCCCAATATTTTTGCTATGACCGCATAGCTCAGCCGGTAGAGCAACTGACTTTTAATCAGTAGGTCGAGAGTTCGAATCT
>CAZTBB010000061.1:0-10997 GCA_964611755.1 uncultured Pseudobdellovibrionaceae bacterium
AATCGTTTATCGCGATAAATAAGCCCCTCTTTATAAAGCTGAACAAAAACCTTCTTAACCGCGGCGGAAAGCCCTTCATCCATGGTAAAACGCTCACGTGTCCAATCAGGGGTTGTTCCCAGATGGCGTAGCTGATTAACAATTGTTCCGCCTGATTCTTCCTTCCACTCCCAGACTTTGTCCAGAAATGCCTCACGACCTAAATCACGGCGTTTAATGCCTTGCTCATCCAATTGGCGCTCTACAACCATTTGCGTGGCAATACCTGCGTGATCCGTTCCCGGCTGCCACAGCGTTTCACGCCCATTCATACGGTTATAACGGACCAGAATATCTTGCAAGGTGTGATTGAGTGCATGCCCCATGTGCAAACTGCCTGTCACATTTGGCGGTGGCATCATCACGGTAAAAGGATCTTGCCCATGGGAATCATCCGCTTTAAAAGAGCCAGCCTCTTCCCAGCGTTTATAATGTTTTGCTTCTATTGTTTTTGTATCAAAAGTTTTATCAAGCATTTTAAATCCATCTCAGTCTAAGCCTAAGGGATCATAAGGGTTTTAAGGATAAAGGCAAGGGATTAGATGGCTATTTAAATATCTTCTGTGCGCTTGGCAATACGCTCTAATTCTTCGCGTACAAGACGTTCAATCATATTAGGCAGATTCTTATCAAGCCATGTTTGTAAAAGTGGACGAAGCTCACTTCTTACAATTTCTTCAACAGTGACGCCGCCCGGCTCAATGGCTGTTTTGCGGGCAAGCTCGCTAAACCCATCCAAAACGGCATTCTCGGTACGATCTTTGATTAAGTTATCTTCAATGATAGTGGGAGAAACCGGCGCTTCCGCAACTTCTGGCTCAGGGACAGGCTCTGGGTCCGACGCAACATCCTCTTCAACAGGCTCCGGCGCGACATCTTCTTCAACCTTTTCGGTCAATTCAATCACATCTTCTTCCGGTTCTTCTTCAATAGGCTCAGGCTCAGGCTCAGGTTCAGGTTCCGACACGGCTACCTCTTCAGCAGATTCCGGCTCAGGCTCAGCAGGGGCGTCTTCGACAGCCGCCTCTTCTGGTGCATCACCACCATCTTCATCATCATCGGAAATAATTTGGCGTATTGAAGCCAGTATTTCTTCTATCGATGGTTCCTGATCTGTATCTTGATCTTCAGACATAATTTTCCAAGCTTAAAGCCACATTACAACTTTTTCAGTGTGTTACAATAAAACAACGATGTCAAAGCCCCCCATGCCTATTTGCTCTACACTATCCACATAAGAAAAATAAAAATATGCCTATTTTTGCAATCAGGATTTTTAAGAGAATTAGAATTTAAAGGACTGACCAGGCTCAAAACCAGGAAGGTAGTGTGCGCTGGCACTAAATAGATTATACGTTGAAAACTGACCATCGCCAAGACTTTCGACAAGCGTCACTTTTCCTAGAACATCGTCTTTATTTTTGACAATAGTAATTAGACGACCATGCGGTGCAAGCTGATCAACCAATTCATGCGGAATCTCAGACACAGCACCATTTACAAGTATTAGTCGATATGGCGCACTCTTAAGATATCCTTGGTCTAAATTCCCCTCATGGCCAAAAATATTCACACAATCCAACTTGTCCCATATGCCTTGCGCCTTCTTTAAAAGGTCCGAATCACTCTCTACGGAAACAACAGTTGTAACAATCGATGAGAGAATAGCCGATGCGTAACCGGTTCCTGCACCAGCTTCTAAAACACAATCATCTTGCTGTACTTCCAATGCCTGTATCATGCGCGCTTGTGTTGTAGGGTCAAGCATCATGCGCCCATGGCCAATTGCCATTTCCTCATCATTACAGGCTATTTTTTGCAAACCATCATCTACGAATAACTCGCGCGGCGTATTCTCAAAAGCCTGTAAAAGAGCAGGGTCAACCACGCCAGAGGGGTGGATTTGTCCATCAACCATATTTTTTCGTGCAGCGGTAAAATCAAACATAACGCTTCAGATCATAATCATGTTTAAAAAATCTTGATAGAGGAAAAAACAGAAATCATTGCTTTTCTTCCCCAATTATTCTATGTGTCTTTGAGTTGTTCCTGACCAACACATCAAATGGCGCGGTGGCCGAGTGGTTAGGCAGCGGATTGCAAATCCGTGTACACCGGTTCGACTCCGGTCCGTGCCTCCAATTTTTCTTAAACCTACCCACGTGAATTTAAAGGATCAAATACACCAGCCTGCGCGGCGGGTATCTCATCAACGGATGGGCTATCATCAAACGCATGGCGGCTAAAACCTGCCCGCTCTTCCCCAACAAGATCAAAGACGGCTTCTAATTGACGGCGATAAAAAGCCTCCCCTGCTCCGTTTACCTGCTTAACATCAGGGCCCAGAATATGTTCATGCAAGAAAGAAAGCGCAGCAGCATCTACTTCGCTTGAGTTTTTACCCGAATATTTTGTCCATCTAGCATCTTTTCCCTTTAGCCCGTAAGCCGTATTAAAATCACGTGTAGCCAACATCATCGGGATTACAACTTCCGGGAAGGTGCGATCAACGGATACAAAGTTATTATACGGACGTTTTGCCGGAAAGCCTGTTCCATTTTTATTGCAATCGGCTCCATTGCCCTTACCATCCAAATCCAATGACATGGCGGACGAATCATAAAGGCTTTCAAAAAAGTTCTTATTCCAGGCATGCGCCGATGCTTTTTGGATGACCTTCAAAATAAGGTCGTGCTTATGGCACACCTCATAAACAGCCAAAAGCTTTTCTCTGGCCTGTTCTTTCAATGCCGCTTTTTCTTTCTTGGATTTACCGGGCTTATAAGCCTCCACCCATTTCACAAAATCCAGAACCGTATCAACATCAATCGGATTATCAATTGCCCCCGCTGACCGAATAAGCTTGGCGCCATCTCTTACATGGCGCGCTGCATCTTTTGCGGACAGATCTCCATTTTCAAAATTATTGACAAAAGCCGCATGGATCTCCGGCCTATCTTTTAGCATTTCACCAAGGATACGAAGATGTGGATTCACGCGCCCCTGATTATCAATCATGCCATGAAGGCATACACCGGCTGTACTGAGTGGGACGCCATTTTGATCAAGAATTTGTTGAATATTGCCATCCTTATCAAAATACTCTCCGCGCGCCTTCATAATAATTTGGCGCACATGTTCTTCACTCTCATGCTGGCCTTTGCTCAATGATGTAACATCCTGCATACGGAGACGATCAAAGATAGCCTGCGCATTTTCATGGCGGCCTTTCACGTAAGGGTGCTCCGGTCCAAATTTATAAATATCATAGACTTCCGAAAGCAGCGCATAAAGATCAAGGCCTTCATGATGCTTTGGTAAAGATGCTTTTAATTGATCTGATAAATCACCACGAGCGGCTCCATTAAAACCATCTTGATAGCTCTGCAATCCATTAGGAATACTGCTGGGCACAACCGGGTGTGCATAAGGGACTTTGGGCACATACGCCATAACTTAATTCCCACTTCTCCGTTCACTCGTTCCTATCCATAGCAGGTGTTCGTTCTTAGAATCAAGGCCTGCATCTTTCAAAGTGCAAATTATGTGAAATTTTTCGTTTTTTGCCTTGCAATAATATTACAACTCTTTAATGTCGATTTTGCGCAGACAGGGAGAACGGAATTAATGCCCTGCTGGCTTGAACGGTTTAATATTTGAGTTTGATAATTATATTTCACTCCCAATGTATTTTTTAGCCGTGTAAGGAAAATCTGCGCATTAACTTATATATTGCAACAGATTGAAATGTCCTTGGGAGGGACAGATCATGGAAACGGCACTAAACGCAAGCGCAAGCAAAATGACGCCTAGCCCGGGCAATCCTGGGCCATTATATGAAGGCGACCTCATTAATAATATAAAATTTTATTACCCTGAGCCCGAATGGGATACACCTGATTTTAGGATGATGTCCCAAAATGCCGAATGGGTCACAAGTACCGCATCACGATTTACCGGTGCTTATCAAAGAAAAGGATTTATGGTTGCTCCCGTGTCAACAGATTGGCTCGGGATTTATTTTGTCAATCGCTACAAGGATAAGATCATTGAAAATTCCCTTGCCAAGATGGGGAAAGAATTCAATGAAGGCTTCCTGACGCAGCAGCGCATGGTCGATGTCCTGCCGCCGGAGATTTATCAAAATGATCTCATTGCCCGCAATATGGAGTTGCAGAAAAATGCAGGCGAGCGCATAAGGCGTCATACGGTGGGTGAAAATTTGGCGCTTCTCCTTCCTGCTCATAAGGAAGGTTTTATTCGCAATCAAGCCTCCATGCATGCGCTCACACTTGGCCTTAATCGTGAGGATTGGTGTTTTGAGATATTTGATTACGGTCCGCGCTTGCATCTGGAAGTTACCGATATGTTCTCATATGGCCCAAAATCCTATTCCAGATTGGGAGCGCTAGAACAGGCCGTTAGCGTTCCAATGCGTTATGGTCATCCATTCCCGCTTATACATCGCAAGAACATTAATATGAATGTCCGCGATATTTATGGCCGACCAATCGGGCCACGTGATGAATTACACGAAGATGTGAAAGCGTTATTTGACCTCGTGGATAATGGATTGCGGGCTGAAAGTACAGCAGCGCTTGTCCTGCAGCGCATGATGTATGATCAATGGATGCTACATGGAACTGGCCCAATCAATCCTGATTGGGCACATCCGGATGTCAAAGCGCATTACAATGATAAAAAAGAAGTTCAGGCCATGAAGGAACTCACCGAAGCCACAATGGACTGGATGGCGGAGAATTGTGATTGGCCAACCTTACATGCAGCCCTTGAAAATGATGTTGGCGAGTCATTATCCGATTTTTGGGATGCCCATATCGCCCCGCGCAAGGATCCGAATATTACGACTGACAAAAAAGCTGACATGGACAAAAACATGCGGGAGATGTTGTTTAGCTATTTGCCGCGCGGCGGCTGGGAGGGGCATCCTGTTTATGCTAGCAAAATTAAAACGCGCCGCGATAAAACAAAACTGTCTTCAAAATGGCGTGGCCCTTCACCAAGAGCGACAGTTGGATCCCACCACAATGCATTTGCTCCGCAATATGCACCAAAAATGTTTAATGATGATCATCGCGGTGGCTTTATGTCCCTTGGGCGCACAGATGGCAAACGTGCAGAAATTGATCCGGCCAACATGACCGTCGAACAGGCTGCCGCGCTTGGGGCCCTTTATGCACAAAAAGAATATCTCCCCCCATTGGAAGCACCGCGAACGCTTTTATATCTGGGCGATCCGAAAAGTGGTATGCGCGCTGCAAAATGGATGCATGAAAATGGCGTGGCTGACTTTACCGAGCCGAAAGATGATTTGTTTTCTGATGCCAAAAAACGCCGCTTCTCGGAAGTAACGGCTGATGCTGCTGAAGATTACGAAAAAGCTATACTGCGCTTACTGGATAATAAGCCAGCCCATAAAGAATGGCGTGAAACGTACGGCATCGGTAATATTGTTGGTCTTGATTTTGCCTCAAACACAATTGGTGAGCTTGGAAAGACACGAGAAGCTTTGAATGCTGAGCGAAGGGAGGCTTTTGCGGCTCCCGGTGGAAATCGTCTGTCTGATGTTCCCTCTGTGATTAATATGCGGGGCATTGACCATCTTTATGATGGTGTCATTTTACCCGCAGGCCCTCTGACAACAGAAACGCAATACCGCTATCTCGTTCATGCTCTTCAAGCCATGCTAGGGCAAACAGAACGCGATTATTCGGGCGGGCAATTCCGCTCACGTATATTCTATGATGAAACCAATGGCCGCGAGCCCCCTCGCGAGCTCGATCTGGCCGATATAATTTTACTTCTGACGCATAATGTAAGCCGTGATCTGGATAGCCCCTCGCCCGTTGGCAATCGCTGGGCTGTTTTATCTGCCATGCGTGCCATGCACATTCTGGAGATGTCGCCCGTTATTGATGTTGGCCGCCTCAATCATACGATCAAACGTGATGCCTTTACGGGGGGTGAGCGCAAAAGCAATATCATTGATTGGACACAAGTCGCAGCCGAACATCCCGAGCTTTTGGCCTTCATTAATGATGAGCCTGAGAAACTAAAAGCTGTGCGCGCTATTTATGATGATTTGATGCTGAGAGATTATTCATCCATTCAGGCCGACACCGGGATTTTACCACCTGTACGTGGCAAGCTTTTGGTTAAGGGTGCAGGCTTCTTGGGCTTAGATGATTTTGAAGGTCTTCCTGAACGCTACCGCGATGCCAAAAAGTGGCATGACAATATCGGGCATAAAATTAACTGGAATACAGTCAATCAAAATACGCTTGGCATTACAGGCCCCAATATTGAGAGCGCTTAGATCAAGATAATATTAGAGTTATAGAACGATGAGCTTTAAGTTAGATGAATGGTTGTTGAATTTGGGCTTATGGCGCTCAGCATCCCAGCATGTTTTAAAAGCCAATCGTGCTAAAAAATCGCTTTCCGAACTTACGGAGAATGAACGCAGGCGGGTACTATCCCACATAGACTTTTCTAGGCCCATTACCTTTACACGCGCCGATTTTGATGAGGATGGCTATCGCCCGATTATCCTTAAATCCGATATCAACTACGATAAAAAAACAGGCGTTTTTGAGGGAAAAATCACCTATTGGCGGCACCTGCCCTATGAAAACAACAATGGCCAGGCCAAGCAGAAACAATCCGTGCTTGAGTTTCGTGCCATTCGTGAGGCCGATCAAGGTCAAGATAACAACCCAACCTTAATGCCTTATGAGATTAATATTGATGGGGAAACTATTTTCTCTCTTCATGGCGATGACCCCGAACAAGCACGCAATTATCATATGGTTGAGCGTGTCACTGACCTGTTTCAACTGACTAACCAACTGATTCAAGGCCGCCTGACAGGAGAAAATAATCAACCCCTCAAGTTACGGGATGCTAAAAAAGTTCTCTCAGGGACCACGCAAAAGATTGCAGAGGATGGCGGTGATATCCTCGGGGAAGCCACAGGGAAAAAGGCCACGTTGGCCGGCTTAAACCCTAAAGGTGGGTTTGCTCCCGCATCCAGCCTTCATTTCTATGAAAGTGCTTTTGGAGAAAACCAACCTATACGCTTTAGTGATATGGATGAAGCCATGCTGGATACCGTCATGGGCTTTTCACAAAACACATTGGATACTGATCTTGATCATTCATCTAACAAAACAACGACTGCCGTCATTATGCATTCCGGTGTACGTTACCGTGCTGAGGTTAAAAAAGAGAAAAAGGGCAAAACCATTGTTTACTCATTACAGGTGAACCCGCATAAAGCACACCAAAGCAAAAAAGTGCCCCCGGGCTTTGAAGTGGCGCGCGTTGAATTCAAAGAAAATGATGCCCAAACATTTGAAATGAAATCAGCCAGCATTATGAATGGCAATCACGAAGGCATCAAAACCTACACAGACCGCATGAGTGTTCTTGGGCTATTTCAAGATGCCAATCAAAATTATATAGCCCATAACATGTTTCCTCCCTTTGGGGGATTATTTGCCAAATATAAGTTGAATGGCAATTTGCCTATGGTTGTTCGTACACCGGGCTATGTTGATATGAATGGTCATGAGCAGCCTAATTATCTTAGTGCCATGGGCGGTGAATTCTTATGGATACCTCTGTTTGGCTCTAGCGTTGAGAAAAAAGTTGCAGGCTTTGGAGATGAAGTTGGTAACTGTCACGTGTTCTTATCGCGTGGCCTTAAAGATGATCATACCATTTCCGAGAGTGCAATTATCTTTGATGTGATGCTTGCCAATGGTGGTCCCGACAAAGGTGCAAGTGGCATGATTGCTGATATCACGCCATGGCTTGATGCTGTAAGAAATGGCGGCTATATCGTGCTGTCTCATGATCACTATGACCATAAAACAATTGAGCATATGATTCAAAAAGGCTGGTTAAAAGATATCAAAATCATCTGCACCAATGCGGTCAAATATGTCATCGATCAAACATGTTCAAACCTGAATGTATCTGCGGCTGATAAACCCATCATACTTCCGATCGAGAACATGAAATCGATTAAGTATAACCACAGCCAGATTCATGATGCCTGTGCAAAAATGGGCGTCCTGCCGAAAAACAAAACCCTCGATCAGGCAATGGGACAAATCAAACAGCTTCCGATTATTGATCAGGATGGCCAGACACGAATGTGGCTTCAGCTTTGTAAGAATGGCTCCTTGCACACAGCAGAGACAATGACCACTGCTATCACGCCTGCCTATGGTAATAAAATCACGGGCAAACCATTTTATACCGCCAGTGATCATATTGAGCTCACCGAAGAAGGGCGCGTCTTTACATTTGCCCTGCCCCAAATTTTAGCGCAGGAAAAGAATGTCGAATGGCGTGATTTGGCGCAGTATGTCTATCAAAAAGATGGAACGCCGGATTATTTCGTGTCATTGGATGAAGTCACGGGCATAAATAGTGGCGGCAGCATGCGCCCCGAAGACTTTAGAGAAACCGCAAAGGTTCTGGCCGAGCTTGATAAAGAATTGGGTCTGACTCCATTTAACATTCAGTTTAGCACGAATATCCTGGAGATACTCACATGGGAAGAGCTGTACTCCCTGAATGACTATCTTCGAAATACTGTGTTTGTTGGCGCCAATATTGAGCGCCGTGCCCGCATCATGAATAAATTTGGTGCGGACCCCAGCGTAGATCTGACCAAGATTGACATTCCAAAAGATAAAATCCCCCTCGAATTTTATGATGAGGGTATCAAGGCTCTTGAAAAATATCTCGAGAAAGAAAAAGCCAGATTAGAAAAAACATTTGATGCCAGCGATGAAGAAAAAGAAGCCTTTAAGGCTGATCAAAGAGTCTACGAGGACATTCTAGAGCAGAAGAAACTGGGTGATCCAAAACCACAGGCTTTCTATGATGGATATATGAATGGTTACAAAAACCCCGAGCGCAGAAGTCCTGATGAGAATGCTGTGCGTAAGGCTTTTCTAGCTATTAAGAAGCAAAGGAAAGAAAAACTTGAAAAGGATACATCCAAGGAAAGTGAACACTTACGGGACGTACACTTTTTTATAGCGCATGAGTTTCAGAAAAACGGGTCTATCAGCTTTAAGAAAGATAACCTTGATGCCAGAGCCATGTATATTGCCATCATGAATGAACAAACAAAGGCCAAATCCACTGCCGGACGTACATCAAAAAAGGCCAAAAACTGGCGTGATGACCCTGAATTTTTGGCACTGTTTGGAACAGGCCCAACAGGAATAGCAGAAGAAAAACTCGCCCAACTTTATCGTTTTGGCTGGTTTAACTCTTTGATTGATTTCGATGAGCGTGTTCGCAAAACCTCCTACGAGGTTGATTCCGATCATTTGATTATTAATGTGACCCAGCCTTCACCGCCAAATAAAAATTCGGTACTCGCTCAAGAAGCACTGATGCAAATGGTGGCCAATAACAGAAATGTGCCAATCCGTCTGGCAACGCGTAATGGATTTAAAGTCATTAACCCCGGCGCCACATTAAAAGCGCATGAGAAAAAATTCAGGCAACATGGCTGGAGCTTTGAGCCCTATGATGCGGCCAAGGACGAAATTTTTGTGAATAGACCATTCCATATTCATGGGCATCCCTTCTTTAACGATATTCAAAGAGAAACGGAAGAGTCACCATCACGAATTCATGTCCCTATTCACATTCCCGATTATGCGGCCTTTGCCAAGCACCGTGAAATGGTTTCAAAAATACCGGGCAAAATTCAGCCCATAGAATTTCCGCGTGATAATGTATCATATCGCGCTGAAATTGATCCTCAGACGCAAAAGTGGCGATTGGTACATATGGATAGCTTGCCGGAGCGCTTTATCCTTATTCATGAAACCTCACAATACAGAAAACCGTTTAAGCCTGATATATCATTGCAACGCGCTGTGCTGCTACGTGCTGATGGTAATAATCCTTATGATGCACTAAATGCACGCCTGAATGATCGTACGCATTTGGATTCAATGCCAACGCAACGCTTTAATGAATCGGCTGCTGGGAGTGGCCACTTAACAAATAGACAAGGCCAGCTTGGCCCCGCTACCGCAGACATGCAGCCTATTCGCAGTGGAAAAACCCGCGCGCCCAATCCGCCGCGTGTGCCCGTGCCGGAATCAACCTTAAAAGCGATGAGAGATTAGAGCTATGGCTAAAAAAGAGAAGCAACGCATCGCTTATAAAAAACATAAATGGTCACAAATTCAGGACGGTGTCCTTATGCGCCTGCATTTCGACCAGGAGCGTGGTGGACGGGACCATTATGACCGCGATGATTGGGTACGGGGGTTTTCTCCTCTGACCGGCTATGGCGATGCGCTGGCTGATATTAACGGTAATTTGCTCAACACCATGCAGCTATCACCAAAGGTCATGGAGCATCTGGCGACTGAGGCTGTGCCAACACTCGTCCAGCAACTCCCCGAAGGGATTGCGGATTATTACGATAAAAATAAACGCATCCCTTACATGGAGGCGATTGCGCTTATTCTATGGCGTTTGGAACAAGCCCCCTATGAATTTGATCATTTTGGTGATGCACAAGAGCAAATAAAGCTTCGCAATCATAAAAACGGCCGCACAAAAGAACCTGAGAAGGATTTTATTATCCCTATCCCCTTGCGTGATGACAAAGGCAAGGTGGTATACGATGTACGCTACCACCCTGATAAGAAAAAAATGTCCTATCGCTTTACGCGCGACTTTACCGGTAAAGAGGAACAGGATCGATACAGAGAAAATCACGAGAATGATTACTATATTGATGAAAAAGACGGCAGTCTCTGGAAATGGAAAACGCCGGTACTAGAAGTCACCGGCTTTAATATTATGGGCTATGATATCCCGGGCATGCGCGTCGATTTATCCCGCGGTCTTGTTCATCCAAAGGATATCGGCATTGCCTATTCCAGTGT
>CAZTBB010000062.1:0-10382 GCA_964611755.1 uncultured Pseudobdellovibrionaceae bacterium
AATGTTTTGCAAAGAACACAGTTACCACAAAAGAATAATTTACAGCGCAGCACTCTCTAGAATAATTTTTTCGGCGTGCTTTAAAAAGGACATAATTTGGTGACCATTCCAATTTTTGTAATCAGTCTAGATGAAGCCAAAGACCGACAAGAGCATGTTAAGCAACAGCTCGATGCGCAGGGTTTGGATTTTGAGATTTTTCCGGCCTTTGATGGGCGCTCCTTAAATGTGGAGGATTATCCAGCCTATGATCGCCCTAAAAGATTGCGTAATTTTGGCCGTGATATGCGCCCCGGAGAAATAGGATGCTTGCTTTCACATCGCTCAATCTATGAAAAGATGATTGCCGAGAATATCGCCGCAGCCATTGTTCTGGAAGATGATGTGATTATTGAGCCTGATTTTGCGAAAGTCATTGGCTCACTCGAAACATGCGATGCGCCTTATGAACTGGTTCGTTTTTTAGGCAGTGAAAAGGTGGCTAAATTAAAACAGCGTAAAGTGTTTGATTTCGGCAATGGATATTCTCTCAATCGTTTGATGACCACGCCGGGCGGAGCGCATGCGTATTTGATTACCTTGAGCGGTGCCAAGAAAATGTATAAAGCCATGCAAAAGAATGATTTGCCTGTTGATACGTTGATGGGCCATGTATGGCGCACAGGGCTGAATGCCTTTATTGTTCAACCCCGTTTGGCAGAGCAAGATATGAGCTTTGATAATTTTATCGGATCGAAGCGCTTTGATAAAAGCTTGGAGCTTACAGGCATTCAGAAAATGATATTCCCTTTTAATAGGGCTTTTTTCAAATTGCATGAAACGCTGCGCAAGCGTCTAACATATATCGCCTTGGCCAAACAAGACGCGATATCTCTCATGGCAAGCAAAGCCAAATAAACCATAATTTTACCAAAGGACTAAAATAATGCCCGAGCATATTAAAGTGCCGGCAATAACGCCTGTTGTGCGTTATGCAGGTGATGGCACGACAACAAATTATAGCTATTCTTTCCCAATATTCGCTTCTGAGGACTTGCGAGTTTTTATTGATGGGGCTGAGCAAATATCTGGCTTTACAATTAATGGCGCCGGAGAAACATCCGGTGGTGCAGTTATTTTTGATAACGCGCCGCAGAGCGGGTCTGTCATCACCTTATTGCGTGACGTGCCGATCGAGCGCATGAGTGATTTTATCGAAGGCGGAGACTTCTCTGCCAAAGCTCTTAACACAGAACTTGATTTTTTAGTGGCAGCCGTGCAGCAGGTCGAGCGTGACAATGATTTGGTGCTCAAATATAGCGCGCATGAAACGCCCTCAAACACGACACTCCCGGATAAGGCCCTACGGGCCAACAAAGCTCTGGGGTTTGATGAACAAGGCGATCTGATTGCGTTGTCTGTTGATGGCTTAGCTTTACCACAGGATTTTACAGCGGTCGGGACAGGTGCCGTTGAACGCTCTATGAACGGCAAGGCCGGGGATATGATCTCGGCAAAGGATTTCGGCGCTCTTGGTGATGGGTTAAATGATGATCGCAATGCGATTCAAAATGCGCTGAGCGCATATGATCATGTTTATTTGCCGCAAGGCACATATCTTGTGTCCGGCACTTTATCGGTAGGAACGGGCAAGACACTTTATGGGCACGGGCAAACATCCATTATTCAGGCACAGAATAATACATATGATGTTTTGGAGGTGAGTGGCTCAAATGCCCAAATCAAGGATCTTGCGATCAAGAATGGTCGCTCTGGAATTATATGCATCGGAAAATCGGAGCCATGCCGGCAAAATAGATTTCAAAATATTGTGATTGAGGGTGCATCAACGGGTCTGACATTAGATGGGTATCAAAATACGACCTATAAATGTCAGGCGAATAACTTTTTCAATATCGTGATAAAAGAGGCTGATCAAAATGGTGTTCACCTGGATAAAACAGGGGCAGGAACTGCGCCGTCTGAAAATAATTTTATCAATCTCCAAGTGAATAATGCGTCCTCTCAGATGGTGGGCGCTGGTGTTTATGTTCAGCACGGAACACATAATAATTTCACCAATTGTGTTATTGATATCGACGGCACGCAGGCTGATGCATGTGTGCGCATTGGAGCAGATGCAGGTCAAACAGCATTGCAGAATGTGCTGACACGCTCTGCACAATCTCTGCCTAACATTCAATTGGATTTGGGATCAAGTGACACAAGTATTATTGATCTTGATGCGCAGGCTTCAGGACTTGCGATTTATGATTTGTCAGGCGGATCTTATCAGGCAATCAATAGCGGTGGTGATGAGAAAAACCGTTTGATTAAATCTGTGGTCACCGATTTGAAGGCAACGCTTTTTAGAAACGATACAGAGTTTATCGAAACACCCGGAACACATGATTTGGATTTATCGCACACGATACATTTGGTCAGCGCTTTTGGTGGTGAGATTACGTTGAACCTCCCTAAAGCATCAGATGCAATAGCGGCATTCATAACGATCAAGAAGTTTGATCAAACGGCCAATGTGATCCGTATTCAAGAAAAGAATGGGCCCGGCCCCGATAATAAAACACTTATCCTGGGCGGCCCTTATGATTATATGACCGCAATATCCAATGGTCAGAGATGGCATATTATTGCCTCTAACCGGATGGCCGGGAACACGCGCTTTATTGATCAAAGTGGTACGGTTGATATTGATATGGCTGTCGATACTTATTTGCTCTCCGCTTATTCAGGGGCGATGACCGCGCGCTTGCCCCCCGCCAATGCCGTTGAGGCCATAGGCCGCACGATTACCCTGAAGAAGATGGATGTCTCGGGCAACAGCGTTACTGTCACAGAGCAGGGTGGTTCAGGGCCCGATCAATCCAGCCACACATTATCGAGCACATATCATGCGATCACAGTCGTTTCTGATGGGGCGCAATGGTTTGTTGTCTCTAAATATCCTTAAAACTCAAGCAGGATTTCATTTTAATGAACAATTCAATTGAAGGTGATACGCGCATCCGTATCGCACAGTTTCTGCCGAGCGCAATCGCTTTTGCCTTGCAGTCGTATGAGAGCTTTGCATCTGGCCCAATCAGTGATGAGGAGCCGAAGAATTTTTCAGCGCATCACAATGCCTGCAAAGTGGCGATTGCGCATATTGAGCTTTTGATCAAGTTAGCCAAATGGGTTGATCAAACCCAGCAAGATTCAAACCTATCAAAAGCAGATCAGCAGGCGTTCCAAAGCATCATGCAATCAGCCCAGCAAGAGCTTGATGCGTTTAATAAATCAAAAGAAAAGAAGTAAATATGCATGACAGACATCATCAGCGATCCGGTCAATTTTCAGCTCTTCACAATTATGTGGAATCAGCGCCAGAACCAGACAACCCCCTCTATCCATATGCGCATGGCACAGTGGTTCCAAAATGCTTGGGCGCAGAACAAGACACGCTTGTTAATGATGGCATTTCGCTCCAGCGGGAAAAGCACGATGGTGGGTCTTTTCTGCGCATGGCTTTTATACAGGCAACCAAACTTGCGTTTACTCGTACTTGCGGCCGATTATGCTCTTGCTCGCAAAATGGTGCGCAATGTTAAACGCATTTTAGAGCGCCACCCTTTAACGAGTGATTTGTTGCCCGATAAGCCTGATCAATGGGCCAGTGATTGCTTTACGATTAAGCGCCATACGGAGCTTCGTGATCCATCTATGTTGGCGCGCGGCATTACATCTAATATCACTGGCAGCCGTGCAGATGTTGTGATCTGCGATGATGTGGAGGTGCCGGCAACATGCGATACAATTGAAAAACGCGCACAGCTCAGAACTTTTCTGGCGGAAATGGAATATGTGTTAGTGCCGGGCGGTACGCAAATTTATATCGGTACGCCGCATCATTATTTTAGCATTTATGCAGACACGCCGCGCGAGGGTGAGGCCAAGCCTTTTTTGGATGGGTTTGAGCGTTTGGAAATTCCTATCTATGATGCGCATGGCCAAAGTCAATGGCCTGAAAGGTTTGATCAGCAGGCCTTGGAGCGCATGAGAAATGCGACAGGCCCGAATAAATTCGCCAGCCAAATGATGTTGCAGCCCGTCAATATCGCCGAAGGGCGATTGAATGTTGAGGCGCTGCAATATTATGAGGATGAGATTGATTTTGTAAAAGAGATAAATCAGCTTCATCTTTGCCAGCGTCAAATGATCTCAGCTTCTGCCTGGTGGGATCCAGCCTTTGGCAGCGCGAAAGGTGATAAAAGTGTTCTTGCCATTTTGTTTTGTGATGTGCATGGCCGCTATTACCTGCATCACATTGAGTATATAGCGATTGATCCCAAAAGTGATTTGGATGAAGCCAGCCAACAATGTGAGATCGTAAGTGATTTGGCAGGGCGCTATAAGCTGCCTTCCATTCATGTTGAAATTAATGGGATTGGCCGCTTTTTGCCGGGTGTTTTGAGGAATTGTCTGGCGCGCAAAAACATCCCTTGTTCCGTGCAGGAGGTGAGCTCTCGCACGGCCAAAGATGCTCGTATTATTGAGGCCTTTGATGCGCCTCTCGCCTCGCAGCGTTTATTCGTACATCGCCGCATCATGCAAACGCCATTTGCCACGGAAATACGTGAATGGCAGCCCGGTAAATCTCATAAGCATGATGATGGTCTGGATGCTGTTGCCGGAGCTCTCGCGCGTGAACCGCTAAGGCTGGATCGCCTATATGGTAAGGGTCAGTTTTCTTGGCAAAAGACCGCACGCCAGCAAAAAGCCAAAATAGATTTTGACCCGTAACAACCATATTTCGGATTTAAAAAAAATTGATGCTCAAAGGAGATAAAATGACCCTCAATCAAGATTTAATGTGGTGGATCACTGTGTTTGATTTGCCTGCCATGGCCGGATTGTTCTGGTTTGTATGGCGAACAAAAAGAGATGCCGATATCGCTGTCGATGATTTGCAGGATTTGCTTGAAAAGCGCAGTGATCAACTTCGTGATGCACTCAATGCCTTTAAGTTAGAGGTGGCAAAAACATATGCATCACATACGGATTTACGCGAATTAGAAAGTCGCCTTGTCACACACTTGCTGCGGATTGAAGCCAAGCTCGATAAAACCGCTCTGAAGGCTGAAGCTGTTCATGCTTCACGACAAGACCCCCGTTCATAAAAATATTATAAAGGATTTAATCATGAAAAAACCGACACTTATTGCGCTCGGCCCGGATGACGGCGCCGAGGATAAAGACATGCATGCATTTTACCGCACATTGGAAATTGATGTGCTTGCCCGCACATTATGGGGCGAGGCCAGAGGCGAGGGCACAGCCGGTATGCAGGCTGTGGCGGCGGTTATTCTAAACCGCGTTAAAGTGGCCGAAGAGCATGGCCGATATTGGTGGGGGAACAATATCATTCAGGTGTGCCAAAAACCGTACCAGTTTAGCTGTTGGAACCGCTCTGACCCGAATTTTCAAAAACTGCAGGCGGTTGACCAGAGCGATCTTTACTTTGCCACGGCCATGCGTATTGCAAGTCGTGCTGTGCATTTGGGTCTGGAGGTTGACCCCACCTATGGCGCAACCCATTATCATGCGGCCGGCATAAGCCCTTACTGGGCAAAGAATCAAAAGCCTACGGCTGTGATTGGTTCGCATATTTTTTATAGCCTATTTGATGATGAGTAAGCGATGATGCTGCAATTTATTCTCTCACAAATTGGTGTGCCGGCGCTGATCAAAATTATTGAACGTGTTTTAGTGCAATCAGATGATCCTGTTTTTCAAGAGACAAGCAGGGCGCTCTCATCCTTGTCACGAAAATTGGGGGCAGGCGAAGTTGCCGACACTCTGATCACGCAATTCAATAAAGACCTTGCCGATATGAGATTAACCGACTCGGAGATTGATCAAAAAACAATTGAACAGATTAATCAATCTCTGCGTACAGAGATGATATCTGATGATAAATATGTGCGGCGCATGCGCCCTACTTTCGGGTATATCATGGCGTTTAGCTGGGCAGCACAGATGTTTGCTATTGCTTATGTAATTATATTCGATACGGCCCGGTCTGGATTGGTGATGAGTGCGCTGAGCTCGCTATCTGCTATATGGGCTGTGGGCTTATCTGTTCTGGGGGTTTATGTTTACCGCCGCAGTGATGAAAAGAAGCAGGCAAGCCTTAATCCTGTTTTTTGGAATGAAGAAAAGTAACATTTCTTGAAATCAGGGGTTTTTTATCTCTCAAAAACCGATATATTGCCTCTTGATTTAAATTTTTAAAAGCAAAGCATCTGATATTCCATGGCTACACAGACTAAAAGTTCAAGTACACCTAACAATCCCATATTATCCGCCGCGGCAAATTTCTTTAAAATGGAGGCATCAGCCGGAATATTGCTTGTGATTGCGGCGGCCATTGCGATTATTGTTGCAAACTCCCCCCTCTATAATCTGTATGATCATGTCTTGAACGGTATCAAGTTCAAAATTGGTTTCGGGGATGCGATTACCGGTGATGGGCTGGAGATTAACAAATCCATTTTGCTTTGGATTAATGATGGTTTCATGGCCATCTTTTTCTTGCTCGTAGGTTTGGAAATTAAACGGGAGATTGTATCGGGTGAACTCTCGACACGGTCCAGAGCCTTGCTGCCTGCTATTGCTGCGGTTGGCGGTATGGTTTTTCCCGCTTTGTGTTATGTCTGGATTAACTGGGATACACCAGAAGAGCTTGCAGGCTGGGCTATTCCTGCTGCGACCGATATCGCCTTTGCGCTTGGTATTCTAAGCCTTTTAGGATCGCGCGCGCCTGTACGATTGAAGGTGTTGTTGACGGCTATTGCCGTGATTGATGATTTGGGCGCTATTTTGATTATTGCGTTCTTCTATTCCGGCAATATTGCCTTGACACCTATCTATTTTGCAGCGGCTGCCCTTGTTGGTTTATTTATCATGAACCGTTACAACGTTTCGAAAATCTCCCCGTATATCTTGCTGGGTGTTATTCTCTGGGTGGCGGTTTTGAAATCCGGGGTTCACGCCACATTGGCGGGGGTTGCCACGGCGATGTTTATTCCCATGACATGCCCGAAGGACCCCAAATTTTCACCATGTAAACATTTGGAACATACGCTGCACCCTTGGGTGGCGTTCTTTATCTTGCCGATCTTTGCCTTTGCCAATGCGGGCGTACCATTCGCCGGTATGGGCTGGCATTCCTTTGCGGAGCCGGTAACGCTCGGTATTATTCTTGGCCTTGTTGTCGGTAAACAGGTCGGTATTTTCTCTTTATTATGGATTACTATTAAATCCGGTCTTTCACCAATGCCAAGCAATACCAACTGGTTACAATTATATGGTGTGTCGATTCTGTGCGGGATTGGTTTTACCATGTCCTTATTTATCGGCGGCCTTGCCTTCGAAGATCTTGAACACCAAGCATCTATCAGGCTTGGCGTCTTAACTGGCTCTATTATTTCGGCTGTTATGGGGTACTCTATTTTGTACTACGCCTCTTTGAAGGATCAGAAAAAATAGGTGTGCTAGAGCGTCTGTCTCTGGTATGATTTCCCTTGTCTTTTGCGCGCATCGTCCCTTAAGGGAGGGGTGGCGTTTTCAAAACTTAAAATCGATGAACACAGGTAAGGGATTACATTATGGCGAAAACACCAATTACAGTGGCGAGAGGTGATGGCATTGGGCCGGAGATTATGGATGCGACATTGCGTATTTTGGAGGCTGCCGGTGCTGCTCTGGATATAGAAGAGATTGAGATTGGTAAGGCCGTTTATGAGAGTGGGGTAGCCAATGGTATTGATGAGGCTGCCTGGGAATCTCTCAAGCGTACAAAAGTTTTTCTGAAAGCACCGATTACAACGCCACAAGGGGGTGGTTTTAAGTCCTTGAATGTGACAATTCGAAAATCATTGAGCCTTTTTGCAAATGTGCGCCCCTGTGTTTCCTATGCGCCATTTGTTAAAACCAACCACCCAAAAATGGATTTGGTTATTATTCGTGAGAATGAAGAGGATCTTTATGGCGGGATTGAGTATCGACAATCGCAAGAGGTGATGGCCTCGTTGAAAATTATTTCACGCCCGGGGTCTGAGCGTATTGTGCGCTATGCGTTTGAATATGCGCGCGCCAATGGTCGCAAGCGCGTTACATGTATGACAAAAGACAACATCATGAAAATGTCCGATGGGATGTTTCACAACATCTTTGATGAAATTGGTAAGGAATATCCTGACATTGAACAGGACCATATGATTATTGATATCGGAACGGCCAAGGTTGCGGATTCGCCGCATCTTTTTGATGTGATTGTTTTACCAAATCTCTATGGTGATATTGTCTCTGACGTGGCGGCCGAGGTGACAGGCTCTGTCGGCCTTGGGGGATCATCTAATGTCGGGTTGGATTTTGCCATGTTCGAAGCTGTCCATGGATCTGCTCCGGATATTTCCGGTCAGGATATAGCAAACCCATCAGGGCTGCTTCTGGGTGCTGTGATGATGCTTGTTCATATTGGGCAAGGCGATGTGGCTGAGAAAATTCACAACGCGTGGTTAAAGACCATCGAGGACGGCATACATACAGGTGAAATTTTCCGCGAAGGCGTTAGCAAGTCAAAAGTCGGCACGACGGCCTTTGCCGACGCCGTGATTGAGCGCTTGGGTCAAAAGCCGGAAGTAATGAGCGAGATTGATTACAGCTCTGTTCCATCCGGCGGTATGAAAATTCCCGATCTTAAAACCTATCCGGAAGAGAAAAAATGCCGTGTCGGGGTAGATGTGGGTCTGAATTGGAAGGATAGCACTCAAGAGCTGGTTGATAAGGTTTTGCCCTGCCTTACAGACAATCTAGAGCTTCAGATGGTGTCTAACCGAGGAACAAAGGTTTGGCCGGGCGGGCAGGATCAAACATTCTGCGTTGATAACTGGCGTTTGCGTTTTAAGGCGAAGGGTGAGGATGTGAAAACATCGGAAATTTTGCAACTTCTTACCAATATGAATGCGGCTGACTTGAATTTCACAAAGACGGCTGTTCTGCATACATTTGATGGGAAACCCGGCTTTACGGTCGCGCAAGGCGAGTAATTTACAACTAAAACGTCCCGAAGGGGGCTTGCCTTTGCGCGCACACAGGCGTAAATAAGTAGCATTGCAATATAGAGATAACGATAAGGGTTATAAACATGGCTGAAATTGTAGTTCCAACATTAGGTGAATCTGTGAGCGAGGCGACAGTTGCGCAATGGCTCAAAAAAGAAGGTGAAGCGGTTAAGGCGGATGAGCCAATCGTGGAATTGGAAACCGATAAGGTAACGTTGGAAGTCAATGCCCCTGCCGATGGTGTGATTGTGAGCATTTCAGTTGGTGAGGGAGAAACTGTTGAGGTTGGTGCCATTTTAGGGGAGCTGGAAGCCGGTGCGGCCGCAAATGATGCAGCCCCAGCAAAAGCTGCTGAAGACGCACCAAAAGCGGAGGCTCCTTCTGCTCCGGCTGCGGCATCTTCAGCTCCGGCACAAACCTCGGATGCGCCTAAGACATCACCGGCCGTTCGTAAGATTTTGGCTGATAACAATCTTGATGCAAGCCAGGTGCCTGCAAGTGGGAAAGATGGCCGTTTAACAAAATCGGATGTTGAGAATTATCTATCATCTAACAAGGTAGCTTCACCAGCTCCGACAGCAGCACCTGCACCAGCATCTGCACCTGTATCTTCTGCGCCATCACAGAAAAAAGACCGTGAAGAGCGTGTGCGCATGACAAAATTGCGCCAAGTGATTGCCTCACGCTTGAAGGAGGCACAGAACGAAGCCGCTATTCTGACAACATTCAACGAAGTTGATATGGGCCCGGTGATGGAGCTCCGCAAGGAATATAAGGATATCTTTGAAAAGCGCCATGGTATTAAGCTTGGCTTTATGTCCTTCTTCGTAAAGGCGACCATTCTTGCTCTTAAGGAATTTCCGGCTGTGAATGCTGAGATTCAAGGCGATGAGGTTGTTTACAAAAATTACTATGATATTGGCGTTGCCGTTTCAACGCCGCAAGGCCTTGTGGTTCCCGTATTGCGTGATGCAGACCAACTCAGCATGGCTGAGGTGGAAGGCAAGATTGTTGATCTTGGCACACGTGCCCGTGATGGGAAATTAGGCATGGATGAGATGATGGGCGGATCATTCACAATCACCAATGGTGGTGTGTTCGGCTCATTGCTCTCAACACCTATTCTTAATCGTCCGCAATCCGGTATTCTGGGCATGCATAAAATCCAGCAGCGCCCCATGGTGATGAAGGATGGATCCATTGAGGCTCGCCCGATGATGTATCTCGCGCATTCTTATGACCACCGTATCATTGATGGCCGTGAAGCTGTGAGCTTCT
>CAZTBB010000063.1:0-10170 GCA_964611755.1 uncultured Pseudobdellovibrionaceae bacterium
CCTCAATACGAATTTTCTCGGGATCGCGCCAATCAAGAACAACACAATGACTTTTGTAATCACCGGATTGACGGCATTGCTTAACGATGCGCTTTCCGGGATAGAATTTCTCGTTAATCCCTGCATCAGCCAAAAACTTTTCTACATTTACCTGCATTTTTATACACCACTCCTTAAAAGTTCTTTTTTATATGGTTTTTGTTTTATTGTTTCTTTTCGCCGTTTGCCCTGAATATCTTTTCAAGACCATCTTCAGGGGGTATTTGTGCTTATTTTTGCCCATTGAACCCGTCCGAATTGTCCTTATCATCGCCCGAAAACATTAAAAAACATTTAAACATTCTGGAAAATAAACATGTTTTTGTCTACTTATGCACAAATATAGGCTCAGAGCGGGTTAGAGGGTATAGGAAAGGCACTTTTTATCCATTGATTCGCATGTTAAATACAATGAATGGGATTTTTAACCGACATAAAGCTAGATATTGCAGGGCTGCGTTTTTATTGTTTTTGTCTCGCTATTTTTATCTATGGGCTTTTTGGTGCTCCAACGCCGGACCATATCGGGATTGTAGAAATATTTATCGGTTTTTTGCTGGTTATTGCCATTGGGTGGCCTTTTCATGCTCTGCGAAAACCGGTTCCTGCAATCCTGATTCTTTACGGGGGAAGTATTCCTCTCATAATCGGGGTTCTCTCAGGCCATGATATATTGCCCATAGTGCGTGATTTGATTGCCTTTGGGTTTTTATTGATACCAATGTTTCTGTATCCGCTTTTATTCGCGCATCGAGATAAATTATCCTTTTTGATTGCAGTTATTTTGATGGCCGGATTTTGTTTTGCCTTGCGCTCGTTAATTGGTTTGGTGCCTTTTGACCTCTTTCCGTTTATTGATAAATGGATCAAGCCCGAACCGCTCAGCTATTTGGCCAATGTGCCGGGGGTTTTGATCGTCATGATCCTAAGCGCTGGTGCTTTTTTATCATCCAGCGCCGCTTTTAAGCTCAGGCTGGCTTTACTCTGGGGGATTGCCTTTGCTGTCTGTTTGGCTGCAGCCTCGCTTACGATACAACGCGCAAGCTTGTTCGCTCTTTTGGTGGCGATTGGTTCTGTTTTAGCAACAGGACTCATCAGACATCCCCAAAGGCAGATTATTCCATTGGGAATTGTCTGTGTGTTTGGTGCGTTGGCATGGCCGGTAATCAATGATCTGGCTTCGTTGATATTCCAAAAAACAATCATGTTCGGAGCAAATATGCGTCTTCAAGAGGCGTATCTTGTTTTTGAGATGGCAGGCGATCATCCCTTTACTGTGATGTTTGGCAATGGATGGGGGGCGCATATTGCTTCTCCCGCTGTGGGAGGGATGCAGGTCAATTATACACATAGCTTGCTGACGAATATGATTTTCAAAACGGGCTTACTGGGTTTTGTTCTCTTGATTGTGTATCTTTATGGCTTTGTGCGCATTTTAACGACGCATTTGCCGAAACACACATTATGGTGCCTGGCACTGGGATTTGCGCTGGGGATTCACTCTGTGCTCTACGCCAGTTATAAATCATTTGATTTTGGATTATTGCTGGTTTTGATCACATCGCTTGGAATCTCCGTGCAAAGTTTTTCATCGGTGATTGCACAAGATGGCCGCCTGTTGTATGACGATAGTGATGCATCACATCCTTATTCAACCAAACAAACCAAGATGAGTTAGGCACGATCCTTCATGCACTCACCGTCTATTCTTTTTATCAACCGCGTTTATCCTCCATCTCATGGAGCGACCGGACGATTGCTGCAAGATCTGGCGCAGTATTTTGCCTCCGAAGGCTGGGATGTTCAGGTTTTGTGTACAGGCGAGGAGGCCGGCATTTTCCAGGACGGGCCGATTAAGATCAAGCGTGTGAAAGCACGGGCACAATTAAACCATTGGACATCCTATGCGTCGTTATGGATGAAATTATTTCTTGGTGTGCAAACGATGGGGCGCGCTGACATTGTGGTAACGATGACGGATCCGCCTTTGCTTGTCGATATAGGCCGGCATTATGCAGCCAATCACGGGGCAAAACATATTCATTGGTGTCAGGATATCTATCCGCAGCTCTTTCCTGTGTTGGGTGTGCATATACCAGATTGGGTTACAAGCCGTATGGAGACAATGAGTGCGCGCGGCCTGGAAGATGCGCATAAGGTTATTGTAACCGGGCGCTGTATGGCAAAGCGCCTGAAACACATGGGTTTGTCGGCCTCAAAGATGGTTTACATTCCTAATTGGCCGGATAGGGAACTTGTGCAGGATCAGGTGGCTCCATCAGGTAAGGTTCAGCCACCACAAAAACAGGAACAAGCAAAAGAGCTATTATCAGCCGGACCAAAATTCAGAGTTTTGTACGCAGGCACAATTGGCCTTGCGCATCCGTTGAAAGCAATTTTGGAGGCCGCCGAAATTTTGAAAGACGAGCATCCTGAAATTGAATTTACCTTTGTCGGAGAGGGGCGCAGGCGTGAAAAACTTCTTGCCGAGCGTAATCGCCGTGAGCTTGAAAACATCAATTTCTTGCCGTATCAGCCGAAAGAAAAGCTGAAGCAAATCATGCAGAGCGGTGATGTGCATTTAGTGTCGATGCGTGAAGAGGCAGCCGGATATTTGGTGCCATCCAAAATATATGCGGCGATTGCGTCACACCGGCCTGTGATTATGGTTGGCCCGAAACAATCCGAAGCAGCGAAGATGATCAAGCAATTTGGCTGTGGGCAGGTCGTAAAGCCAAGTGATGGAAAAGCATTGGCGTTAGCTATAAAGCATTACAGGCTAGAGAGCGATGCATGGTTTGCAGCCAAGGCAGGTGCTGAAAAAGCTGCATCTGTTTACAGACCGGAAGAGTCTATGCGTGCTTGGTTGAAGAGAGCGACGCAGCTTGTGCAGGGCACAGACAGGTAAAAGGCGGAGGGATAAAATGGATCATCGTGAACCAACATTAATGGATTTCTTGAAATCCCTGTGGTCATTGAAACTGTTTTTATTGATGGGGGTGTTTTTGGCGGCCGTGGCGGCGTTTATTCTTCAAACCAACTTAACGCCGCATTACAAGGCACGCATGATTGTTGGCCCGGCCAACCCGATTAACGGAGCCGAAGTATCATCGTTACTGGCCAATGACAATTTATTTGCCCTGCGCTATTTGTTTCAGCGTGTGGGCATGGCCAATGCGCCGGATTTTATGCGCTTTGAAAATATTTATGACGGTCCTTCCGTGGCAAAAATTTTGCTGCAGGATGAGGTGATTTTAAACGGCCTCTTGCAGATCAGGCCTTATGGATTTTTATCCGCACCGAAAAACTGGAATGCGGATAGGCTGTCCAAATATCTTTCTTCTCAGATTAAAATTATGCCTATCGGCGCATCACCCATGCGTGAGATGAGCTATTTTCATCCCGATCCTGAATTTGCGCCTTACATGCTCAGAAAAATTCATCAAATATCCGATGCGCTGATCCGCACGAATATCCGCGCTGATGCGGAGCAACGGGTGATCTATCTCAATCAAGCCATTGCCGAGACGCGCAATCCGGATCACCGCCGTGCACTGACCACATTACTATTGGAGCAAGAACGCCTGAAAATGCTCGTCTCGATTGATGATGCCTATGCGGCCAGTATTATTGAGCCAGCCAGCGTAAGTTATAAACCATTATGGCCTAATGCGGTGTTGTTGTATGGGGTATTAATGCTGCTTGGCGCTATTCTGGGCGGATTGATTGGTACATTCTTGAAATCAGAGCCGCGTTCACATGGCTCTTGAAGATATTGCCGTCATCATTATCACCAAAAATGAAGAGCGTAATATTGCCAGAGCCTTGCGCAGTGCTGCGGCTTTCGCAAAAGTCATTGTTGTTGATTCACAGAGTTCAGATCGCACGCAGCAAATTGCAAAAGAATGCGGCGCAGACATCGTGACTTTTGAGTGGAACGGCGAATACCCCAAGAAATTTGGTTGGTGTTTAGAGACATTGCCCCTTAAACAGGATTGGGTTTTATTCTTAGATGCCGATGAAGAGCTGACCCCGGAGTTGGTCGGCGAGATTGATGCCCTGGATTTGAAGGCGGCAGGGTATTTTATAAAAGGAGCCTATGTTTTGGATGGGCAAATATTAAGGCACGGGCTGCAAAACAATAAACTATGCCTGATCAATCGTGCAAAAATGACATTCCCGCATATTGATGATCTGGATATTCCGGGCGGTAATGAGGTTGAGGGGCATTATCAGCCAGTGCTAAGAAAAAATGTACCAAATGATGAGAGGTTGGGGCAGCTGCACCATGTGTTATATCATCATGCCTTGGAAAATATGGCGGGGTGGGATGAGCGTCATGCCTGTTATGCCAGTTGGGAGGCTGGTATGAATGCGCGCAAGGCATGGCCCGTTGACCCGGACCCGTGGCGCCAGCGTATGAAAGTTTTGTTTCGATCAATGCCATGCCGCGGCATGATTGCTTTTCTTCATTCTTATGTCTGGAAATGCGGTTTCCGGGATGGAAGAAACGGCTTTAGGATGGCGGTGATGCGCTATGCTTATTACCGCGCGATCGCAAAAGCCAATAAAAAGGCGGACATGCTTGCTTAAGCATGAGCGCCATGAATTGGCGGCAGTAAACAGTGATATTGATGGGCAAAGACGATCCCAATCTGCGTCTGATTTGAAATTGTTCCTGCCTGCCGAGCTGGGTTAATCGTTGCGACAGGCCGCCGGATTCGAAATCCGCAATTGCAAAAGGAAGATAAGTAACATGGTTGGCTTTTTGCAGAGCGCGCAGGGTAAAATCATAATCCGCCGCGATCAGATAATCCGTGTCATGTTGCATATCCTGAATCAGTTTGTGATTGAATATAATGGCGGGGTAATGTGTAAAAAGACCAAAATGTGCCGCATGATGAGAGCGAGCGGGCTTATAAACCCCGTCATCCAGAGCATCTCCGTAAAGAATATCAGCCATATTATTTTGTGCATTGCGGTGTATTTTGGTCAACATATCCCGCTCTGTCAGCGTATCTCCCGCGTTTAGAAAGATGATATAAGAGCCTTCGGCCATGGATAAACCCTTGTTCATGGCATCATAAATGCCACCATCCGGTTCGCTCACAAAGCGAGACCCAGACTGGGTTTCAAGCCATGTTTTTGTGCCATCAGATGAGGCGCCATCAATAACAATCCATTCCCAAAGCGAAGAATTTGACGCGGGCAGGCTGGCATATGTCTTTTGCAAGCCGGCCAGATTGTCTTTTGTGACTGTGATGATTGAGAAAAATGCCATGGTTTTTATTACCATAATTTAAGTGTTTGTTAAAACCTTGTTTTTACAATGAAAGGGCATAATTGCAGGGGTAACACTATGTCACAACCAACATTGGCTGATATTATAGCGAATCCGGATCTTCTTGATGATATGTCGCCTGAAGTTTTTGAAGAGGCGTTTAATAACGGTATTTCTGAACTTGCTAGTCATATTGACGCTGCAAATTTACCCGAAGCTGTGCAGCCATTTGTAAGCAGAGTATTGGAAACTGTTGAAAGACAGGCACAAGTCGCAGGCAATAACCCTTTTGCGCAAGAGTCATTTGAAAATATTCGAGAATTGCTTCAAGGCTTATTAAGGCAAAATGAAAATGGCCATCTCGTGCAGTTATTGTCTCAGGCTGGTGGCTTGATGAATTTATTTGAAGGGGTCTTGCCGGAAGGAATGAGCTTCGAGGATATTTTATCATCTTTGCCGCCCGACGTGGCAGGCATGGTCGGTCCGATGATTGTTTATTTGCAGGGATCAGCAGCACAAACCCCGGAAACGCCGCAGGCGATAGCGGGAGAGAGCACACCACAAACTAGCGGGGCAGCAGAATCAATGACAGTTGAGTATGATCTGCATGATCATACACCGGGCGGCAGTTACATTCAGATGAACGCCGATAACATTGCTGTATTAGGCGGCGCATCGGTTACAATGAGGGTGTATGAACCTTCTGGCGGAGATTATGCTGACACAGAGAGAGATGTAAGCTGGGAAGAGCTTACAGAGGAGCTTGGGTCTGACCAGTTGAATTTTGTGACACTCTATAACAATGACGGGCTTGCCTATGTGCAAGTTTATGCGGAGGGTGCATCGCCCGATGATGCCATCACTCTGGGTGTTTTCAATGAGGATATGGATTTTGCGATTCCAGCCCAGGCCATTGCGCAAATCGAGGGTATGTCTACGGCGCCTGAGCCAGATTGGTCACGGACTCCTGGCAACGATCAGAGGCCTACGTTAGCCGGGCCGGGTTTATCACTCAGCACATAATTTCTAATTATTACTATCGCGGATATCATCAACAAAGATGGCGGTCATGGCCAGATTGCTTAGGATCTGCGTGACATCTTTCGCACTTTCAATGAAATCAAATGGCTTGGGATCACGCGGGATCACGATGGTGCTGCCCGGGATGATCATCATCGGGTTATAGCTCCAATGCGAGAGGCTGATGGGTTGGGCGCTGCCATCCGGGTAAATCACAAAACTGCGATCGGAATCGGCATGATAGGTCAGGCCACCGGCCTCTTGGATATAATGGACAGGTTTTTTCCCGCTTCTGAATTGCAGCGTCGCAGGGGAAAGCACTTCCCCGCTTACCCTTACACTCATCGGACGTTTTGGAATGTAGATGCGGTCGCCGCGTTCGAGCAAAACATCCAGTTCCGGTTCATTGGCTAAAATGCCGGGGCTGGCCTCGACAGTGATACGGCCAAGAGCTTCGGCTTCGTTCAGGCGGATAATCAGATCTTCGACCATGACAATTTGGTCCTGTTCCGGGGCGTCTCTGTCATTTTCGCGTTGAACGGCCAAGCGGCGTTGTAAGTCCAGTGCCATGGCTCTGAATTTTGCCTGCTCGGCGCGGCGGGCGCTCTCACGGCTAAAGATGGCTCCCTCGGGATAGGCACTTGAGTTAAGACCACCGGCGCGTGCCAGAAGGTCGGAGAGTTTATCGCCCGGCATCAAATCATATTTACCGGGATGGCGCACTTCCCCGATTATGAGGACACTCTCATCAGAGATTTTCTTGAATTTTTGATTCACACGCACAGAATCGCCCGCGGCAATGGCGATCGTTTTGGGATCCGTCTCATGCATATTAATCATTTGACGCTGTGTGCCCGAGCGCCCATGGGCTTGGTGGTTTTTACCAAGATGTGCCGAGGTCACTTCAATATTGGAGGTGTTGGCCTCGAGGGACAGGCCACCTGCTACGGCGACTAAACCATCAAGGCTAACGCCGGTTGCCACGGGATATGCCCCTTGTTCACGAACCGCGCCACGTATAAAAGCCGAGCGTTCCATAAGGAATGAACGCATAGTCTCATCGATAATATCGCTATCGGCAGGGGCTGAACCCTGATCATTTTGCCCTTTGGGGGTTTCAAGATCACGCTCATTCATCGCGATATTATGCATCAATGTGTTTGATTTGGTCTGTCTGGCTCTCTCATTGCCATGGTCAAGATCGGCAATGTGTTGATTAGAGAAGAGATGCACCACATCGCCATCATGGAGTTGACGATCAAAGTCGCCACTGATGACAAGCTGGAGCGGAAAATCGATTAATGTTGTTGTCAGACGCTCCGGATCCCATCGCTCTATAACGCCTATAAGCGGATAAATATCTTTACCCAGCACAGCCGCACTATCGAGTAATTGCGTCAAAGATGTGTTTTGCTTAAGGCTATAGATACCGGGTTTGCGCGTATGGCCTGAGAGCTGAACCGTGCCGGCGCGTTTATCAAGGCCTTTTGAGATCATCAATATGTCGCCATCACCAAAGCTGGGCAGGAATGGATCCAAAGCTTCGCTGACCTGTTCATAGCCGTTCTGGGCAATGCCTAATTTTAAGAAGCGATTGGCACCGGGGCTGAGGACGCCGCCTGCAAAATCAAGCATGTCATTCAAGGAGATTTTCTGTGCAGATTGCTCCGGGCGGTGGCGCATGCCTTTTAGCTGAGGGAGAATTTCATAAATGCCCGGACGTTTAACCTCACCGGCAATCGCAACAGTGGGCCCAAGTGGGGGAATAATAATGCGATCGCCATCACGTAGATTGTAATCAATACCTGTTCCGCCATGCATCAGCAGGCCATAAAGATCAATGATAGTGCTGCGCCCATCACGCACCAATTTGATCTGACGTAGCGATCCTGTCTTCGTAATGCCGCCGGATTGCATGAGGGCATCAAGAACAGAGTGGAAGACAGTCATATTTTTGCGCCCCGGTTTTTCAACATGGCCAACAACAAGGACGTTAATATGGCTGACGGCGGCCAGCGAGATGTAAGATTGGGTGTTGTACATATTTTGAGCAGCCGCTTGCAAAGAGATACGGACTTGTCCAATGGTGCGTCCAGCCGCCGGGATTGGCGGGAAGTCAGGGAGCAATAAGAAGCCTTGATTATCAATCTTATACGTGTTGCGCTCATTGCGCTGCCCGCTTAAGACAATCTCGACTTCATCACCCATTTGGAGAAGGAAGCTGTCTTGCATAGCACCGGCGGGCGGAAGAACGCCGCTGCGCACTTGTTCTCTGGCAATTTGGTCAAGCGCTTGGCGCATTGTGTTATCAGGCACACCAAACAGGTCATATCCGAACTGATGAAGCTCGTCGACGATTCGAGCAGAATATACATCTTCGATAGCAGAGGGTTTCTTATCTTTGGCTTCTTCTTCCTCTTTTGTCAGCTTAGCTAGGGCGTTGAATTGATCTCTTCCGAAATAGGATGCTTCATGCCTTTGATCACTGCGTGGATGCATATTTGATGGTTTAACGGCATGCGGAATTTGCCGATCCATGTTTTGATCCCAAGGGGTGACGACAGGCATAGGGGAGGGGCTCTGGGCTATCGCCAAACCAGAGAGGGATGTCAAAATAATAATGGCCGCTAAAAATCTAAGAAACATAGATGCCCCCGAACCTTACTCTTATTATAACGGGCATAAAGCGAATCTGTGAACTGCTGCTGGCTGGATTAATACAATTCATCCCCTATATTGATAGCCGTAATGAGTGTTAATCTTTTGAAGCCGGCCCTCAGGGCTCAAGATATTTATGAGGTGGCCCGCAGGCAGCCTCAATGGTTCGCCCCCTATGATGATGGCATGGCCTTTCCTGTCTGGACATCACGCAAGCCCGCCCGCGCTCATGAGCTTATCAATGGCGGGTCTGTGTACTGGATTGTCAAAAACCAAATTCAATTGCGGCAAGAGATCTTGGGTATCGAAGAGATCACAGAAGAGGGAGAAAAACCGTCTTACCTTATTATGTGCGCGCCAGAACTTATCAGAACGCAGCCGATGGCGAGGCGCCCTTTTCAGGGGTGGCGCTATTTGGAGCCATCAAACGCACCCAAAGATTTGGGCCCCGTTGGCGAGGTGGATCAGACTATTGATGCCGCGCTGGAAAAAGATTTGCGTGAAGCCGGATTATTGTAATTTTTTTGAACTTTTTTTTAGGGCTGAAACCATTGCTCATCAACGGTTCTGTGAAAATCCATAGCATAATGTGAAAAAAAAGTAAGAAAAACTTAAAAAACATGTTTGACAAAGCAAAACTAATCGATGTATACATCCCCTCACGTTCTGAGCAAGGCAACGCGTTTGGAGCTTCGAATGACTGGTTTTTATTTGATAAAGAGTAGTTATTCATGTTGACGAGTGAGGTGGTTCACACTATATTCCACTCATCACAAAAATTTTGACCGCATTTGTGGTTTTTAAAGCAGGCAAATGAAGATTTGTTTTTATTTGCAGGCTTTTGGTTCTTGTACATCGTAAGTAACGAAAGAAGGAATACGCAGGCAGCAGTGTTTGTAGTTCGTTCGAGAAAACTGAAGGCAAACGTGTTTGCTGGAAGCAAATTATCGAATGAAAGCGTGTATTGAATACACTTATACAAAATCAGAACTGTTTGTTTTACGCGTATTTCTTGACGCAAACAGTAAAGCAAGCAGGTCTCTGAAGATTTTTTTAACTTCAGATATCCAATAGATTTAATAGATTCTTTTTTGGGCATTTGATGGATTCAAACTTAAGAGTTTGATCCTGGCTCAGAACGAACGCTGGCGGCAGGCCTAACACATGCAAGT
>CAZTBB010000064.1:0-10157 GCA_964611755.1 uncultured Pseudobdellovibrionaceae bacterium
GAATGAGCTAGAGCAACGCTGTGCTGAGGCTGGTTTGAAAATGACAGGTCAACGAAAGGTCATTTTGAAGGTTTTGGGGGATGCCGATGATCACCCATCTGTTGAGGATGTATATGAGCGCGCCAAGGGTATTGATCCATCCATTAGTATTGCAACGGTATACCGCACCTTGAACCTGTTGGATGAGTTGGATCTGGTTATTCGTCATGAATTTCAGGAAGGCTATTCGCGTTATGAGCTTAATTGGGATCATCATCATCATTTGATTGATCTGGAAACAGGAAAAGTTGTTGAGTTTCAGAATGATGAGCTTGAAAAATTAAAGGTTAAAATTGCAAAAGAGCTTGGGTATGATCTCGTTGATCACAGACTTGAGTTATACGGAAAGAAAATTAAGAAATGAGCTGCACAGAAATAATATTTGATGGGGCGAATGACCCCGAGCGTTGCAAATGCAGGGCAGCCGTTTTGAAAACATATCGCTCATTGGTTAAAGATGTGCCGGAAAACATCGCTTTGCAGGCGGCCAAGCGTGTTTATGCGTTCCATCACCCTGAAGACTCAAAGCTGGATCAGTCCCTTACGGTTGAGCGCTGGGTGCAGGCGGAGCACTTCCATTAACTTTGATGTCCGATGATCGACTGCCAACAGGATTATTCGTTGAAGGGCATTTAAAAACGCTCGATGCGCGCGGGGTGTTTTATTACATCTTGAATAAAGGGCCATATTCATCCGGCGTTATCCTTGTAAAAATATCCAACCGTCAGGGGCAATGCCGCGCACAAATACAGCAACGCGATTTGGATGGGCAATTAGGATGGGTCGACATATTCGATCAAGAAATCATTGAAGAGAGCAAGGTGGATGCGTATATTCACAGAGAGATTGATCGCGATCCGGATCTTTGGGTGATCGAAATTGAAGAGCCGGATATGAGTAATCCATTTGTAGAATAATTTTTATCAGTAAAGGAAACATCATGAAACATCTTATACTTCTATTGGCTTGCTTATCGTTGTTCACGCTTGGCGCTTGCTCTGACACTCTAGAGGGGGCAGGCAAGGATATCGAGCGGGCCGGGCAGAAAATTCAGGAAACATTCGATTAATATTTGACATATTTATTTTGTTCGCCTAGGTTACGAAAAAACATTTTCGTAAGAGGTAGATATGGGAAATGCACGTAATGCTTTTGAAATGGAAGCTCAAGAGGCTGATCTAAAGGCCCAGAGAATAGAAGACAAAAAAACACAAAAACAAGAGATTACGGCTCTTATTGATTTTGCAAAACAAGTTGGAAACAAAGCTTTTGGTTTTGGTAAAGCCGGATCTTTCAGCCTGTCACGCTTTTACAACAGGAAACGTGGCTCTAACGGTGAGACCTCTTATGGGGCTAATTTTAAAATTACGGGCGCTGTCCCCAAAAGGTGGAATAGCCTCAGCGTCCATGTATCAAATGACATTAAAGATAATAGCTGGATGTTTTCTTCCCCGGACGAAGCACGTCTTTTTGAGCGCATAAGTTTTTCAGCGATAACAGATGAGAAACATGCCGCTCGCGTCATTAGAGACTTCATGGTTTTCAATGCAAAAACTGAAAGCCAAAGAGAGATTATTATGAATGCATTTCAGGAGCTCTATCCCGATATGGTTGATGTTTGGGAACCAGATGATTACCGAATTCCTACTAAAGGCTTTTGGTGAGTTTAGGGTTTTTTTTAGGGCAATAACAAAAATAGAGTAACGCATGGTTGATTCAAAAGAACCGCTTGCGCAGTCCTTTCCGAATGAAATGGTGAGCAAGCCAGAGAGGCTTTATCCGGCTAGACCAGCGTCCAATGAGGCCGTGCTCAGAGTATTCAGTGTCTTTCAGACTATTGTTAACAAGGCCAAAGAGCTGGATGATTCTATTTCCGTTGATGTTTTAACAAACAGGGTGAAAAATCCTGAATATAGGGGCAGCTATAATTTTGAGGGCATATATTTCGAGTTTAGCGGCGTTCCCGATTATTGGCATGATTTATTTGTTTTTATGGCCCCGCATGAGGAAGAGGCTGGCTGGTTCTGTGGCCAGTTGAGTAAGAAAGTGTATTCGTCTTTGGAAAATTATGAATCTATGATGCATGTCGGTGATGAAACAGCAATGGCTGCTCTGGTTCGAGATTTTTTATTGTTTAATATCGCTGATCCTGGAGCAAAACGCTTGGTGCGTGAGATGTTTCAAGACCAATATCCTGACATGCCAGCTCCCAGAAGCCCGTATGAAAAATATGAATTTTCTCAACCATAAAACGGGCGAACTCTGGTCTCATAAATACGTGCTTGGATTTGTGGCCATGTCCTGATAAGCAATAGGCTATGAGTATTCAAGATATTGTAAACAATCGCCGGACTTTTGGCATTATTTCTCACCCGGATGCCGGTAAAACAACGCTGACCGAGAAGTTGCTGCTTTTTGGCGGTGCGATTCAGATGGCCGGTATGGTCAAGGCAAAGGGTGAGCGCAGGCGTGCCCGTTCCGACTGGATGAAGGTGGAACAAGAGCGCGGTATTTCTGTGGCCTCTTCGGTGATGACCTTTGAAAAAGACGGGATCACATATAACCTTCTCGATACGCCGGGGCACGAGGATTTCTCGGAAGACACCTACAGAACGCTTACGGCCGTGGATAGTGCGATTATGGTGCTGGATTGTGCCAAAGGGATTGAGGCGCAGACCTATAAGTTGTTTGAGGTGTGCCGCCTGCGCGATATTCCGATTATTACCTTCATCAACAAGATGGACCGCGATGGCCAAGACCCGTTTGACTTGCTGGATGAGATTGAACAAAAACTAGCTCTTGATGTGTCACCCGCCAGCTGGCCGATTGGCATGGGACGTGATTTTAAGGGCTGCTATGATTTGGTGCATGATCAATTGATCCTGTTTGACCGTTCCAAAGGGGATGTGATGAAAGAGGGTATTTCATGCAGCGGTCTGGATGATCCGAAGTTGGATGAATTATTGCCTGCCGGCCAGGTTCAAAAGCTCCGAGAGGATGTTGAAATGGTGCGCGGGCTTTGCCCTGAATTTGACCGTGAGGCCTATTTGAATGGATCAATGACGCCTGTGTTCTTCGGTTCCGCGATTAACAATTTCGGTGTGCGTGAAATGCTGGCCGGGATTGGTGAATTCGCGCCGTACCCGCGCGAGCAAAAAACCGAGCAGCGCGCGATCAAGCCGGATGAAAACAAGGTCACGGCCTTTGTGTTTAAAATTCAGGCCAATATGGACCCCAAGCACCGTGACCGCATGGCCTTTACCCGCATATGCTCGGGGAAATTCCGCAAAGGCATGAAATTAAAGCACGTGCGTACGGGCAAAATGCTGACTATCCACTCGCCCCAGCTCTTTATGGCACAAGATAGAGAAACCGCCGAAGAGGCCTTTGCCGGTGATATTTTGGGTCTACCCAACTATGGTGGTTTGCGCATTGGCGATGCGTTGACCGAGGGCGAGGAGCTAACATTTTCGGATATTCCAAGCTTTGCGCCGGAATATATGCAAAGCGTACGCCCGGTTGACCCGCTAAAGGCTAAACATTTGGGCAATGCGCTGGAACAATTGGCCGAAGAGGGCGCCGCACGGGTTTTTAAGCCCGTTAGCTCGTCCGATTGGATTGTTGGCGTGGTGGGTACATTGCAATTCGATGTTCTGGCCGATCGTATTCGCACGGAATATGAAATTCCGGTCAAATTCGAGCAAACCTCACTTTATACGGCGCGCTGGCTGGCCTGCGATGATCCTAAACTTTTGAAAAAATTTACCGACACCAACCCCAGTGCCATTGCTTATGACCATGACCAGGACCCGGTCTTCATGGCGCGAAATGCGTGGCATTTGGATGATGCGGTTGATAAGAATAAAGACATTAAATTTCTGGCGACAAAGTAGAGCCGGCACGCGGCGGGTCTTGCAGGCCAAAAATATCCTTAATCATAGGCGGGTAGGGGCAGTGATAACAGCGCATTGCCTCCGGATCAAAATAGTTGCGTACAAAGTCTTCTAGGCTCTGGCTGTTTAATTCGTTCTTATTAACGGATGATGGATCAATGAAAATATCACTCCCAAGAGCCAGCATACCCGCTTGCGCCTCAAAGAAGGCCGGACCGGTCGGGCGCCCATCAGGCGATGGAAATTCTGTGGCTTCGACCAAAAAAAGCGCGCTGTTATTTTCAGTATCAATTTTGGTGGCGATTTCATGAATGCCGTTATGCGGCCATGCCAAATGCTCGGCCACGCTACTGATTTGGTGCAAAGGCATTTTAAATGCGTATTGTTTTGAAGTCATGCAAGATCATATAATCGCGCATCGGGAAAATGCAAATATTATTGCGTAAAATGCGTGTCTGCGCTGGGGGCAGGGGTTGCATCACGCGATGCAAAAAATCGTGCAGCAATATCATTGACTTGCGCGGCTTCTATTGCATCAGCATGCCGCCCATCAGGCTTGCCGTGCTTGAGGTCTCCTAAAAGGCTTTCAATTCTAAAATCAGTTCTCATGCTCATAACGTCTATCACCTGTTTTTATATATTTGTTCTTATGGTAGGCCATAAAGCTTACTAAAATCCTAAAAGCACTAAAAATGTTATGTTTTTTGCGTTTTTGGCTTGAAATTAAGCAGCAGACATGTCATTTAATTCGTACAAATTTAGTCCAATTAATGCGAATGGTTCGCAATAACGGCTCAAAACTGGTTAAGGCTATGATTAAAATATCAAAAATGGCTGATTATGGTGTTGTCATCCTGGCTTGTATTGCCGGTGAGAGCACTCGTATGAATGCTTCTGCGATTGCTGCCAAAACGAAATTGCCCGAGCCTACGGTTGCTAAAATACTGAAATTATTGGGTAAGGCCGAACTTGTGACCTCTATTCGCGGGGCTGGTGGTGGCTATGTGATGGATCATGCCGCCCATGAAATCAGCGTGGCCGACATTCTGATTGCGATTGATGGGCCGGTATCCTTGGTGTCCTGCCTCGAAGGGTCGGAGGATAAATGCTTCTATGAAAGCCTTTGTCCATCCAAGGGGCGATGGGATGAGGTGAATAGCGCCGTATTCAGTGCACTGGAAAGTGTAAAATTAACCGATATGATGCCAGCCAAGGCAAAGTCTGCGGGCGTTATATCACAAACATCAACAAACTATGAGGGCCGCGCATGAGTGTCTCAGAAGAAACCATCCAAACCGTCTCCGACATGGCCGGTAAATATGATGCCGGGTTTGTCACAGATATTGAATCGGAAAAAGCACCGAAGGGTCTGAACGAAGATATTGTTCGTTTTATCTCGAACAAGAAGAACGAGCCGGAATGGATGTTGGAATGGCGCCTCAAGGCGTTCCGTCAATGGTTGGAAATGCCGGAACCGACATGGGCGAAGGTCGATCATGCGCCGATTGATTATCAAGATGTGCATTATTATGCCGCGCCGAAAAGCGATGATGATCGCCCGAAATCATTGGATGAAGTTGACCCCAAGCTTTTGGAGACGTACGAGAAGCTGGGTATTCCTGTCCGCGAACAAGAAATTTTGGCGGGTGTGGCTGTGGACTATGTCTTCGATAGCGTCTCGGTTGCCACGACCTTTAAAGAAAAACTGAAAGAAGCAGGGGTTATTTTCTGTTCGATCTCCGAGGCCATACAGGATCATCCGGATTTGGTGAAGAAATATATGGGGTCGGTCGTACCGCCAGCGGACAACAAGCATGCCTGCCTGAATTCGGCCGTGTTTACAGATGGCTCTTTTGTGTATATCCCGCCGGGCGTGCGTTGCCCGATGGAGCTGTCGACCTATTTCCGCATCAATGAGATGAATACAGGCCAGTTCGAGCGCACCTTGATTATCGCCGATAAAGGCTCGTACGTGTCCTACCTTGAGGGCTGCACCGCGCCGATGCGCGATGAAAACCAGCTCCATGCCGCCGTTGTGGAATTGATCGCCCATGATGAGGCAGAGATCAAATATTCCACCGTGCAGAACTGGTATCCGGGTGATTTTGAAACAGGCAAGGGCGGGATTTATATTTTCGTGACCAAGCGCGGTCTATGTGAAGGGCACCATTCAAAAATCAGCTGGACGCAGGTCGAGACAGGCTCCTCGATTACATGGAAATATCCTTCTTGTATCCTGAAAGGCGATTACTCTCAGGGTGAGTTTTACTCGGTTGCCATTACCAATGGTCGCCAGCAGGCCGATACAGGTACAAAAATGATTCATATGGGCAAGGGCACACGCTCGCGCATTGTCTCCAAGGGGATTAGCGCAGGCCGCGGTGATCAAACCTATCGTGGGATTGTGAAGATTATGCCGCGCGCGGAAGGGGCCCGTAACTTTACGCAATGTGACTCGCTGTTAATTGGCGATCAATGCGGCGCGCATACCGTGCCCTATGTCGAGAGCAAGAACGCGAGTGCAAATCTCGAGCATGAGGCCACCACATCGAAAATCAGTGAAGACCAGATGTTCTATTGCCAGCAGCGCGGCCTGTCCGAAGAAGAGGCTGTGGCGCTGATCGTGAATGGTTTTGCCAAGGAAGTGATGCAAAACCTGCCGATGGAATTCGCCGTGGAGGCACAAAAGTTAATTGGAATTAGTTTAGAAGGAAGTGTTGGATAATGATTAGAATAGACAATTTAAAAGCGCAGATTGAAACTGATGATGGTGAAAAAGATATTCTGAAAGGGATTTCCTTGGATATTCCGGCCGGAGAGGTGCATGCGATTATGGGCCCGAACGGATCGGGGAAATCAACGCTCTCTTATGTCTTGGCGGGGCGTGATGATTATGATGTGACCGATGGGTCTATCACATTGGATGGGGACGATTTGCTCGAGCTTGATCCGGAAGAGCGCGCCGCAGCGGGCTTGTTCCTCGCGTTTCAATATCCGGTTGAAATTCCGGGCGTGAATATGAGCACCTTCCTGAAAACATCGATCAATGCCATCCGCAAGCAGCGCGGGCAGGATGAGCTGGATGCGCTTGGGATGCTGAAATTGATCAAAACCAAATGTGCCGAGCTCGGTATCTCCGAAGATATGATGAAGCGCGCGGTCAATGTCGGGTTTTCCGGCGGTGAGAAAAAGCGAAACGAAGTGTTGCAAATGGCAATGTTGGAGCCGAAATTCTGCGTGCTGGATGAAACCGATTCCGGTCTGGATATTGATGCACTCAAGGTCGTGGCCGATGGTGTGAATGCGATGCGAAGCCCGGAGCGTTCCTTCCTTGTGATTACGCACTATCAACGCTTGCTCGATTACATCAAGCCGGATGTTGTGCATGTGCTGGCTGGCGGGAAAATCGTGAAGACTGGTGGTCCGGAACTGGCACAAGAGCTAGAAGATAAGGGCTATGCCGATGTAATCGGAGAGGCAGCGTAAATCATGGGTGCAGAAGCAAAAATCATGACATTCCCTGTGAAATCACCCTATCAATGTGATACGGCCGAGCCATATACATCGTGCAAATTGCCGAAAGACACGCCCGATGAATGGAAAGAAGCGCGCAAAGAGGCCTATCACCGTTTTTGGGATCAGGGCTTGCCCTCATCCAAGTTAGAGCGGTTTAAATATACCAATATTGCCAAGGCAGTGAAGCAGTGGGACGGCGTTTTAGAGAAAACATCGTTTGAGATTTCCGATAGTGAGTACGTTGCTGACTTGAGCGAGGCTCTGGATAATCAGGATTGGGTTGGCCCGATGCTTGTCCGTGATCCGCCAGGATTAGAGCAATATGCGGATACAGCGCTTTGGGATTTGAATAGCGCGTATGTGCGTGATGGCATTGTCATTGATATTCCGGCCAATACAAAGGTTGAGGCACCGATTACACTGATCATCACCGGTCAGGATGATACATATACCTCTGCGCGCATTATCGTGCGTTTAGGGCAGGGCGCCGAGTTAACTTTGATCGAGACGCAGGACGGCTCCGGTGAGTATTGGAAAAACCATGCGATGCAGGTTGAGCTCGGGAGCAATGCCAAATTTCATCACTACCGTTTACAAAAAGATAGCCAAGAGGCTGTCTATACACAAAATACACATGTGCGTGCGGATCACGATGCAGCCTATGATCAATTTACTTTGACAATGGGTGCAGGGCTGAGCCGTAACCAAATTCACGGCGATATTATTGGCGCGGGCGCGGATATAAGTGTGAACGGCATTAACTTGCTCACTGGAAAACAGGTCGGGGATACGACGATTTTGGTCGAGCACCAAGCACCCCATGCAACGTCAAACCAATTTATGCGTTCGCTGATTGATGAGAGTGCGCGCGGCGTTTTCCAAGGAAAAGTCCATGTGCATCAAATTGCACAAAAGACAGATGGCTATCAGCTATCCAATGCTTTGCTTCTATCACCTTTGGCGGAGATGGATACAAAGCCTGAGCTCGAGATCTATGCCGACGATGTCAAATGCTCGCACGGTGCTACTACAGGACAGCTTGATGAAGAACCACTATTTTATCTACGCCAACGTGGCCTTAGTGAGGCGCAAGCCCGTCTTTTGATGATTACCGCTTTTGTAGAAGAGGTGATTGAAAAAATTGAGGATGAGGGGTTTGCCGAGCAAATTTCTCAGGAGTGTGAAACATGGCTCACCCAAGCGCTATCGAAGGCCTGATGCCAAGCGATTTTTCGACATACCGGAATGATTTCCCCGCGCTTGCCCGAGAGATGAACGGCAAGCCATTGTCCTTTATGGATACAGCGGCCAGTGCCCAAAAGCCACAAGTCGTCATTGATGCGATGAATGAAGTGCTCGAGGGGGGGTATTCCAATATTCACCGCGGGCTGTATCAAATCTCGCAAGATCTAACGAGCTCCTTTGAGGCCGTGCGCGGTAAAGTTGCAAAGTTCTTGAATGCCGCGAGTGAAAAAGAGATTGTCTTTACGCGTAACACAACAGAAGCCATTAACTTGGTGGCGCAAAGTTGGGGGGGCACACATTTAAAGCCAGGTGATGAGATTATAATCTCGGCCATGGAACATCACGCCAATATTGTGCCTTGGCAATTACTGCGCGATCAGATTGGCGTAGAGATTAAGATTATCCCGATAGATGATGCCGGTGTTCTGGATATGGAGGCGTATGAAGCGCTCTTATCGGAGCGCACAAAGTTGGTTTCTATTGTGCATATCTCCAATGCGCTCGGGACGATTAACCCAGTTGAGGAGATCATTTCCAAGGCCAAAGCGTTTAACAATGACATTGCCGTTTTGGTGGATGCATCGCAATCTGTTGTCCATGGAAAGATAGACGTACAGGCCATGAAGCCTGATTTTCTGGTGTTTACGGGCCATAAGCTTTATGGGCCGACGGGGGTTGGTGTGCTTTATGGCCGTTATGATATCTTGAATGCGATGCCTCCATATCAGGGCGGCGGTGATATGATCGAAGACGTACGCTTTGAGAAAACAACCTACCGTGAGGCACCTTATCGGTTTGAAGCGGGCACGCCGGCGATCGTCGAAGTGATAGGACTGGGGGCTGCTGTGGATTATATGTTGGATATCCCTGTGGACAAACTTGTGGATCATGAAGCCGAGCTGCTGGAGTTTGGCACTGAGCAACTCTTAGCGATTGACGGGCTTTCAATGGTAGGAACGGCGCCGCATAAGGCCGGCGTAATGAGCTTCGTGATCGATGGTATGCATCCTAGCGATATCGGGATGGTTCTGGATCAATGCGGTGTGGCTATTCGGACTGGCCATCATTGCTGTATGCCGCTGATGCAAAGGCTTGGCCATGATTCAACGGCGCGCGCATCGATTGGCCTCTATACCAATAAAGATGATATAATGCAGTTAGTAGAAGGCCTGAAGAAGGCAAAGGAGTTATTTGCGTAAGATGGAACCTGTAGCGGATAAAAAAATGTTGGAAAACGCTCTTGGCGAAGACGGCTATGAGCAATTGGCCGAGCCGGGCAATATCGAGGCGAGCACGGATCATAAGCTTTGGCCATTGGTGAAGGCGGCTCTTAAGGAGATTTATGATCCTGAGATCCCCGTGAACATCTATGAGCTGGGCCTGATTTATAAAGTGGATATTGCCAAGGAAGAAGCGGGAGTTTGTGATGTTTTTGTTGAAATGACACTAACCTCCCCCGGATGC
>CAZTBB010000065.1:0-9710 GCA_964611755.1 uncultured Pseudobdellovibrionaceae bacterium
CTCAGCCGGTAGAGCAACTGACTTTTAATCAGTAGGTCGAGAGTTCGAATCTCTCTGCGGTCACCATTTTTTGTAGAGCATCCTCACGAGGTCTGAATACGATGACAGGTGATATTGAAGAGGCTGCCCAGGCGCAAGCTTCCCCAGCAAAGAAAAGCCTTTTTGGTCGACTGCGTGGCTATTTTTTAGCCGGTATTGTTGTCACGGCCCCGATCAGTATTACGATTTATCTGACATATGTATTTTTAACCTTTACCGATAACCAGGTCACGAAACTCTTGCCGCGTGAATGGTATGATTATCTGTATGGGACAACAACGGTGCCCGGCCTTGGTCTCGCCCTTGCGATTACATTCTTTATTTTGGTTGGCTGGTTTGCCACAAATTTTATGGGGCGTTTCTTTATTCGTGTGGCCGAATATATTATGGATCGCGTGCCCGTTATTTCCAAAGTTTATGGAGCCATTAAGCAGATTTTTGAAACGGTTATGGCCGGCCAGTCACAAGCCTTCCGTGAGGCGGTGATGCTGGAATATCCGCGCAAAGGCACATGGTCGATTGGCTTTGTTACAGGGAAAACAGAAGGCGAGCCGCAAAAGCTTACAAATGAAGAGACCATTAATGTTTTTGTTCCAACAACACCAAACCCGACATCGGGCTTTCTTTTATTTGTGCCAAAGAAAGATGTGAAATATTTGGAAATGAGCGTCGAGGATGCGATTAAGCTTGTCGTTTCAGCCGGGATTGTAACGCCGGATTTGAATAAGAAAAAATCCAAGGATAAAAATACCGAGGACGCCAAGAAGAAAAAAACAGCTAGTAAGGCAAAAGCAAAAACAGCATAGTATTCTTCATGCTGTCTTATTTAAAATATATCAAAGATAACGATCCTGCATGCTCTTCTTTGTTAGAGGTTGTTTTCGCGTATCCCGGTGTTCATGCCGTGGCCATGCATCGAATCTCTCATTTTATTTGGAAGACGCTGAAGTTGAAAACACTTGCCCGCATCTTTTCACATTTAGGGCGTTTATTCACGGGCATCGAAATTCATCCCGGCGCGCAAATAGGCCGGTATTTGCTTATTGATCACGGCATGGGGGTCGTAATCGGGCAGACGGCTATTATCGGTGATTATGTGACGCTATATCATGGGGTGACATTGGGTGGTAAGGGCAATGATCTGAACTTGCCTAAAAGACACCCAACCATTGAAGATAATGTGGTCGTTGGCGCGGGGGCGCAGGTTTTGGGTAATATCACGATTGGAGAAAATGCGAAAATCGGCGCGAATGCCGTTGTGACAAAAGATATCCCGGAAGGGTGCTCCGCTGTTGGAAATCCTGCGCGTCTTGTAAATTGCGGCGGTGAGGGGCGTGCTTATGGATTGCCGCGTGAATGGCAAGACCCCGTAGCCGAAACGATCGATGGTTTATTAGAGGATGTGCGCCGCCTAAAAGAAGAGGCGGGACTGAAAGAGATATCAAAAGAGGATAGATCCTCCAAAGATTATAAAGACCGCTGGAAGGGATCGGGTATTTAATTAGCCGCTTTGCAAATATTGGATGGCCTGATCGCGCTCAAACAGATATAGCAGTGTTTTGAGCGCGTTTGATCGCTCCCCCTTTAATACAGGGTCATTATCTAAAATCATCTTTGAATCATCGCGCGCTGCGGCCAACAACTCCCCATGCACGGATAAATCAGCTAGCTTGAAGCTTTGCATGCCGCTTTGCCGAACGCCAAGAATATCGCCGGCGCCGCGCAGCTCTAAATCTTTTTCGGCGATGATAAAGCCATCTTCGCTTTGACGCATGATGGAGAGACGCTCCTTGGCTGTTTCACCAAGAGGGCCGCTATAGAGCAAGAAGCAGTAGGATTTATCTGCGCCTCTGCCAACACGGCCGCGCAGCTGGTGCAGTTGAGACAGGCCAAAACGCTCTGCATGTTCGATAACCATGAGTGTAGCTTCTGGGACATTAACGCCGACTTCGATCACAGTTGTAGCGACCAAAACATCAAGGTCACCAGCAGCAAATTTTTGCATGACGTGATCTTTTTCTTCGCCTTTCATGCGCCCATGGATAAGACCAACGCGATCACCCATCATATGTTTGAGAATGTCATAGCGTTCCTCGGCGGCCGCCAGATCAAGCTTTTCTGATTCCTCAACCAAGGGGCAGACCCAGTAGACGCGAGCGCTTTCGGCAATTTGGCGCTTTAATCCCTCTACCATCTCGTCCATTTTTTCCGCCGGGATGAGGCGTGTATCGATGGGCTTTCGCCCGGGGGGCTTTTCATCAAGGCGGCTGACATCCATATCACCATAGGCTGTCAGTGTCAGTGTTCGCGGAATGGGCGTTGCCGTCATCACCAGAACGTCAGTGCCCTTGCCTTTGGAGGATAGGCCAAGGCGTTGATGCACACCGAAGCGATGTTGCTCATCAATTACGGCCAAACCTAAATCATTAAATACTACACTGTCTTGAAACAATGCATGCGTCCCAATGACAATTTGTGCTGTGCCCGAGGCGATTTGTTCTAAGATTTCCGCACGCTCTTTCCCTTTGTCACGGCCAGTGAGAATGGCGCATGAAATGCCTATATTCTTCATAAGGGGGATAAGCGTTTCTGCATGCTGGCGGGCGAGGATTTCAGTTGGCGCCATGATGGCTGCTTGTGCACCGCAAGCCACGGCATTCAGCATAGCAAGTGCGGCAACAACGGTTTTACCACTGCCGACATCCCCTTGCAACAGACGTAACATCTTCATCTTGGCGCGCATGTCCTCATCAATCTCTTCCAGGCTACGTTTTTGCGCGTCTGTCAGCTCAAAGGGCAAGTGTTTTAAAAATTCGGCATGCAGTGATCCATCATGATCAAAGGCGCGTCCATGTGTTTTTTTCTGACTTTGCCTCACGAGAGCCAAGGTTAGCTGGTTGGCTAATAGCTCGTCATAGGCAAGGCGCATGCGAACAGGCGTAAGAGCGGAGAGGTCTGCTTCCGATTGTGGATTATGAACGCTTTCAAGGGCCTTGTGCCAGTCTGCCCATTGGCGGCGCTTTTTGTAGGTGGCCTCTTGCCATTCTTCTAGTTGAGGGATGTATCCCAGAGCGGCCTGAATGGCTTTGCGTACGGTTTTATTTGTTAGTCCTTGCGTAAGTGGGTAGATAGGCTCAACGGTTTCTATAGCGGATCGCTCTTCAGGTTTGCCAATCGTATCAGGATGCACCATCTGTGGCTGGCCTTGAAAATATTCAACCTTGCCGCTGACAATGACATGATGGCCTTCAGGGAGTTGTTTTAGCAGCCAATCTTTCTTGGCGTGAAAAAACACGAGTGTGATTTGGCCTGTTTCATCGACACAATGTACGCGGTAGGGCAAATTACGGCGCGCATTGGGCACATGTTTTTTAACACGCACCGCCAGCGTAGCAATCTGATCATTGGGGGCATCCTTTACGAGCGGAGAAAAACGGCGATCAATATAATCTATGGGGAAATGCCAGAGCACATCCATGACTTTGGGGCCGCGAACCAGTTTTTCCAGAAGGGCACCGTTGCGCGGGCCAATGCCGGGCAGGCTGGTCAGAGGGCGGAAAAGCGGATCTAAATCAAATGGCCTTGGCATAGAGTGATATTATCCTTTGTCTTTCCTCGAAAACAGCCCTATTTTAGAATTATGAATGAAAATGAGACGACAGAAAATAAGCGTAAGCGTTTGATCTTTCGGTCATGGCATCGCGGCACCAAGGAGATGGACTTATTGTTAGGGTCATTTGCCAAAAAATATGTGCCGGACTTTGATGAGCAAGAGTTAGCTATCTTTGATGACTTGCTAAAAGAGAATGACCCTGATCTTTATAATTGGATGACGGGTAAAGAAGAGGCGCCTGAACGTTTGCAATCCTCTGTGTTTGATCAATTAAAACAGCATCGCTTCAAAGCTTAGCTCTTTTTAAAAACAGCATAATAGCAATAACCACCATAGAGGCTTTCAAAGTGAAGGGAGCCTTCATTGTTTTTGGCTAATTTTGCAAGATAGGCTTCAATCTCGGGCTTGTAATAGACATGAAACATTTTGAGCCACCAAAAGAGAAAGGCACGAAACGGGGCGGGGAGCTCTTTTTGTGAACCAAAATCAATGATGTGGATCTCTCCGCCTTTTGGCAAAAGTGTGAGGGCATGATCAATCGACTCTTGCCATGGTGGGATAATCGAAAGCGCATAGGAGAACACAATTTTATTTGGCTTTTTCTTGAGGCTGAATAATGCTTTTGGATCAAAAGATTGAGAATAGGCCTGGGCGATTGAGATGTCGTGTTTCAGACCTGATTTTAGAATTGCCTTATTTGCGGTTTTTAACATTTCATCTGAAGCATCAATGCCAACCACTACACTCTGTGGATAAGATTTTTTAATGCGGATCAAATTGCGCGCAGTACCACATCCAACCTCACATATGATGTCATTTGCGTCGCCCTGAAGCTTGTCAATTAAGTGATCCCGCCCAAGTAGATAATATTTACGCGACGCATCGTATATGTGGCGTGTCCACTTGTACATACGATCCATACTGTTTTTTATGTGGGCTTCGCTTATGGCCTTTGTGCTCATTTAAGCGGCCTTCTTGGAGCGTGTTTTTTTGGTTTTCTTCTCGGCTATCTCGCCGCCAAAAATATAAACGTGGAAGCCACCGTAGATGGATGAGCGATCCTTGGCAACGGCTTTTTCTGACTCGGCCGGATTATAGCTGAACTTATCCAGAATTTCTTTTTTCAATTTGGTTGTCAGCGGTGAATCTGTTCCGGCTGTGCGGAAAATAACACGCGCGCCAGGGCGCGCTGTGCGTAGTACTTCGGTCCATAGCTCATCTAGTTGCTTTTCATTCATCCAGTCTTGAGCATCCAAGAATACATAGCAATCAAGGCTTTCACCCGGCTGGCTTTCAAGATAACCGGTAATTGTTGTATTGTGAACAGAGACACGGTCCGTGAGTTCTTTCATTTTATTGTAGTGTTTTTCATGCAAATAACGCGGCAGAGCCTTTTTATTCTTGAGGTCATAGCCACGGCCAAAGGCCTGCCATGCAAAATAATTCTCCTGGATGGGGAAGTCACAGGCCAAGCGCTCCGTGCGCTGTTTTAAAAGCTGTGCCATATCCCCATCAGCATCTTTGACAAGCTCATCAAACTGATTGGGGGGGATGCCAAGGCCATATAGAGAGATCGGCATGTTACAGAGCCATTTCACAAGCGGCTTTTCAAAGAATGGGGCAAAGTCACGATTGAAAATCTCACGCTGCTCTTCCATTGTTTTTGCCTGTAAAATATTATCCAGCTTAATGCCGTAAATACCGCTCAGGAAATGGATAATGCTAATGGAGCGGCCAAGCAGGCCGAATTGATACAGGTTTTTGGTGAAATAATTAATGCGGCGGCCACGGCCGATGCTCCATCCATCCCAATATTTGCGTGTAAAGGGGTCAAGGTTAGGAGCGATGTATTTATCGTAATTCTCAATATTGCGCTTATCGTTGGCATGCGCAAAAAACAGGAAGAAGCTATCATAATCCGGTAAATGTTTGAGAGCTGCGATCTTAAGGCGTGTTAAAGCGACATGCGCAGGGTTGAGGTCAATTGCTTTGACGGCTTCCGGACTTTCCGTGAGGTAATTCATGACATTGCACCCACCGGAGGCAATGGTCATGATCCGGCTGTTTTTATCAAGATTAAGAGCCGTTAAATCAACTTCAGGATCTTCCCAGATTTGAGGGTATACAAATCCTGTAAAGGCCATTTTGAAAAGACGATCAAGAATGCCTCGCTTGGAAATTGGTTTATCATCCTGAACAGCGTATTCCAGCATTTCTTTTTGATTTTTGCGGATTTGCTTGGATGAGGTGTCGTTATCTTTGTTTTCACTGCGTTTATTTGCTGCGCTTGCCATATCGTGCCCCCTTGATTGTGCTCTGGACGATGTTTCACTTTTCAATCACGCAAAAATGTATATATAAAAAGCACGTTGAATACAAATGAAACATTGGGTTTGAGGTCAATAAAGTTGCAGAATACGCAAGCACAAGAACAGGTTCATACAGGACAGAACATCATCTATGGTGCGCCCGAGGGACAGGATGCCCGCCTGCTGGCTAAGAAAGCCCATGATTTAATGGCATCTGATGGGGTGGTCGTGCATGTGGCCATGGATGATGTGCGCGCACAAACCTTGATCGAGCTTGTATCTTTCTTTGCACCCGATGTAGATGTGCTGTATTTGCCCGCATGGGATTGTCTGCCTTATGACCGCGTCTCCCCCCATAGCGAAGTTGTTGCCGCGCGCGTTGCTGCTCTCTCGAAATTGTTAAGCTGGGAGCAGGACAAGAGGCGCAGGCCGCGTTTGCTCATTACAACGGTCAATGCACTCTCACAGCGTTTTATGCCGCGCAGTGTCCTCGAGGGGGCCAGCATTCACATTAAAGCATCCGGGGAATTAAATGTTGAAACACTGCAATCCTATCTCATGCAAAACGGGTATATGCGCACAGACACGGTGCGTGAGCCGGGTGAGTTTTCCATTCGTGGCGGCATAATTGATTTATTTCCATCCTCTCAAGATAAGCCTGTCAGGATTGATCTCTTTGGCGATGAGGTGGAAACCATTCGGTGCTTTGATCCTCTCAGCCAGAGATCGGAGGGGAAACTCTCAGAGTTTTCTTTAAAACCTGCCAGCGAGTTTTTTCTGGATGAAGACTCAATTGCGCGTTTCAGATCCAATTACCGCGAAGCTTTCGGTGTTGTATCTGCTCAAGACCCTCTTTATGAGGCTGTCTCGGAAGGCCGGCGCTATAATGGGATGGATCATTGGCTGCCATTCTTCCATGAAAGACTGGATACGCTTTTTGATTATTTGCCAAAAAACTATGCGCTGAGTTTTGATCACCATGCTTTGGACTCAATGCATGAGCGCTATGATCAAATTCAGGATTTTTATCAAGCCCGCCAGAGTCTGGTTCAATCCTTAAGTTCTAAAACCAAAAAGGAAAAAGAGACCCTGCAAGGGACGATATATCACCCCGTATCTGTATCGTCTTTATTCCTAAGTGCAAAAGAATGGCTGGGGCCAGATCAATCCGCGCAGATATTATCACCTTTTTCCGGACCAAATGAAGAAGACGGGCAGGGCGTAAAGAAAGCCCGTGATTTTGCCGATATCCGTGCATTGCCTGATGGGGATGTGTTTGGTGAACTTAAGAAACACATAAAGAGCTTAAACAGTGATAAGGTTTTGATCGGTGCTTATTCCGAGGGGGCAAAAGAGCGCTTGAGCGGATTGTTGGAATCACATGGCATCAAGCCTGTTATTTCAATTGCATCGGCCGATGATCTTAAAAAATTAAAAACGGGACAGATTGGTATCGCTATTTTGTCTCTTGAGCATGGATTTACGGCGCCGGATCTGGCTGTGTTGAGTGAAGCGGATATTCTGGGTGATCGCCTCACACGCAAATCTTCGAAAAAGCGTAAGGCTGATAATTTTCTAAGAGAAGTTTCTGCACTCGATGAAGGCGACCTAGTCGTTCATATTGATCATGGTGTTGGAAAGTTTGTGGCTTTGGAAACAGTTACGGCTGCGGGCGCTTCGCATGATTGTCTGAAACTGGAATATGCCGGTGGTGATAAGTTATACGTCCCTGTGGTGAATATGGAGGTGCTCTCGCGCTTTGGGTCTGATGAGGGGACATCACAGCTCGATAAGCTTGGCGGAGCCGGATGGCAGGCACGTAAGGCGCGGGTGAAAAAGAATTTGATGGAAATGGCTGATCATCTTCTAAAAATTGCAGCCGCGCGTCAGTTACAAAAGGCCGATAAAATTACAATTGATAGTGCGCTGTATAATAAGTTTGCAGCCACATTCCCTTATAATGAAACCGAAGATCAAGAGCGTGCCATTCATGATGTTGTCGCTGATCTGGATGGTGATTACCCTATGGATCGCTTGGTTTGTGGGGATGTTGGCTTTGGGAAAACCGAAGTGGCGATCCGCGCGGCCTACGTTGCGGCAATGGCAGGGACGCAAGTGGCTCTTGTGGTGCCGACAACATTGTTGGCGCGCCAGCATTACAACAACTTTGTGAAGCGCTTTGCAGGATCAGGCCTGCGTATTGATCAGCTCTCACGCATGGTTTCTGCGAAAGAGGCAAGCTTGACGAAAGAGGGACTGGCCGATGGATCGGTCAATATTGTCGTGGGCACGCATGCTTTATTCGGAAAAGGCGTTAAGTTTAACCACCTTGGATTGTTGATTGTTGATGAAGAACAACGCTTTGGTGTGAAGCAAAAAGAAAAACTCAAGGAAATAAAAAGCGATGTGCATGTTCTAACATTATCCGCCACACCCATTCCGAGGACATTGCAAATGTCATTGACCGGGGTAAAAGATCTCAGCTTGATTACAACACCGCCTGTGGACAGGCTGGCTATTCGCAGCTTTGTTATGCCCTTTGATCCGGTTGTGATCCGTGAGGCCCTTCTAAGAGAACATTATCGCGGTGGTCAGAGTTTTTATGTGTGCCCACGCATTAAAGATTTAGAAGATATTGAAAAAGAGCTAAAGGAGCTTGTGCCAGAGTTAAAAGTCATAGCAGCCCATGGTCAGATGAGCCCGACCGATCTAGAGGATCGCATGACGGCTTTTTATGATGGGCAATATGATGTCTTGCTGGCCACCAATATTATTGAGAGCGGCATTGATATTCCAACGGCCAATACAATGATTGTGCATCGCTCTGACATGTTTGGCTTGGCGCAGCTCTATCAAATTCGTGGGCGCATTGGCCGCTCCAAAATTCGTGCTTATGCGTATCTGACCTATGAGCCCAATAAAATTCTCAATGCGCAGGCGATGAAACGCTTGGAAGTCATGGAAACACTCGACCAGCTTGGATCCGGTTTCCAACTGGCGAGTCATGATATGGATATTCGCGGTGCAGGCAACTTGCTTGGCGAGCAACAATCCGGCCATATCAAAGAAGTCGGGGTTGAGTTGTATCAGCAAATGTTGGAAGAGGCTGTGGCGGCTGCGCGTGAGGGTGTTGATTTCACTGATGCACCGGATGAGGCATGGTCACCGCAAATTAATATAGGCACGTCCTTCCTTATTCCCGAAAATTATGTCGAGGATTTAGGTGTTCGTATGAGCCTTTATCGCCGCTTGCAAGATTTGCATGATGAGGATGATATTGAGAGTTTTGCCGCCGAGCTTATTGATCGTTTTGGAGAGCTGCCCGATGAAGTTGAGAATTTGATGGCCATTGTCGCCATTAAGCAGCTATGTAAGAGGGCAGGTGTGAGCCATATTGATGCGGGTCCCAAGGGCTCTGTGATCGGGTTTTATAATAACCAGCCCCCCAATGTCGAAGGGCTTATGGGCTGGATGACGTCGAAGGCCGGCACGGTAAAATTAAGACCTGATCAAAAGCTGACTATTCTTCGTGCTTGGGATAAGCCCACGCATCGCATAAAAGGGGTTCATAACCTGATGCGTGAGCTCTCAGAGCTTGTAAAATAAACCCTTACAAATACTTTTTTTGCATGGCAGTTATGCAAATTTATTGATTCTATTTTTGACTAGGGTCAATTATATCCATCTCCGCATTAACTTTTTTACAAAGAACGGAGAATAGAAATGTCATTAAGTTACGTACGATGGGA
>CAZTBB010000066.1:0-9687 GCA_964611755.1 uncultured Pseudobdellovibrionaceae bacterium
GAGCCAGCAAGACGTTAAAGACCTTGTACGTCCAATCGTCGAGCGTGTTTTACCACAAGGCTGGATGTGCCCTGATGAAGAATTCTATGTAAACCCAACTGGTCGTTTTGTTATCGGGGGCCCTGTTGGTGATGCCGGCCTGACTGGCCGTAAAATTATTGTTGATACATATGGCGGTGCTGCGCCTCATGGCGGCGGTGCATTTTCCGGTAAGGATCCGACTAAAGTTGATCGCTCAGCGGCCTATGCGGCGCGCTATCTTGCAAAGAACATCGTGGCCGCCGGTTATGCCGAGGCCTGCACCATTCAGCTATCCTATGCAATTGGCGTTTCAAAACCAATTTCAGTGTATTTGAACACACATGGCACAGGCCATGTTCCGGAGGCACAGATTGTCGATGCCCTACAGCAGCTTGTTAACTTAAGTCCTCGAGGCATTCGTGAGCACCTTCAATTGAACAAGCCTATCTATGCAAGAACAGCTGCCTATGGGCATTTTGGCCGTAATCCTGATGCGGATGGCGGGTTCTCTTGGGAAAAAACCGATCTAGTTGATGATCTAAAAAGAATCATTGGCTAATCACCCTTCTCACAATAAACGTAAAGTTTTTGGACGTAAGCTCGGACGGAGCTTACGCCAGGAACGTACAGCCGTCATGGAGAGCTTGTTTCCCAAGCTCGAGATTGATCAATCAGCGCTGCGAGAAGATCACTCTCTCAATATTGGCTCGCTTTTTACCTCTCCAAAAGAGGCGTATTGGTTTGAAATCGGTTTTGGCAATGGTGAACATTTAGCCGGGTTGATTGAACGCTACCCAAATTATGGATTTATCGGCGCCGAGCCTTTTATCAACGGCGTTTCATCCCTGCTCAAAGACATACAGCATCGTGAATTTGATAATCTGCGCCTTCATATGGATGATGCCATCATGCTCGCGTCAAGCCTACAGCCAGCCTCTTTGGATGGCATTTATGTCCTCAACCCTGATCCTTGGCCTAAAAAGCGCCATTTTAAAAGGCGCATGATCCAGCGTGAGCATCTTGATCTTTTTGCACATATCCTTAAACCCGAAGGCCAGTTGATTATGGCTACGGATGTCGATGATCTGGCCGAATGGATGACAATACAGACCATTATCCACCCTTCCTTTGAATGGCAAGCACACTCAAAGCTTGATTGGCAAGACATGCCCGAGAACTGGATCCGTACGCGCTATGAAGAAAAAGGTGAAAAAGCCGGGCGCAAGCAAAGCTACCTGTTTTTCAAGAAAGTCCAATAAATTACTAGACAAAGCCCCGCCAGGGGCGTATAAACTCACCTATTACATCCTAGATTATTGATCAGGGTGGGCTTCAAAGAATGAGCCCGCCTTTTTTATTAGGATTTTTTGGTTTAACCAAACGAGCAAAAGAATGAAGCAAACGCCGCTAGAGCATAAAATTACAGAGATAGCCCGCCCCGTCATTGAGGATCTTGGCTATGATCTCGTATGCGTTAAAATTATTGGCGAAGGTGGCAGCCAGAACATCCAGGTGATGGCCGAAAACCCCAAAACCAAAAGACTTGGGATTGATGATTGTACAAAGATCAGCAAGGCTCTCTCGGCCATAATGGATGTAGAAGATCCTATTAATGGTGCATACCGTCTGGAAATCAGCTCACCCGGCATTGATCGCCCCTTGGTCAGGCTCGAAGATTTTAATACATATAAAAATCTAGAAGTAAAAATAGAAACATCCGTTCCTGCAGAAAATGGCCAAAAGCGTTTTCGCGGAACATTAAAAGGTATTCAGAATGAAGACCAGATTGCTCTGGCGACAGATCAAGGGGATATTACCATTCCCTTCGCATCTCTCAGCAAGGCTAAGTTGGTTCTGACAGATGAATTAATTAAAGCAACAGCAAATCTATAGGAGAAAAAAAAGATGGAACTGTTACAAGTTGCTGACACAGTCGCAAGAGAAAAAGCTATTGATCGTGAGATTGTACTCGAGGCCATGGAAGAAGCGATCCAAAAAGCCGGACGTTCCAAATATGGTTTTGACCATGATATCCGCGCCCATATTGACCGCACATCAGGTGATATTACTCTAAAACGTTACCGTGAAGTTGTCGGGCCTGACGTTGAAATTGAAAATGAAGTGGCTCAGCTTACTGTTGAAGACGCTCAAAAAATCAAGAAAGATGCCGAAATTGGCGAGTTTCTGATTGATGATCTTCCCCCATTGGACTTTGGCCGTATCGCGGCACAAACAGCCAAGCAAGTCATCATGCAAAAAGTGCGTGAAGCCGAACGCAACCGTCAATACGAAGAGTTTAAGGATCGCGTTGGTGAAATCGTTAATGGCGTTGTTAAGCGTGTTGAATACGGAAACGCAACAATTGATATTCAGGGTAAAGCAGAAGCCATGCTTCGCCGTGATGAGTCTCTCCCTCGCGAGCATTTGAATGTTGGCGACCGGGTCCGTGCCATTATTTATGATGTCCGCGAAGAAATGCGTGGCCCGCAAATTTTCCTATCACGCTCACACCCGGATTTCATGGCCGGCTTGTTCAAACAAGAAGTGCCTGAGATTTATGATGGCATTATCGAGATTAAGGCTGTTGCCCGTGACCCGGGAAGCCGTGCGAAAATCTCTGTGATTGCCCGTGATGGATCGATTGATCCGGTTGGTGCCTGTGTCGGTATGCGCGGCTCACGCGTACAAGCTGTTGTAAACGAGCTTGCCGGCGAGAAAATTGATATTATCCCTTGGACAGAAGATGTTGCCTCATTCGTTGTCAGCGCCCTTCAGCCCGCAGCCGTTGCGAAAGTTGTCCTCGATGAAGACAAAAAACGTATGGATGTGGTTGTTCCTGATGATCAACTCAGTCTTGCGATTGGCCGCCGCGGTCAAAATGTTCGTCTGGCATCTATGCTGTCTGGCTGGGATATCGACATCATGACAGAAGCAGAAGAGTCAGAGCGCCGCGCACAAGAATTCCAAGTGCGTACAGCTCTCTTTATGGAAGCCATGGATGTGGATGATGTTATTGCCCACCTTCTTGTAGCTGAAGGCTTTACAAGTGTTGAGGAAATCGTTGAAACACCTGTGGATGAGCTGAACCAGATTGAAGGCTTTGAAGAAGAAATTTCTATCGAGCTACAAAACCGCGCACGCAACTATCTCGACGTGAAAGCGCAAGAGCTAGATGAAAAGCGCACAGAACTTGGCATTCAAGATGATCTTATGGCCTTTGATGGCCTGAGCTCCAAGCAAAAGCTTAAGCTAGGTGAAGCCGGCATTAAATCGCATGATGATTTGGCTGATCTGGCTGGTGATGAATTGGTTGAAATTCTTGGTGAAGACCAAATCACTGAAAAAGATGCCAATACTCTTATCATGAAAGCCCGCGAAAAATGGTTTGAAGGTGAAGAGCAAGAGAAAGCAGAGGCTGAGAATGCAACTGCAGAAGAAAACAAAGAAGAGAATGGTGAAGAGGCTGCTGCTTAAATCAAGGCAGCCTTTGAACCCTCTCTCTTTTTAGTGTAAAACATGTGAACACGTATGTGTTGAATGAACAATAACGGAAGTAATATGGCCGAAGCAAAAGACAAAAAACAGGATGATGACAAAAAGGATGATGGTAAGAAAACCCTCAGCCTTGGGAAGGGAACACTCAGCCTTAAGGGCAATGTGGGTGCGCCAAAATCATCCTCCGGCTCGGCCGGCGTAACCGTTGAAGTTAAGAACCGCAAACGTGCGGCCCCTGCTCCATCGAGCAATCAATCACAATCACAGCAATCAGCAGAAGAGAGATTAACCTCCCAAGAGCGCCAAGCCCGTATCAAAGCCCTGCAAGAGGCTCAACAAAGCGGCGGCGAGAGAAAATCATCTCTACCGGATCGTGTTGCCCCTTCTAAACCAGTTATACGCCCTGAACTTGAAGAAAACACGAAAACACAGGGATCAGAAGAAAGCGCGCGCGATAAAGAACTTGCCGAAATGATGCGCATCGAAGAGGAAGAGCGCAAAGCACAAGAAGAGCAACGCCGCGCATCAACATCGCATAAAGCAGCCCCATCAAGCGATGATGAAGCCACAAGTTATCGTGATAAAATCAAGCAAGCGGCTAAAAAACAAAAACCAAAGCCGGCAGACCGTTTTACATCTGGGCGTATTACTGTTAACCAAGCTTTGAACCGCGACTATGAACGCGATCGCGGCCCTTCCCTTGCCGCGCAAAAACGTGCCCGTGAAAAAGCGCGCATGGCGGCCTCTCAAGATCAACAAGAGTCCAAGAAAGTTGTCCGCGAAGTTATTGTTCCAGAAACCATGACGGTTCAAGAACTGGCAAACAGAATGGCCGAGCCAGGTGGTGAAGTTGTCAAAGCACTCATGAAACTGGGTGTTATGGCGACAATCAACCAAGCCATTGATGCGGATACTGCTGAACTCATCATTGATGAATTTGGTCACAAAATTAAGCGTGTGACAGATGCCGATGTGGAAATTGGCCTCGAAGGTGATGAGGATAATGAAAAAGATCTTGTATCACGTCCACCTATCGTGACCATTATGGGACACGTTGACCACGGTAAAACATCGCTTCTTGATGCCTTGAGAACGACCGATGTTGTCTCCGGCGAGGCCGGCGGCATTACACAGCATATTGGTGCCTACCAAGTCTCTATGGAATCCGGGCAGAAGATTACATTCCTTGATACGCCAGGCCACGCAGCCTTCACGGAAATGCGCGCCCGTGGTGCCAATGTAACGGATATCTGCATTATTGTTGTGGCCGCAGATGACTCGGTTATGCCCCAAACAATTGAGGCTATTAACCACGCCAAAGCAGCAGAGGTTCCCGTAATTATCGCCATTAACAAGGTTGATCTTCCTGCCGCGGATCCGATGCGCGTAAAAACCGAACTTCTTCAGCATGATATTGTAGTTGAAGATCTCAGCGGTGACGTCCAATGCGTCGAAGTATCCGCCAAACAACGCCAAAACCTTGATGGGTTAGAAGAAGCCATCTTGCTTCAAGCTGAAATGCTGGAGCTTAAGGCAAACCCGAGCCGTGCAGCCAAAGGTTTTGTGGTTGAATCTAAACTTGAAAAGGGCCGTGGCCCTGTTGCAACTGTTTTAATTGAAAAAGGTACGCTTCGCATTGGTGATGTTTTTGTGGCCGGTGCAGAATACGGTAAGGTACGTGCTCTTATTAATGATAAGGGACAAAACGTGGGTGAAGCCATTCCGGGCCAACCCATAGAAGTTCTAGGCCTTGAATCCGCACCTGATGCCGGAGACGTACTTATCGTCGTTGGTGATGAGGCCCGCGCGCGCGAGGTCAGTGCTTATCGTCAACGCAAACGCAAAGAATCGCAAGCAGCTATTGCTATCAAGGGCCGTACGACCCTCGAAGATCTTCTGGCACAAAAGGACGAGAACGAAACAACTAAACTGCCTGTGGTTATCAAGGCTGACGTACACGGTTCTATTGAGGCCATCGCAGGCTCGTTAAATAAAATGGTGGAAGAGAACGAGGACATTGAGGTGAGTGTTCTTCATGCCGGTGTCGGCGGTATTACAGAATCGGATGTTACTCTTGCACGCGCCTCTGGCGGTTTAATCATTGGATTTAACGTACGTGCAAATGCACAAGCCCGCGATATGGCACAACGTGATGGCGTTGATATTCGTTACTATAATGTTATTTACAACGTCATTGATGATGCAAAGGCCATCCTGAGTGGTATGCTCTCGCCAACCCAGCGTGAAGAGTATCTTGGCCAGGCCGAGATCAAAGAAGTCTTCAACATTACTAAAGTTGGTAAAGTGGCTGGCTGTATGGTTTCCATAGGCGTTGTGAAGCGCGGCTCAAAAGTTCGCCTCTTACGTGATGATGTTGTTATCCACGAAGGCATGCTGAAAACATTGAAGCGCTTTAAAGAAGAAGTGAAAGAAGTAAAAGAAGGCACAGAGTGCGGTATGGCTTTTGAAAGCTATGATGACATTAAGGCAGGCGATATTATCGAATGTTATGAAATCATCGAAGAAGAGCGTACAGTCGAATAAATTTGACATAATTTTACTCTTCTATTTAAATGGCACCTTCAAAACCCTGAACGCTAGAGGTATAGAATGACACACCCTTCGGATAAACAAAAAACAGACTTAGAAGCCAGCATCACAACGATCAATCCGCCTTTTAAGCACAATTCAACAGCAGGCTTGCCTGGTGAAGAAAAGCTATGGGAGAAAACAATTCATACCCCAAGAAATAGCAGCATCGTCAATCCAATGTGTGCGCCAAGCCCGACAGAAGGCCCGACGCCGGAAAAATAATTACAATGCGCTCTCATAAATCAGCACAAGGCCCCTCACAGCGCCAACTTCGTGTTGGTGAACAAATTCGCCATATTTTGGGAGAATATCTGCAACGCGGGCATTTTCATGCCCCGGGCGTAATGGAAATTAACCCCGCAGAAATATCCATCACAGAAGTCCGCATAAGCCCCGACCTTAAGAATGCAACGGCGTATGTGTCCTCACTCGGCGGGAAGGATATTGATGGAGTTCTCGAGGCTTTGAATGATCAATCAAAAGAATTTCAAAAGGAAATAAATCGCCAAACCAATTTGAAATTCACACCGCGCATTCGCTTTATTAATGATAAAAGCTTTGATGAAGCTGGCCGTATTGAAGAACTCCTAAGCGAAATCAATAACAAGAAAAATTAAGGCCAAGGACCTGTACGCACAATGGGACGCAGGAAAAAAGGTGATAGAATCGATGGCTGGATCAATCTGGATAAACCTCTTGGCCTCACATCCACTCAAGCACTTGGCAAAATCAGGCGTCATCTCAACCCACAAAAAATAGGACATGCTGGCACACTTGATCCTCTGGCAAGCGGCATTCTGCCTGTAGCCCTCGGGGAGGCGACAAAGCTCATTCCCTACATCCAAGATCGTGAAAAAACATACAGCTTTACTGTATGTTGGGGTGAACAGCGCACAACGGATGATGCGGAAGGTGAAATCCTTCATACATCCAAAGAAAGACCACCAGAAAAGGCCATCAATGCCCTGCTCCCTGAATTTATTGGTGATATTCAACAAACCCCGCCTCAATTCTCGGCCATTAAGGTGGACGGACAGCGCGCCTATGATCTCGCCAGATCAGGAGAGGATGTCGCATTAAAATCACGCATTGTAACCATCAATAGCCTCGAGATAACAACCCATTCAGAGCAAGAAACATCTTTTCGGACAATCTGTGGTAAAGGCACCTATATTCGTTCTATTGCCCGTGATTTGGGTCAAAAACTCGGCTGCTATGGATATGTCAGCCATCTTCGGCGTGAAGCCGTTGGCGGATTTACGCTAGAGAGTGCAATTTCTCTGGACAATCTGGAGAAAACTTGCCATAGTGCCGATCGTTTTGATGATTTGCTGGAGTTACAGTCTGTTCTGGACGACATCCCGGCGCTGGAACTTTCCTCATCCGAGGCCGCAAAACTTCAAAATGGACAGGCTTTGCCCTTTATCACCCGGCCGGACTTTGAACGACTCAAAGCCATTGGATTTGAAAAAGGAGCCACTTTAATAGCCCTGGCGATCCATAAGAATAAACCATTAGGGATCGTTGATATTGAAGCAGCACAAGTAAAGCCGAAACGTTTGCTAAACTTATAAATTAAAGGAGATAGAAGATGTCGATTACTGCAGAACGTAAAACAGAAGTGATTGAAGAATACCAAACAGCCAAAGGTGACACTGGATCACCGGAAGTACAGGTTGCTATTCTAACAAACCGTATCAACTCACTCTCTGAGCACATGAAAACACACAAAAAAGACTTCCACAGCCGCCGTGGTCTTTTGGCAATGGTTGCCAAGCGTCGTAAGCTTTTGGATTACCTTAAAGGCAAAGATAATGCGCGTTATCAGGACTTGATTAAACGCCTTGGCATCAGACGCTAATATAAAAAAATTATTTAGAACAACAAAAAAGCGGCTCAATCGGCCGCTTTTTTTTAACTTTGTAATAATTACTGGTCACTAGGTCGAGGCCTGTTTCCGATTTCCTGATAAATTGGAGCGGTATGAGCTCTAACCTCCCTCTCCTTATCTTTAATCCAAGCATCTCTATTGAAGACGGCATCCCAGATTTTCTTAAGAGTCTTTCCAAAGCCAAAGTTAGCTTGCCCCAGTCTTTGGCCTGCATCACTGGATACGGTTAAACCACTCATGTCTGTCATAATAATGACCTCCCTTTGTAATAATTCTGGAACATATTACAAAACAAAGAAAAAAATGTCAAACTTTACATAAAATATCTATTTTTAATCTGGCCATTTTCAATTTCAAATACAAGCGGTGTGCCAGTCGGGATTTCTGCTTCATTAATAGTCTCTGGCGTTTCTACACCCAGAATAATCAGCATGGCACGCAAGGAATTCCCGTGCGCGGCTACGAGTATGTTCTTCCCCCCATCAACAAGCGGTTTGATTTGTTCTGTGTAATACGGACGCACGCGATTTTCGACAACATCCTTCAAACATTCTCCACCCGGCGGGGATGTATCATATGAGCGGCGCCAGATATGAACCTGTTCCTCACCATATTTTTCTTTTGTTTCATCCTTATTCAGGCCGGTCAGATCACCATAATCACGTTCACGCAGATCATCATGTGCAATCATTGTATCAATCAACGTCGCTTGTCCGGCAGATTCCAGCGCCAAGCGCGCAGTACGGTTGGCACGGCTCAGAGTGCTCGTAAAGACCTGATCAAAATGAATACTGGCCTCTTTAAGCTTAAGGCCTGCTTGCGTAGCCTCTTTGACCCCTTCTTCGGTGAGATCAACATCATGAAAACCCGTGAAGCGGTTTTCCAAATTCCACTGGCTTTGACCATGGCGCATTAAAACGAGATAATTCATATCAGATAGCCCTTCTTTATGTTCAACGACGTTTTAAAAGATAACACGCCCTGATCCTAGCCCCTTTTATATAAGAAATCGAGTTGTACATTTTTTTTGCTTTCTCCGATTAAAAATGTTATGCATTATGACAACAACGGAGAAGAACAGTGAAATCACTCTTAACGTCTTGGCTCAAGCTTGAAGATAAGCCGGAACCACAGCCTGGGGATTATGTCGTCAACCCTGCCACTGGTAAGGACGGCATATTGATTAAATATGTTACTACGGAAGGGTATTATTCTCCTGACTATCCGCATGCAAATACGATGGCACAAATTGTTCACCCTATAACAAGGGAATCAATGCAGCCATTTCCCCGTAAGAAAATGCAGCTCATGAACCCGAATAAAAAGAATGAGTATCGTGAAATCCCATTTACCGATTTCTGGAAAGCCAATGACATCGTTGTAGACCGTATTGCCGAGAGTATCGAAGATCAAACATCGGATATGTCCCATCTTGTTTATAAAGTTATTAGTGTTAATCAAATGCCCTCTATTGCAAAAACACGCTTTGACATTGATCTCAAACCGGGAGAAACGCTCTTGCGCAATCTCTCTACAGGTAAATTCAATGTAATAGGAAACCACACCAGAGCTGATAATTTTCGCACCGCCACCTCTAATGAATCATTTAAAGCCCGTCAAACCTACGTTCAGGCAGAAAAAGACGGCAAATTTTCATCAGACCTTGGTTTTGATAAAGTCCCCCTGGA
>CAZTBB010000067.1:0-9506 GCA_964611755.1 uncultured Pseudobdellovibrionaceae bacterium
CCCTGGATCAGGTTTTCGGGCGCGACTAAAGCATTTTAAATCTTTGACAAACGCCTTAAAATCTGCAATGACTATGCCTGATAGTAATCAGGGGACCTTAACGGTTGACTGTTAAATACATCACCGATGAATTTAAGGTGTGTTTAATTGTCCGCCGATAACTTCCCCACATGAATAAACATAAAACACCTCGATACATCCGAAATGTATCGAGCGCGATAAACATAGAAAGGTTAAGACATATGTTTAATGTATATAAAAAAGAAATTGATTTTGCCGGAAAGACACTCATTTTGGAGACCGGTAAAATCGCACGCCAAGCAGATGGTTCTGTTTTGGCAACAATCGGAGAAACATCTGTTCTGTGCTGTGTAACCGCTTCTAAAAGCGTAGCGCCGGGACAAGATTTCTTTCCACTTTCCGTTCACTATCAAGAAAAAACATACGCAGCCGGTAAAATCCCGGGCGGCTTCTTTAAACGTGAAGCAAAACCATCAGAAAAAGAAACACTCACAAGCCGTTTGATTGACCGCCCTGTGCGTCCGCTCTTCCCGAAGGGCTTTTTGAATGAAGTACAGGTTGTGGCGACTGTGGTCTCTCATGATCTCGAGAATGACCCGGATATGGTTGCTATGTGCGGTGTGTCGGCTGCACTGACAATCTCCGGCATTCCCTTTATGGGCCCTATTGGTGGTGCACGTGTGTGCTACAAGGATGGCGAATACATCGTCAACCCGCCAATGGCAGACGTAGCCGAAACAGATTTGGATCTTGTTGTTGCAGGGACACAAGAAGGCGTGTTGATGGTTGAATCCGAAGCGCAGGAGCTTTCAGAAGAAATCATGTTGGGTGCTGTTCGCGCCGGTCATGAAGCCTATCAAAGTGTTATTAACGGTATTATCGAGCTTGCTGAAATGGCAGCAAAAGAGCCTTGGGACCTTCCTGAAACGCCTGAGCATCTTGCTAAGCTTGAGGCTGATATTAAAGCCAAATACGCAGGCGATGTTGAAAAAGCCTATGCCATTACAGACAAGCTTGAGCGTCAAGCTGCTGTTGCCGAAGTGAAAGCGGCCGCCATCGAAGCCTTTACCGATGAAGAAAATGGCATTGATGACAAAGTGATTGGTGGCAAGTTCAAATCACTTGAAGCAGACGTTGTGCGCGGTGCAATTCTAAAAACAGGCAAACGTATTGATGAGCGTGATACAAAGACTGTACGCCCAATCGTCGCCGAAGTTGGTGTGCTACCACGTACGCATGGTTCTGCCTTGTTTACGCGCGGCGAAACGCAGGGGCTTGTCGTTACAACACTCGGGACAGGTCAAGACGAGCAAATTATCGACGCCCTTGAAGGCGAATATAAAGAGCGCTTCTTGCTGCATTATAACTTCCCGCCTTATTCTGTCGGTGAAGCCGGCCGTATGGGTCCTCCAGGGCGCCGTGAAATTGGCCATGGTAAATTGGCTTTCCGTGCAATCCGCCCTCTTCTTCCAACAGCCGAAGAATTCCCGTACACAATGCGCGTTGTATCCGAGATTACGGAATCAAATGGATCATCGTCTATGGCCACTGTCTGCGGCACATCTCTTGCTCTTATGGACGCAGGTGTACCGTTGCATGCGCCCGTTGCCGGTATTGCTATGGGTTTGATTAAAGAAGGCGATGATTTTGCTGTCCTCTCAGACATTCTGGGTGATGAAGATCACCTCGGCGACATGGACTTCAAAGTGGCCGGTACAGAAAAAGGCATTACATCTCTTCAAATGGATATTAAAATTACATCCATCACAGAAGAAATTATGAAGATTGCCCTGGAACAGGCGAAGGATGGCCGTGTTCACATTCTGGGAGAAATGGCCAAAGCCTTGACAGAAGGCCGTGATCAATTGAACCCGAATGCCCCACAAATTGTATCCCTGCAAATTCCGGTTGATAAAATCCGCGATGTGATTGGTACGGGTGGTAAGGTTATCCGTGAAATTACAGAAACAACAGGCGTTAAAATGGATGTTGAGGATGACGGCACTATCAAGGTTGCCGCCGCCAATCAAGATGCCATTGATGCTGCCGTGAAGTGGATCAAAGACCTTACGGATGAGCCGGAAGTTGGTAAAGTTTATGACGGTAAAGTTGTGAAGACTGTTGATTTTGGTGCTTTTGTAAACTTTATGGGTGCAAAAGACGGCCTTGTTCATATCTCTGAGCTTGCCGATCACCGCGTTGCCAAAACAGAAGACATCGTGAAAGAAGGCGATGAAGTTAAAGTCTTGCTTCTTGGTGTTGATGATCGCGGTAAAGTAAAGCTTTCCATGAAGCGCGTCGATCAAGAAACCGGCGAGGAAATCGCACAGGAAGAGCGTGCCGACGATGGCGACGAAAAGCCAAAAGGCAAAGGTCGCAAGAAAGCCTCTAACGGCTAAACCGTAATGGTTTTTAACCCTCCTAAAATTATTGGTCACAGGGGCGCAGCATCTTACGCCCCTGAGAACACTCTGGAAGGCATCCAAACGGCTGCCGATATGGGCATTGAATGGGTCGAGCTGGATGTAAAGCTCACCCGTGATGATGTGCCAATCCTGTTTCACGATGATACGCTGGAGCGCACAACCAATGGCTCGGGCAAGGTTGCCGAAACGGATTATGATGATATCAAGAATCTGGAAGCCGGCAGTTGGTTTGGCGAGAGTTTTGCGGGCATTCAGGTTCCGACATTAGAAGAAGCGCTCGAAGTTTTAGTTGATCGCAACTTGGGCCTTAACTTGGAAATCAAACCATGCGAAGGCCGTGAAAGAGAAACAGCTGAGATTGCTCTCGATATTCTCTCCCACATTTGGGATGATCATGAACGTTTGCTGATTTCATCGTTCCAGCATGTCAGCCTCGAAGCGGCTTATGAAATGGCAGAAGATTGGCACCGTGGATTTTTATTGCCGGAACAATGGCCGGAAAACTGGGCGGAGATGGCCGATTACCTTAAGGCCAGCACAGTCAACGTCAATGGAAATACAGTCACGCGTGAGCAAGTAGAAACCATTATTGATATGGAACTGCCTATTCTGGCCTACACAATCAATGAACCTGATGTGGCGCGCAAGCTTCAATCATGGGGGGTTGATGGCTTCTTTTCTGATAACCCGGATGTTATTCAAAGCAATCTTTTGACGGTCCATTAAAATGATCGACATTGTCTACAGCATAGTTATGACGCTGTTTATTGCAGCTGTGTTGTATATTTTTTTCTATGAAAAAAAACTAAATCTGCCGCCTGTCCCCTCCCTGCCATGGGTGCGCCCATTAATCATGAAGGCGATTAAAAAACATACATCCGCGGACACGGCATACAAAATTGCCGAAGTTGGCTCCGGATGGGGCGGAATGATCGTCCATCTTTTACGGCACTTTAAAAATGCCCACGTCACAGGTTTTGAAGGGTCTCCCCTACCACGCATCACCTCAATCATACGCTTACTGCCCTTTGGCAAGCGTGTTCGATTATCGGGTGAAGATTTTTTCAAAGTTGATTTATCTGAATATGATTTTATATTTTGCTATCTCTCGCCAAGGCATATGGCAGAGCTTGAACCAAAATTCAAGGCAGAGCTTAAACCCGGCACCTTGATTATATCCAATTCATTCCCGATGCCGAACTGGCAACCCGTCGACATATACGAAAACTGGGCTTTGTTCAAAATTCAGGTTTATATTTATAAAGTCTAGCCTGCGATTTCTGAGAGCTTATCATGTGGCGGCATGCCCATGGCATTAAAGCCACAATCCACATAATGAACCTCTCCGGTCACAGCACTGGAAAGCTCGGAAAGAAGGTAAAGCCCTGTACCACCAAGCTCATCCAACTCAACCGAACGACGAAGCGGTGATGTTACAACATTATATTTAAACGTACGGCGTGCCCCGCCAATGACAGCACCGGCAAGTGTACGCATTGGCCCCGCAGAAATAGCATTTACGCGGATACCTTCCGGTCCAAGATCTGCTGCCAGATAACGTGTTGACGCTTCTAAAGCGGCCTTGGCAACGCCCATAACATTGTAATTCGGCATCACTTTTTCGGCGCCATAATAACTCAGTGTTACAGCAGCGCCGTCATTCTTCATCATGTCCTTGGCACGGCGCATGATCGAGGTAAAGGAATAACAAGAGATATGCATTGTGGTCAGGAAATTATCGAGTGTTGTATCAACATAACGCCCTTGAAGTTCTTCCTTGTTTGAATAAGCAATGGCATGCACAAGAAAGTCGAGCTTACCCCATTCCTTGCCAAGCTCTACGAAAAGAGCATCCAGATCATCTTCATTTGTAACATCACAATCCAGAACAATATCAGAGCCAACGCTTTCGGCCAGAGGTTTCACTCGTTTGCCAAATGCTTCCCCTTGATAGGTAAAGGCTAATTCTGCACCAGCGTTATGGAGGGCTTGTGCCATACCCCAGGCAATCGACTTATCATTGGCAACACCCATAATCAGGCCGCGTTTGCCCTTCATTAATCCTTCAACATTCATCCTTATGCATCCTTATACTTAGAGAGAGCCAATGTGCAGTTTGTACCACCAAAGCCAAAACTGTTTGAAATAATTGTATCGTGCTGAACGTTATCAATACGCTCACGCGCTATTGGGAACCCTTCAGCCCCCTCATCCAGATCTTCGACATTAATGCTAGGAGCAACAAAGTCATTCTCCATCATCAACATAGAGTATATGGCTTCTTGTGCTCCCGTCGCCCCCAGAGAGTGACCGGTCATTGATTTCGTAGCACTAATATGCGGCAAATCCTGATCGCGCGGACCAAACACATCCTTGATGGCATTTAATTCGCCAATATCACCAACAGGTGTGGATGTCCCATGTGTGTTGATGTATGTGACATTCCCGTTTACAGTCTCAAGCGCCTTGAGCATAGCACGTTTACCACCCTCACCGCTCGGGGCCACCATATCATAGCCATCCGATGTTGCACCATAACCAGTGACTTCCGCATAGATTTTTGCACCGCGAGCCTTGGCATGTTCCAATTCTTCGAGAACAACCACACCCCCGCCTCCGGCAATAACAAAGCCATCACGGTTTGCATCATAAGCACGCGCGGCTTTTTCCGGCGTGTCATTGTATTTTGAAGACATAGCACCCATCGCATCAAAGAGAACGGATAATGTCCAATCCAACTCCTCTCCGCCGCCGGCAAACATAATATCTTGCTTGCCCCATTGGATCATTTCTGCGGCATTTCCAATACAATGCGCCGATGTTGAGCATGCCGATGAAATTGTATAATTCACGCCTTTAATTTTGAAATTTGTGGAAGCCGTCGCGGATGTCGTAGAACACATCGCCTTTGGCACAGCAAAAGGACCTACGCGTTTTGGCCCCTTCTCACGCGTAATATCAGCCGCCAAAACCTGAGCGCGCGTTGAAGGCCCACCAGAGCCAACAATAATGCCTGTACGCTCATTGCTGACAAGGCCTTCATCCAGACCGGAATCGGCAATGGCCTGCTCCATGGATAAATGTGTATAGGCCGCCGCCTCACCCATAAAACGCATCATGCGCTTATCAATATGGTCTTCAAGAACAATATTCGGCTTTCCGTGAATTTGTGATCGAAAACCCATTTCGGCATATTCAGGCGCAAAAGAAATCCCTGACTTACCGGCCTGCAGCGAAGCCAGCACCTCTTCTTTGTTGTTACCAATACAAGAGACAATACCTATGCCTGTGACTACTACGCGTCTTGTCAAAGCAACCTCCCTAAAATATCTGCAAGTGTAAATTAAGCTGTTTGCGAGTTTTCAAACAGGCCAACCTTCAAATCCTTGGCTTCGTATATAACTTCGCCATCAGCCAGAACTTTTCCATCGCCGATGCCAAGCACGAGCTTGCGATTGATAACACGCTTCAAATCAATCACATATTTGACAAGCTTCACCTCTGGTAATACCTGTCCGGTAAATTTTAATTCACCAAGGCCCAGCGCACGGCCCGAGCCAGGCGCGCCAGTCCAACCAAGAAAAAACCCTAAAAGCTGCCACAAGGCATCCAAACCAAGGCATCCGGGCATCACTGGGTCGCCTTTAAAATGGCAATCAAAGAACCATAAATCAGGCTTAATTTCAAATTCAGCTTCGATAACCCCTTTACCATATTCACCACCCTCATCGGATATCTTTGTGATACGGTCAAACATAAGCATTGGTGGCAATGGGAGCTGCGCATTGCCGGGGCCAAATAACTTGCCCTCTCCACATGTAATAAGGTCTTCGTAGCTATATGAGGATTTCTTCTCAAATGTCATAAATTCTTACCATTTCTCTAGAGTTTATTTGGTCAGAACTTTATACGCGCTTGTGCCCCTATGAGCAAGAGCTAGTGCACAAAAATAAATGATTTTAAACAGTGGCGTAATGATAGGTCATGCAAACGGATTTATAGCTCTCCGTCATAGCCGCCATAGCAAGAGGCTTGGCGATGGCCGGCTCCAACTCCGGCAAATCACCGCCGGAGGCAACCGCGATCATACGACCGGCTGCTTTTGCACAGCATACGGCCTGATCTTCGTGATCAAACATTTGTATGGCGTCAAAGAAACTACGGCAAATCGGCTCGATCCCCTCAATAAGATCCTCCGGAGCATTCACAGGCATATCATTTGCCGCAAGACCAAAACGCCAGTCAGACCCCGCAGGAACACCAAGACGCACAGCCTCTTGAGTCATAACATAGACCATGTGATCCAAATTATCCGGAATATGGGCGCCTTTGAATATTTCACATGCATCGGATTGTACAGAGAGCGCCACGCGACGCCCCGCCACAGCGCTCAAAGCTGCAATACAATCGCCCAATGACCAATTTTTCCGTGCCACCTGAAGATCAATCGCCACATCACATAACTCTTGGGCGGCAATTTCATAGGCCATAGCCCGTTTTGTGCATTCAATCAGAAGGCGGAATGATTCCGCTCTCGGAACACCGGTATCTTCCCAATGGATAATCATTTGCTGTGCCAAGGACAACATCATATCGTGGAATTCATAACCACAATCCAACCATTCTTCAAAAAAGATTCGTGCGGCATTTCGGCCGCGCTCTGTCTCATGATCAATAATGTAAGATGGTGGAATGATCGTTGCATCAATGCTGCCGGGCATAGGCTCACAGCCAAGCAAAAGAGCCAGGCGATGAAAACTGCCTTCCATGGCGCAGTCAGGATCTTCAAAAACAAAATAGGTTTCGACCAGCACACCGGACAAATGTTCGATAAGCTGCATCATATCTGTGCCCCGCTCCGAACAGCTGGACATTTCAATAAGCGCTGAATATAGACGCGCACCCATATCGGGTTTGTCTGTGTGTGCAAACATAGGAAATGCGATTTCTGGATATGTTTATGGTTAAGTCTGTGGAAAAACTGTGCGTAGAAGAACTCTACGATTCAAATGTTACTGGAGATTTTCACTTTCGTAAATGCCCCAAAGCAAATTTCTTTTTGCCCAGCCTGAATATCCTCCGGATTGAAGCCAGCACCAATCCTCTTTGCACGTCTCTAGAAACCCGACAACACCGGGCTCAAAAACCGCGCGTTTTCTGGACTTTTCCGATGTATTGGAGAACACATTCAAAGGCTCACCTGCGATCACAAGAGCCGTGCGCCGCCCAGAGAGCATTGATTGATGCACCCAGCCCTCTTCGCCTGCCTGATCACGAATTTTTCGCCATGTATCAAATTCAAGGATAACTTCAACCGGCAGCCATTTACGCTCATACACCCATTTAATCGGATATTGTTTACCGGGCCCCACCCGCATAAACACCTTATCGGACCGGAGGGAGACAAAACGCGGGATCGGCAAACCGGACGAACGAAATGCAGGACTATCAGCCCCTTGTGCAAAAGCAGGCATCTGGCCAGAACACAAAAGAGCACCGACCAAAGTAAAAAGAAAAACTGGAAAAATAACTCGTAAACGCATATCTATTCTCTTGTTTAAGATTATAGAAAAGCAATGCAAGCAAAAAATCAACATATCTCCGTTGCCCCGATGATGGATTGGACGGATCGCCACTGCCGATATTTTCATCGGTTAATATCGCCCCATATTCGTCTTTATACGGAAATGGTGACCACAGGCGCCCTTATTCATGGTGATGCCGAGCGCTTTTTACGCTTCAACGAAGCAGAACACCCTGTGGCTTTACAACTTGGCGGGAGTGACCCGGATGCGCTTGCGCGCTGCGCGGAATTAGGCGCTCGCCATGGCTACGACGAAATTAATCTCAATTGTGGCTGCCCATCAGACCGCGTCCAATCCGGCAGCTTTGGCGCCTGCTTGATGAAAGAACCGGAGCTTGTGGCATCCTGCATCGATGCTATGAACAAGTCCTGCGATGTGCCTGTGACCGTAAAATGCCGCATTGGCATCGATGAGATGGATGATTTTGATTTTCTGGATAAGTTTGTGGGCACAATTGCGGATAAGAATTGCAAGACCTTTATCATCCATGCCCGCAAAGCCTGGCTCAAGGGTTTGAGCCCAAAACAAAACCGTGAAGTCCCGGAGCTGATTTACCAACGTGCTGTGGATATCAAAGAAAAATACCCGCATTTGGAGATTATTCTCAATGGTGGCATTACAGATTTAAGCGTTATTCATCAATATCAAGACAAGCTTGATGGGTTTATGATTGGCCGCGAAGCCTATCAAAATCCATACTTTTTAGCCGAGATTGAACGCAAAGTTTTTGGCAATCATGATATTCTTGGCCGCGTTAAAGTCGCACGCGCAATGATCCCATATATGGAACAGCAATGCGAGGCGGGCGTTCCGCTGAAATCCATGACCCGCCATATTATTGGGCTCTTCCATCATCAAAACGGGGCCAAAGCTTGGCGCCGTGCTATGAGCACACTCCCCCATGAAGCTGGAGCGACACCCCAAAGTGTTATTGAGGAGGCTCTTAAAGCGGTTAATCTAGCCCAAAAGACCAGAATCGTGGCATAATTAGCGGAGCAACAAAGGTTTCTCCCATGCCCTGGCAAGAACTTACCCCCCAAGAAACACATGATTTTATTCAGCTGGTGAAAGATGATCGGCTTGCGGCCCTATTTGATCCACATAGCTGTAAAGTCTTTACCAAAGATCTTCCTTTTTATAAAAATGGCATTCTTTATAGCCTTGAAAATCACTGTGTAGCTCCACCAATTTTTATGGACTATATTCGCTCTGGCCATAATGGTGTGTATTTGGATGGCTCCGAGAAACCATTTAAACTGCTAAACGATAAGGACTGTCTTATTCTTGATCACAATACTGTGATTGATTATCTCGAATTTTATTTATCCTATGTTGTCGAACAACCAGAAAATACCCTCCTTTTGAAAAATCCGGAAAATATGCCCTTTAACAGCAGTTTTTATATTGATTTTCACTTTGATAAGAATAATTACAGCGAGAAAGACATAAAAATCATCGATTTTTGTCCTGAAAA
>CAZTBB010000068.1:0-9344 GCA_964611755.1 uncultured Pseudobdellovibrionaceae bacterium
GCATAGAGGGGCGTTATGGGGCTCAAAATTGCACGGCTATATTTGCAGGTGAAGCCGGTGAGGTTCATATGTCTTTTGATGCTGTCAGGAAAGAGTCTAGAAAGTCTGGTGAAAACTCAGAAGCATATAAACATGCCATGAGAGACGCCGGTATGAAGCCCTAGAAAATAAAACCCCCTTAAAATTTGCGCCTTTGGCATGAATTATGCAATGCTCAATAGAGATAGGTTTTATTGCATAAGGAGGCTGTTATGAGCCGTGAATATGTTGAAGAAAAGATTAAAGAGGCTCTGGTTCTAAGCCATGGTAATCAGGCGCGCGCGCGAAAGGTGCTTATGGATGCCTGTACCAGCGATAACAAGCTTTTACAGTTTTTAACGCGCCCTCATTTGATGGGCATTATTTCATATAATGTTGAACGCGTGGCCTCCGGGCGCAGCGCGAAGGCTGAAGCTGTGAAAAAAGAGAAAGCCTCAACGGCTTCGCAAAATGAAGGTGATTTTGGCGCAGAATTGCTTAAGGCTGTGGCCGGTAATTCAGGCGATGTTTTTGGGCTCGAAAGCGGACGCTCTCTTCAAAAACGCGCCAAAGTATCACAATCGCATATTGATGCGTTACAAATGATGGCCTCAAAAAGTCAAACAAAGAAATAGGGCTGTATTTTTCTCGGGTTATTTTAGGTTAGGGTTTATTCTTTGAATCAGTTTTTATCTCAACAATCACGATGGGATTTTGTAGGGCCTGTTGCCGGCGATGCATCTGCACGCGTTTTTTCCCGTATCTCTGACGGTGTTCAAACAGCCATTTTAATGGAGACCACAGGGAGCGTTGGCGCGGGACATTCTTTGGATGATTTTGTTTATATTCGGGAATGGTTAAATAATCAGGGCGTTGTCGTGCCCAAGATTTATGAGCGTTATGATGATGCGCTGATTGTTGAGGATTTCGGATCCCTTAGCTTAAAGCAGGCTGCTTTGCAGGATAATGCAATGTTTCCGGGGCTTTATGATCAGGCCGCGGCCATTTTAGAGCAATTACAAGGAAAAACCTGTCCTCTGGATATTCCGTCTTATTTTGAAAGTCATGTTCATAAAGGGCTGTCACGTTTTGTTGAATATTATGTGCCTGCCGTTTTGCAAGAGCCTGCAAATGATGATATGAGAGCATCATATCAACAGGTGTGGCGTGATATTATGGCGTCTATGCCCAAAATGCAGAGCGGTTTTATACATGTTGATTTTCACGCTGAAAATTTAATGCTGCTCTCGGATGGCCGCATAGGGGTCATTGATTTTCAGGGCGGGATGAATGGGCCGCAAGCCTATGATTTGGCTAATTTACTGTATGATGCGCGTATGGATATACCGCATGATATGCGCATTCATATCTTGTTGCAAAGGCCCGAGGATGAGCAGCTATGGGTGGATGTTATGGCCACACAGTTCCATTGCCGTGTTCTTGGCCAGTTTATCAAATTGGCGCTGTCCGGAAAAAGCGGGTATTTAGACTATATGCCCCGTCTAAGTAATTACGTAACGCAGTCCATGAAGAATCCTCTTCTTAAGCCCCTTAAGATGTGGTGCTTGGAAAATAACGTGTTTTTTGACCCGGAGCGCTGTTTTGATCTTGAAAAAACCAAGAAATTTATTGCAAAAGACGCATTTTAAGTTTACATAGTATCTCTAGTTTTTAAAAGTACGAGGCGATTCATGAGTAATACAGCGCTTGAGCAAGCAGATACAAAGCTTTCAAAGGTACATGGCCTTTCTTATGTTTGGGCTTTGCATCAGGCCGGATGGCAGTTTCACGAGCTTGAAACCAAGAAGGGACGCAACAGAGCCGATGTATCCGGTGTCATGGGTGATCCTTCAAAGAGTGATTTCAGTGCTAAGGTTAATCGCGTGCGTGCGGCTCTTCGCGGAAGAGGGTTGCAATATGACCTGCCGGAAGCGTGTTTCTCAAATTCAGGTGATCAGATTCTAATGAGTGCCAATCCTACCGGCAGCGGCAAAACACTGAAGGTGCATATTCCTTGGCAGGGGTATCTTGATGTTGAAAAGCTGGAAGAGCTTAACAATAGAACAAAGCTGCATTTGAACGAAGATCCGTCCCCCATGAGGGACTAAAGTGCTTACGGCACTAAAAAAGCTTTCCTCAAAAGCCCTGTCATGCTTAATTAGAGCTGAAATTTTTATTTATTAAAAAAGGAGTAAGCCCCATGAGCATTGTTGCCGACAGATTAAGCCGTATTAAACCATCCCCGACCATTGCTGTTTCTACAAAAGCAGCCGAATTGAAAGCACAGGGCCGTGATGTGATTGGTTTGGGCTCGGGCGAGCCGGATTTTGATACGCCGGATTTCATCAAAGAGGCGGCTTATAAAGCGATTGAGGGTGGACAGACAAAATATACGGCGGTAGACGGCACGCCCGAGCTTAAGGATGCCATTATTGCAAAGTTTAAGCGGGATAATAATCTAAACTATGAGCGCAATCAGATCAGCGTTGGTACCGGCGGTAAGCAAGTGCTTTATAACGCATTGATGGCGTCTGTTAATCCGGGTGATGAGGTGATTATCCCTGCACCTTATTGGGTGTCTTATCCTGATATGGTTTTGCTGGCAGAAGGAACGCCTGTGATTGTTGAGTGTTCCAAGGATAATAATTTTAAGCTGCAAGCTGCGGATTTGGAAGCCGCGATTACGCCAAAAACAAAATGGATAATTTTGAACTCACCATCCAATCCGACCGGCGCTGCTTACACATTTGATGAAATGAAAGCTCTGACAGATGTGCTTGCGAAACATCCTCATGTTTATGTAATGAGCGACGATATGTATGAGCACCTTGTCTATGATGGTTTTGAATTTTGTACACCTGCGCAAGTCGAGCCAGCGCTTTATGATCGTACATTAACGGTCAATGGTGTGTCTAAGTCCTACGCGATGACAGGGTGGCGTATTGGCTATGCCGGTGGTCCGGCGGATTTAATCAAAGCCATGGCGAAGGTGCAAAGCCAGAGCACATCAAACCCATCCTCTGTATCGCAGGCGGCCGCGGTGGAGGCGTTAAATGGTGATCAATCATTCTTGGCGCCGCGCAATGATGCATTCAAAGAACGCCGTGACATGGTGGTTGGTATGTTAAACGATGCGCAAGGTTTGGAATGCCTGACACCCGAAGGTGCCTTTTATGTGTATCCATCATGTGCTGGCTGTATTGGCAAACAAACGCCGGATGGCAAGACAATTAACAGTGATGAAGACTTTGTGACATACTTGTTGGAAGCAGAAGGCATTGCAGCCGTTCATGGGGAGGCTTTTGGCCTGTCTCCGTGTTTCCGTATCTCGTATGCAACATCAACGGAAATCCTGAAAGAGGCATGTACACGCATTCAGCGCGCTTGCGCCGCCCTTGAGGGGGAAGCCGTTAAAGCGGCATAAGTTATTTACACTGGATCATTAAATGCCGATATGATGACCATCCACCTGGTCATCTTTATCGTGCGTCTCGGGTGGTTTTGAGTGTGGTCCAGACTTACGTCCGCGCACAGCCGTTGATTTCGGGAATACCTCATCGCTCGGCGTTTCATAATCGGCAGCAGGCGGAAATAAGGGGGATAATTCCATATTCGCCTCATAATCCGGCTCATTTAAAAGTGCATTCTTCTCCATCACAATTCTTTGTACAAACTCGACAAAGTGACGGCGGGCAATGACGGATTCTGTGATGGGATTATGGCCTGCATCATAGGCTCTATATTCCGCGTACAGCTTTTTGGAAACGTCATGTTGTTTGATGGGGCAGGCGGAGAAATCATGAACGCCGGCCATCATCAAAATTGGGAAATCCTTGACGCAATCCGGAAATTCACTCTCCATAATCTCTTTGTATAAAGCCTCACCATTTTCCATCATGTATTGGGTTTGGCGATGAGTAGGCAGGCCAAGCTCCTGATCAATAATATCAAGGACATCAATGGCATGTTCTGCCTTTTTAATGTTGTCGAGAGGCGCTTTTGTGTATTGCGTATCAGCAAAAACCTTTGAGTACCCCTTATAAGCAATTCTTTGCACAGGGTCATCGCGGTGAGGGGATGTTAAAAAGGATGACACCATAACGATACCATCAACACGGTCCGTAATAAGTTTTGCGGTTTCCGGGTTTTTAAGCAATTTCAACAGCATCATGCCGCCGGCAGAATGGGTAACAATAACGCGCGGCATATCGGAGGAATAATGTTCAGGCAACGTATCGGCTTCAATGAAAAGGCGGTGCGCCAAGGCTTCAAAATCATCAAGAAAGTCGATATTTTTCCCGGGGTTCGGGAAGGCAGACATTTGCATCGAGATACCGATTTTGTTCATCGCTCTGATTTTATTTTTGTAATAAAGAGCCGCACCCTTTAACCCCATCAGGAAATCCAGAAATACAGCCGGGTTTTTGGCCGGTGCATAAGTTGATGGAGCCGGATGGCCATTCACATCAATCGCAATTTTTTGCCAGTTAGGCTGCATTTGTGCTGCACGCTCAAGCGGGGTTATCACATTTTTTTTGGCAATGAAGTTGGAAATCGGCACAGCTGCTCTTTTTGCAAACTCAGGTTCGATTGTTGCGCCAACGCCAAGAACTTCGTCAGGATCTGATTGTGTGTTACTCGATTCTGTCATGATCTTGGCATATTAGGAGGAAAGAATTTTAAAATCCAGAAAATTTCTAAATGCGCCGCACAATAAAAAATAAGCGGAAATTTTAGTGGGATTTAATGCCTGAAATGAAGTAAAGGCGGCGCTTCATGTTCTGCCAGAATCGCATTTTTTGTTCAAATTTTTCATCTCTGTTTTTAACAAGAAGATCGCAAACCGTATCAAAGCTTTGCCTGTTTTCTTCAATGATATCTTCGGTAAAGTTCTTCATTTTTTTCAGGTTTTCCGGGCTTGCATCATCAATTTGAGGGCTTGGGATGTTTTCTGAACCATTTTGAGAGACCATTGACTTGTTAAAGATGTGCAAGGAATCTTCCAATTCTTGTGTAAAGCTCTCCATTAATGCCGATTCCGGGGCGTGGAAAAGGATGTTGATAAGAGGCAGGTCATTAACCGGGTCGACAACACCCAGACCACCAAAGCGGTTCCAATCTTCCTTTTTGAAGGAGCGCAGTGTGTAACCCGTTCCAAGAATGATGACAATCACATCACGATCTGCGGGCAAATGTTGTCTGACAGCGCCGTGATAGGTAATACAAGGATTGTCGAAGATGCTTCCATCTATCCCCGAGTATTCCTTTTGGCCTCTTTCATCATGGTGCTTTACATCGAAATGGTGGCATGGAAAATAAGTGGGAGCAGCACAGCTGGCTAAAACAGCATCCCGAAGCAAAACTTTGGGTGGAGGGGTATAATGCGTATCAAGTTGCATATTCTTGAGCCAGACAGCATGGCCGCCATCATCAATGACATTATTTTGAGTATGAACGGGCGTGTCTTCGCTTTCTCCGGCTTCGGCCACAACGCGTAATTGTTCACCATCAATATTGTAGACGGGAATAACAAGGCTTTTCAGGCTGTCTGAGAGTTTTGAGTCGCCGTAAAGTTTGTGAAGGGCGCTTGATAGATAAGCAGGATTGTAATGTCCTTGTCTGAAAAGGGAATTTAATTTGCCTATACGCATTGTGCGGTTGTTGAAATCATGCACAAATCCCCTAAATTCCCGAAATCTATCGGGGGGAAAGATTTTTATGCCCTCGCGCTCATAAAAGCGAACCATGTGGCGTGCATGATATTTTGCTTTATGTGGATTATTCTTGCGGGGGATGTTAAGGGCAGCATTCAAGATGGCTCCAGTAGAGGGGCCGGTGAAAATATCGACCATTTCAGCCATTTGAAGCCCTGTCGCTTTTTCTATGCGATCCATGAGGCGCGCGGGCACCAAGCCGCGCATGCCGCCGCCGTAATTAAAAAGAATAACAATAGGGTTTTTCTTGGATGTCATAGAGTTTCAGCGAAAAGCCACGTGGTGTTAACAATACTTTAACCAATATAGCATATTTTCGAGCAAAAAAAATCCGGACCCAAAAGGGCCCGGTGAGTTGAACAGGGAGGTTTCACGTCTGGGAGACGTAAGGATCTGAAATTCAGACCCTTATCAACATGTTGTTGATGGCGAGGTTATAGCGCGCTTGGAGCTTTTTTGTCTATTACTTTTTATGCATATCAGCCATGTTTTTTATGCATGGCTAGTATTGGGCCGCTGTTTTTTCATAAAAACAGTGTTTTCCTGGATGTGATTTCTTTAAAAATTTGCTGAAAAAACAGTGTGATCAATGCTTTCAAGCAAGAAATCTCTGAATTTTATAAGCCGCTCTGAATGACGGTTTTCTTCGGCATATACAAAGTACATCTCAAGCCCGTTAAATTGATAATTTGGCAAAATTGAGTCGATATCATCATTCTCCTCGATCAAAAAGTCAGGCAAGGATGCGATCCCTGCGCCACTTTCTACAGCGCGGTGCATGGCATAAATCGAGTTCATGAGAATAAGGTTTGAATCTTTTTTCTTGCTTAAGCCCGCTTCTTTGATATGCCAATCAACTTGGTCAAAGGGTGTAAGGGCGTTTTCGGGGAAGGCAAAAACTGTATGATCTTTGAGGTCTTCAATGGTTTTGGGACATCCGTAACGCGAGAGGTAACGTTTGGCCGCGCAGATGTGGAAGTCAATCTTGGCAAGCTGTCTTTGCACAAGATCGGATTGTTTGGGGCGGCGAAGGCGAATGGCTGCATCTGCTTCGCGCATCGTAAGCTGATTCATAATTTTATCTTCAAACAAGATCGTAAGTTGAATATCGGGATATTGGCGCCGAAAAAATTTAAGTTTTGGCGTCAGCCATGTTGACCCTATAAAATCCGACACGCTAATGATGAGGGGGCCTTCAGCGCGTTTTTGTGTGTCCAAAAGCTGTGATTTTATCGAGCTAAGCTTGCGGTAAATGTCTCGGGTGGTTTTAAAAAGCAATTCCCCTTGCTCAGTTAGTACAAGCCCTCTTGCATGTCGATGGAACAGAATAACCCCGAGCTCTTCTTCTAATGCGCTGATTTGGCGTGAAATAGCAGGTTGGCTGGAATGGAGTTTGTCGCCGGCCTTGGTAAAACTTCCAGATTCAGCAACAACATGAAAAATCCGGATTTTATCCCAATCCATTGTGGGCATTATTCGGCCGCTGCTGCTTGTGTGTTGCCCCCAGCCCCCTCATGTGCAGAGAGGAAGCGGTCAGCCTCCAGAGCAGCCATACAGCCCATGCCTGCGGCTGTGACAGCTTGGCGATATGTGTGGTCTGCTACGTCTCCTGCCGCATAAACACCGGGTATGGATGTGGCGGTTGAATCGGGTTTGGTATCAATATAACCGCTTTCATCCATATCAAGCTGGCCTTTAAAAAGCTCTGTGGCCGGATCGTGACCAATGGCGACAAATAAGCCATCGGCTTTTAATTCACTGTCTTCGCCTGTTTTTGTATTTTTGAGGCGTAGCCCGGTCATGCCCATCTGGTCACCTGTGATTTCCTCAACGGTTGTATCCCAGATGAAATCCATCTTTTCATTAGCAAACAGCCTGTCTTGAAGGATTTTTTCTGCCCGCAATGTATCGCGGCGGTGAATGAGGGTGACTTTGGAACAGAAATTCGTCAGGAAGAGCGCTTCTTCAACAGCAGAGTTACCACCCCCAACAATGGCCACTTCTTTATTTTTGAAGAAAAATCCATCACATGTCGCGCAAGCAGAAACACCTTTGCCTCGGAATTGTTCTTCGGAAGGAAGGCCAAGCCAGCGTGCTTTAGCACCTGTAGAGATGATCAGTGTATCGCCTGTGTAGACAGTCCCGCTGTCTCCAACAGCTTTAAATGGGCGCGCAGAAAGGTCCACCTCTGTGATATAATCGGTGATGAGGTCTGTACCAACATGTTCAGCTTGCCCTTTCATCTGTTCCATCAGCCATGGGCCTTGGATCACATCGGCAAAACCGGGGTAGTTTTCGACTTCCGTTGTAATCATAAGTTGTCCGCCCGGCTCCAAACCGGTTACGAGCTTAGGCTCAAGATTAGCTCTGGCGGCATAAATAGCAGCGGTATAGCCCGCAGGGCCGGAGCCGATAATTAAAACTTTGCTGTGTTGTGTACTCATCGCACTATCCTAAAAATGTCTGATTATTGAATCAATATAATGCCTCAAACCAAGCATATCCAGTAAGTTTGTAGTGATTATCCCCTGTGAGTTTATATCGTGGAGTTTTTTATTTAAAACAGCTTGCGAATTTCTGCTGCTATTTTTTGCGCATCGTCGAGCGGTTCATAGGAGTACGCCTCGAGCGCCCCTTCAAAAATGCGTGTTTTCCCATGCTCCAGCATATAGGCATGAAATCGATCCAATCGCTTGGCGCCGCCTTGCATAGGAATGACGTAAACGGGCTTTCCTGTTGTGGCGGCCTCGGATGTCATGGAGACGCTATCTTGGGTAACAATAATAAAATCAGCCAAGCCAAGCATGGCAAGATAGGGGTTATCACCTGATCCATCCCAGAAAAAGATGTTTGGTTTGCCCTTCAATGCATCATGAAGCAAGCCTTGATGGCTGTCCGATGTTCTACGGGATGCTGTCATCATCAGGCTGTACCCCTGATCACTTAGCGTTTGGAGCTGTGATGCCATCAAATCAACATCATGATTGCTCCAATCATAGGCTTTGCTTTTACCGCCAATAAGAACCGCAATACGCGGGGAAGGAAGTGCCGCAAGGTTTGAGAATTTTTTGACGGCTTGATCCAATAATATGGGCGTAATTTTATTGGGTGCGGCTTCGCTGACAAAGACATTTTGCCCGCGCCTAGGATCATGTTGTGGGACGCAAAGAAGATCATAAAAAGCATCAGGGCTGCGAGGATCTTGGATATGCACGACTTTGGTTTTGCCGAGGCTTTGCTTTTTTATGTAGCGCGCAGGCGCTATGCTTTTTCGGCCGCTTGTTAACAGTAAGTCAGGCCATGGCGGTACAATATGCGGTGAAAAGCTCGTCTTGTTTTCAAAACCAATATAGGGAGACAAGCTCTTCCATGGCTGGTTAAGAGAGATACGTTTGACTTCAGGCGTAACCCCGAGGGCCTGACAAATGCCGATGCACTGATTCTCAGTGCCAGTAAGGCCTTCGGTAATAATCCATGTTGTTTTATTGAAACTGTTCGTCATATATTATGCGCAGAATTAAAAAATCTTATAAAAAAGCTTGAACTTCTCTTTGCGCAACTTTATATCAAGCCATTAGAATTTTAAAACCAATATTTAAATTGATTCTGTAA
>CAZTBB010000069.1:0-9214 GCA_964611755.1 uncultured Pseudobdellovibrionaceae bacterium
ACGAAGCGCTGAGTACTTGGTTGGAAGAAAATCCTGCCGAAGGAAAAATGATTGTCGAGAAAATCCTCGAAGCCGCCACCGCCCGCGAAGCTGCGCGCCGCGCCCGCGAGCTTACCCGCCGTAAAGGTGTGATGGATGTCTCCAACTTGCCTGGCAAGCTGGCGGACTGCCAATCCAAGGACCCATCAATCTCCGAGCTTTTCATTGTTGAGGGAGACTCCGCGGGAGGATCTGCCAAACAGGCACGTGATCGTCATAATCAGGCGATCTTGCCTCTGCGTGGGAAAATTTTGAATGTGGAGCGCGCACGCTTTGATAAAATGCTGGGCTCTGAACAGGTTGGAACTCTGATTACCGCGCTTGGTACGTCCATTGGCCCTGATGAATTCAATATCGAAAAAGCGCGTTATCATAAGATTGTCATCATGACAGATGCGGATGTTGATGGATCACATATTCGCACGCTCTTATTGACCTTCTTCTTCCGTTACATGCCGGAAGTAATCGAACGTGGCTTCCTTTATATCGCGCAACCGCCTCTCTTCAAGGTCAAGCGTGGAAACGCGGGTGAACTCTACCTTAAAGATGAACGCAGCCTCGAAGATTATCTCATCGATGCCTCTATAGATGATTTGCAATTAATCGATTCAAATGGCCATGCCCGTACAGGCAATGATTTGCGTGATGTCCTTATGCAGGCACGTAAATTGCGCAACTCCATTAATGCCTTGCAACAGCGTGCCGGCAATCGCCGCATTGTTGAACAAGCGGCCATATCCGGCGCTTTTGACGAGGGCGTTTATGGCGATGAAACACTCGGGCAGCAATACGCGGCCAAAGTTGTAGAGCGTCTCAATGAGCGAGAAGCGAAGAATGAGAAAAATTGGGAGGGAACATACCGCCTTGATCAAGGATATACATTCTGGCGCTCCGTGCGCGGCGTTACCGAGCGTGTGCGTCTGAGTGCGGATCGCGTGCGCTCCCCTGATGCGCGCCGCCTTGATGCCGCGAAAGACTGGCTTGCCGAAACCTTCGCATCCCCGGTTGAGCTAAAAGATGGCGATAAGCTGATTGATAAACTCAACGGCCCGGCCGCACTTTACGACCGCATCCAAGAATATGGCCGCAAAGGTCTATCCATCCAACGTTACAAGGGTCTTGGTGAAATGAACCCGGAACAGCTCTGGGAAACTACACTTGATCCGAATGTGCGCACACTACTTCAGGTTACTGTTGCGGATGCTGTGAAGGCTGATGAGATTTTCTCAACTTTGATGGGCGATGTCGTGGAGCCACGCCGCGAATTTATTCAAAACAACGCCCTTAAAGCAGCTGTGGATGCCTAACTCAACCGAGTATAATTTATGACATCCATTGCCAAAACACTTACACATTTGAACGAACGCATTTTTGAGAAGCTTGAGCTCCCGGTTGAGCACGCAGCCGTGCGTGTCTCTGATCGGCCTGATCTGTGCCAATTCCAATGCAATGGTGCGATGGCCTGTGCTAAACACGCGAAGAAAAACCCTCGTGAAATAGCACAAAGCATTGTCGATGTATTAAACCAGCATGATATTTTTGAAAACGTTGAGATCGCAGGGCCGGGCTTTATCAATATGGATGTCAAAGACAGCTTTATTGCCGAGCGTCTGCAAGATATTTCTACGGATGATCGCCTCGGCGTTCCACCGCATAAACCGCAAACTGTTGTGCTTGATTATGGCGGCCCCAACATTGCAAAACCTATGCATGTTGGGCATTTACGCGCATCAATCATCGGGGATAGCCTTCGCCGCATCTATAAATTTGCAGGGTTCAAGACAATTGGCGATGTGCATATGGGGGATTGGGGTACGCCGATGGGGATGATCATCTCCGAGCTGGAGATAATGAATCATACCGGTGATATCACGATGGAGGCATTGGCCGAAATCTACCCGAAAGCTGCGGCTGATTGCAAAGCCGATGAAAGCCGCATGGACAAAGCCCGTGCCGCCACTAAAAAGTTACAAGATGGTGATGAGGATGCCACACGAATCTGGCGCCAATTTATCGATGTCTCGATTGCCGGCATGAAGAAAAATTTTGATGCGCTTGGCGTTCATTTTGATGAATGGAAAGGCGAGAGCGATGCCCATCCTTTTATTGCGCCTATGGTGCAAGAACTAAAATCTAAAAATATTGCCATTGAAAGTGATGGGGCGTGGGTGATTGATGTGGCCCAAGAGAGCGATAAAAAAGAGATCCCGCCACTCATCTTATTGAAATCCGATGGCGCGGTTCTCTATTCCACGACGGATATGGCCACGATTATTGACCGGATCAAAACGCATGATCCTGTTAAAATTATCTATGTAGTAGACCAACGCCAAAGCCTGCATTTTGAGCAAGTGTTCAGAGCATCCCTCATTGGCGGCCTTGTAAACGACACTAAGCCAGAGCTTATCTTTGCCGGGTTTGGCACCATGAATGGTCAAGATGGCAAGCCTTTCAAAACACGCGCCGGGGGCGTCATGCGCTTGGAAGATTTGATCCAAATGGGTATTGATAAGGCTCAGGAACGCCTTAAAGAGGCCGAGCTAGCTCAAGATATGGATCAAGCCGAGCGTGATGATATCGCGCACAAAGTGGCCATCGCGGCAATCAAATTCGCCGATCTTCAAAACAACCGCATTGCTGATTATGTTTTTGATCTGGATCGCCTGACCAGCTTTGAGGGGAAAACCGGCCCGTATCTGCTCTACCAGGCCGTGCGCATCAAATCATTGCTTCGTAAAGCGGCGGATCAGGCTATTGATTATTCTGGCGCACCAATCGTCACCGAAAATGCCGATCGCCCGCTTCTTCTTTTGCTCTCTGAATTTCCGGATCATTTTGATCTGGCGATGAAAAACAATACACCGCATGTCCTCTGTGATTATGTGTTCAAATTGGCACAAGAATTTTCAAGCTTTTACGGTAACTGTCATATCCTCTCAGAAAAAGATGAGGCTCTGCGCGGGGCACGCCTGGCCATATGCGCGCTGACTGAGAAGCATATAACCCTGATCCTATCTTTATTGGGGATTGATGTCCCTGAGCGCATGTAAATTGGCTGGCTATTAGTCATAGTTTTGGCTATAATTAGCCAAATGCTGAATTTACGTACACTGAAAATAACCCCTGAAATCCTTAATCTCATCGCGCAAATCGATGAATTTAAAGGTTTGTGGAATGGTCTGGAGCAGCACACAACCTCGCTTCAGCTTTTAGGAGATGTGGCTAATTACGGCCAAAAATTTACAACCATTCTGGGCCCACTGCAAAATCAAAAGCTTAACCAGAATATCATAAAAAGCCTGCACCAATCGCTTCTGACGCCGGAAGAGCGTGCCAATATGGTGGTTCAAAGCGGCGTTGGACAATATAAACACCGCAATCTGCCTTTGGTTATTCAACGCGGTGAAAAAATTATCGGAACCCTGGATACGGCCGCCCCCGAAGATGTTGAAGGTTTGATGCAAAAGCTCATTGACTGGGTGCAAACCAATATGGATGACCCTGATATTCACCCGCTTATGATCGTGGCGATTTTCAGCTTTGTCTTCATGCAGATATGCCCCTTTGAAACAGGCAACCAGCGCCTCATGCGTTTATTAATAAATTTACTGATGCTCAAATCCGGTTACGCGTATGCGCCCTATGTCTCACTCGAGCCTGTCTTTAATGAGCGCATAGATTTCTATTTTGAAATTCTTTGGTCAACTCAAACATCTGTCGAAGAAGGCTCACCTGACTGGAATCCTTGGCTCACCTTTTTCTTTGAAATTTTACTGCTACAAACGCGCAAACTCAAACAACGCTTGGAGAGTAAAGAGACTGAACTATCCGATCTTCCCGATCTCTCGGGTAAAATCATGAAACTCTTCAAAGAGCATAAGCGCCTTCAAATGAATGAGATTGAAAAAATGACTAAGGGCAAACGCGCGACATTGAAACTCCGTCTCGGCGAACTTGTCGATGCCGGCTACCTCAAACGTCACGGCAAAGCCCGATCAACATGGTATAGCTTGGTTTAAAATTTACCGCTCTATAAGAACTTGCGTGTATGCATTTATTATTGGGCTAGTACTAAATTGATAGCAAAAATTTGTCCGCCCCTCAAGAACAGCAGAATTATCTCCTATGTCAGGCGTTGCACTCGGTGTAAATGAACCAGTAAATTGATTACCTGTTGCCGCATCAACAGGAATACCCGTTATACCTAACTGTTCATTGATAGTTTCGCAAACCTGCTCTGAAACATACAAACCGGAAAATGTCATCTCGGTATTGGCAGTGCCTAGATTGACAACCCTTGTTCCACCAGAAGAATACCACTGACTGTAAAAAGGAGCTGCGGATAATGATGCATCAAGGGCACCACCATCAATTTCACGATACGCAACACTTCCACCATCGGGGTGATAGATATGACATGAATTATCACCCGGCGCATTTGCATTCAAAGGAAACCCACCATTTTCAAAACTAATTTCATTTTCACTGCACCCCTTTCGTCGTAATCGGTCAACAGCGCGCGCGACTACTTGACCATGAGTGATAAGATCGGTTGCCAGAAGCTGTGCTCTCTGATCACTCAGGCGCTGTGTATTATCGCTGCGCATCCCGCGTGATACGGTCAAGGCCAGGGCCAAAAACAAAACCACCCCTAACAGAATGAGAAAAAATACATTCCCGCGCTCACCGCGTCTTTTATTATTCTGCTGCATCGATATCCTCCGATCCTTTATTAAAGAGATTATCGCCCGATTTCTTGGCGGCCTCTTTGATGATATTTTCAATTTCGTCCGGTAATTTTTTCTGTGCCGGCTTCGCTGCTTGCGTTTGCTCTGGCTGCGCAGCTGATTCAGGCGGAACTTGTTGCGCGGGTATCGCTTCACCGCCATCTTGCGCTCCTTGCTCCTCCTTGAGCACCTCATTATCTTTAGCAGCCTTTATAATATCTTCCCAGCTCTTATCCTGCGACTTATCAGACGCAGCCGACCTTTCCGGCTTCTTCGCTTTCTTATCCTTGGAGCCAAAGAAGCCCATTGGCCCAGCGCCGCTCTCCTGATTTTTATCGGCTGGCGGTGCTTGCGAGGGTGTTTCCGGTTTTGCCTCCGGCTCATTAGCTTTCGGCGCTTCAGTTTGTTGGGCGACTTGCGCTGCAGGAGACGCTTCAGGCGCTGGCGCTGCGGCAGGTTTAGAGGCCGCAGGTTTTTTAACCGGCGGAGCCGATGCAATGGCCTCGTCTAAATTATTTTCAACGCCGTGCACTTGCACAACCGAGGCAATACCACGATCGACTTTATTTTCTGTTGCCGTCTCGGCGATACGATACCCTTCAATAAGAGCCTCGATCTCGGGCGGGGTATCAACCGCAACATCGGCCTTTTCCGCTGTCCAGTTCTTATCCACCATCAAGTCACGCAGCTCCGTAATGGCAGCAGCATGCTTGATCACCTGCTCATCCGGCGGCGGCAAAGCCAAGAAGCGTGTCACCCGCATCGCTTTGGCAAAACCCGGATTGGAATAGAAAATACGGCATGACGAAATCTGCATACCGAATGTAATAATAGCTTGCCCCTCTTTATAAGTACGCAACTCTTCATAGGATGCCACAGCCCGTGCTTGCACGCTAGCCTGCTGGGTATCAAAGTAAGATTTAAACTCAGCACCGCCCATCATCTGATACCCAGAGACTTCTGTCACGAATACCTGACCAACGGTTTTTTCAAAAAATTCTTTTGTTTCGGTTGGGTCTTCCAATTTACCAAAAATTTTGATGTTACAGTTCGCTGTAATAGAATTAGCCTCTTCGCGCACACGCTTTTTCATCGCCGGCAAATCCTGACCCGAGAAGACAAGACAGAAACCAAGAGAACGCGCCTGCGCGGCCATCACCGCCATCCCTTGTGCGGTATAGTAACCAACTTCATCAAAGACCGTCATAAACGGCGTTGCCGAATGGGTTGGTTTATTTTCGATCACCGTCTCGGATGAACCCTCTACCGTTGATCCGAGGGTCGAGCCCATCATCCCTTTCAGGGTCGCCGCTACGATTTTACCAAGGTTGGCAATTTCATCACCGGATTTTTCCAAAGCGGGGATCAAAACCACCAAAATGCGACGGTTCAACACCACATCAAGCATATCCACATCGGCCGCCTGCGTATCAAAGATATAGCCATAATCATCACCCAAAGATTGCAGAGCACGCGTAAATTGCATAGCCAGATAACCATGCTGCTGGTTGGCTGTCGTGGTATCGTGTTGGGGCTGCCCTGCTGATGGGGGTTTGATTTGGCCATTATCATCATAGGCATCATCAATAAACCCCGGCAATGTATCCAGATAACCACGCAAACCCGAGCGCAACTCTCCCGGCACGGTTTCATCACGTTGGAGCTTTACCACATTATTCAAGGAGAGGTTGTCACGAATACTTCTCACGGAAAGCGGGACATCCTGGAAATCACGCTTATACGTCAACACCGGCATCATCGCACTGGCGAGAGAGACAGCACGCTCTTTCCACATGGCGTTATCGCCTTCCGCATCGGGCATTAATTCCACCAGCATGTTTACAAGATAGGATGCCGAACCGGATGAAAACGGGTTCATCGTATTTGACGGCGCCGATACATCAGAGTTTCCCGTCATATAGTTCAATACAAGCAAATCATCATCGCGTCCGAAACGGCGCACCAAGGAGGATAGAGATGACCATAAATCCGTATCGGCCTTACCATCAACATACACAAAGCCAGATCCCCATGTCATGGCATTTGTGACCATTGATTTCAGCCCTTCGGTTTTACCGGCACCGGTTGTACCCAAATATAAAATATGGGTTCTTGCATCAGAATTGGTAAACCAAACCTCGTCGCCCTTTTCATCAACATTTCCGAGATAAAGTATGCCCTCCGGCTTTTCATTCTTGCCCGGCGCATCATTGTTCGGATCTTTATATTTGGCATTCATCGGCAACTTAAAAGCCAGCGCCCTGCTTCGCCCCGTCAAAAACCAGAAATACAAGAGACCAAAAATAAAGACCAGATCACCAAAGGCTACAAACCAGTCAGAGACCCAATACGCACCACCGAGCATGGCAAACATCGCCGTCGAGAATCCCGGCGTCTCGATCCCATCAGCAACGCGCGTAAAAAAGGGCCGCGTATCACGCAGGATCGTCTTATGCTTGGTCTGGAACTTATGCTGATCAATTGCCATGCGTTAGCCGCTTCCCCCTATCGTGCCCGCAAAAAGTCATCCGCGCTCATGGGGATGCCGATTTGACTTTGCGCCGCCTGCGGTGTTGACGTTGTCTGCATTGCCCGCTGCTGCATGGGGGCACTGCTTAAAAATGCCAGTGCCAGCGAACCTAAAAACACAAATCCCGCCAACATAAATACGCCCATCACCAATTTAATAATTAGCGGTGTTTTTTTAGAGCCGCACGCAGCAGCTCTATTATCATCACTGTGATTATTTGCTGGTTTGATCTGCCCCTGAGCACTTTCCATAGCTTTAGAGGCCGCCTTGAGTGCTTGAACCGCACTACCTTGGGTCTCAAAAACGGCGATATCAAGGTTTTCACCTTTGGCTGTCCTTAAAACCAAAATGTGAGATTTATTTTTCTCTGAAACCTCAAGCGCCGAAGCCTTCGCATCGCCCAAATCCATCTGCCATAAAATTGGCTTATGCGCGCCCAGCAATGACAAAATCAATTTGCCATCAACAACTTTAGCTGTGCTTTTATTCTGCTTGGTCATTATATTCTCTCATTCCTTTCATGATGCCTTAAGCCACTTTTTTAATGCCGCGCTTTTTCGATTGTGAATAATCCAATTGCGGGATAGGCCTTGCCTTGTTTGTTCCCATATATTCTTTCAGCATATCCACCGCATCTTTCACTTTAGGCACAGGAATTGGGCGTGATGTCCGGCGCTCAGACTGAAAATGCGCCATAGCGCCAAGCGCTTCGGCATGGAAGCTCTGCCGACCCAGATTATTCAGTGGATACCACAGATTACGGTCATGTCCGCGCAACCATACAAACTGCGCAGGGGCCAGAACCCCACCCTCATTCCGAGCATTCTCCAGAGCCTTTAATAAGGCTGTCGTCTGAAAGGCATGCTGGTTACATTTCGCTAATGTTGATTTTGAAAGCCCCCCGTTTTTAAGAATGTTGCGCGCATCCTTGACCAGGCTTCTATCCTTATTAAGGCGCAGGCCCTTCTTATGATCCCAGCACTTTGCAATCCGCGAGAGCATGGCATCGGCCTCACTTCTTTTACGGCTGGCTTTCAAACAAAAACTGGCAAGCAATACTTGCTGATAGGGCTCCAGTTTTTGCCAACCACCCCAACGCTTCCCGAGTTGTTTCGAAAAGGCCTGCTGACATTTTTCTTCATCAAGCTGCCCATCGGGAACAGGAATATTGTTATAGGCAATCCATTCTTCGGGTCCAAGAGCTTCGGCAAATAATGGCAATTCTGCCGGCACAGGTGATCCGGGCGCACGGGGCGGCTGTTTTGATGGGTTAAAACCGACAAAGGGTTGAATAACAGGAAAGACCTGTGCCTGCCTCTTCATTAACCCCTCAAGCCCTAATGTCTCTCTAAATTGTGTTTTAGGCCCCTTGAGATAGGCCCAAACAGCCATAAGCACAAAGCCAAGTGTAAAGACTATTTTCAGAGGCTGCATGGCCAAAGAGGTAAAATAAGATAAGTGATTATAATCGAGCGATTTTTGCGTGTAGCGTGTCGTGTTTTCCATACCGTCATGAAATGAAACCTCGCGCCCCATATACATAACGGTAAAATCATCCGGCACAAAATGGGATATCACCCACATCTGCGACCAACGCACCCAGCGTACGGCATCACGCACCTCTGCATGGTAGTAGAACCAGAACAGCCAGACCAGGCAGATGATGACCACCATCAAAATACCCCAGCCTATGAAATTCTCATGTAATGTGTTATCGGCGTTATCTGCCACGCTAAACCCCGGTTAATTGCCAGTTTTTTATAAAAAAACCCCTTCTATTAACAATTTAACAGATATTGAGCCTCAAAACCAATATTCCTTAGGATAAGGGGCGGTAAAAAAAGTGAAAAAATCATTTGATCTTCTGAGAAAAATATTGCAAAACATGGGTTCGAAAATGAAGCGCAATGCCATAGCG
>CAZTBB010000070.1:0-8862 GCA_964611755.1 uncultured Pseudobdellovibrionaceae bacterium
TGTTTCCTTACAGGCATAGCCAAACATAATACCCTGATCGCCGGCGCCTTCTTCTTTATCAACGCCTGTTCCTTCATCAACTCCTTGAGCAATATCAACGGACTGCTTGTGTAATTTCACATCAATATTCACAGTTTCCCAATTAAAGCCCTCTTGCTCATAGCCAATATCTTTAATGGCTTCGCGCGCGGCTTGCTCGATATCAGCTTTCGTAATGCTGTCCGGGCCGCGAACTTCTCCGGCAATAACAACTGTGTCTGTTGTAACAAGTGTTTCACAGGCAACACGTGAGTAAGGGTCTGCTTTGAGGTATAGATCAAGAACAGAGTCGGACACACGGTCACAAACTTTGTCCGGGTGACCTTCTGAAACGGATTCACTCGTAAAGATATAGTCTTTAAGATCTGCAGATTTGTTAGAGTCTGGATTTGAGTTAGCAGTTTCCTGAGATAGCTCAGCAGCTTGTATAGTCATAGGGCACTCACTTTTAATTAAGGTGTAAAATAATTTCGATAGTCTAACTTGCATGCAAGGGCACGGCAAGCGCTAATTCTAAAAGGTCTTGAAAGGTTTAATTCTTCTCGGCGAAACGATCAGCCATCGATTTGACAAATTTCAAGATGTCTTTGCGGGCTTCCGGATCTTTGATCTGATAATAGGTGCGGACAAGATTGATTGTCTCTTTTTCCTTCATAATGTCTTTTTGCGTGCCAAAGCTTTCCTGCTCATTGTCGCTCATACCCATGGAGGCATATTCCATTACTTCTTTGCCGAATTGCTCGTAAAAATATGTGACAGGAATTTGAAGGATATTGCTGAGTTGAAAAAGACGGCCGGCACTGACACGGTTGGTACCGCTTTCATATTTTTGAATTTGCTGAAATGTGACGCCAACGGATTCGGCGAGCTTTTCTTGCGAGATTCCGAGCAGGGATCGTCGCGCACGAATTCGCTGACCAACATGTTTATCGACAGGGTCAGGACTGCCTTTTGTTTTTCTTTTTGTAGTTCCAGCGTTCATAAAAAATTACCTAAAAAAATATTGTGTCAAAAAAAGTGTTCCCCGGTGCTGATTTTGACTCATACGCTTAATGATAGTGATTATCAACCAATCTTAAGTATATTCAGAGCTCTAATGCGCAATCATGGTTTGCGGTATATACTTCTTTTGTATAGGAAAAAGACAATCCAAGCCAAAAAGCCCACATACAGGAGCATATTTCCGGTGTAGAATATTTTTCTGTTTTGATCAATGGGTTTTGGGATTTTGGAAAGAATTTGCCCCGACTGAAAAAGTGGTTTTTGCTCTATGATTTGCCCAAGGGGGTTAATCATAGCCGATATGCCTGTATTAGCCGCCCTGATAACAGTTATGCCTTCTTCGAGGGCTCTGAAACGTGCTTTTGACAAATGTTGATGCGGCCCAGCGCTGTCGCCATACCATGCATCATTCGTTATATTTACAATAAAGTCTGGTCGATCATTCTGATTGATGACTTTGCCTGGAAAAAGAATTTCATAACAGATAAGCGGACTATACTTAAGTGTTTCAAAAACTGTGAGTGTTTTAATGCCATCACCAGATTGAATGCCGTTAAAGCGCGTTATGGTGTCCAGAGGGATCCAGTTTTGGAACGGAATATATTCACCAAAGGGGACTAAATGAGCTTTATCATACTGAGCCGTGCTGCGGCCGTCTTTGTTATATTCAATAAGGCTGTTTGTATATTCATTTTTGTCAGGCTCAAAAATCAGAGCGCCCGCTAAAAGAGAGGCCTGCGAGGCATTGGTTTGAGTTCGAAGGCGCTTTTTTATGATGTCCTCCGCTTCGGGTGAGGCCACATAAGCGGGATGAAGAGAGGTTTCCGGCCATATATACAGATGATTTACATTCTCTGGGTGATTGTCATCAGTGTCATGCAGGTTGATATGTTTTTGAAAGTTAAGTCCAATTTTATCACGCTCCCATTTTTCGGCTTGCGGGATATTGGGTTGGATGATGTGGACAAGCACATTGTCATAGTGAGGCAGCTCTGTGTAATTTTTAAGGCGCCACCAGCCATATCCGAAAGACAGACCAAATGATAGGGCAACAATTAAAGTCAGGCGGGCGGCGTGTGTTTTGTCTTTGCTTACAGCCCAAAAGCCAAAAATAGCCGACCAAAAAATGGTCAGCATCGTTAAAACATAAACATTTTGTAGTGAGAGGGTTTGTAGGATTTCATCCTGCCCGCCCCAGGCATAGCCATAGAGATTCCATGGAAAGCCTGTAAAGAGATGTCCTCTCAAAAATTCAAAAAGGCTCAGTAAAGCAACAAAGCTAAGATAGCCAAATATGCTTTTAAGGTCAGAGAGTTGGCGTATCAGCGCCGAAGCAATTGCCGTGAAAAAAGCCAGAGCAAAGGGGAGTGCAATTACCGCAAGTGGCCAGGCCCAGCGATAATCATTTCCTTCAACCAGCAAGGCATTGCCAATCCACGACAGGCTGAACAGGAAATAACCAAAGCCAAACATCCAGCCATTCAGTGCCGCAAAGGCCGTGGTTTTGGATGAGGCCAGGCAGACATAAAAAACCGAGAATCCCAAAAATAAAAGCGGCCAGAATTCATAAGGAGCCATTGTGAATGATAAAACCACACCTGATGCAAATGATAATGCCAAAAAGAATAATCGGCCTAATAATGTATTTTGAAAGGCATGTATATCATTGAAGGGCATGTTTGATGACGGCTTATTGGTTGGGGCTATGGGGGATATTGCTGATCTTAACCCGTGCTATACGTCTCGGGTCAGATTCTATAACCTCAAAGACGATACCGCTATCATGTGTTAAAATTTCTCCGCGTACGGGGACACGCCCGGCCAAACCGGAGACCAAGCCGCCAAGCGTATCATGCTCTTCACGTTCATCTTCAGAGAGGACATCTCCAAAGCGTTCCTCAAAATCCTCAAGGTCATAGCGGGCATCCGCTAGAACAGTATGGTCATCATTGATTGTTAATTCCGGGTCATCATCGGCAATATGCTCATCGGCAATATCGCCGACAATGGTTTCTACAACATCGCCAATACACACAATGCCGTCAATGCCGCCAAATTCATCGACAACCAACACTAAATGTTTTCCGCTTTGGCGCATTTGTAATAACAAATCAGAAACGCTCATGGCCGGTGATACAACGGGGGCCTCTCTGATAAGCTCTTCGACGATCACGGCTTCATCTTTAGCAAGGCAGGCCAGCACATCTTTGATATGCAGAGTGCCGATGACATTATCAAGGTTTTCCTTATAAACAATCAAGCGGCTGTACTGACGTTCCGAGAGCATGGATAGAAGTTCATTTTGGGTGGTTTCAACGGGAATAGACACAATATCGGCGCGGGGAACCATGACATCAATCACGGTGATATCACGTAGCTTGAGGATGTTGGAGATAAGTGTCTTTTCATGCGCAGAGACAAGGTCGCTGTCATGGCCGTTTTCCTCTTCGATGTATTCCTCCAATGCATCACGCAACGTTGGTTCCTGTCGTTTGAAAAGAAATGATTTTATTTTGGAAAAGGCAGATTGCTTTTCATGTTTTGAGGCCGAGGATGTTACCTCATGCGCCGCCTTGTCTTCATCGTTATTCGAAGAAGATGGGCTTTGAATATCAGCGATTGGTGTCATTTTCATCATAGGTATCAATAAATAAAATAAACTATGCCATAACGGCCTAAACTTCGTAAGGGTTTTTTATGCCTTGTCCTGATAAGATTTCAATTTCCAATGCCTCCATTTCTTCTGCTTCGCCATCATCTTCATGGTCATAACCCAGAAGATGGAGCGTGCCGTGAACAATCATGTGGCAGAGGTGGTCTCGCAAAGATTTATTTTGCTCTAATGCTTCTCTTTGAATGGTCTCGAAGGCTAGAATAATATCGCCTATATGCTCCGGTTCACCCGGAATCAACAATGTCGGATCAGCATCGCCTTCATGTTGCGGGAAGGAGAGAACATTGGTTGGTTTATCTTTGCCTCTATACTCCCGGTTGAGAATTTGTATTGCATCATCATTCGTAAATAAGAGTGATATTTCTGTATCATTGTTACGGCCACATTTTTTTAATACTGCGCATGAAAGCGTAGAGGCCAGAGATTCAAAATCATTCAGTGCCGTATTCCATCGGTCATCTTCTATTATAATATCTGCGGTGAATTCAGGAGTGTCTGATTTATCAGGACTTATGTTTGTCATAGGCATCAATTATTTTTCCAACCAGAGGGTGCCGGATAACATCATTTCTCTCAAAATGTATAAGGGCGATATCATCAACACCGTCTAAAATTTCAGTGGCTTCACGTAAGCCTGATTTTACACCGATTGGCAAGTCTGTTTGTGTCAGGTCGCCTGTAATAACCATGTGAGAGGCTTCACCCATTCGTGTTAAAAACATCTTCATTTGCGTACAGGTGGCATTTTGGGCTTCATCAAGGATGACAAAGGCATTGCTGAGCGTTCGGCCACGCATGAAGGCGAGGGGGGCAATCTCTATATCCCCGACCTCCATTTTTTTCATCATTACATCCCAATGCAGCATATCATGCAGGGCGTCATAAATGGGGCGTAGATACGGATCAACTTTTTCTTTCATATCACCCGGAAGAAAGCCAAGCCGCTCACCGGCCTCAACGGCAGGGCGACAGAAAATGAGACGTTCGACACGCCCTTCAAGATAGGCGTTTACGGCTGCAGCGACCGCCAAATAGGTTTTTCCTGTTCCGGCCGGGCCAAGCCCAAAAACCATTTCACGGGAAAGCATGGCTTCCAAATAACGTGCCTGATTAGGCGAGCGTGGTGAAATTGTCTTTTTCTTTGTTTTTAAGGCAATTTTTTTCATGTTTTTTGCTTTTTCAGGCTCGGTTTCGTTGTTTTTGGCGTCCAGAAAGCGTATTTCGGCATCAATATCGGCTTTTTCTACGGTTTCTATCCCGTTTTCAAGCTTTTTCCAAAGGGATTTTAGTATTTTTTCGGCTTTTTTGATTTTTTCTTGGTCACCATTAATAAAAACGGTGTTTCCACGATCGGAAATGACAATATCAAGTTTTTGTTCCAAATGAGTCAAATGGGCGTTGCATTCACCAAAGAGAATAGGAACAAGTGATTGATTTTTAAAAGAAATACTTGTGTTTAATGGTGTATCTTTCGGCAAATACGATCCTCCTTCATATAAGCCCATTATACATGATGATTTCTTAAAAGCGTATTATTTTTCTGGACTTGGAGAGGGTGACGCAGGTGAGCCTGCATTGCCGAGTAAGCGCGGAAGCGCATCGCGTAATTGTTCATCCGTGTAATTTTCCAGGAGTTTAGACATCATCATCTTGGCCAGTTCACGGTTAAAGTCATTTTGACCCGCAGTTTCAAGAAGTTCGACAAGGCTCTCCGGTGTGGCTTTCATTGCCAGCCTTGCTTCATCAAAGGCTTTTGTCGCGCTTAGGAATTGTGTTACCCCGTCATGGCGCAGAGTCGCATCTTTCGGGTCCATTTTAACGATATGGTGTTCATCTGTGCTGATGGAGTTATCAAATCCATGCTTGATGATGTCATCCATCATCGCTAAAGCAGGTTTTTCCCCCTCGGCGAGCTCGAGGTCACATTGATCAGGATCGCCAACCGCAATAAAACGGGAGCCAAAGCCTGTACGTGTAACGGCCATCTTGTATTGTTCATAGGTCAGGTTCTGTGCTTCATCAATAATGACAAGCGTGTTCTGATATGAACGTCCACGCATGTAGCCAATAGGAACGATTTCAATGCGCGGGTTGTTGGGGTTACGCAATTGGCCGATTTTGCTTTTAGAGAGGCGGTCTTCCAATGCGTCCATCAATGGAACCAGGAAGGGGGCCAGTTTCTCTTCTGCTCCGCCGGGAAGCGTACCTGTTTTTTCACCGGCCTCAACATTGGGTCTGGCAAGGATCATTTTATCAACCTGCCCGGTGATGAGAAGGTGTACACCATAAGCAATAGCCAGATATGTCTTACCCGTAGCGGCCGGCCCTTGTACGTGAACAAAGTCAAAATTCTCGAGGGCATCCAACATTTCCTGCTGGCTTTCGGATTGTGGCACAAGAACGGCATTCTTGATTTCGGTCTCCGGAATATCTATCGGGTTGCGATCCCGTCTTGGGTCTGATGCGCCTGCGCCTAAATCCTTCTTCGAGTATTTCCCTAGCATACTCTTCGGGATATTGAGTGCTTCCGCGACAGCAGAGCGCCTTGATTGTGTAGCTCTTTTTCCTCCACCTGATCCGGCGGAACCTGCCCCGATATTAACAATATTACCGGCACTGGTTTCACTGTTCAGAAGTCCGGCAATGAAATCCGAATTAATGACACTATCGATGGGGCGCTTTGCCAATTCGTTTTCCATCTGGATTTTTACATCCATTGCCTGCAAAGCGAGCTTAAGGCGGAAGCCGACATTGATAATCTTTTCAGATGTTTTTGGGTTTTTCGTGTTTTGTTCAGGGCCTAGAACACGCAATCCTTTTTTGCCGTTCTCCAGAACGCGCGGTTCAATGCGTACACCAAAACCAAGTTTCTTCAGCTTGGAATTATCTTCGAATATTTTTAGAAGAGCCTGACGTCTTTCTCTGACTTTTTCTCCCTCGCTGGGTGAGTTATAAACCAAGAAATCGTATATGGCATCGCTCTCAAATTCCAGTAATTGCTGGTTGAACTTAGCCGTGGTTTTGGCTTTGGACTTATTCAAGAACGCCAGTTTTTGCGTGACAATATTCTCCACCAACTGCGCGTTGACCTGATCGGGCGAGCGGTCAAAAAGATCAATGATTTCACTCAATGTTTCTGTTGCCACGGCGTAGTTACGTTTATTTTGTGCCTCTGCTTTATTGCGTGTATGCAGCTTAAAGCCATACCCGCCCGTAGGCAGCTCAAACGCCTCAACAGCCGTATCCAGGTGCTCCACGAAGGGAGCTAATAAAAGCAGAGCATCATTGCGGTTGAAGAAATCTTTGAGAAAACTTTGTGCAAAATTCTGAGTCTTTCTTTGTTTATCAGATTCTTGGGCAATGAAAATATGTTCCGAATGTCTAGCACTGGAGGTAATGGATTTTATTTTCGTTTCGATAGCATGCAGGCGCGCCTCTACTTCGGTCATGCGCTCTTCTTGTGCTATCTGCATTTTATTTTTATAGTTTTCACCGGCCTTTTCGATTGATGTTTTTCTTTGGGTTGTGTTGTCCAAAGAATAGGCGTCATCCCCGGATATGGATGTATGATATTTTGCAATAGCGGGCTTGTAGCTTTTGATATCAATGAGGCCACGCGGCTTGTCAGGTAGCAGTTTTGTCCCTGTACGCAATTTACCATCCATGACCGTTTCGTATGTGTCCTGCAAGGAAAAGAAAATCTCGTTAAGCTGTTTGAGCTTAACTGACATCTCTTTTGGATCGGTACAGTTGGACAGGTCGCTCAGTGTTACAGCTTTTTGAATATCCGGCGTGAACAGCTCTAATATCGCTTTTCGTTTCAAATCATATATTTGAGATTGGATCTCTTTACGTGCCGTTGCCGTTGTGACATCACTGAGTTTTCCTTCAAGCGTTGCAATATCTTTATTGTGAGGGCTTTGCTCAATAAGATCAGCCGCATTTTCAATGCTATTTGTCAGGTGGCTCTGGTTGGAATTCCACAATCTTTCTAATTGCGCCGTCAGCCCGGTTATTTGTTGCAAACGATTATGGGCAAGTTCGCTGTCCTGAATAAAGGCCATATAAGCAATCACTTGCTCGTGAAGTTCTTTTTCTTGAGCGGAGTATGTTTTAGGATTTTCTTTGAGTGCCTGATCCGCCTCTGTAATTAAATCTTTTACTGTGTTTAGGATAGTCTGCCGTGCTGCAACAAGGTTATGAGCGCTTTGCGCTTCTCTTTCGGCTATGACCAATTCTTTTTTGATCCTGTCTATTTCACCGGGAAGTTCCGCTACTTTTTGCTGAAAGTTTGCAATTTTTTTCTTTTTTGAAGCGGTTAATTCCGTATCGGATGTGCTTTCTTCCAGTTTTCTTTGCGTGTTCTCAAGATCGTTCTCTGCCTTCCTTATTTCGCGTTTCAGATTCTCGTATCGCTCATAGGGAGGAATCGCCCCTGAGGGGGTGCGCAATTTCTTTTTACTTTTATTTTTGTTGTCTTTGACTTCTCTTCCGCGATATTCGGCATCGGCCTGATCAAAATATTTATGGGCAAGGCTCAAGGCTTGTTCGCGTGTAAACAGGCGTTCTTCTCTCGCAAAACTTGTAAGGATGGTTTCTATATTGTCATCAATGCGCTTTTGTGCGGCCTCGGACTCGGCAAAGAGGTGGTATGTGTTGTTATCTTGATCAAACCAGAACACAGCCTTTTGTTTTCTCTCAAGCATTGTGCCGAGATAGTCATTGATAAAGTCCCTCGGCAAAGGAACATACCCGTGATAGGGGTATTCTTTATGAAAGGCGTATGCTTCTCTGAAATCACTTTTGGGGGATACATGGTCGATAAAATTTTGACGCGATACTTTCTGGCCGCCTTGCAAAAAATCTACGAGTTTGTGAAGCGCCTTCTGTGCATCTCCTGTTGTGTTTGTTGCATAGACCGCAATTGTAACCTCGCCATCTTTGTTAAATAATTTGGTCGAGACTGAATAACGCTCCTCAAAATAACCGCAGAGTTCGGAGAGTTGCGCTTCTGTGTAATTGCCCAGCGGAATTTCTTTGCCCTTGATTTCCGTGGCCGGCTCGAGGTTAACGCCACGCAAGATCTGTATTTGCGGTTTTTTCGTAACCTGTTTCTTTTTCGTTTTTGCTGTGGATCCTCTTTGTGC
>CAZTBB010000071.1:0-8824 GCA_964611755.1 uncultured Pseudobdellovibrionaceae bacterium
TTTCTCGCTAACCAATAATGTGTCCTCAAGATTTAGGCGCCCTTCTTGCAAGGCCTCAAAGACAACATACATTGTCATGACCTTGCTCATCGATGAGGTTGGCATGCGCTCATCCGCATTTTTCTCAAAGAGCACAAGACCCGTATCAAAATCGAGCATAATAGCTTGCTTCGCCGATGTCTCGAGAAGCGCCTGCGCATAGGCCTGCGGGGCCATCAACCCCATCACAAGCATTAAAAGAAAAATGCTCTTGCTTATAGTCTTAAGGTGCCGCGCTTTATTCATACTAAATCTTTCTTCGATAATAACCCTAGAGATAATACAATAATTGATGAGGAAACCAAGGGTTAAGCGTGTTTTTATTCAACAACGATAATCGCGTTTGAATTCCCGGCCTGCGCCAAATTATTCAATATTTGGTCGGCTTGCGACACGTTTAACGCATTGAGGCGAACACGGTAGAATTGTTGCCCATTCACCATTGCCGGAAAAATATCAACCTGCCCTAAACTCTGAAGACGTGCTGCCAGATTTTGCGCATTGGCCTGCGATGTGAACGATCCCGCCTGCACATAGATTTTTGTAGGATTTACAGCCACAGTTCTAACAACGGGGTCAGGATAAAAATTACCGCCTGTTATATGACCGGGCACAGATGGCTGAGATAACGGCTCAGCGCGGACAGAGGTTAACGTCGCGGCTTTTTCTGTACCTTGGCTTAACGGTGTACCATATTGTGCTGTTTTTATTGTATCTCGCGGTGCCATGAGTGCCGGTCTCTGGCGATCATTATCATCATCATTTTGATGACCTGAGCCTTGCATGCGGTTATTCATCGCCACTTCCATTCCTGTTGTTGCCTCGCCGCGCTTGGCCACTTCTGCAACCATGCGGCTTTCCACGGGCAAAACTTCCACTTTTACTTTTGCTGTGCCTTGCACCTTCATATCCAAAAGTTCTGCGGCGCGTTTTGATAAATCAATAATACGCCCACGCGCAAAGGGCCCGCGGTCATTGACACGCACAATAATCGATCGGCCGTTTTCCAAATTTGTAACACGAACAATAGAAGGCATTTGCAGCGTTCTATGAGCTGCGGTTAATTCATGTTGATTGAATATTTCGCCATTTGCGGTTTTTTTGCCATGAAAATTGGGGCCATACCATGAGGCAATACCGGTCTCGACAAGCGTATAGCTCTCTTTGGGGTAATATTTACGGCCCTGAATTTTATAAGGGCTGCCTACTTTGAAATACCCGACACTTTTGGATGTATTTCCGGTTATGGCATTGCCTATATTCTTGGTTACATGTGCGGCAAGCTCTGCTTCCGTGCATCCGGATAAAAGAAAAGCCATTGCTGACAAAAGAAAAATTGATACTAATTTCATACAATATTACCCGGCAATTTGGTCGGCGAGAAGGCCAACAGATGTAGCAAAATATATAGACCTGTTCCAGCGCATGATAACCCGATAGTTATCATAAACCAAAAAGGCGCTGGTTCCTGGACCATCGGGCTGTACGAGTGAGGCTTTAAAATTATCCACCTTTGGTAAATCCCCCCCACCCGGCAGACGCACGCCAAGAGATTGCCATTCTTTGAGTGATTTTTGCGTATCAAGGCCTATTAAACTCTCAGCTATATTATTAGAAAGCTTGACGCGGCGCCCCCAGCGTTCCCCGTCTTTCCATCCATTTTGATGTAAATAATTTGCGCTGGATCCGAAAACATCCGGCAGGCTGGTCCAGATATCTTTGCGGCCATCTTTGTTAAAATCAATCGCGAGATTTTGAAAGCTGGATGGCATGAATTGATTTTGCCCCATAGCACCCGCCCATGAGCCTTTCATTTGTGCTGGGCTAATATGACCTTGATTGAGAATTTCCAGGGCACTGAACAATTCTTTGCGGAAAAACTCTGAACGACGGCCATCATAAGCCAGGGTTGCCAGAGCTTCGACCACGCCAAAGCCCCCTGTATTGTTGCCGTAACTTGTCTCAATCCCCCATAAGGCAACCAAATATTGCGGCGGCACGCCATATTGCGCGCTCACCCTATCAAGCAAAGCTCTGTGTTTACGGAATAGGCGGCGGCCTTCTGATATACGTTTTTTATTTATGACGCGCTCATAATATTGCGCAAAAGTCAGACGCCCCTCGGGCTGTTTGCGATCAAGCTCAATAATGCGATCTTTATGCTCTATATTGCTCAGTGCTTGGGCAACGATCTCTTTTGAAATCCCTTTCTCCAGAGCTTCGGCGCGCAACTCAAAAAGCCATTGCTCAAAACTTTGGGAAGCGGCGTGTGCTGCTATTGGAAAAAAACAAACTATGGTCAGGATAAAAATGAATAAACTACGCATTAAGGTCTCGAATTTTCTAATCCCTTCTTTGTTATACAATTTTGGCCTGACTTCAAAGATAAAAGCGGGTCTTACCCCTAAATAATCAAAAAGATTTTGAATAATAGAAAATACTACTGGACAACAAACCCAATGAAACGCTAAAAAATGTATGCTTTCAACAATGAGCACCAGATATCACACATGTGATTTCATTAGGACAGGTGGCAGAGTGGTTGAATGCACTGGTCTTGAAAACCAGCAGGGGTTCACGCCCCTCGTGGGTTCAAATCCCACCCTGTCCGCCATTTCCCTTCATTAATTATGATTTTTACACTATGGGTTTTGAACCCACATCTATAATAATTGCGTGCACAGCACGCGAGGGGTTCAAATCCCACCCTGTCCGCCATTTCTCTTCATTAATTATGATTTTACTATATATCGTAAGTTCTTTGCGATTGTCTTTGCATTGCAGCCGCAACATTCTCGAGAATATGTGGTCTTTTTTCGTTGGCCATGATCTGGTCAAACAGTTGTGGTGTATCGCCGGTTACAATAAAGAAAAACCTGTTATTCGTTATATTTTGATTGGGTGGCAAAACCTGATTTTCATGATCAAATTTTTTTCTAACCTTTTCTCCAAGAAAAATAACAAACGAATAGAAATCTTCGTCTACCTGACTGATAGTAACCTTCATCCCGCCAACTATCTTTTCAACATGTGGTCTTGATTCAATGCCATAATCCATCTGTGTTAATAGCTTCAGATACTCTTTTACGAATAAATCACGCGCCGTATCAGGACCATAAAGTTCAGCATAGTCATTATAAATACCGCCCGGCTCACCACCCTTATCAATAGGGTTTGATTTAGAGCTCATCTCTTTAAATATATTTCTAAATAATTTAATCATGGCGCGACACTACAATAAAAAATTATGAAAACTCAAGAAAAATCGTTCACTTGAACTAACAATAAAAAAAAGAAAGAATAAGCCTTAGACAAAAGGATAAAAGCATATGGGATCACCTCTAAAGAAAATAGGCTCAAACGGACACCCAATTGAAGATCTCATTGAGCTTATGCGTCGCTTGCGTGAGCCGGAAATTGGCTGCCCTTGGGATCTGGAGCAAGATTTTAAATCTATTGCCCCTTATACGATTGAAGAAGCCTATGAAGTTGCCGATGCCATAGAGCGCAACGACATGAAAGACCTGAGAGAAGAGTTAGGCGATTTGTTGCTTCAGCCTGTTTACCATGCACAAATGGCAGCAGAAGCTGGCCACTTCTCCTTTGAAGATGTTGTCAAAGATGTTGTCGATAAAATGGAACAACGCCACCCCCATGTCTTTGGTGATATGGATGCAAACTCCGCGCATGATGTAAATGCCATTTGGGATCAACGCAAAAAAGAAGAAAAGGCCATAACGCAAACAAGCGCCATAGATGGAGTTACTCTGGGCCTGCCTGCCTTATTGCGCGCCCAGAAATTGCAAAAGAAGGCCGCCAAAACAGGGTTTGAGTGGACGGATATCAAAGATATTCTCACAAAGCTGGAAGAAGAATTAGCCGAGCTCAGAGACGCTATTGAAGAAGATGATAAAGACCATATTTCCGAAGAACTTGGCGATGTCATGTTCGTGCTCACAAATATTGGCCGCAGATATAATATTAATGCCGAAACGGCCCTCAGGGATACAAACACAAAATTCGAGCGCCGTTTCCGCGGATTGGAAAATGATCTCAAGGCCCAAAATATTGATCTAAAGGATGCCTCTTTGGATGAGATGATCCAAGGATGGGTTGCACAAAAACACAAAGAGCAAAAAAACTAGATGTTTATATGTGAAAAACGCTGCTGGAATTTACTCAAATCTTCAGCACTGATTTTAATGTTTAGATGAACCCCATCATCACGGTCATCACGATCAACAATATTTGCATGATCATAGAGCCATGAAATAGCCTTCCCCTCTTGCGGCTCTAAAATGAGAGAGACCTCCTCCCGATCCCTTTCCAATAAAGAAGACACCTTATCAAGCAATGCATCTGTATTAATTTTCTCTTGAGCAGAAATAAGACAAATTTGTTCATCGAAATTGGACTTACGTTGTAAATCAGAACGCATATCATCATCAATAAGATCCATCTTGTTATAGACTTCGATGATGCGAGGATCTTCCTCATATTCAATTCCCAGATCACTGAGGATTTGTATTACATCCTCACGCTGGGCATCATGATCGGGGCGCGCGACATCTTGAACATGCAAAATCACATCAGCCTCAACGGTCTGTTCCAATGTGGCGCGGAAGGCCGCAATAAGATGTGTTGGCAAATCTGATATAAACCCAACCGTATCGGAGAGAATAACCTCTTGTCCGCTCGGCAAGGCTATACGGCGCATTGTTGGATCCAATGTGGCAAACAGCAAATCCTTGGCAAAAATATTCTCATTGGTCAGAGCGTTAAACAGCGTCGACTTACCGGCATTGGTATAACCAACAAGCGCAACAACCGGAAACGGAACGCGCTCCCGGTTTTCTCTGGCTAAATCACGCGTACGGCGCACATCATCCAACTGCTTTTTGAGGTTAATAATACGCTCACCAATCATACGGCGATCCAATTCGATCTGGGTTTCCCCGGGCCCACCCATGAACCCGGCTCCGCCGCGCTGCCTTTCCAGGTGGGTCCATGAGCGGACAAGGCGTGATTTTTGATATTCTAATGCGGCGAGTTCAACCTGAAGCCGTCCTTCCTTGGTTTGAGCACGCTCACCAAAAATTTCTAAAATCAAACCTGTACGGTCAATAACCTTGCATTTAAAACTACGCTCAAGGTTTCTTTGCTGTACCGGTGATAGAGCATGGTTAAAAATAACAACTGAAGGCTCCAGTGCTTCAATATGTTCTGCCAAAGCCTCACGTGTGCCCTTGCCCAAAAATTGTCCTGCCTGAATTTTGGACACATTTACCGAATGGCATGCGACAATCTCCAGGTTGATAGCCGCAGCAAGGCCAGCTGCTTCGTCTAGCAACTCTTGAATGTCACGATTGCTCGTTTGGTTTTTGATTTCGGGATGAATAATATAGGCCGTATCGACCGGCTTTGCCGTTTCAAATCCGCCCATGCAGCTTATTCTTCAGATTTACCGTCCTGGTCTTCCGCTTTGTCTTGTTCCTGATCATGAAGAACAAGCGGGCCACCCGGCATAATGGTTGAAATCGCATGCTTGTAAATCAACTGCACATGCGTCTCACGGCGCAAAAGCATGCTGAAATTGTCAAACCATGTGATAACACCCTGTAATTTAACGCCATTTACCAAGAATACTGTTACCGGCATCTTCTCTTTACGGACTTTGTTTAAGAAGACATCCTGAACATTTTGTGGCTTTTCACTCATTTTTATAAATACCCTTATTTTAAAATATTATTATTGCCCCACATTTAATACAGGACAGTCTTACTCAACTCTGAAGCGCTCTACAAGCCCTAATTTAAAGATTTTTAGCCACATCGCAGTAAAAATCATACAAATTGTCATACATATGAAATACACCGAAATCCTCCGCTAAAGATACAGGCTTATTCATATCATTGATAAAGATTGATCGTATCCCTGCATTTTGCGCACAGCCAAGATCGCTCTCCGTATCGCCAACCAGAACAACCTCATGCGGATCAAAAGCGTCATTCATCTTGCTCAAGGCCAATAATAACGGGTCTGCTGCGGGCTTATCATGCTCTGCTTCACCCGCACCAATAACCACATCAAAATACCCATCCCAACCAAAATGCTTAATCTCTAATGCCACAACATCAGGTCGCTTATTGGTGACAACGGCCATAGGTATTGATTTGGATTGTAAAAGCTCCAAAAGATCAGATGCGCCTTTAGCTTGTCCCAACTCGTTCACATTATCAGCAACCCAGCGCGTAAAAAGAATTTGGGCTTTATCAGAGAGGTGGCCGTAAAGTTCTTTGTATAAAAATTCACGCGGTTTACCGAAATATTTCTTGTAAGCATCCTTTTCCAGAGGTGGCATGCCGAGCTCGCCAAGAACAGCATTATGCGCCTTTTCTAAAAACTGATAACTTTTGACCAGCGTTCCATCCCAATCAAAAAAAACACCCTTTAAGGGGTCAAATTTACCCATCAATTATATCTCCGCTTTTTGTATAATAATATCATGGCCGTATAGCGTATGTGCGGTCTGAATATAGGCTTGCGTTATATCGCTGGCATAATATTCACGTTGCTTTGTTTGCCCAATCAAATTTTGAGTTTTTGGATGGCGCTTCAAATAATCACGCAGCTTTGATGGGATCATCTCATCCTGCGAAATGATATGAATTTGCTCGCCTATAATGTTTTGGATGCGCTCTTTGATAATTGGATAATGCGTACACCCCAGAATAAGAGAGTCAATTTTATCTCTGCCATCCATGTTTTGCCAATAATGGTGAATAACATCATCAATCCATTGAAACCCATCATTCTCAATTAACGGCACCAATAAGGGTGTGGGCAATGCCTGAAGTTTGATGGATGGGTCTATCTTATTTAACTCATCGGCATAAACATTTGATTTCACTATATATTGTGTCGCCCAAAGGCCAATATTCTTATGGCCGTTATCCAGACAATATTCCAAAGTGGGCACAACAACACCCAAAATCCTGCGTTCAGGGTAGTGTTCCGGAAGATATTCCTGTTGCAAGCGCCTTAAGGCCGCGGCACTGACTGTGTTGCACGCCGTGATAATTAATTGGCAATTTTGTGCAAAAAGAAAATCCATACAGCGCTCTGTGTATAAGTAAATCGCATCTGTGGACCGGTTGCCATAGGGCACGTGCAATGTATCACCCAAATAGACAAGATCATATGCGGGAAGGTTTTCTTCAATGGCCTTCGTCATCATAAGACCACCTAAACCTGAATCAAAAACACCGATTTTCATTCTTTTATTACCCTTGCTTCATGACCTGAGCCAAACGGTACCCACTTGCGTGCCCCATTGTCCAGCCCAACATGCCCTGCCCTATATTCAAAAACAGGTTTTTGATTTTTGTAGGGCCGATTTGTGGCAAAGAATTGGGCCTCCAAGGCCTGTAACCGGTATAGACGTCTGCGCCTTCATAATTAATCGCGGGAAAAACCTCTTTTGCTCTCTCTTTGAGCACATCCAGAAAATCATGATGCTGCATGGGCTTATTATGGTTTACAAAAAACATACCCGAACTGACCTTCAAACACGTATCAAGCGGAGTAAAAACAATCTTATACTTGCTATCGACAAGACTTGTTTTGAACACTCCCTTATTATCTTCATGCGGTAATCTGAATGTGTATCCCTGCACGGCATAAAGGTCCGAGCCGATCCCAAGCAGCCTAAGCAAATCGTGAGAACGGATCCCCGCAGCCATAACATATTGGTCAGCTTGAAATGTTTCCTGCCCTGCCATAATTGATTGAATCATGCCGCCTTTTACCTCAAAACGATCAATGAGAGTGCGGTTTCGAAATGTAACGCCCAAACCTTTGCAAATATCAGCCAGAATAGCGACAAATTTTTCACAGTCCGCCACATAATCCGAAGCACAATATAGACCTCCCACAGGTTTATGTAAGCGGTTCTTAACAACGGGCTCCATCTCGACAATCTCCTCATAGCCGAGCACATTCATATCAAGACCGGCCTCTTGAGCCTGCTCACTCAAAAAATCCAGCGTGCTCTGGTTATCATAGATCATCAAGCGCCCCGCCTGACGATGCGAGAAGCTCTCTACTGTATTTTGTTCAAGAAAAGCCGCCATGAGTTTTCTGCTCTGTTCATGCAAGGCATGAATCTCTTGTGATACCCCCTTAAACTTTCTTCTCGAGAGCATATAAGGCAGTGCTTTTAAGGACCACTGCCAAAAATGGGGATCAAAACGGGCCGCCTGAATTTTAATCACGGGGTCTTTATTGGCAAGAATAGAAGGTAATATCGGCAGTGTGTAAGGTGAAATCGGTGGAAATAGATAGGAGTATGAGAGCTGATTGGCATTGGCTTTGCTGGCCTCCTGCCCCATATGATCATTGGCATCAATAACCTCTACGCTGTATCCTGATTGCGCAAGATAGTAAGCGCTTAAAACACCGATTACACCGCCACCAATAACAATTACCGATTGTGCCATTTTCTAGAACAAATCAACCTGTACGGAGAACATTTTCTCGACTTCTTGTGCCTGCCCCTGTGATGCCAGAACAATCATATGATCACCTGCACGAATGGTAACCTCACTATGCGGCATTAATATTTCCTCATCACGTAAAATAGCCCCTAAAGTTACACCAAAAGGCAATTCCAATTCCCGTATAAGCTTGTTAACAATGCTGGATGTATCAGAGACTTCCGCCTCGATAATTTCCGCGAAACCATCGCGCAAGCTGTGCAACCCCTTAATACGGCCACGCCTGACAT
>CAZTBB010000072.1:0-8073 GCA_964611755.1 uncultured Pseudobdellovibrionaceae bacterium
AGCACCGGATAAGAAAACAAACCAAGCCCGGCGCGCTCTTTATGCTTTCCGGCCTTATCCTTAAACTGGGTCATGCGCTCCAACTTCCCGAGTTGGGCAATGGATGAGAGCAACCACATCAATTGGGAATGCGCGGGCACAGCCGATTGTACAAATAGAGCTGATTTATCCGGATCAATGCCCGATGCAATATACGCCGCCGCAATCTCGCGGCAAGCCTGCGCCAAAGTGCTCGGATCATAGGATGCTGTAATGGCATGTAAATCCGCGATCATATACAGGCACTGGCTGTCCGGCTCTTCTTGCAAGGCCACCCAATTCTTAATCGCGCCCAAATAATTTCCAATATGGAGCTGGGAGGTTGGCTGCATGCCGGATAAGATACGTTTCATCGTCTTGTGCCTTTACTTATCGTTTTGTGCTTATCGTTTAATGAGAGCTTTTATATCAGCCGGCTTTATCACGCCGCTGACTACAACACATATCCCATAAACCACAGCTCCGCCGATGACAAGGCCTGCCAGACCAATAATCTCAAAAACGCTTTGGCCTTGTGTCAACGAATCCCAGAATAAGACGGCCCCATAAAGCGCCGCGCTCATAATGACACTCGCTCCTACAATCTTGAGCAAGGCGCGGATAAAGCGCGCATCAAATTGAATAGCAGGATGATCTTTAAGAGCGCGCCAATGCATTACAAATTGAAGCCACGCCGTCAGCCCCGTTGCAAGAGCAATCCCCGCCACCCCAAATGGCTGAATCAGGGCAAGGCTCAAAGCAATATTGAGCAGCGTTGCAATCACCGCAATTTTAACAGGCGTAGAGGTATCTTCACGTGCCCAATGCGCCGTCGAGAATACCTTGATGGCGATATAGGCCGGCAACCCAAGTGCATACCCCATCAACACCCGAGAGGTAATCAGGCTGTCATCGCCTGTAAATGCCCCGCGTTCAAACAGAACTGAAATTAATTGCTCCGGAATAACAGCCAATGCAAATGCCGCAGGCAGCGCCAGAAGCAAACAATATTCCATCGCGCGGTTAAATAAATCCGAGGCCTCCTGATTTTTTCCTGCAGCCAGCGCTTTGGAGAGCATCGGCAACAAGGCTGCGCCCACGGCGATCCCTACCATTCCAAGGGGTAATTGATTAAGCCGATCCGCATAGAACAGATACGAGATCGATCCCGTTCCCAAAAAAGATGCGATAATCAAATCAGCAAAGAGATTAATCTGCATCACGCCCGCGCCAATGACGCCCGGCCCCATGAGAGCAAGAACACGTTTAATGCGCCCATCAAAACGCGGCATTTGAATAGAGAGTTTAAAACGCGCTCGGCGTGCACAAACAAACAGCCAGATAAATTGGAAGAAACCAGCCGCAAAAATCCCCCACGCCATAGCATGGCCGGCCGTTTCAAACAGATCGGCGTTCAAGAGAAATCCAATTAACGACACATTGAACAAAACAGGCGCAAAGGCAAAGGGCGCAAAGCGATCCAGTGCATTCATCACTCCGCCCAGCAAGGCTGTCAGGGAAATCAGCAGTAAATAAGGAAACGTGATGCGGGAGAGCTCAACCGCCAGATCATATCGCTCCGCATCACCGGTAAAGCCCGGCGCTATCCCGTAAATCAAAAACGGCATCGCCCAAACCGCCAACAAACTGAACAGACCAAGCCCCGCTAGCATCACCATAAACACATTGGATGCGAATTGGTCGGCCTCTTCGCGGCTCTCCTGCGTCAGTGATTTAGAATAAAGCGGTACAAAGGATACACTAAACGCACCCTCGGCAGTCACACGGCGAAAAAAGTTGGGCAATTTCAACGCCACAAAGAAAGCATCGGCAATAGGCCCTGCCCCCAAAATTGCAGCTGTAAACACATCGCGAACAAATCCTGCGATGCGGCTAAGGCCCGTTAATCCGGCCACCGTTGCCATGGCTTTTACTAATTTCATCTTATCTCATTAACAAACTCACGATGCTTAATCCATGGAGCATGACATTTGGGCATGAAATAAATGTGATAAAAACTTGGTATCTTTGTGAACAGTTGCTACATAGAACGCATGGATAAAAACACAAAGACACAAAACCCGGAAGGGAAATGGTTTGGTTATCGCGCTGTCGATGAAAGCGAGAAAACATCCATGGTGCGCGGTGTCTTTGATAATGTGGCCGACAAATATGATTTGATGAATGATTTGATGTCTGCCGGAATACACCGCATCTGGAAAGAACGCCTCATTCGAATGATCCGCCCCCGTCCGCATCACCGCTATTTGGATGTGGCAGGTGGCACAGGGGATATTGCCTTTCGCATCCGGCAAAAATTAGGCGCAGATATTACGCCTGATATTACCTTATGTGACCTGACCCCTGACATGCTGCGCGTAGGGCGTGACCGCGCTATTGATCGCGGTTGGCTTGATGGGTTCCACTGGGCCAGCGGCAATGCCGAGACATTGCCCTTCGAAGATAACAGCTTTGATGTCTACACAATTTCCTTTGGCCTGCGCAATGTCACCCGCATTGATACCGCCCTCAAGGAAGCGCACCGCGTATTGAAACCGGGAGGACGGTTCTTTTGTCTGGAATTTTCACATGTCAAAAACCCGCTTCTCTCTAAAGCTTATGATGTTTATTCCTTTAATGTGATCCCGCAAATCGGCAAAAAGGTCGCCAATGACTATGAGAGCTATCAATATTTGGTCGAGAGCATCCGCCAGTTTCCAAATCAGAAAAATTTGCTGCAACGCATGAATGATGCGGGTTTCAGTAAAACACGCTACACGAATCTTTCTGCCGGAATCGCTGCAATTCATGCCGGAATCAAACTTTGAGAATAAATTATTCACCCATTTAATTTATGGAAATTCAATAACTTAACGGTTTCGTTTGACAAGTCCTTTACCTCAGATTACTTTAGCGCATTCCGCGACAGGACAATATTTAAGTGTTTGATATATAAGCATTTAGAAATATAAGAGGATAGACTATGAAAAAATTTACAGGATCAATTGTATACTCAGGTGTTGTACTCGTAGCAGCATTGATTGCAAGTTTCTCAATCTATAACAGCATGATTGACGATCAGGGCGCAGCCAGCCTTAACAGCATCACACCGGCTTCCGGCGAAATGATGGATGGCGATGTGACTTCATCATCAAGCTCTGTTGTTGAAGGAATTTCCAATGTTGGTAACCTTATCAACAATGCGAAAGAAAAAGCCAGCGAGAGCGCTTCCGAGCTGATCTCCGGTGAAAAAGCGGCCAAAATGGATGACGCAATGGACAACACAGCTCCGGCATCTGCGAGCGAAACGGCCGAGATGGCAGCAACAGACAGCGCCAGTACGATGAATGAAACAATGGAAAAATCCATGGATTCTGCGGATGCCGCACAAGAGACCATGGACAGCGCAGCAGCCCAAGCAACAGACGCAGCCCAAGAGGCGGCCTCTTCTTCTATGGATGAGAGCGCGGCACCTGAAATGGAAGCCGATATGGCAGCCGACGGTCAGGCAACCGAAGCCATTGACAGTATCGAGCCATCCAGCGGTTCTGAAATGATTTCCAATGAAATCTCAAGCGAGATCAATGAAATCATTGAGCAATAATTATTGCGCTCATTAAAGAATAATCAAAGCCTCGCTTTTCTTTGCGAGGCTTTTTTTGTAGGTTGAAGAGTATGAACAGCAAAACCACACCACAAATTGATTTTACGGGCAAAACCATGCTGCTGGTTATCACCGGAGGTATCGCCGCGTATAAATCATTGGAGCTGATCCGCTTGATCAAAAAGGCGGGGGGTGCCGTGCGCGCCATTCTGACCAAAAGTGGAGAACAATTTGTTACCCCGCTTAGTGTTTCGGCATTATGCGAGCACGAAGTCTATACTGATCTGTGGTCGCTCAAGGATGAAACCGAGATGGGGCATATCCGCCTCTCTCGCGAATGCGATGGTATTATTATCGCCCCGGCCAGTGCAGATTTTATCGCGAAAATGGCACATGGGCTGGCCAATGATCTGGCCTCAACCATGCTTTTAGCGGCCGATAAAGATATTCTTGTCGCGCCGGCCATGAATCATCGTATGTGGAGCCATCCGGCCACGCAGGACAATCTTAAAACACTAGAACAGCGCGGCATCGGCATTGTTGGCCCCGATGAGGGCGACATGGCCTGCGGCGAGTTTGGCCCCGGCCGCATGAGCGAGCCTGAAGATATTCTTAGCGCGGCGCATCGGTTTTTTTTTAACCGCCCCCTGACAGGATTAAAAGCACTCGTCACAGCCGGCCCGACCTACGAAGCCATCGATCCGGTGCGTTTCATCGGCAATCATTCTTCTGGCAAACAAGGCTATGCCATTGCTGACGCGCTTATTCGCGCAGGCGCAGACGTTACACTCATTTCGGGGCCGTCGGGCGAAACACCGCCTCAGGGCTGCGCGCTTATCAATGTTCAAGGCGCTCAAGACATGCTCGAGGCATCACAAAAAGCCCTGCCTGTGGATATCGGCATTTTCACGGCCGCCGTCTCGGATTGGGCGCCGACCAACACGGCTGATCAAAAAATCAAAAAGCGTGATGATCACTCTCCGCCCCAAATCGCGCTAAAGGAAAATCCTGATATTCTCCAAACGATTGCAAGCGATCAACATCGCCCCTCTCTCGTGATTGGCTTTGCCGCCGAGACGGAAAACCACCTCGAGAATGCGCAGGCGAAACTTCGTAAAAAGGGCTGTGATTGGATTATTGCCAATAATGTCGGCGCAGAAAATATATTTGGTTCGGACGAGAATCATGTATATCTGGTTACATCACAATCACAGGAAGAATGGCCGCGATGTTCAAAAAAACAGGTAGCACAGCGGCTGGTTGATAAAATTACAGAGCAATGGAATCATGACACACCCACAGCAAGCACAAAACATGCCGCAGAATAACGATAAAATCACCGTCAAAATATCGCCGCTTGAGCATGCTGTTGGCCTTCAACTGCCGAGCTATGCGACAGAAGGTGCGGCGGGTATGGATTTGACGGCCGCCCTTGAAGAAGCCATTGAGCTCGGCGCTGGTGAACGCGCCCTTGTGCCGACCGGACTTGCGATTGCGCTGCCCATTGGTTACGAAGCTCAAATTCGCCCACGCTCTGGCCTCGCGGCAAAACATGGAGTTACCGTTCTTAATACACCCGGCACCATTGATGCGGATTATCGCGGTGAGATCAAAGTTATTCTGATTAATCACGGCCAAGAACCATTTACGATTGAACGCGGCATGCGCATTGCCCAAATGGTGATTGCCAAGCATGAAATCGTGAATTGGAGCGTTGAAGAAACCCTCGAAGAGACCGAGCGCGGCGCGGGTGGCTTTGGATCTACCGGCACAAACTAACACTTAAAAAATTGACATAACACATGTGTTTTTGTAGATTTCACTCTATGAAAACCATAAGTGATGACAAGGTAGCTCTTATTTGCCCATGGGAAGGACCTGAAGAAGCTCGCGCTGAAGCTAAAACAGCTTTCACGCAAGTTGCTGGCTCCCCTTATATGATCAAAGTGACCCTTGTTGATTATTATGATGAACACCCCCATACAGGCGTCGCAGAGATACTTACCGCCAATAGCGTTGCCAAAGCTATTGCCGATGAAATCGTAAATGAGGGCTGGGAAAAACTTCCATTCTCTGATCTTGTGCGTCTTTTAACGGCTGTACTCAATGATCCGCCATGCCCGGAAGATGTAGAATATAATAAACTTATGGGCTATGAAAGCGCCGAAGATATATCCGAAGTATTCCTTATACAAATGCAAGAGGGTGTTCTGGATGAGGTGGAAGTGGAAGATGAAGCCACCATTGAACCGCCTGTACCAATCAAAAGAAAAAACCCTGAACTCGTTTGATTTATTATTTAATCACCCTAAAAAGCTGTGGTGAAGTTGCGCGCGCCCCTTTTCAAGTGCGGTAATCCCCTTTACAAAAGATATTATGCAATCTAGCGCTGCCCAAAAACCTGATCAGGACCATGATCCGGCCGAGACCTATCTCGCCGCCGGCCACACGCCCATGATGGCACAATATCTCACGCTCAAGGATCAATATCCGGGTATTTTATTATTTTACCGCATGGGGGATTTCTATGAGCTGTTTTATGAGGATGCCACTATTGCGGCACGTGTTCTGGATATCACCCTCACAAAGCGCGGCAAATCGAACGGCGATGATATCCCGATGTGCGGTGTACCGTTTCATTCCTACGAGCCATATCTGGCCAAGCTGATCCGCGCGGGGCACAAAGTCGCGATTTGTGAGCAAACCGAAACGCCCGATGAAGCCAAAGCGCGCACCAAAGCCGAGGGTAAGCCAGCCTCCAAGGCGCTTGTCCGCCGCGATGTTGTGCGTGTTGTCACGCAAGGCACACTAACCGAAGATCATCTTCTGGAGGCACGCCAGAATAATTACCTTGCCTGCCTCAGCGATGTAGGCGGTGATGCGGCACTGGCGTGGCTGGAACTATCGACAGGTGAGTTCTGCGTAAAACCCCTTAACACCGAGCAAATGCGCAGCGCAATCGAGCAAATTGACGCAGGCGAAGTTCTCATGAGTGATGCATTATGGGATACACTTGGCGAGAGATTAGAAGACATTGCCACCAAAATAACCCGCCAGCCCAAAACATTATTTGATAGTGATAATGCGCGCAAGCGCTTGGAAGGCGTCTTTTCCGTCGGGACACTCGATGCGTTTGGAGGCTTTAGCCGCGCGGAGATATCGGCTTGTGGCGCTTTGCTGGATTATGTCGATCGTACACAAAAAGGCCAGATTCCGCATATCGCCCATCCGCGCCGTATCTCCCAAGGCGGCGTGGTCGAGATTGATGCGGCCACGCGCCGTTCACTCGAGATAACCCGCACCATGGCGGGGGAACGCAAAGGCAGTTTACTGGACTGTATTGATTACACACTTACGCCTGCAGGTGCCCGCCTATTGCAAAATGCCCTTTCTGCGCCGCTCATGGATTTAGAAGCCATTCAAACCCGCTTGGACCGCGTCGAGACTCTGCGCGGCCAAGATACTTTGCGCGAAACACTGCGTGATACGTTAAAATCGATCCCGGATCTGGAACGGGCACTAGCGCGCCTGTCAGCCGGCAGAGGCGGCCCACGCGATTTGGATATGATCCGAAGCGCTCTCAAATCCTCAGAAATGCTCCGCTCCCTTTTGCAACGCGATGAGCATACAGCCAAAATCATGGAAGACCTCATTCAGGATATGAGCTTCTCTCCTGCCCTGCAAAAATGCCTCGATACGTTAATAGAGGCAATTATCGAAGAACCGGGCGCGCTTGTGCGCGATGGTGGTTATATTGCGCCGGGCTATGATGCCGCGCTGGATCGCTTTAAATCCTTGCGGGATGAAAGCCGTAAACTAATTGCCGGTCTACAGGCCAAATACCAAAAAGATACCGGCATTGATAAACTCAAAATCAGCTTTAACAACGTGCTGGGCTATTTCATCGAAGTCAGCGCCAAGCATGGCGATACAATGATGGCGCTCAAGGATGATGACGCCAGCCCCTATATCCATCGCCAAACCATGGCCAACGCCGTGCGCTTCACAACACCTGAACTGGCCGAGCTGGAGCGTGATTTATCCTCGGCCGCCGAAAAGGCTCTGGCCATTGAAATCGAGGTCTTTGACAAGCTCGTTGACCATGTCAGCGATAATGCCGAGGAGATTGGCCGCATTGCCCGCGCTATCGCCGCCATTGATGTGGCCGCCGGAACGGCACAGCTTGCGCTTGAAAAAGATTATTGTCGCCCTGTACTCGATCACTCGAAAGCCTTTATCTTGAAAAATGCCCGCCATCCGGTAGTTGAACGTGCCCTGGAAAAAGATAGTGAAGCCTTCGTGCCCAATGATTGTGATCTTGGCCCAGCCCAAAAGCTCTGGCTTTTGACCGGCCCGAACATGGCCGGTAAATCAACCTTCCTGCGTCAAAATGCGTTGATTGCCATCATGGCGCAAAGCGGTCTTTATGTTCCGGCTGAAAATGCTCATAT
>CAZTBB010000073.1:0-7493 GCA_964611755.1 uncultured Pseudobdellovibrionaceae bacterium
CTTAGCCCGCGTGTCGCTCCTTTTGCAGACAAACAAGATATGGGCGGCCTCTTACAACGTGCCGGCTTTGCCCTGCCCGTTGTTGACTCTGACATCATAAGTGTCACCTATGATAATGCTTTTAAACTCATGCAAGATTTACGCGGCATGGGCGAAAACAATGCCATTGCAGAGGCACAAAAAACCAACCCCGGAAAAGCATTCTTTATGGATATTGCGAAAGCCTATCAAGATCAATTTTCGGAAAGTGACGGACGCATTGTTGCCAGTTTTGAGGTGATATTTTTACTGGGCTGGGGGCCGCATGAAAGCCAACAAAAACCGCTTAAGCCTGGCTCAGCCAAACATTCTCTTGCGGCTGCCCTGAACACAAAAGAAATCAAGACAGGTGATAAAACAGGATATTAATATGATCAGCATTACACTTCTGCCCATTCTGCAGGATAATTACACCTATATCGTGAAAGCTGATAACGGTCAGATCGCGGTGGTCGACCCCGGAGAAGCCAAACCCATTATCGAATATTTACAAACCCGCAATCTCAAACTCGACTTTATTCTTAATACACACCACCACGGCGACCACATAGCGGGAAACGGCCAGTTGATTGATCGCTATAACGCCAAATTAATTGGCCCGGCAGCCGAGCAACACCGTATAGACGGCATGAACATCGCCCTAAAAGAGGGGGAGAGCTTTGCCTTTGGAGAAGAAAAATTATACGTCATAGAAACACCCGGTCACACATCCGGACATATTTGTTTTTATGCCCCGAACAGCAAAGCCCTGTTTGCAGGGGACACATTATTTTCCATGGGCACGGGACGGTTATTCGAAGGCAGTGCCGAGCAAATGTGGCATTCTCTGGAAAAGATCATAGCCCTGCCTGATGATGTTCGGCTCTATTGTGGCCATGAATATACGCTATCAAACGCAGAGTTTTGCTTAACGATTGAACCCGGCAATGATGCCCTAAAAACGCGTTATGCTGAGGTTAAAGCCCTTCGCGCAGAGAACAAGCCTACCCTGCCCTCAACACTTGGTCTTGAAAAACAAACCAACGTCATGCTTCGCGCCGGATCAGCGGAGCGTTATGCGGAGATCAGAACTCTCAAGGATAATTTTTAAAAACAGGCCTATTCGCCAGCAATGGCGGATTTCTTACGAGGCCCTCGACGTTGTGCCGGCTTACCGTCATCATTGCCCGGCTGCGCATCATCATGATCCTGCCCGGCCTCTTGCGGTGGTTTTTTATCGCCGCCTTTTTTGCGGGACGCACGATGGGGAGGAATAGGAATTGGTTTAGAGGCCATTTCATCACGCTCACTCACGGCAATTTCAATCTCCAGACGGGAGGCAACCTTGCGAAGCTCATGCACGGCATCTTGAAGTGCCTCTCTAGCCGAAGGGTTCTTAGGATCTTTTGTCCAAGCGTCATAATACTTAAAGCAATTTTCTCCGCTTTCCTGTAAACGTTTTTTTATTTCGGACATAGATCATTCCTCCCTTTAATAACCAAAAATAATAGAACCCTGATGGTAACGCGCCTGACAAAATCACGCAACAAACCTATGCATGTATTTTGTTATTCATTGCCAAAAACAGTATTGAGCTGCTGTGAGACACGAATAAATGTTGTACGCTTGGACAGCTCCTTTAGACGCCGCGCGCCGACATATGTGCATGATGACCGCAAGCCGCCCAATATATCCTGCAAGCTATCATGGATATTACCACGATAAGGCACCCGTACCGTCTTGCCCTCGGATGCACGGTATTCTGCAACGCCGCCTTTGTGCTTTTTCATGGCCGTATCACTGCTCATACCATAGAACTCGACGAACTTCTTGCCATCAACGTCAATGACATTTTGATCGGATTGATCATGCCCGGACAGCATCCCGCCCAGCATCACAAAATCGGCGCCGCCGCCAATGGCCTTGGCAATATCGCCCGGCACAGTACAACCGCCATCGGCGCAGATCAAACCGCCCAATCCATGCGCAGCATCCGCACATTCAATAATAGCAGAGAGTTGAGGGTAACCCACACCGGTCATTTTTCTGGTTGTACAAACGCTGCCGGGGCCAATACCCACCTTCACAACATCAACGCCGCCAAGAATAAGCTCTTCCACCATTTCACCGGTTACAACATTTCCAGCCATAATTGTGACATCCGGCATTTTTTCACGAATACGCTTCACGTAATCAACGAAGTGCTCACTATATCCATTGGCCACATCAATGCAGAGCTTTTCAATACCCTTACCGGACTGATGTGTTTTACCTTTTGCAAACTGCGCCAGTTTTTCTTCATCGGCTTCGACCATGCCAATGGAATACCAAACACTCTGCCCACCATGTTCCTCAAAAAACTGATTAAGCTCGTCCAGAGTATAGTGTTTATGCAGAGCAACGCTAAGGCCATTTCCATCTTCCATGAACGCTTTTGCCATTGAAAAAGTACCGACACCATCCATATTGGCTGCAACAATAGGCACGCCCGAAAACGTCTTTCCGGACCACTTGAATGTAAATTCTCGTGCGATATCAACTTCCTTGCGCGAGCGCAGCGTCGAGCGCTTTGGACGGATCAAAACATCTTTAAAATCAAGCTTGGTATCTTCTTCAATACGCATAAAAAACCTCTTACATTGCGTTAAGCTCAAGTCTTCTATTATATCACAGCAATACGTGATATTGGGCTTTTAAAATCAGTTTTTAAAGAAAGCTGCAGCAGCATCCTGAGAGGCTTGCTTTTTTTGCTTATCCGCCTCAACGCGAGCAATCTCATCTCTGAGAGCAGACAAATAATCATCCAACTCGGCAACAGACAGGCTCTCTAAATTGCGTGGAAATTCGCCGCTTGTTTTTTTCACCTCTTCCTCATCAAACATTTATCTCTCCTTATTGCTGAAATTTTTTATAGTAATTTAGAATATTATCGCCTATATATACGTGTATTCCCTCTATATATAAAGCTTATGACGATCAATTTTCTTTGTTGATCGATAAAGGCTTTATTGGAATTTTTGAACAACGTCTTAAGGAGATACAATAATGGCAAGCGCCTTGAAAAAAGATGCACCGGCCCTACTGATGCCAAAGGCAACGGCAGTATGGTTAATTGACAATACCGCTCTAACATTCTCACAAATCGCGGAATTTACGGCACTGACAGAGATTGAAATCGAAGCTCTGGCAAATGAAGATATTGGTAAGGGTTTGGTTGGCCGTAACCCCATCGACAATAATGAGCTGACGCAAGAGGAATTGGACCGCTGTCAGGCTGATCCATCTGCCTCTCTCAAACAATCAAAGAGCGCTTTGCCACAGGTGAAAATGCGCTCCAAAGGCCCTCGCTATACGCCAGTATCCAAGCGTGGTGATAAGCCGGATGCAATTGCTTTTATCTTGAAGCATCACCCGGATATCAAAGATTCACAAATTGCGCGCCTCATCGGAACAACAAAGCCGACAATTGAACGCATTCGTGACCGCTCCCACCCTAATACGCCAAACCTTAAGCCAAGACACCCGGCTGAACTTGGTTTGTGTACCTATCAGGAATTTGAGAAAGTTCTGGACAAAGCTTTACGCGCAGCGGGTAAAGACCCTGAAACAATCAAGGCACAACAACAAGCAGCCCTTGAAGAAGCACGCCAGGCGCAAGAAGAAGATCACGGCCCCACCGGTGGGTTTGACTTCTCTAACTTCTTGCCGGATTCATCCACAAAAAATACCGACACAGATCAATAGATCTGCGGTCTTCACAGTAATGGAAATAAGAAAAGGCCGGAAATAAATTCCGGCCTTTCGTCACAGTAGAAAAAGTATCTTATAATTTCACGCCTAGCGCCACGACCACGCCTAAGCTGCTACAACACTTTTTCCGGACCCAGATGTATCTCTAATTCCTTCGATCAACTCTTTGATTTGTAGCTTTTCTTTCTTGAGCGCCCGAATGTGTAAATCGCTTGTTGAAATTCCCTTTTCAGCATCATTGATTTTCTTTGATAAAGCTTCATGTTTTGCCCTCAATGCTTCAATACGTTGTTTAGATTGTGGCAAGGACTTACCCGAAGATGTGTGCTGTGAAAGCATAGAATCTCTCCTGTTATATTTAATTTGTTACGTTGTGATTGATTAAATGCTAACCACAAAACAGTCAAAAAGCAAAAAAATTATATATTATGAGCACATAATATAATTTTATTACTTTATTGTGAGTGTCTTATATGGTTTTCTTAATTTTGAGATATTCATCAATAGAAAATACCAACCGTCATATTCTCAAAAAGTGATTCGCAAATAACCAATTTTTATTATCGCTCGAGTCTTACTAATGAAGCGTTAAAATAAGGTCATAATTAACTATAAATCGAATTTCACACCCTGCGCTAATGGCAGATTTGTTGAATAATTGATTGTTTGCGTTTGTCTGCGCATGTAGTTTTTCCAGCTATCAGAGCCACTTTCACGCCCGCCTCCGGTCTCTTTTTCCCCACCAAAAGCCCCGCCAATCTCGGCTCCACTTGTGCCAATATTCACATTGGCGATGCCACAATCACTGCCGGATGCAGAGAGGAAAAACTCTGATTCTTTAACGTCACTCGTAAAGATGCAGGATGACAGCCCTTGAGGAACATCATTTTGTATCGCAATGGCCTGCTCCAGATCATTATAGGATAAAATATAAAGGATCGGCGCAAAGGTCTCATGGCGCACGATCTCAGATTGTTCCTTCATTGAGACAAGTGCCGGGGTGACATAAGCACCCCCCCGTCCATCAACACTCTCTCCACCATAAATAATGCTCCCGCCTTGCAAAGAGGCTGCTTTCAATGAATCCATCATGCCCTGACGCGATTCCTCATCAATCAGAGGCCCAACCAGCGTATCACTATCAAGTGGATCACCTATTCTGATCTGGGCATAGGCTTTTTTGAGTGCGTTTTCTAAAGTCTCGCGGATTGTTTCATGAACGATCACACGGCGTAATGTCGTACAGCGTTGGCCGCATGTCCCTGTTGCGCCAAATAAAATAGCGCGCACGGCCATGTCCAAATCGGCCGAGGGCGTAACAATCATCGCATTATTCCCCCCAAGCTCAAGCAAACTACGCCCGAGCCTTGCAGAGACTTTCTCGGCCACAGCGCGCCCCATGCGTGTGCTTCCTGTCGCGCTGATTAGTGGGAAAGCCTTATGCTCCACCATTGCCTCACCCATGTCGCGCTCGCCAATCAGAACTTGCGAGAGGCCATCCGGAATATCATGACCGGCTTTACGGAACTTATCTGCGGCACGTAAAAATAAATTTTGACAAGCAAGCGCCGTGAGGGGGGTCTTCTCCGATGGCTTCCATACAAGAGAATTTCCACATACCAACGCCAAAGCTGCATTCCATGACCACACAGCCACAGGAAAATTAAACGCAGAGATAATGCCGATTGGCCCCAAAGGATGCCACATTTCGCGCATATGGTGCCCCGGACGTTCCGAGGCAATTGTTAGTCCATAGAGCTGACGTGATAGCCCAACGGCAAAATCACAAATATCAATCATCTCCTGAACTTCACCGAGCCCCTCCGATAAAACCTTGCCACATTCTATAGTGACAAGCTTGCCCAGATCCTCTTTCGCATCACGAAGCTCTTGGCCCAGCAAGCGAACAAACTCCCCCCTTACCGGAGCCGGAACATCGCGCCAGCTTAAAAATGCCTCATGCGCCTTAGCCGCCACAGCTTTAACATCATTCAGCGAATGCATTTTCACACTGCCGATTTGGCTACCATCAATAGGGGTAAACACATCAAGCTCGCCGCCTTTTATATGGTCATCAAGGCCAAGTGCAGAGAAAACTTTCTGATATTTATTTTCCATTACCCATACCCCCTGCCTGTTTTTGCCATCTCTTCCAGATATATCTCTTCTTCCGCTGTGCTTGTACGCGCCAATATTTCATTGCGATGCGGGAAACGGTTATATTGGTCAATGATCTCGAAATGCTTGCGCGCATGTTCATAACCTAGCGGATCAGTCCCTCGCATTTTCTCAAATAATTCCAAGCTCTTGCGCTGATCATTTATATGTTCGCTATGCATAAAAGGAAGATAGACAAAACGACGCTTCACCGGTTCTAAAACCTGGTCAAAGCCCTTGTGAACAGCCTGCTTGGCATAAACAAGCGCTTTGGCATCCGTTGCGTACATTGCCGCTGTGCCCCGAAACATATTGCGCGGGAATTGGTCGAGCAGCAAACACAATGCCAGAACCCCCTCTTCATCCGAGGCCCAATTATCGCTCAAACCATCTTTCGCCATATCATATTGCGTGCGAAAGCGGTCCGCCACAGCCTTATCAAAATCAGGATTATTTTGAAACCATTGCTGTGGAAGCGTCTCTTCAAACCAAAAATGAATTATTTCATGTCGCGAATCACGCATATAAATAGTGTAAATGCGATCGGGTTTTCCACAAAGCTTTTTATGAAGTGGGCAAAACGCCCTCTTTACGCGTCTTCATCGTCATCACCATGGATGCCTTTTGATGAAAACAAATCTGTTCTCTCGCGAACATCAACGCCGGCCTCCCGCAAAGCCTCCATGACCAGCTTTTCAGATCGCTGCGCCAACATAGACAGGACAAAAGCCGGCAAAAAAGGCAAAACCATAATCCCAAGCATCAATGGGCTTTGGAATTTCTCAACAAAAGAACCGCTAGCGTTGAAAAACAAAAATGCAAAAAGAGAGACACCAATCACAACAAAAAGCAGAGAGCAAAAACGATATATTTTTGCGTAAAGTAAATACTCTCTCACTTTTGCCTTATCCAAAACAGCAATCCCCTATGAAATTACACACAACACGAGCGCGCGTAATACAAGCGTAACCTGAAAAAATCAGGAAAAGAAGCCTTTGGGCCTCATTAATGCAAATCTGCCCAGATTTTTTTCTTCACGCCATACATCACGCCGGCAAAGGCAAGCAAGAACAGAAGAACCATAATGCCCATGCGCTTGCGCTCTTCCATATAAGGGTCAGCAGACCATGTCAGGAAGTATGTGATATCCTTCGCATATTGTTCAACCGTTTCGGGTGTCCCGTCTTCATAACCGACAACACCATCAGATAATGGAGGTGCCATCGCGATGATATTACCCGGCATGTACTTATTATAATACTGCCCAGGCAAAAGCACCTTACCTTCTGGCGCTTCTTTGTAGCCCGTCAACAATGCGTATAGATAATCAACACCGTTCACGCGAGCTTTCGTAATCAAGGATAAATCTGGCGGCAAAGCACCACCATTGGCCGCAGCCGCCTGTTTATTATTGGCATAAGGGGCCCAGAACTTATCCGCGGGAATTCCCGGACGCTCAAACATGTCCCCTTCATCATTCGGGCCATCAATAATTGTGTATTCGGCTGCAATGTTTTTGATTTGGTTTTCATTGTAGCCCAACGCCTCCAAATTGCGGTAATGCAAAT
>CAZTBB010000074.1:0-7391 GCA_964611755.1 uncultured Pseudobdellovibrionaceae bacterium
AGATAAACAGGGGCTTTATGTGACACCGCCATTAAGTGATGGTGCCCAGCAAGGTGTGACGCGCAAGCGTTTAATGCAGGCATTGGAGATAGAAGAGCGTTCGCTGAAAGCTGAAGAGCTTTATGAGGCTCAAGGCGTGTGGCTTGGCAATTCTATTCGCGGTATTGTCCCGTTGATCACGCTTGATAAACAAGAGATCGCACAAAGTTCATTGCCAATTGATCCGGATTTTCATCTCAAGTAGAATGGCGTCTCCAGTAACGTATTCCGATTGAGCAATAATCCTATGCAATCCATTGATACATTAACCGTTTACTTGGGCTCGTCCGGGCATGCGCGTGATGTTTTTAAACAATCAGCGATGGATCTTGGGCGCGTGATTGGTGCATCCGGTAAGAAGCTTGTTTATGGTGGAATGGATGCCGGATTGATGGGTTTGTTGGCAATAAACGCCTTAAAAGCAGGCGGTCATGTGACCGGTATTGTACCGCAAAAGTTGAAAGACAGTGAACGGATTTTAGAAAATCTCAGTGATACTATTCTGGTGCAGGATTTATGGGATCGCAAGAAACGTATGTTTCAGGCTGCAGATGCCATCATATCACTGCCCGGTGGATATGGCACATTGGATGAAAGCCTGGAGGTGCTGTATTGGGCGAATTTTGGGCTGCATTTCAAACCATTGGTTTTGGTTAACACAGAAGGTTATTGGGAGCATTTGATTGCATATATCAAAACATTGCCCGATTTTGATGCGCGTTATTTAATCGTGGTGGACAGCATCGATGCTGTTATACCCGCTCTCGAGGCCTATGTGCCGCTAGGGCTGGATGAAAATGTTGAGGGTCATTTGCCGCATTTTGAGGATGAAATTCTGCGCAACACATCCGAGCCGATTATCATTGACCGGGCCAGTGTCGAGAATAGCTATTATTTGATTAGTGCTCTGGGTTTAAAACAGCTGGGCAAACATGATCGCCATATCGGGCTTTTGAACAAAAATGGCCGTTTTGAGCATTTGATTGCATGGTTTTATAAGGCGGCCGAGGAAAAATTTATTACACAAAAATGTCTCAAGCTTTTTACAGTAGGAGAGGAGTTGGACGTCCTGCGTCGCGCCCTTGAGATACAAGAGACGATCAAAATAGATTTACATCAGGAAAAATGGGGATCAGCCGTTACAAGCGATGACGATTAAGCCGCAGCCTGTATGTTATCTGTTTTAACGCCAAGAGCTTCGAGCTTATGCACTGTCATGGCAATTTTACGTTCAATCGTGATCTGATCGGCTTTTTCTACAGCCAAACCAAGATCCTCTTTGAGATTACTAAGCTCAGTTTGTAGTTTTGATTGATCAAGGTCACCAACATTGATGGCTTCTTCAGCCAAGATTGTACAGTTATCGCCTGTGATGTCGGCAAAGCCGCCCGTGATAAAAATTTCGCGGGCAAGCTTGTCATCATTATCAAAGAGACGGATCACGCCCGGCTTAAGCGTGCTCACCAATGAGGTGTGTTTCGCCATGACACCCAAAACACCTTCTTCACCAGGAATGCTCACCATCTTATATGGCTCGCTTACCAGTTTTTCTTCCGGGGACACCAGTTCGAAGTGAATTGTTTGGTTCGTTGTCATGGCAATTTATCTCTTCTTCAAATATTGCGTTTAACCAGCCCTGTTTTAGGCAGCCTCTGCTGCCATTTTCTTGGCTTTCTCAACGGCTTGGTCAATCGTACCAACCATGTAGAAGGCTGATTCCGGCAGGTGGTCATAATCACCACTCACAATACCTTTAAAGCCTTTGATTGTGTCTTCCAACTGAACAAATACACCTGGTGTACCTGTAAAGACTTCGGCCACGTGGAATGGTTGTGAGAGGAAGCGCTGGATCTTACGGGCACGGGCCACAGTCAGCTTATCTTCTTCCGATAGTTCATCCATACCCAAAATCGCGATAATGTCCTGCAGGTTTTTATATTGCTGCAATGTTTGTTGAACGGCGTTGGCCACTTCGTAGTGTTCATTTCCGATGACGCGAGGGTCAAGAATACGTGATGTGGAATCGAGTGGATCCACAGCAGGGTAAATCCCTTGCTCAGCAATCTGACGGGATAGAACAGTTGTCGCATCCAAGTGTGAGAATGTTGTTGCAGGCGCAGGGTCAGTCAAGTCATCCGCAGGCACGTAAACCGCCTGAACCGATGTAATCGATCCTTTGTTTGTGGAGGTGATACGCTCCTGCATTGCACCCATCTCGGTTGACAATGTTGGCTGGTAACCCACAGCAGATGGGATACGGCCAAGAAGTGCTGACACCTCTGAACCGGCCTGTGTAAAGCGGAAAATGTTATCAAGGAAGAACAGAACGTCCTGACCTTCTTCGTCACGGAAATATTCCGCCATTGTAAGAGCCGATAGAGCAACACGCGCACGCGCACCTGGAGGCTCATTCATCTGACCATACACAAGTGCACAACGGGAGTTATCCGGGTCGTGCTCGGCGATAACGCCTGATTCCATCATTTCGTGATACAGGTCGTTCCCTTCACGTGTGCGCTCACCAACGCCGGCGAACACAGATACACCGCCGTGCTCTTTCGCGATGTTGTTGATCAATTCCTGAATGGTCACTGTTTTACCAACACCGGCACCACCAAAGAGACCAATCTTACCCCCTTTAGCGTATGGACACAGAAGGTCAACAACCTTAATACCCGTTACAAGCTGTTCAGTTTCTTTGGCCTGATCAACAAATTCAGGCGCTTCGCGGTGAATACCCCATTTTTCTTTTGCTTTGATCTCCGGGCCTTCGTCAATCACGTTCCCAACCACATCCATGATACGGCCAAGTGTTTGCGGGCCAACCGGAACCTGAATGGCATCGCCCGTGTCAACAACGTCTTGTCCGCGTGTCAGACCATCGGTCATGTCCATCGCGATTGTACGTACAACGTTCTCACCAAGGTGTTGAGCCACTTCAAGGACAAGGTTCTTGCCGTTATTATCTGTGTTCAGAGCGTTCAAAATCGCAGGCACTTGACCTTCTTCGAACTGCACATCAACAACCGCACCTGTTACCTGTGTGATTTTACCTTTAGCACCGGCGGGGGCATTGGCCGCTTTTTTCGTTGTTGTTGTTTTCTTCGCTGTTGTCTTTTTCTTTGCTTCAGCCATTTTTCTTTCCTCTTTTTTTAAAAGTCTAAAAAGTTATTCTTTCGGGTTTATTATTGATCAAACGTGTTTATCAAAACACCGGCTGCGGTTTCACCCGCGTCCAAAACCTTGTTAATCTCTGTGAGTGGAATACGCAGAACACCATGTCCTTCCATATGTGATCGTTTCCACAAAACACCATCACTAAACGTACCGGGGATATCGGATATATCGATATGATCCAGATCGTTTGTCTCCATATGAGCCTTAAACCCTTCAAGCGTACTGCGCTTAAAATCCTCCATTAATTGTGGAGCTTTTGCCAATCTTTCACCCGGTCTTAACATCTTATATCCACCTTTTCCCTTATAGAGCCTCGGCGCCGGAGATGATTTCAATCAACTCCTTCGTGATATAGGCCTGACGGGCACGGTTATATTGCAATGTTAAATCATTAATCATGTCACCCGCATTACGCGTTGCATTGTCCATTGCTGTCATTCGTGCGGCTTGTTCACCCGCCGATGAGTCAAGCAATGAGCGATAAATCTGCACACCAATGTTACGCGGGAGAAGCGCATTTAAAATCTCTTCTTCTTCGGGCTCAAAATCATACGGTGATAGAGGGCCCTCAGAGGCAGGGGCCACATCACCAGTCTCCTCTTCGCTTGGAAGATTAAATGGAATGATTTGTTGCATCTGCGGTGTTTGTGTCAGAACAGATTCAAAACTGTTATAGGCGAGGCTACAGACATCAAATTCACCGGCTTCGAATTTATCCAAGATGTATTGTGTCACTTTGTTGGCTTCGGCAAATTCCACACGGGATTTACCGGTCAGGCCTGTAAAGCTTTGCCAGATTTGGTTGGCATGGAAACGCTTCAAAAGGTCACGCCCCTTACGGCCAACACAGATCAGTGATACATCTTTGCCCTGGCGTTTCAGCTCCGCAACATGTTCACGCACAGATTTGGCAAGGTTCGAGTTGAACCCGCCACACAAGCCGCGATCGGCGGTGACAACAACAATCAAATGCTTTTGATCTGATCCTGTCCCGACAAGAAGCTTGGAGCTTGATGCATTGATAATCACATTCTTGGCCACACGCGACAGCATCTCGGCCATGGCTTGCGCGTATGGCTGTGAGGCTTCTGCTTGCTCTTGGGCGCGGCGAAGTTTAGATGCAGCAACCATTTTCATGGCTGATGTAATCTTCTTCGTAGATTTAACCGATTTAATACGGTCTCTATAATCGCGTAAGCTTGGCATTGTTTATCGGCCCCTTAAGCTGCTTTCTGGTTGGCTGTGTAACCGGCGGTGAATGTATCGAGGAATTTCTTCATTTCATCTTCAAGATTTTCATCGATTTTCTTCTCATCACGCAATGTTTCCAAAATGTGCTTACCATTCGCGCGCATATCTTCAAGAACACGGCGCTCATAATCGCTCACCATGTTAGTTGGAACATTATCAAGATAACCTTTTGTACCGGCAAAAATCACAACAACCTGTTCTTCTACGGACATCGGAGTGTACTGGGCTTGCTTCAAAAGCTGAACCAGACGGGCACCGCGTGCCAGCAATTTTTGTGTGGCCGGATCCAAGTCAGATGCGAACTGTGCGAAGGCTTCCATTTCACGGAACTGAGCAAGTTCAAGCTTGATTGTACCAGCCACTTGTTTCATGGCTTTGATCTGAGCAGCAGAACCCACACGTGACACAGATGCACCCACATCAATCGCCGGACGGATCCCTTTGAAGAACAAGGATGTTTCCAAGAAGATCTGACCATCCGTAATCGAGATCACGTTTGTTGGAATATAAGCAGAAATATCACCGGCTTGTGTTTCGATCACAGGAAGGGCTGTCAATGAGCCGCCGCCATTTTCATCAGACATTTTCGCGGCGCGCTCGAGCAAACGCGAGTGAATGTAGAAAACATCACCTGGGTAAGCTTCGCGGCCCGGTGGACGACGCAAAAGCAAGGACATCTGGCGGTAAGCCACAGCTTGCTTGGAGAGGTCATCATAGATAGCCAAAGCGTGGAGGCCGTTATCACGGAAATATTCACCCATCGCACACCCTGTATAGGCGGCCAAGAACTGCATCGGTGCAGGGTCTGAGGCTGTTGCGGCAACAACGATTGAGTATTCCATCGCGCCTTGCTCTTCCAATTCACGAACGAGGTTAGCCACGGTTGAACGCTTCTGACCGATAGATACATACACACAGTAAAGGTGCTTTTTCTCATCGGAGGCACGGTTAAAGTGCTTCTGGTTAATGATGGTGTCAACCGCAACGGCTGTTTTACCTGTCTGGCGGTCACCAATAATCAACTCACGCTGGCCACGGCCAACCGGTACAAGCGCATCAATCGCCTTCAAACCTGTTTGCATTGGCTCGGATACGGATTGACGTGGAATAACGCCAGGCGCTTTCACTTCAACCAGGCGTGTTTCTTTATTCTTTAAAGGGCCTTTCCCATCGATTGGGTTCCCAAGACCATCAACCACACGGCCAAGCAGCTCTTTACCCACAGGGACTTCAACAATTTTACCGGTACGGCGTACAATATCGCCTTCCTGAATATCTCTGTCCTGACCAAACAACACAACACCCACATTGTCTGTTTCAAGGTTCAAGGCCATGCCTTTCACGCCGCTTGGAAATTCAACCATCTCACCGGCCTGAACATTGTCCAGACCATAAATACGGGCAACACCATCACCAACAGATAGGACTTGGCCAATTTCTGCTACGTCGGCAGAGGCACCAAAGTCGGCGATTTGTTTCTTTAGAATGTCAGATATTTCTGCTGCTTGAATTTCCATGGTATTTAAACCTCTTCTCTTCTACTTTTGGAATTAAACTTCTTTTAGTTGTTGATTTTGATTGGCAAAATTTTCATTGGCTTCCGCCATACGAACTTTGAGGCGTTCCAATTTACGAGCCACAGAGTCATCAATCATTTTTGATCCAATCGTGATGATAATACCGCCGATTAATTCCGGCTTAACAACGCAGTCCAATACAACATTCGGACCGAGTGATTCTTTAAGATTGCTTGCGATTTCTTTTTGCTGGGCAGCGCTAAGGGGCTTGGCTGATTCAACGCGGGCTTTGACCTGACCGCGGCGCTCGGCAAGCTCTTCCATGATGCTTGTGATCATGGTTTCGATCGCGTAGGAACGTCTGTTCTTTGCCAATACATTCAAGAAATTGGCTGTTATATCTTGGAATTTCGCTTTCTTTGAAACCTCTGTAAGAACACGCATGTGCTGTTCTGGTTTGATCGCGGGGCTTCTGAGAACGGCGCGGAGATCATTGGACGAGGCGATCATGTTTTGAAGATCGAGAAGATCTGATTCCACTTTTTCCAGTTTTTTGGACTCGGCTGCCAAATCAAGTAAAGCACTTGCATAACGCTCGCTAACAGCGGAAGAAACAGATCTTGATGAACTCACTTTTCGCTCTCTTATATACGTGTTCTGAAATAACTTATGCGTGGGTTTAGCATAGGCTCAAGCCCATGACAAGAGCGTTTTGAACAAAAAAAGACGATTATTTTTGATATGGCAAAACAGGGCTGCGTGTATTGTTTTGTAAATATTTGCAATCCAACGCAAACATCTTTATAAGTCGTGGTTATGTTAATTATTTTTGGCGGCTCTGATGGCGCATAAACCTCTCGACAGATTTGAGTATGATGACCGTATTATCATGATTGATGATTGGTACGGTTTTGCGCTCTATAAAGAGAAGCATGAACTCGGGTTTCATGGCATTCTTATGCCATGTGATGATATCTCGGAAGATGATGTTAAGCAGTTGCTAGGCTATGGAGATAGGCTGGCGAAGAAAAATCCGGTTTTTCGGACTAAGAATGCCGCCATGCAAATTGATTTGTGCAAAGATTTTGCAGGCAACGCAGCTGAGGGTGTTTCTGATAATTTTATTGCTCTGGGAAAAAAGATGATGGAGGCTTTTAGGGGGGCAGCCCTTGATCCTCTCCGGGATATTCCCTTGCTTCAGTATAATGCGCGGGCGCATACCGAGTTTCTAACTCACAGCCCAACCATGAATATCAATTTTGTTAAAAAAGGAACATTGGTTCAAAAGCCGGATGGGTCTATTTATGAAATTCCCTGCAATCATGTGTTCTTGTTTGATGAAACAATCGAACATGCTTCTGATCCGGATAGTTCATTTGCGGACCCCCGTATCATGGCTGTCGTATT
>CAZTBB010000075.1:0-6771 GCA_964611755.1 uncultured Pseudobdellovibrionaceae bacterium
ATTGCGTACGGCTATTTCTGATCTTGAGGTGGAGCATAAGGAGATTAAAGGAAAGCTTTATCATGTGCGCTATCCTCTGGAGGACGGGAGTGGCTTCATCAATATTGCGACCACGCGGCCTGAAACAATTTTGGCGGATGGTGCGATTGCCGTGCATCCGGATGATGAAAAATATGCGTCCTTGGTTGGCCAAAACGCCGTTGTTCCTGTTTGCAACCGGATTATTCCCATTATTACAGATGAGTATGTGAAATCCGAATTCGGCTCGGGCGCTGTCAAAATTACTGCTGCGCATGATTACAATGATTTTGAAGTCTATCTTCGTCATAAAGACAAAGTTGACATTCCTCTTATCAATCTCATGAATCCTGATGGGACTATGAATGAAAACTGTCCGGATGACTATGTTGGCATGGATCGTTTTGATGCGCGTAAAAAGATTGTTGCAGACTTAGAAGAGCTGGATTTCCTCGTAAAAGTCGAAAATCATAACAACCAAGTCCCTTATGGTGATCGCTCTGGCGTTGTGATTGAACCTTATCTCACTGATCAATGGTATTGCGATGCGCCGACTCTAGCCAAACCAGCGCTTGAAGCTGTTGAGAGTGGCAAAACTGAATTTGTGCCTAAAAATTGGGAAAATACATATTTCCAATGGATGCGTAATATCCAGCCATGGTGTATTTCGCGCCAGCTTTGGTGGGGGCATCAAATTCCTGCGTGGTATGGGCCAGATGGAAAAGTTTTTGTTGGTGAGAGCGTCGAGGATGTGAAAGCCGAGGCTTTAGAATTTTATAAAGAAGAGGTTGAGCTTACTCAGGATGAAGATGTGCTCGATACATGGTTTTCATCCGCCCTATGGCCATTTTCAACACTTGGCTGGCCGGATAAAACCCCTGAACTGGATAAACATTACCCGGGCGATGTTCTGGTAACGGGCTTTGATATTATTTTCTTTTGGGTTGCCCGCATGATGATGATGGGTATCCATTTCATGGGAGATGTTCCTTTCAAGCAGGTTTACATCCATGCGCTTGTTCGTGATGCGAAAGGGCAGAAAATGTCTAAATCCAAGGGCAATGTTATGGATCCTTTGGAGCTGACCGAGAAATATGGGGCGGATGCTTTGCGTTTTACTATGGTGGCGATGGCCGCGCAGGGGCGTGATGTAAAGCTTTCCGAAGAGCGCATCGAAGGATATCGTAACTTCGCTACTAAGCTTTGGAATGCTGCGCGTTATTGTGAAATGAATGATTGTAAGCCGCGTGATGGTTTTGACTCGTCTGCGGTTACTTATGCGCCTAATCAGTGGATTATTAGCGAGGTTGCTAAAACCAAGCAAGCGATCGATAAGGCCATGGGCGAAATGCGTTTTAATGAAGCGGCCAGTGCGATTTATCAGTTTACGTGGGGCACATTCTGCGATTGGTATCTGGAATTTACCAAACCTCTCTTACAAGGTGATGGTTCAGAGAAAGAGGAAATCCAGTCAACTACTGGATGGGTTTTGGAGCAGATATTGATCTTACTCAACCCTTTCATGCCATTTATTACAGAAGAGCTTCATGAAGCTTTATGTGGTGGTCAGAATAGTGAATTGATTAAAACAGCATGGCCAGAATACGATGCTCAGTTGATTAAAGATGAATCATCTCAAAGCATGGACTGGCTGATCAAGGTTATCTCCGAGATTCGCTCAGTGCGGGCCGACATGAATGTTCCGGCCGGTGCTAAGGTTGAACTTCTTGTGAAGGGTGCGGATGACTCTGCAAAAGAATGTTTCGAGCTTTATGAAGAAATCTTAAAGCGGATGGCGCGTCTTGAAACAATTCAAATGAGCCAAGACATTCCTAAAGGCTCTATTCAGGCTGTTGTTGATGAAATCACACTGATTCTTCCAATCGCCGACATCATTGATCTGGATGCTGAGCGCGAGCGTTTGCGCAAAGCTATCAGTAAGCTGGATCAGGATATTGCCAAGGTAGATGCCAAGCTTGGAAATGAAAAGTTTATATCCAATGCTCCGGATGAGGTGATAGCGGAGCAAAAATCCCGCAAGGATGAGGCACAAGCCACGCGAACTAAGTTAGAGGCGGCGTTAAAACAACTAGAAGAAGCGGCGTAACGCCTTCATAAACAACAAAAAAGCGGCCAAACAGCCGCTTTTATTTTATAAATAGAAACAAAGACAATTAGTCTTCTTTTGTTTCTCCACCAATAGAGAAGCTTCCAAAACGCTTTTCGAACTTGGATAGCTGGCCTTTTTCGACAACTTTACCAGTTCCGCCTTGCCATGCCGGGTGTGTTAGAGGATCAACGTCCAATTTCAAAACATCCCCTTCTTTGCCCCAAGTTGAGCGTGTCTTATATTCGGTTCCATCTGTCATCACGACTGTAATTTCGTGGTAATCAGGGTGTATTTCGGCTTTCATTTCATTTATTCCTTCTTGAATGAAGAGGATTTTTATCGTTTATAGCACAATATTGCAAGTATTTTTTTACAAAAAGGCAGAGTTTGTATGGCGTGGTACCATCCTTACAATTTTGATAAGAAAAAACCATATCTTTTAAAGCGTATGGCACTGGTTAAGGCGGTGCGCTCTTATTTTGATCATTTGGGCTTTCTGGAGGTAGAGACACCCATTTTACAAACATGCCCGACTATGGATACACATATCCATGGTTTTAAGACGGAGCTTTTAAATTTAGACCGCACATATAAGGCAGACTTTTACCTGCATACAAGTCCGGAATTTGCCATGAAAAAGCTAATGGTTGCGGGCATAGAGCAGCTCTATCAAATTTGCCATGTTTTCAGAAACGCTGAAGGATCAAGGCTACATAGTCCAGAATTTACAATGATAGAGTGGTATCGTGCACAAGCAGATTATAAAGATATCATGGCAGATTGTGTTGCTCTATTGCGCCATTGTGCCAAGGAATTGGATATATCCCATTATGAATTTCAAGGCAGGCGCTGTGATCCCTTCGCCGAATGGCAAAAAATTACTGTAGAGCAAGCATTTAAGCAAATGGCGAATATTAATCTGGGCGATTATCTGGAGGATGTTTCGGGATTTGCGAAGGCTATCGAAGGACAGGGAATAGATGTGGCTGATGATGATCGCTGGGATGATCTGTTTTTCCGTGTTATGGCTGAAAAAGTAGAACCGCATCTTGGTATGGAAGTTCCCTGCATTCTCTATGATTACCCAGCGTCTATGGCGTCTTTATCGCGTAAAAAACCATCAAATCAGCGTTATGCCGAGCGTTTTGAGCTCTATGTCTGCGGCATTGAGCTCGCGAATGCCTTCGGAGAGCTCACAGATGCCAAAGAACAGCGTAAGCGTTTCGAAGAGGAGATGGACACCAAAGAACTGCTCTACGGTGAGCGTTACCCAATTGATGAAGAATTCCTGCAGGCTTTGGAATTTGGATTACCTGAAAGTGGTGGGATAGCACTCGGCATTGACCGCTTGGCGATGTTGGCAAGCGGGGCAAAGCATATTAAAGATGTGTTGTGGTCCGAGGTTTAAGCGGCTTGAGAGGCGCTGTTGCCCGCTAGAGACGCTGCACAGATCTTATTTATCGCATTGCCAAGTGCGGCATCAAATTCCGCATCACTTTGATCTGCACTCAAATCATTTGTGAGGGCACGTGAAAAGCTAGCCACCATGCCATTATTCTGCTCTAGGCGTTTACAGGCCTCTGTGAGGTCATAACCTCCAGAGAGGGCCACAACAAGAACAACATTGTCATGGGCGACAAGATCAGCATAAAGATTTGCTTTCTCAGGCAATGTTAGTTTGAGCATAATTTTTTGATCAGCAGAAAGTGCATTTGCATGTTTTACTAATTCTTTATGCAATATGTCTTCGGCTTCAGCCTTATCGGGTGCGTTGATATTCACCTCAGGCTCAATAATGGGAACCATGCCATAGGAAATAACCTTTTTGGCAATTTCAAATTGTTGCTCAACAACAGCCGCAATACCTGAGGCAGAGGCCGTGTTAATAACAGAGCGCATTTTAGTTCCAAAAATGCCTTTTTCTTTACCGCGTGTGAGCAAAGCATCCAGCTCCGGCATCGGCTTCATGATTTGAACGCCGTTTTCTTCATCAGCCAGCCCCTTATCAATTTTCAGGAAGGGAACAACGCCAAGCTTTTCCCAAAGATATTTGGCCGTTGGCATGCCCTCAATTGCGTTATCCATTGTCTTTTCAAAAAGAATAGCGCCTAAAATTTTTTCACCTGTAAAGCTTGGGGCTGTGATGATACGTGTGCGCATTTGATGAACCAAATCAAACATCTCATCTTCATTGCTGTAGGCATCTTCGGAAACACCGTATTGTTTAAGTGCCTTGGGAGTGGATCCACCGCTTTGGTCCAATGCTGCAATAAACCCTTTGCCTGATGAAATTTTTGCTAATTGTTCCTGATATGCCATTGGGGATCTCCTTAAATTCTAATAACAAGAATAGTCATAGCCAAGGAATCAAAGGCTGACAAGGGTTTTTAAAGGAATTTAGGGGGCTTTGGGCACATCAAAGCAGTGCATATGATCAGCATTCAAATCCGGTGCACGCGCCGCAAACTCTGCAAATAAGTCAGGCGTGTACGGCTCTGGTGAAACAGAAGGGCTGAATGCACGTAGAAGGGCTGTGTCTAATGTTGCAATAACAGAAGGAGAGAGTTTAGCCATCTTGAATAATCCCTTCCTGAACAAGTTTATTATAAGCACGATGATCCGTTGCGCCCGGCATATCATAGAGATTACCAAGAATGTCTTTTTTAACCGCCTCTTTTTGTTCATACAATGTTGCAACAAGTTTAGCATCGCGCAAGGTTGCTTTTTCAAGGTTTAAGGCCTCGATGAACCCGCTCAGCAATAATTTCAGATTTTCGTGATGTCCCTCACAATAAGCAAGCGCTTCATTAAGGCTTATTTTTGAATAGCCACATAGTGTCAGTGTTTTTGAGCGGGCATCATCCATACAATCTTGGCGCATAATGCAGCCATAATTATACAGCCAATCAATTTCACGTGTGATAACAGGTTTAGGCAGGTTAAGCCTCTCCATAATATTCGATTGTGTAGTATGTGGGTTTTGATCGATGTCCACGAGGATAAGAGCTCGGCGTAAGGGCGAGGAGGGCATAGATCCTAATGCCTCTACTAAATGGTCAATCACACGGCAGGCCTTATGCCCTTGCGATGCCATAACACGATTGGCGATATGTTGCATCATAAGACCATTTAGCGCCATAAAGCGTTAATTTTTGATTAATATTTGGGGCTTTGAATGGCGGCCACTAAAAAGCCGGACTATGCGCTAAGGCTTAGTCCGGCTTGCCACGGAGAACGGTTTAGAACTCCAGAATATACTTGCAATTCGAATATGGTCAATAAAAAAAGATAATTTTTTTCATTTTATTCATAGCCGGCATTGTGCATCGCAATAGCAGTATCTAGCATGCGGCAGGAAAAGCCCCATTCATTATCATACCAGGCCATAACACGAACAAGCTTGCCATCAACTATTTTTGTGCCCTCAAGGCTGAACATGGCGGAATGAGGGTCATGGTTAAAGTCACTGGAGACACATGGATCATCATAAACCCCAAGAACACCTTTAAGACGTCCATTGGCGGCCTCTGTCATGGCGGCGTTGATTTCCTCAACGGATGTTTCTTTTCCCGGAATAAATTTCAGATCAACGAGAGAGACATTGGGAACAGGCACACGCACAGATGTACCATGAAGCTTGCCTTGAAGTTCAGGCAGAACACGGCCAACGGCTTTGGCTGCGCCCGTAGATGTCGGAATCATGTTTGTGGCTGCGGCTCGCGCGCGGAATGGATCTTTATGGGAGGCGTCCACGGTGTTTTGATCCCCTGTATAGGCATGAATAGTTGTCATGAAGCCACTTTCGATGCCAACGGTTTCATGCAAAACGGAGGCAACAGGCGCAAGGCAATTGGTTGTACATGAGGCATTCGAGATAATTTTGTGGCTTGCCTCAATCTTGTCATGGTTAACGCCATAAACAACGGTGAGGTCTTCTTCATCAGCAGGAGCAGAGATTAATACTTTCTTGGCACCGGCATTCAGGTGCTTGGTTGCACCTTCACGATCTTTAAAGTGGCCGGTACACTCAAAAAGGATATCGACATCTTCATCCCCCCAATGAAGCTCTTGCGGATCACGGCTGCGGAAACGGCGGACCTTTTTTCCTGCAATAGTGATTTCATCATCGCCTTGCTTGGACACATCAAAAGGGGCACGCCCATGGATGGAATCATATTTTAGAAGTGGAAAGAAGTTACCACCCGGGTCATTGACGGCAACAAGTTCAATATCATCGCGTCCTTCTTCAAAGATAGCGCGCGCCACAAGGCGGCCAATACGTCCAAAACCATTAATCGCAACTTTTACAGTCATCTTGATCCCCTTTATCGTTTAAATTTTATCCGAAGCTGTTTTATTGATTTAGTTTCTTTTTGGCAACCTCGATAATTGCATCGCTGGTAATCCCGAAATGTTTGAACAAATCACCAGCCGGAGCAGAAGCTCCAAAACTATCCATGCCAATAAAGGCACTATGAGCACCAATAAGGGCATCCCATCCTTGGCGAACGCCCGCCTCAATAGCGATTTTCTTGGAATTATTGCATACAAGGCTCTGGATGTATTCTCCATCTTGTTCCCAGAAAAGATCCATACAGGGTACGGAGACAAGGCGAACTTTATAATCTTTGGATAATTCTGTA
>CAZTBB010000076.1:0-6699 GCA_964611755.1 uncultured Pseudobdellovibrionaceae bacterium
GGTGCTGATGGCTGCCGATATTTTAATTTATAACGCGACGCACGTGCCGGTGGGCGAGGATCAGAAGCAGCATCTCGAGCTATCGCGTGACTTGGCCTCAACCTTTAATACGAAATATAAGGTTGAGTATTTCAATCAGCCCGAGCCTGTGATTACCGGCCCGGCGCCGCGGGTGATGAGCTTGCGTGATGGGACACAAAAAATGAGTAAATCGGCCGAATCCGATATGAGCCGGATTAACCTTTCTGATGATGCGGATTTGATTGCCAAGAAAGTGCGCAAAGCCAAAACCGATCCTGAGCCATTGCCGGAGAGTGTGGATGGTCTGGAGGGGCGTCCGGAAGCCAAGAATCTTGTGACTATTTACGCGGCGCTTGATGGAAAAACAGCCGAGCAGGTGATCGCGGAATTTGGCGGTAAATCATTTTCAGACTTTAAGCCGGCCTTGGCAGATTTGGCCGTGGAAAGCCTGAGCCCGATTACAGCGCGCATGCGTGAGCTGTTGGAAGACCCTTCCCAGATTGATGCGCTGTTGATGCGGGGCAATGATCAGGCCAATGAAATCGCCGCGCCTATCTTATCCAAAGCCCAAGAGATTATGGGGTTCTGGACAAAATAGGATATAAGCAAATCTGCTTAACGCTATCTTTGGATTTTTACTGGCATGATAAAGGTTGATCAGTCATAATAGGGTGATAAGACCCTTGTTCGAGGTTCATGCCATGTCATTTTTTAAACTATGTTTTGCTGTTGTTATTCTGAGCCTTTTGCCATTGGCAGGAGCGCAGGCGCATATGGTTGTGTTTGAAGATGATATGCATAACATTTCATTCTCCTATCCGGATACGTGGCGGCGCGTATCGAAACAGAAGCCGGATGAGCTTATCCGCATTGTGGCGCCGGCCAATGGGGCGTCTTGTGCTTTGAAAATGCGGGAAGACCATCGTTTTTCTGTGTATTCCGATCATCATCGAGGGGCACTTCAAAGACAGAACTTTGCCGGAAATTTTTGGGCGGATTATGTCGGGATTTATGATAATCCGGCCGTGCAGATGATCAACAATGTCGGTATGGGGCGCGGTTTTGGAAGCTTTGCTTTGGCGGCTTACACGACGCCGGGGCCAATCAATGAAGCGCGTAGCTCTGCGATGCTGGTATCTACATATCAGAACGAAGTGGCTATATTGGATTGTTCAACGCGCACGGATCAGTATAGCGCTTATCATCCTGTTTTTATGACCATAGCCAAAAGCGTCAATCACAGACAGACCAGCTATGATTGGATCTATGGTTATTACCGGAATTTCACAAAAGATAAGCCGTTAATTATCAATAATGGCTCTGTGAAGAAGCGTCCAATTGATTCCGGACATTTTGTCTATTAGAGCCTTTCATTTTTTATCATTAAATCGTTGATCGTCTCTCTATCACGCTTGCATCAGCGATGGCTTATATGTCATTGTGTTTTCAACAAAATTACACGATAACCTATAACCTAAGCTGGCCAGCCTGCGATGCAGATCTATTTGCCAATCGCCGAGATGAGTATATCAGGAGAAATTATATTTCTGCTGGGCACTTTTGTTGGTTTTCTCTCGGGCATGTTTGGTGTTGGCGGCGGGTTTTTATCAACGCCTTTTCTTATTTTTATTGGTATTCCTCCGGCTGTCGCGGTTGGAACACAAGCCAGCCAGCTTGTGGCTTCCGGCATGGCCGGAACAATTGGCCATTGGCGTAAGGGGAATGTCGATCTTAAGATCGGCGGCGTTATGCTGGGCGGTGGGATTATAGGTTCGTTTGTTGGTATTCTGATATTCAAGCTGTTGCAATATTTGGGGCAGATCGATCTGGCGATCTCTATTTTATACATCTTTTTGCTGTGTTCGATCGGAACAATGATGATGATTGAGGTGGTCGGCAGTTTTCTGAAGCGTAAGACAAGCAAAGAGGCCTTCAATAAATTCAATCGTAAGCGTTTTTTTGATAATTGGCCTTACAAAATGCATTTCCCCAAATCACGCCTGCATGTGAGTGCGTTAATGCCTGGCGGGATCGGGTTTTTAGCCGGGGTGATGTCCTCGATTATGGGGATTGGCGGCGGGTTCTTTATTGTGCCGGCGATGATTTATATTCTTGGTATGTCGACCTTGTTGGCGGCGGGGACATCGCTCTTTCAGATTATATTTATTGCCGCATCATCAACGATCATGCACGCCACGATGAACAATACGGTGGATTTATTGCTGGCGACTATTTTAATGATTGGCGGTGTGATCGGCGCGCAGATTGGTGTCTATTTCGGGCGCAAAATACAAGCCAATCACGCCCGTTTTATTTTGGCTGTTTTGGTTTTGGTTGTCGGGGCGCAGCTGGCGTTCCAGCTCTTTATTCAACCGTCTGATTTATACTCAACCGTCCTGTGGGAGCAATAAATGGCCAGAGTGTTCATCACCTTATTATTCTTTGTTGTGATAGCATGTCCATATGGGCAGGACGCTGATGCCAAGAGCCTTGTGGTTGATCTGGCCAGTGATCATGTCGATATCACAACCGGTTTTGGCGGGGCGGATGTTACCTTGTTTGGTAAAACCAATGTTCAGGATGCGCAAGTCGCCATTGTTATTCAGGGGCCGCAAAAACAAGTGGTCGTCAGAAAGAAAGGCTCTGTGTTTGGGGCATGGGTCAATACGCAATATATTCGTTTTCGCAATGTTCCTTTGTTTTATGATTACGCCTCCAATGTCACCAAGCCGGAGAATAGAGCCGTGATGAGGGAGAATGAAATTGGTTTGGGCGGATTGCATTTTACAGCAGATTATAGTGATGGTGACGAGGAGTATTTGCAGAATTTTAGAGAAGCCCTCATTCGTAATAAACAAGAGCAGAATCTGTTTCCAACCGGAGGAAAAGCAGTCAGGTTTTTGGATGAAGGTTTTTTCAGGGCCGATTTCACCATTCCACCAAATGTTCCAACGGGTAATTATTCTGTTACAAGTTATGTTCTAAAGGGCGGCAACATCGTGGAGCAAAGCCAGACCGTGTTGAAGGTGGCGCAGGTTGGCCTTAATGCGGAGATGAATGAATTTGCCTATGCCCATGCATTTATTTACGGGTTGATTTGTGTTTCTATGGCGTTGTTTTTCGGATGGGGAATTAATGCAATTGGCCGTAAGAGCTAATCAGTGAAGGGAGCTTTTTAAAATGGCACGTGAAGAAAAACCATTAAAGAAAAGAAAAAGCAAAAACGGAACGCAGGGTGTTTATCTGTTATTCGTCGATGATAGTGAGGAATTTCCGCTGGCTTTGGAATATGGGCTTGCATTGGCGCAGTCAAATAACGCGCATATCGGTCTGTTGCACGTTGTCGAGGATGAGGAGTTCCAGCAATGGGGCACAATTCAGGACAAAATGCGCAGAGAAATGCGCGAGAATGCAGAAAACCTTGTCTGGAGCTATGCCAAGCGCGTGGATGAGGCCTGTGGCATGAAATCATCCTTGTTTATTGAGCAAGGCAATAAGTTCGATGCGGTTGTCCGCATTATTGATGAGGATCCGAATATTAAAATGTTGATTTTGGCGGCCAATGATGCATCCAATCCCGGGCCTTTGGTAGCTCACTTTACAGCCAAGGGGCTTGCCCGTTTGAGGGTGCCGCTTGTGGTTGTTCCGGGTCATTTGAGCGAAAAAGACATTGAAGCCGTGTCATAGAGACCTATTTCTCTTCTATAGCGGCTCTATTTTTGGTAAAGACAACAAGAAATAGATTAACACGAAAGCATTGAGCATGTTTATTCAAACCGAGCAAACACCGAACCCCGCAACCATCAAGTTCTTGCCCGGGCGCGATATTGCCCCGCAAGGCGGAGTGCATTATGCGAGCGTATCGGAGGCCACAAGCTCCCCTTTGGCACAGCGTTTGTTTACATTGCAAGGTGTGGCGGCCGTGTTTTTAGGCTCGGATTTCGTCTCGATTACCAAAGAGGACGATACGGATTGGGTGATGCTCAAGCCGATGATTATGGCGGCAATGATGGAGCACCTCTCGACCGGCCAGCCCGTGATGAATGATAAGCAAGAAGGTTCAAGTGCCGGTCATGCGGGTTCCTCTGAGGATGATGATGAGATTACAGCACAAATTAAGGAGCTGCTGGATGAACGCGTGCGCCCGATGGTCGCCATGGATGGCGGTGATATTGTCTTTGATCGCTTTGAGGATGGGGTTGTGTTTCTACAAATGCGCGGTGCCTGCGCCGGATGCCCAAGCTCAACAGCCACGCTTAAGATGGGCATAGAAAATATGTTGCGCCACTTTATTCCTGAGGTTCAGGAAGTGCGCCCTGTGGAGATGTATTAGAGCCGCCCTCATCAATAAAGGCTTCGAAAAATAATAATCCAAACCAGCGCCACGCATCTTGTGAGACGGGGAGCGTGCAATTTAAGCGCAAACGCTGGTCCTCACTCATATCCGGCATTGGGATTTCGATGCGCTGCCCAATAGCTTCAAACTCTACTTTTCCTATTGTGTTTATGAAACAGGAGATCGCCTCGGCCTTGAGTTTTTCATCAATCGTAAATCCAATTGATGCGGGGGGGGTATTCAAAATGGCGCCATCCGGCTCTATATCATGTACAGGAAGAGGAAGCGCACGCGTTACAAGACGGAAACGCTCTAGCCCGCCATGCTGTTCGGTCATGGTAAAGCGTGGCAGTGAAAACAAATTATCATCATGATGGGCAACGCCGGATTGTAATCCGAAGGCGGCCTTAAACCCAGCCGATGAAATTTTTTCACGCAGGGCGTGGGTGTATTCGCCAAACGGATATGAAAAGAAGGGCGCCTCATTTTTGAAATAGTCACGATGCGCCGCTTTGGCCTTGTTCACGCTCCGCATAATCGTTGTAAGATCATCATCCAGAATATGTTTGTAAGAGGCAGGCAGAAGACCCAGAGCAACGTTTTTATTTCTGGCCAGTGCACGAAGGTCGCTCCAGTTCATGTATTGGGCTGTGTTTGCGCTTGCACTATCGCTGGCGTAAAAAACAGTGAAGGGGAGGCCGTGATCCAAGAGAAGCGGAATAGCCTTGTCGAGTGCAGATTTATAAGCGCCCTCAAAGGTGATGGCAATTGTCTTCTCCGGCAGGGATGTCCCGGTCTCAAAGGCTTCAATTAAATCTGTCAATGAAATGACATTATAATCTTCATCAATCATTTCCCGCACATGGGATTCAAACTGCTCGAAGCGAATATTGGTTTCCGGGAAGAAGTCCTCGTCAATGCGGCCGTAAGAGAGTATCACTGCGGCATTCTGGTCTTGTTTTAAGCTTTGGGCATAGGCCATGCCGGCAAGCCCAGGGCAGGCCTGCGGCAGCGACACAAGAAAGCCAATCACAAGGGCTGTCATCCATATCTTAAGCATGATGTCTGCAATATAATCTATTTCCGGAAAATATCACCCTCTTTTTGAGATTTTTTTATCAGAATAGGGGTTGTGCTTTACGCCCCTACAGCCCATCTTAATGGCAGATAAAGTACAGGATGATGACGTGCTAAGGAGTGCTGCGATGACCCGAGAAAAAATTATTTCTGATGAGGCGATGGATGTTTTGTTCCGTGATGCCAGAACATATAACGAGTGGCAGGAGAAAGAGGTCAGTGATGTCGTCTTACAAGCGATGTTTGATTTGCTTAAAATGGCTCCGACAAGCGCAAATTGCTCGCCCGCGCGCTTCGTGTTTATTACAAGTGATGAGGCCAGAGAAAGACTAAAGCCGCATTTGGCCGAGGGGAATGTTGATAAAACCATGAGCGCCCCAGTAACCGCAATTATTGCCAATGACCACAAATTTTATGATCATCTGCCAAAGCTCTTTCCGTTTACCGATGCCAAAAGTTGGTTCGAGGGTAATCAGGCGTTAATTGATGCAACGGCGATGCGTAACGGAACGTTACAAGGAGCCTATCTCATGATGGCAGCACGTTCTTTGGGGTTGGATTGTGGGCCAATGTCGGGCTTTGATGTAGATGGTGTCAAAGAGGCATTCTTCCCTGGTGAAGATAATATCCAGATTAATTTTCTTTGTAATTTGGGCTATGGTGATGCCACTAATATGCATTCGCGCGCCCCGCGTTTTGAATTTGCAGATGTGTGCAAAATAATTTAAAGCCGCTCCATGATTCTTCACTCTACCCATAATGTGCTCGCTTTTGATACAGCCACAGGCGGCATTTATATCGCGCTTCAAGTCAGTGATGGGTCTATCAAAACAGCCTATGATGCCGGCCCTTACGGGCAGGCCGAGATTTTGATGCCGATGATTGATAAGCTGATACAGGATTGCGGTATCCGTTATGGTGATCTCGATACCATTATTACAACAAACGGGCCCGGAACATTTACCGGGCTTCGGATTGGCTTGTCAACCGCCATTTCATTGGGGCAATCACTTGATATTCCGGTGCATGCCGTCAGTTGTTTTGAGGCTTACGCCGCGCATTTTTATCAAGATCAAAATCATAGCCGCATAAGATCTGCCGTTATTATTGAATCCAAACGCGATGATTTTTACATCGAAATTTTTGACGGGCAAGGGCAGGCAAAATCACTGGCGGGGCTATATGATGGGGATCAGGCTTCTCAGCTTTTCGGATCTCATCGTACTCGGTGGCTGCGCAGCTATCGAAGAAGCGGCTAAAAAGGC
>CAZTBB010000077.1:0-5117 GCA_964611755.1 uncultured Pseudobdellovibrionaceae bacterium
TAATCGGGGCAACAATCAAATTATCAACGGGAATATCAAAGAAGCCCTGAATCTGTCCGGCATGCAGCTCCATTGTCAAAACGCGATCCGCACCAGCCGCCGTAATCAAATTCGCCACAAGCTTGGCTGAAATCGGTGTACGGCCGCCCGTTTTGCGGTCTTGGCGGGCATAACCAAAATAAGGGATCACAGCGGTAATACGCTTGGCCGATCCGCGCTTGAGGGCATCAATCGCAATCAACAGCTCCATCAAATGGTCATTGGCCGGATAGGAGGTGGATTGAATGAAAAACACATCTTCACCGCGCACATTTTCTAAAATCTCGACGAATACTTCGTTATCTGCAAAGCGCTTGATACCAACTTCCGTTAAAGGTGTTTCTAAGTATTCGGAGATTGCTTGTGCAAGTGGCTCATTGGAATTACCAGCGATGATTTTCATTTTTTTATCAAACCCTTGTTAAAAAAATAATGTTTATGTCCCTATTGGCTCGCACTATAAAAAAAACGCCCCTAGAAAAGCAACAAATAAATCACACTCTAATCAGGTTTAATCATAATCACGGAAATCTGGCGCCCATAATCCTTATCCCCGCGATGGGTTGTACGGCGATAACTGAAGAAATCTTCTTCGTTAAAATATGTATCCAGATCTTTTACAAAGACGCGCGTTAAGCCCTCTTTATACAGTTTGGCTGCGCAATAGCCCGGCAAATCAAAATGCTTTTTCCCCTCTCGGCGCCCGTCTTTGAAGAAACGCTCATTCTGGGTATCTTCTTCCAGAAATGGTGTCGCAAACGCATCGGCAACCTCATAAGAACGCGCACTAATGCACGGCCCGATACAGGCCTTGATCTCCTCACGCACAGCGCCAAGGCTTTGCATTTGATCAAGCGTAGAGCCTAAAATACCGCCTACAGCCCCCTTCCAGCCCGCATGCGCCGCGCCAATAACAGGCTGGCCATCCGGCTTTTCGCCATAGAACAAAACGGGCGCACAATCGGCCGTTAAAATTCCAAGAGCAAAGCCGGCCTTATCGGTTACCACACCATCACATTGCGGACGGTCACTGAGCGGCCACTTCTCTTGCAAAATATGGCACTCTTTGCCATGCACCTGATACATGGTCATGACATGATCTGGCAACGTGCCCACAGCATCGGCCACGCGCTCTAGATTTTGAGAGACATATGCCGGATCATCATTCGAGCCGCGCCCACAATTCAGGCTTGCATAAATATCATGGCTAACGCCGCCATTACGGCCAAAAAACCCGTGAAAGGCCTTATCCTTATCATTGTCTATGAATGTCCTGACCTCAAAAAACTCAGGCCCCGCCTGTGAATCCGCCAGCATGGATATGATCCCCATACGATACTCCTAACACTTTGAACAAGGCCCCCATTTGATCTGATTTCACCAACCTGTTCAAGGCCTGTTCAATATCTTTTTTCTGATCCGGATTGGCATGTTGCGATAATGCCTCGGCACGCGCCTCAATCCCCAGGGCCTGCAAAAACATCCCCTGGGTTTGCGGGCCATACACATTCACCCCTTGTGCCCGCGCAACGGCTGCCAATGCTTCGAAATCAACATGGCTGGTCAGGTCTGACAACCCCGGCTCATGCAACGGAGAAACCATGTTATGCTTTTGTATCGCTTGTAACGTATCCCCGAGGCCGAATTTTGTGTAGCCATAATCAATAAACAAGGCTGTACCGCCACTGGTTTTCAAAGCAAGACACACAGATTCAAACGCATGCTCGCGCTCTGGCGATAATTCAAGAATATCAAAATCACGAACCTGCCCCGCTTTTTCCATTGCTATGGCCTGCATGGCCGGATCGGCCGGAGAAACACCAAAGCTTAGAGCGCCGCTTTGCTCATCAATGCCAATCACACGCTCTTGCCAAGCGCCATCAAACCACATCATTTGCCGCATCGGCAATGCATCCAAAAATTCATTGGCCACCAATAAAATTGGCCGATCGGCTGGAATATCCTCAAAATGCTCATGCCAGCTAATGTCATAACCGGAGAGCTTGTTGCGCTGCTTGTCCCTGAGTGTATGCCCAATCTCAACCAAGTGAACCGAGTGTTTCTTATGAAAATCCGGAACATGTTTGGTAGCCCTCAGAATATCTGCCATCAATGTGCCATGACCAGGCCCTAACTCCACGAGGCGACATTCCGGCGCGCCTATCTGTTGCCACATATCGGCCAACCAGACCCCAACCATTTCCCCGAACATCTGTGATATTTCCGGCGCCGTTGTGAAATCACCTGCCGCACCCAACGGGTTCCGGCGTGTATAATAGCCATGCTCGGGATGCGCCAGACACAGATTCATATACTGGCCAATATGAAGAGGCCCGTCTTTTATGATCTTTGCCTTAAGAATGTCCTCTAACATAGATTTACATTTATGTGGGCTGTGTGCGTCTCAATCCGCACCAATAGATAATACCCAAACCACAGAGCACCATTGGCACACATAACATCTGCCCCATAGTGAAAATCTCCGCAATAAAACCAATCTGCAGATCAGGTTCACGGAAGAACTCCGCTATAAAGCGGAAAATGCCGTAGAACACCAAAAACACACCGGCCAGCACACCGGGTTTGTTCCGAAGGGCTTCACGATGTGCCAAAAAGGCCATAATCCCTAACAATGCAAGACCTTCCAATCCCGCCTGATAAAGTTGGCTCGGGTGGCGCGCCAAATCACCGGCGCAGGGAAATTCAACCGCCCATGGCATATGGGTTACGCGGCCAACCAATTCACAATTGATGAAATTCGCTATGCGTCCGAAGAACAAGCCTATTGGCACCGCACAGGCGAGAATATCCGCAAGCCGCATCAGTGGAACATGCTGATAACGCGAGAACAAAAATAAAGCCACAGCCACACCGAGCAAGCCGCCATGGAAGGCCATCCCGCCATGCCAAATCATGGGGATTTCCCATGGCTGTTGCAGATAAAACTCCAGCTGATAAAACAAGACGTAACCAAGGCGCCCGCCAGCAATTACACCCAGAATAGCCCAGGGTAGAAAATCGTCGATATCGGTTTTGAATGGCTTGACCTCTTTATCAAGGCCAGCAAGGTACAAGCAATATTTCCAGCCAATCAAAAAACCGGCCAGATAGGCCAGCGCATACCAGCGAATCTCTAATGGGCCAATGGCTATCGCCACAGGGTCTATCTCTGGAAATGGTAAACTCATTGTTTTGTCCTCATCTTTTTCTTATTTCATGCCGCCCCGATAAGATAAAGGCAAAGAAAAACTTAACCACAAATCTATCCACAGGCCATCGCCACCACCCCTCTTGAAGAGGCAACGTAAAGCGTGATAGATAATCTCCTCACATTCAATCGAGAACAATAGGTTTTATCATGCCTGCCAGAGAAAAAATTTTTGATGATTTGGCACGTGTCGCAGGAGGCGCGGTCTCTCTTGTCTCATCTATGCGCCAGCAAGTCAGAGAAGAGGTGCGTGCCCGTATTGATGAAATGGCCATGAAGATGGATCTTGTCCCGCGGGAAGATTTCGAAAAACTGGAAGCCATGTTGGAACAATCCCGACTGGAGCAAGAAGCCATTAAAAAGCGCTTAGATGCTCTTGAGATATCTGGCAAGACCAAACGTAAATAAACATCACTTTGGGGGAAGGATTATTTTTTAGTTATGCGTGAGGAAAAATTAGCACTGGTGGATGATAGTCAAAACCCGCTGGACAGTGTGGAAGAGATTCTTGTGTCTCATAATTGGGTCTTTAGCCGTCTTAATGATGATGAGCTTAGCGTGCGTGTCACAGGCAAAAGCTGTGATTATGATTTGGATTTTATCTGGCAAGAAGATCTCAGCGCTCTACAATTTTCTATCACCTATAATTTGAACATTCCAGACGATAAAAAACTCCAAACAGCCCAAACACTCCTGACCATCAATCAAAATTTATGGATGGGACATTTTGGCCTCACAGAAGAGGATCTCTCACCATGCTTTCGTCAGACATGCATGATGCGTGGGATCGTCAATAAATCCTTTAGCGAACATATCGAAGACTTGGTGGATATCTCCCTTGCCCAGTGTGAGCGCTATTATCCAGCCTTTGACCTGCTTGCCAATACACATGCGGCCAATGATCAGCATATCTCGCTGGCTCTTATGGATACAGTAGGCGAGTCTTAAACCATGACTGCGCTGAACATTCTCATGCTCGGCTGCGGTAATATGGGCTCGGCCATGCTGCGTTCATGGCTTGGCAAAGCTCTAATCAAAAGCGCGCATATTATTGACCCAAAACCATTAGCGGATGATCTGGCTCAAAACACGGCCCTGACATATGTCCAAAGCATTGAGGAGCTTTCCCAAAGCCAATTTGATTTTGTGCTCTTGGCTATTAAACCACAAATGATGGATGAGCTTTGCCCCCTCCTTAGCACCAAAATAGATGCAGGCACGGCCATCATTTCCATTGCGGCCGGCACAACCCTAGCCAAGCTGGAGGGGTATTTCGGCCAAAAGACACCGTTGATACGTGTCATGCCAAACACACCGGCCATGGTGAATAAAGGCATGAGCGTGGCCATTGCCAACGCCCATGTGAATAAGGCACAAAAAAGCAACATCACCGCATTGATGCAAGCCAATGGGAAGGCCGCATGGATTGAGGATGAGGCGCAGATGAATACCATTACAGGCCTATCCGGTAGTGGCCCTGCCTATCTCTTTGCCTTGATCGAGGCACTTGCGAAAGCCGGTGTCGCTAACGGCCTCGATGCTGATCTTGCTATGCAATTAGCGCGGCAAACCGTAATAGGATCGGCAGCTCTTGCCGATGCCAGCCCTGACACCCCCGCAAGCACATTGCGTGAAAATGTTACAAGCCCGGGGGGCACCACCGAGGCGGGATTACGCGCATTAAGCGATCATGATTTTGAGAAAGTAATAGAAAGCGCCGTTAGCGCTGCACGCAGGCGCGGCGAAGAACTCTCGTAGCGCTTTATCTTATGAGCGCCCCTTAACACCCAAGCCGATATCCTTGGCCAAACGGCTTCGCTTTTGTGCATAATTAGGAGCCACCATAGGATAATCCGCAGGCAACCCCCAG
>CAZTBB010000077.1:5127-5538 GCA_964611755.1 uncultured Pseudobdellovibrionaceae bacterium
GCTCATATCATAGGCTGTTTTCAAATGGCGCTTGAGCATTTTAAGCTTTTTCCCATCTTCGAGACAGATAATGTAATCTGGTGTTACTGATTTCTTGATCGGCACAGCAGGCTGCGGTCGATCGAGCATCATCCCATCCGCCTTATCTAGATCATTTAAGCTTTTATAGATTGTATGGATAACATTCGGGATGTTTTGAACATCCACCGTATTATTCGAAAAATAAGCACTCGCTATATCGGATGCCAATACTAGAAGTTCTTCTTTATTATTGCTCATGAATATTTGCCCCCTCAGAAGAATTACTTTAAGCCAGCATGCAGAAAGACAATATCGATTGCAACCTTATTCTTGATACCCTTTTAAAAGCCGCGGCGGATTTTTAGGCATGGATATATCCGCCCCGCGCAA
>CAZTBB010000078.1:0-4764 GCA_964611755.1 uncultured Pseudobdellovibrionaceae bacterium
TGATCCACAGATTTTCCGGCCATGAAAGATGGCATCTCATCACTATCCGCTGAATCACCTGTTACAGAGCGGGAGGGAATAATGTCCTCATCGACATCAGGAAGGTCATCACCTTTATCATCATCCCCATCATCCCCATCATCCCCATCGTCTTCAGACTCAAAATCATCGCCTGGCCTCTCACCCGGCGCAAAATCTTCCAAGGCCTCTTCGACATCAATATCCTTGACCAGCTCCTCAAAAACCTCTTCTGCATCGCGCTCAGGCTCTTGAAACCAGATTTCTGCACAACTTGTACATTTCACCTTCCTGCCCTTGTCACCAAGCGCTCCCTCGGGAAGGGTAAATTGTGTTCCACAATTTGGACAAGTCAGTATCATTCGGCTCTTTCAATTCCTTTGCTTATTTATTAGTTATAAAGAGGAGTAAATTATCGAGCAAGGCAATGGATCAAAAACCCCTCTTTATATGTGTTATTATTTTATCGTTGTTTATCGGAACAGCACAATCCTTTGCTAAAACCGCCCACAACTCAGATCAGAGCTGTTCGTCCGAGGACAGAGCCTGTATATTAGAATTACTTCGCAATGAAGCCCGGCACATTGATCAGACCTTATGGCGTGATCAGGTCTATAGAGAGCTTGCCAAGACCTATGCATTTGAAGGCAAATTCGATCAGGCTCTTGGGCTTATCACATCCATTCAAACCCCCGACACACAAGCCATGACCATTCGGGGCATTGGCATGACCATCGCGGCTCAAAGCCATGACAAAGAAACGCTTGATCGACACTTTGATCAACTCACGCAAGCCTCAAAACAGATTACAGCCCCGGCATCCTATGCTATTGCCCTCACATATATCGCCATGGCACAGGCCTTTGCCCATGATGATCAAGGTGCATGGGATACAGCGGCCTCTATGGAGAATGATGCGCTTCGCCACAAGGCCTATGCTGAAACGGCGGAAATTCAGGCTGAATTTGGCAAGTTTGATCAGGCCATGAAAAGCATTGCTTTTATCGATAGCCAAAGCTTCCGCAATAAAGCCTATACAATCATCTCAAAAATATTGGCCGAACAAGGGTTAAGCCAAGAAGCGCTGAATGCAGCATTGGAAATTACAAATCCTTATAAAAAGGCACAGGCCATTCAAACCATGCTCGACCTGCAAAAACCCCGCGATGTAGAACGCCATACCCTTCCGGCAAAGACAGAAGGGAGCCGACCATGATTATTTTTGAACATGTCGGCTTGCGTTACGGCGTGGGGCCGGAGGTTCTCAACAATGTGAACTTCACACTAGAGCCCGGATCCTTTCACTTCCTGAGTGGGCCAAGCGGTGCGGGCAAAACATCATTGATGAATTTAATGTTTCTTGGCCGCCGCCCGACACGCGGCCTGATCTCGATGTTTGGGCAGAATATCAATGATTTGCCACGCCATAAACTCATGCATATCCGCCAGCGCATTGGCGTGGTTTTTCAGGAATTCCGCCTTCTGCCAAATCTATCAACTTTTGATAATGTCGCCCTGCCGCTCCGTATTATGGGGCGTCATGAAAAAGAGGTAAAAAGCAATGTGAATGAATTGCTGGAATGGGTGGGGCTTGGCGATTATAAAAACGCGCTTCCGCAAACACTGTCCGGGGGACAACAGCAGCGTATCGCCATCGCCAGAGCCGTTGTCACGCGCCCGCGCCTGCTTCTGGCGGACGAACCAACGGGAAACCTTGATGATGAAATCGGCTTTCGCCTGATGGGCTTGTTTGATCAATTAAACCGTATGGGAACCACGATTGTGATTGCCACGCATAATATCCAGATGATGGAAAAATTCGGCCATCCGCGCATGATTCTTGATGCCGGGCACCTGACGATCGAACACAATAAAAGCTGGATTGAAAAGAAAATTAAGGATGTGTTTTAAATGGGTGTTTTTCGCGATAGAAAACTTGGCGTCGCCACGAAACGCCAATATGACCTCCCCCTCGATAAAAGCGAGGGAACAAACTTTGTTATTTTGCTTATCGGGCTGATGACTTTCCTCGGCTTTATGGCTATTGCAGCCTCCTTTGTTTTAAGCGCGATGACCGAGCGCTGGTCATCGGGACTTGAAAACAAGGCAACAATTGAAATTCCCGCGCAAACCGAAAATGGTAAAATCAGAACCGATAAACAGATTGAAACGTTAATGGGCAAGGTAGAAAAAGTCATGACATCCAACCCATCGGTAAAATCAATTGAACTTTTGAAGAAAGATGATATTCAAGGATTGCTTGAGCCATGGCTTGGAGAGAGCTCAGATCTGGGCGATATTCCCCTACCGGGATTGATTTCTGTTGAATTGCTAAGCTCCTCCCAACCTGCCATAAAATCAATAGAGCGCGACCTGAAATCGGTTGCATCCAATATTCGCCTCGACACGCATCGTGATTGGCTCACAGATTTACTCAGCTTCACCGGATCACTGCAATTCAGCGCTGTTCTGATAACACTGGTGATTGGTGTCACCACGGCCACATCTATTGCAGGCGCAGTCAGTTCCCGCGTTGCCATTCACAAAAAGGATGTAGAGCTTCTGCACCTTATGGGCGCAAGTGATGAATATATTGCCAGACAATTTCAACGCCATGCTGTTCTGCTTACATTACGCGGCGCTATTATCGGCGGTATTATTGGCGGCGCTGTCCTGTTTACGATCCCGATCTTCTCAGCCGACATGGCAACAACCCTTGTGCCTGACTTCTCACTTGGTACTATCCATTTTCTGATTTTCCTCACCGTGCCCTTTATCATTTCCGGCATCTCATTGCTTGCCGCGCGTATGACTGTTCTAAGAGCCCTTGCAAAAATGCCTTAAATCAAGTCCAATCCATAGACTGACTATGATGAATGCAAAACCTATAATCTTTATTGTCCTGTTCTTGCTGGCGCTATGGTGTGCAGGCTTTGCTGCTGTGACCATTCATGACCCGCCCTCAGCTCCGTCCAGAGCGCTTGAAAAAACAGACGCTGTCATTGTTTTCACAGGGGGATATGATCGCATAAATACGGGGCTTGGATTTCTTGCCAACCAACAAACCCAAAAAATCCTCATATCAGGCGTTCATGAAAATATTGATGAAGCTGCACTACGAAGTTTTTGGAAAGACCAACCAGCTTTGCCGCAATGTTGTATTACTCTTGATTACAAAGCCCAAACCACACGCCAAAATGCAATTGAAAGCGCAGAGTGGATGAAAAAGAATAATATCCGCACTATCCGGCTTGTTACCTCAGACTACCATATGCGCCGTGCCCTCATGGAGCTTACGGCTATAACACCTGACATTGATATTATACCTGTCCCTGTTCAAGATAATAAAAATGCCCCGACCACATTTAAATTTTGGTCTTTGAGCATTGGCGAATATAATAAGTTACTCTATCGGTTCTTAACCCTTCAGATAGGCCAGCTAAAGGAGCCTTCATGATTTCTTGTTTTATAAGATCTCTTATTTTCACGATCGCCTTTTATATTGCGACATTCTTGTGTTGTGTTCTATTTACGCCCTTTTTTCTTCTTCCCGCGCGCTATGGGCGCATGCCGGCGGAGATGTATCTCAATATTATATACTGGCTGGAATTTTTGATTCTGGATCTTGATCTCACAGTCAGAGGGCTTGAACACCTTCCAAAAGACGGTGCATTTATTGTTGCCGCCAAACATCAATCGCGCTACGAGACTTTCAAACTTCATCTCTTGTTTAAAAACCCCGCGATCATCCTGAAAAAAGAGCTTCTGAGCCTACCGCTTTTTGGAACATATTTAAAAAAGATTGATGCCATCGCCATTGACCGCAGCTCCGGCCGTGAGGCCAGCGCCCAAATAATTGATGGTGCCCTACGGATGAAGGAAGCCGGACGCCCGATCATTATTTTCCCCCAAGGCACACGGGTTGGCATCGATGATGACAGGCCCTATAAAATGGGTGTTGCGAACATTCAGGAAGCCACAGAATTACCAATCATTCCCATGGCTCTGAATGCCGGTTTTTTCTATCCCAAAAATGGTTTTTTGAAAAAGCGCGGAACAGTCATCTTTGAATTTCTGCCTGCCATCAAACCACAAAAAGATAAAAGATCGACCATTCAAGCTCTAAAAAACCAGATTGACCCGCTCTCTCAGAAACTCGTGCAAGAGGCAAAAGACGAGCAAATCCATATCGCATCGGAATTGCGTCGTAAACATATAAGGCTGGCGGCTATTGGTGCTGTGCTATTCTTGCTCTACTCCGCCAGCTGGTTCTATACGGCCCATAAAGCGGAAGATCTCTATCATAACAATATCGCCCAATATGCCTCCAACGATGAGGCAAGCCTTACGATTTCAGGCTACCCCTTTGCCATCAAGGCCGGTTCACAGACAACAGAGATAAACAATAACGGTCTGGAGGTCTCCTTTAAGGCTATGAAAACACAAATCTGGCCGGTTCCTTTTGTCGCATCCACCATAAATTTTTCAGACTTCCATTTAAAAAATACAAACTGGGCCAAAGATATCCATTTCGAGAGATTGCATATACGGGCCGCTTGGAATCCGCTGCAAAATACAATCATGCTTTATGAGGCTTCCCTCATGGATCAGGATTTCAAAGGCTCAGTTATTGGTGATCTGTCTCTTGACCCAAATGATGATATCGATCTTCTTCTCAAGGTCAAAGACCATAACCATTTGCTTAAAAAACTTCAGGCGGCGGATATTATTACCCCAGAGATGGTG
>CAZTBB010000079.1:0-4728 GCA_964611755.1 uncultured Pseudobdellovibrionaceae bacterium
TTTAAAATCTTGAGATTGGTATCAATTGTCTTTTTAAGTTCTGATTGCAGATCCACCAATTGTTGCACCAATGGGGATGAATAACTCATAAACTCATCCTTACGCGCCATAAACTCTTCGGACGCCTGGCGATACAATTCATTCACATCCTTTTTATGCTCGGATAGCTGGGCAAATTCCGCGCCTTTATTCATGGCAACAGCATCTGTTTCTTTTTGAGTGGAATCTATGGTCAGCTCAGTGATTTGAATCATGCGCTGAAGCGCTTCGTCCGTATTATCCGAGAGGTGTTTTTGAGGGGCATCATCGCTCATGAGTATATCTTTCTATTTTATCAAGTTCTTATACTATCTGATAAAATTAACAATACTCAAGTTTAATAGATTCGTTGTCACCGCAAAAGATGCCTCGAGCTGGGCCTCGATTTGCTGGATATTCACCGACACTTCTGCCAGATCGACCTCTTTGATATCTGCAATCAAGGCCGTTAACAAATTCAAATCCTCACCATTTTGATCAATCGCTTGCTGAATTGCAGCCGAATTATTGGCAACGGATGCACGTCTTGAGGCCAGATCATCCAGCCCCTGCTCCAGAAGACTAAAAGCTTCTTGATAGGTCGGAATATCCCCCGGCGTTGTGACAACCAAATCATATGCCCTGAAAATTAATTCTAAAGCAGGATCGCTTGCCAAAACACCATAATCAATCGTCTGTGAGTCTGTCACCTCAACAGATTGTATAAAGTTATTCCCCTGATAGTAATCCGTATCCGCCACAGACGGGATCACTGCTCCGCCCCACGTTGCCACAGATGTATCCACCGGAGGGCTCTGCGTTGCCGATCCACCAAAAAGATAGCGTCCCGCCAGCTGCGTATTCAGGCCACTCTCTGTGATATCAATACCGTTTTGAGCAATCTGTTGCATTTGTGCCGCTGCGGCAGCACCAATATTGGAAATACCCGTACTCAAATCAGCCAGAAAATTTTGGCCAGTCTCGAGGATTCCACCAAGAATATCATAAACCATCTGATTGCGGCTGAGCGCCTGCTGGGATGTCACAAGCTGCATTTCAATCCGCTTCATATCAGATTCAATACTCAAGACACGGCGTGTATCTCTGGCGATACCATCATAGGTTTCCGATATCAAACCACTGGAAATTTGGATCTGACCCTCGCCATAACGCCCCTGAAGGCGCAAATTGCTCTCTATCAGGCTTTGTGTTTGTGCAAATGTAGAGACACGATCAACCATGTTTCATCTCCTTCTTACCTTATCTTACGGCTGCCAGTAACTGGTCAAACATCTCCTGGATGCGAGCAATAACCGTTGCCGCGGCTTCAAATTTGGCTTCTAAATCGATCAGCATTGTCATTTCTTCATCGATGTTAACGCCAGTTTCATTATCCAAAATACCCCGGCTCTGCTGCACCAATATTTGGGATGCATCCCGGTTGATTTGAGCCGTATTGCCTCTGATGGCAACGCCGCCCATTATTTTTTCGGCATAATCATTAATGGACTCGGTCTGGGCCGCGAAATTACCGGCCGCATTAAAACTGTAAGAATTCTGAAATGCTTGATTCATTTGCTTGGCAAGAGAGCCATCCCCGACAAACACAGATTGATCTCCGGCGACAAGCGCACCTGTCTGCATAAAGCCCACAGACAAAAAGTCTGAATTAGCCTGCAAATACCGGCTCAAGATAATATCCTCACCGCCCGTACCTTCAAAAAGATTATGCAGGCCAAAAAACTCGGAAAAACTCTCACCAGCAGCCGTTACATCACTGTTAAGCTCGCTCATGGCAATCCCTTCGCCTGCGTTGTTCGCTACAAGCTGAAACTCTCCATCCACGGTCAAGCTGGCTGTAACAGCCGGGCCAAGTGTGGCATTAATATCAACAAGAATATCATTGATTGTAGCATAGCCCGCAAGGTTGAAATCCGCTGTACTCTGGACAAGACCGGCTGTGTCCACCACAGCTATACGCACATTCCCCGTGCCCGCAAAAGCTGTAAGAGGTGTAAATGCGCGATCATAGCCTGTAATCGTAGATCTTGGCGGAATGGTCGCCCCTTGATTGAGCAAATCATTCATTTCTTCCATCAGAACACGGGCAAACTCATCCAGCTTGGCTTGTTCCTCCACAAGAATTGTATCCCGCATCTCGATCAAGCCAGCCAATTCACCACCACCGATCAAAGTTGTCAGATCATTTCCGTTCAAATCGATCGCTGCAAAACCACCGGGATAAACTACCGTGCTGCTTACATTCGATGCGGCTGTATATGTTAGCGGCAGAGCCACGCCGCCTAAAACCGGTCTATTGGCGGCATATATGTTGAGCTGGTTATTCGAGTCGAAGAAATAATCAATATCAATGAGTTCCGCGAGCTGTTCCAAAAGCTCGTTTCTTTCATCTTCTAAATCTGCCGTGGTGTTCCCGGCGCTATCGGCAAAAGTGATAAGGCCGTTTAGGTTATCAAGATTGCTGAGGATATCATTTATTTCTCCGACAACCTGCTCAATGTCCTGATCCGCGCGCTGACGAAGATCTTGCACATCTGCTGATAACTGTCTTATTTGCAGCGCCAATGTCTCGGCATCAGCAACAACCCTTTGCTTGAGAGCCCCATCTTCCGGGTTTACAGATAACAAATCAAACGAAGCCTCGAGGTCATCCAAGGCTGCGCTGACCGTGTTGCCGCCAGCTGTATTTCCAAGCGCATTGGACAGCAGGCTTAAATATTCGGCCAAACGCTCATTTTCGCCGAGACCGGCCAAATCCTGAATAATACTCTGCTGCAAATACTGATTAACGAAAGAAGCAACAATTGTTCCGCCATTTGGCGTGGTAATATCATTTGTTGTTGTATAGTCAGACGCATATGTTTTTCGTGTATAGCCCGGCTTATCGGCATTTGTTACATTCTGAGACGTAACAGCCAACCGCGCTTCCGTATCCTTCAGACCGGAAAATGATGTATGCAATGCGCTAATTAGTGCCATGTGCTACCTCCTGCCTGCGATGATTCCATTCTGCTGTTATGTTCCAACATTTGAATCTGCAAATTCGCATTTACATTTAGCTTCTTTTGAAGCGTTGATATTGTCTGTGCAAGGTGCTTATGCAAGGCAATGTTTAGAGGCTCTTCTTTGCGGACAACTTCCAAAAGACGAGATGTTCCATCTTCAAAACGGGACATTAGCTTCATTTTACGAAGGCTCGCCTCCTTGCTTTTTTCCAAGCCTTCAGAGAGGAACTGAAGGTTTTCCTGCTCGGTTACGCAGGCAAGCTCTTCACAAAGCAGGCTAAAACTATAGATTTGTTTTGCCATATCTTGTGAAATTTTATGGGCCTCTATGATGTCTTCAACGTTCATTCTGCTTTCCTTTATCGACAGCGCCTAAATAAGCCAGGCATGCTTGCGTATTTTTTTGAACATGTTCAAACGCTTTGCGGTTACTGATCATTTCGCCTTCGAGCTTTTCAATTTCCTGATCAACCAGCTTCAAAACATCTCTCATAATATCTTCGAATGCTTTTTTCTGGTCGCTGGACACATGATCCAAATCATCAGATATCTTTTGAATGGTTTCCGGAAGGTCGGGCTGCAATAGAATCTCTTCTATTGCTTTGCCCTTCGCATCTTCCAAAAAAGTTTCAATCAAGCTCATGACGATGTCCTTTCAATAATTTTTAAAAATTATCGAACGGCACCAATCAGAGTTTCAAACATGTCATCGACAGTACTTAAGATCTGCGCGGCTGATGAATAAGCCTGCTGCGCTACAATCATTTTGTTAAATTCGTCCGATTGGTCCACCGTCGATAATTCTAGCGAGGTTGGAACGATGTTACCGGCCGATCCTTCACCGGGCTGACGCAAGTTAAAGTTACCAGCGTTTTCGTTTTCATCATACACTGTTCCTTTTACATTTGTCAGACCTTCCGGGTTCGGGAATGTCGCAATTGGAATTTGATAGATTGGACGTCTTACACCGTTATCGAATAAGGCTGTAACCAAACCGCTATCATCGATCTCAACACCGGCCAATTGACCAAAACGCACACCGTCCTGTTCAATGGTTGTAATGCTCATCTCGGCTGTGGATGAGTTCGAGCCGAATTGTGTCAGACCATCAAAAAGCGTTGTTGTCCCAAGATCCAGGGTGAATGTTAAATCATTCGCACCCGTATCATTCGGCTGCGCCGAGGTGGCAATAGGCATGCTGATTGTGAGGGGCGCCGCGGCCACACCATCAATGTTCAAAATTGACCCATCACCTCCAAACGTAATGGTACGCTGCAACTGGTTACCGACTGTGCCTGTATCCACGTCAAGCAAACTGGAGTTTGCAGAACCCGAGCCAAGCGCCGTTTGATAGGGGTTGGCAAAGAGCATATCCCATGTATTCACAGCCGTCTTGCGGAAGGTTGTTTGGATGGTGTGGCTAACACCCAGCTCATCAAACACCTCAAGGGCTGTGACGTATTCCGGTCCAACACCGGCAACATAAATACCGGATTCAGCCGGAAGGTTCAGCTCCATGCTGGCCAATGTTGTCGATCCGGCCGTTCCGGAAATCGTACCGAAATCAACAGGCGTCAAAGAGTTCAAGTCATTGGCGTTGGCTGCCGTTACCGCACCGTTAATATCGGTACGCTGCCCGAGCAAAATCATGCCCTCATTATTAATCACAAGACCGTCTGCATCT
>CAZTBB010000080.1:0-4674 GCA_964611755.1 uncultured Pseudobdellovibrionaceae bacterium
AAGAGTGTATTATCAATCACAGCAGTAGGGGTTTTACGAAGAACTGAGGATGACGCTTTGGCTGCTCTGCCAAGTTCATCAATCATATGCTGGGAGTTGTCCATAATTTATAAAATAAGGCTAATGGAAACTTGCGCTAATCTTTTTGCTGGTTTCCTTAATCAGCTTCTCATCTGTTTTTGCATCAAGCTGATCCTGAATAATGCGAGCCGTCGCTGTAACAGTAAGGTCAGCAGCGTAGCGTCTAATGTCCTCAATAGCACTTTCTTCCATACGATTGAGACGCTCCTGAAGCTGTTTTTCGCGGATGGCAATCATGTCATTGATCTCCTGATCCGCATTACGGCGAATCTCGGTAACACGATCTTCTGCGCTTTTGATGATGCCTTGCGCCTCTTTGATAGAATCTTTGTGCTTGCGCTGATATTGCGCGAGTAACTCTTGAGCTTCAATGCGCAAATTCTCTGCTGTTTCGATATCTTTCTTGATGGTATCGATTTTTGTATCGATCATGTTAAGAACAGCATTCTTACCAAATTTCCAGAGAACAAAAAGAAAAATGATAAAAGATAGACTAATCCAAAAATCAGTACTTTGAACCATCGCTGCTAATGTATTTGGGTCTTGCATCTTTTTCTCTTAATGTCTCAATTTAAAATTTCAGGCAGCTTTTGCCTTCTGCTTTTCTGTATTGATATCTTTCACAACGCTCTTGGCTTGTTTGATATCGGCAGACACACCAACAATTTTCTTTGCAGCTGCGCTTGCCATCTCGGCGGCCATGCCGTCAATATCTTTGATCGCCTCGGATTTGGCTTTTTCAATGCGGCTTTCTGCAACCTGCACTTCTTTTTGCATGCGGTCGCGAAATTCAGCAGAGGCACCCTCAGTTTTTGCCTTAATATCAGCATCAACCTGATCAAAGAGAGCCACGGCCTTTTGGCGGGACTCCTCAAGAATGCGCTCATAGTCCTGATGGATCTTCTCGGCCTCTTCTTTCAAAGACTCGGCCGTTTCCAAATCACTTTTGATAAGCTCTTGGCGGTTTTCAATCGTGTTGGAAATATCCGGCAAAACTTTATTTGCAAACAGCAAATACAGAACAACGAATGTTACCGCTAACCAGAATAGCTGTGATGGATAGGTTGATGGATCAAGCTGGGGCAAGCCCCCGACCTTTTCCTCGCCGTATTCACCAGCGCTGGCAGCATAAACTTCGCCAGCAATAAGAGCCAGCGAAGCCGTCACGGTAAAGAGGGTTGTTTTAAAACGCATCACACGTTTCTCCCTTGCAAAAAGCTCTAAGTATTAAACCTAAAGTACGAATAGGATGATGAGAGATACACCCAATGCAAAAATAGCAAGAGCTTCAGTCAATGCGAATGAGATAAAGAATTTCTTATCCAAAATTTCCATTGATGATGGGTTGCGGCCCACAGCTTCGTTGTATGATGAAAAGATCATACCAAGAGCGATACCAACACCGAATAACGGCAAAATTGCGACTGCTGCAGCCAAGAGTTTCAAACCTTCTTCCATTTTTTTTCCTTTTCTTCAGTTAGTTTAATAAATGAACCAGTTTTAAATTCACCATGATCCTACACATTTAGTGATGAAGATCAACGGTATCTTTCAAATAAATGCAGCTTAAAATCGCAAAGATATAAGCCTGCAACAATGAAACCAATAATTCCAATGCATAAAACGCCACATTGAAGAGCATCGGCACAGAACCGGCAAGAATTCCGCCAATACCGGCCGCCGCCATCATCGTGCTGAAACCTGCAAAAACCTTGAGCATCAAGTGCCCCGCCATCATATTCGCAAATAAACGAACAGCCAAAGTAATGGGGCGGATCAAGAATGAGAGCAGCTCGATCGGCACAACAATGAGTTTAAGTGCAAACGGCACGCCTGCAGGGGAGAATAATGACAAGAACTTTGTTCCATGATTAATAAAGCCGAAAATAGTCACGGCAAAAAAGATCATCATCGCCAATGCAAGGGTGACAATAATATGGCTGGTAAATGTGAATGATCCCGGGATAAGACCCAAAACATTCCCCATTAGAACCACAATAAAGAGAGTGAAGATCATCGGAAAATATTGGCGGCCATCGGCCCCTGTATTTTCCCGTATCATATTGGCCACAAATTCATAAAAAGACTCTGCAACCACCTGAAGTCTTCCGGGGATAATCGCTTTCTTGCGTGTGGCAATTGAGAAGAACAGGGACATAGAGACCACGGCAACCATCATCCAAAGCGATGAATTTGTAAAAGAGAGGTCGTAACCACCTACATTTAAATCAATGATAGGCTTGATAACAAACTGGTCGACTGGTCCGGCCATGTAATACCCTTTCCCGTGTGATTAAATTTTTTCAAGTTTTTAGCCTGTTTTATAAGCCTTGGCAATCCCCTTAGGGCAAGTTTTTTTCATCTTTTTCCGAAGTTTTCTTCTTATGTATACCTACGGATAAATCATCTTGTGTCGTTAGCTTGTAAACATTGTAAAATCCGGTGCATGTTCCAAGAAAAAAGAATGTGATGAGGAAGAGCGGCAGAGTTCCCAAATAGTGATCCAAGCCATAGCCGATAGCACCGCCGGCAAATATCGCCACAACAAGTTCTGTGCCGGCCTGAATGCCGTTATACTTTGTTTGCTTATTCTTTAAATCTTTATTCTTCTCTTCGGCCTGTTTTTGATCCACACCGCGGGCATTTTGAATCTTTTGATTAAGCTGGGCTATACGATCATCATCCATTGCTTAGGCCGCCTCATCAAGAAATTTAAAGGATTGTTGAAGATCAATTGAGACCAATTGTGATACGCCTTTTTCCGCCATAGTCACACCGTATAGGCGGTCCATACGCGCCATAGTCAAACGATGGTGTGTAATAATAACAAAGCGCGTTTCTCCACGCTCGGCAATCTCGTCAAGTAAATCACAGACACGGTCAACATTGGCATCATCCAGGGGAGCATCGATCTCATCCAGCACACAAATAGGGGAGGGGTTTGTTAAGAACATTGAGAATATCAATGCAATCGATGCCATGGTTTGTTCGCCGCCAGATAGTAATGAAAGCGATTGAAGGGCTTTGCCTGGTGGCTGGGCAAAAATCTCTAAGCCTGCCTGCAGCGGGTCATCCGAATCAATAAGCTCGATATGAGCCTGACCACCATTGAAAAGACGCTTAAAGAGGTTTTGGAAATGGCCGTTTACATGATCAAACGCTGCGATCAAGCGCATACGGGCTTCTTTATTGATTGTGGCAATACCTTTGCGTAATTCCTCAATGGCTTCGATGAGGTCATTGCGCTCGGAAATAATCGTTCCGACTTCCTTTTCCAGCTCTGCCGCTTCTTGATCAGCGCGCAAATTCACAGGGCCGATCGCATCACGGTCACGAACTGCCTTTTCTTTCTCATGCTTAAAGCTGGCGAGCTTTCCTAAATCCTCTTCAAGATCGATCTTCATCGTTATATGGCCTTGAAGCTCGGCCGGGTTACAATCAAATTGCTCAGCAATATTTTGTTCAAGAGAGTCAATCTGTTCTTTCAGGGCTGATAAGGTGGCATGAGATGCGGCGCGGTCCTCTCGGGCAGAGGATAACGTTCTCTCCGCCTGCCTTAGGGCTTCATTTGTTTCATGCAAAGCCGTTTCTTTTTCCGCCAGCTTATCAGCGGCATCGGCGCGCTTTGATTCTAAATCCGAGATGGAATCTAAAAATTTTTGATTATCGGCCTCATAAGATTTTGGCTTGGATTGCAACGCTTCCAGATTTTCTTCGAGTGTTTCCAGTCTTTGCTTCAGATCTTTTTCACGCTCAGTTGATCGAATGATTCTATTCTGAAGTGTGATGCGTTCATCTGCCAAAGCCTGAAGGCGTGCCTTACGGGTTCTTTGTTCCTGAGCATGAATATCAAAGGCACGAACAGCATCACTGAGGCTGTCGCGCGCGGCCAGAAGCTTTTGATGCAGCGCCTCTAATTTTTCTTGCTTATCATCCTCCGAATCCTGATCAAGTCTGGATATTGTCTCTTGATCTTGCTGAATTTCGGCCTTCAAGCCTGAAATATCATCATTGGTAACTTCAATATGCTTCTCCAGCTCGGTCTTTTGCAATTGGGTATGAGCAATTTCTTCAACAATTTTTGCAAGCGCGATACGCGCATCCGCAAGACTTTCCTGATCAACCTTCAGAGCTTCTTGCATATGGCTTAGTCGTTGATTTAACTCTGTGCGCCTTTGCTTAATCTGCTCAACGCTTTTTTCTGCCTTTTCCAATTCAGATTGCTGGGCAGGTATATCCTTACGGAGTGCGGCCAATTTATTTTTTTGCTCCAGGAATTGAGCATTACGATCCTGCGCATTGCTTTTAACAACAAATCCATCCCATCTGTAATAGGATCCGCCTTGTGTGACCAATGATTGTCCTGGCTTAAGATCGGTAGCTTTATGCTTCGCAGCCTCATCATTTTGAATGAAACCAATTTGCGAGAGCGCCAGAGCCAATTCAGCTGGTGCGTCTACATAATCGGAAAGTGCCACCGTGCCATGAGGCAGAGTAGGGACATCATCCAGATTGCGTTTCATCCAGAAAGACGGAGCTTGATCATCAAGAGACGCACTTAAACTATCCCCCAGGGCACGGGAAAGAGCCTTT
>CAZTBB010000081.1:0-4553 GCA_964611755.1 uncultured Pseudobdellovibrionaceae bacterium
AAAGATATTTTTTCCCTTTTGATCCAAAAGCCACTATATCTTTTAGTGATGAAAACAATGACCACGGCCACGAACACAGATAATCAACTTTTTTTGGATGGCGGCGAAGCCAAGCCGTTCCGTATTGATTCTGATTTTAAGCCCGCGGGAGACCAGCCCGGGGCAATTGCAAAGCTGGTGGATGGTTTACAATCAGGCCTTTCTGATCAAGTCCTTTTGGGGGTTACCGGTTCTGGGAAAACGTTTACGATGGCGCATATCATTGAGGAAATGCAGCGCCCCGCACTGATCCTTGCGCCGAATAAAACACTGGCAGCGCAGCTTTATGGGGAGTTTAAGGGTTTTTTTCCTGATAATGCGGTCGAGTATTTTGTCTCCTATTACGATTATTACCAGCCAGAGGCCTATGTCCCGCGCTCTGATACGTTTATTGAAAAGGACTCATCAATCAATGAACAAATTGACCGTATGAGGCATGCGGCCACGCGCGCTCTGTTTGAGCGCCGTGATTGTATTTTGGTGGCGTCCGTGTCCTGTATCTACGGCATTGGGTCAAAAGAAGATTATGCGGCCATGGCGTTTGTTATACAGGAGGGCGAGCAGGTTGACCGGGATGAATTCATCAAGCGCCTGATCACCTTGCAATATAAGCGTAATGACATTGCCTTTGATCGCGGCACATTCCGTGTGCGCGGTGACACGGTTGAGCTGTTTCCGGCGCACTTTGAGGATCGCGCATGGCGTTTTTCCTTTTTTGGCGATGAGTTGGAAAATATTACCGAATTTGATCCTCTGACCGGTGAAAAGTTCGAGGCTAAGCAAGGGGTGCGTATTTTTGCCAATTCGCACTACATCACACCAGGCCCAACAATGCAGCAAGCAATTGCACAAATTAAGACAGATTTGAAGGAGCGCATCGCTTGGTTTGAAAAAGAAAATAAACTCTTGGAGGCTCAGCGCATTGAACAGCGCACACAATTTGATATTGAAATGTTGGAGGCGACAGGGGTGTGCCCCGGCATTGAGAATTACTCGCGCTATTTAACGGGGCGCAAGTCGGGGGAGCCGCCGCCTACTCTGATTGAGTATTTGCCGGATGATGCCATCATGTTTTTGGATGAGAGCCACGTCATGATCCCGCAGCTGCGCGCGATGTATAACGGGGACTTCAAACGTAAATCAACATTGACGGAATATGGATTTCGCTTGCCGGCCGCCGTGGATAACCGGCCATTGAAGTTCGAGGAGTGGAATAACTTCAGAGGCCAGACTATTTTTGTATCGGCCACGCCGGGCGAATGGGAGCTTGAGCAAGCCGGTGGTGAGTTTGTAGAGCAGGTTGTGCGCCCCACCGGATTGATTGATCCGCCCGTTGAGATCCGCCCCACAGAACATCAGGTTGATGATTTGATGGCCGAAGCAAAAGAGGTGATTGCGCAAGGCGGGCGTATGCTTGTAACGACACTGACAAAGAAGATGGCCGAAGCTTTAACCGAATACCTCAACGATAACAATATTAAGGTGCGCTACATCCATTCGGATGTGGATACGCTCGAGCGGATAGAGATTATGCAGGATTTGCGCCGTGGTGTTTTTGATGTGTTGGTCGGTATCAACCTTCTGCGTGAGGGGCTTGATATTCCTGAATGTATGCGCGTCATGATTTTGGATGCGGATAAAGAGGGATATTTGCGTTCGAAAACATCCCTTATACAAACAATCGGGCGCGCAGCTCGGAATCTGGGTGGTAAAGCCATTTTATATGCGGATCGCATTACTGACTCGATGCAATATGCGATTGACGAAACCAATCGCCGCCGCGATAAACAGGTTGCCTATAACAAAGAACATGGCATTACCCCCGAGACAGTGAAGAAGAATATTGGCAGTGCCCTTGAGAGTGTTCTGGATAGCAGGGATGAAGCGCGTGCTTCATCACGAGGTTCGCAAATGCTTCATGATCAGGGGCAGGAGGCATTTTTGGCAGATCCTGTGAAGTTACAAAAGCATATTGAAAAGCTAAAAACACAAATGCATAAAGCGGCGAGCGATCTCGAATTCGAAGAGGCGGCACGGTTGCGTGATGAGATCAAGACTCTGGAACAGGCTGGGCTGGGGCTTTAGGGGCTGTGTCCCTCCATTCTACGGTTCTGAATGTGACGGATAGCCTTTTTTCCTTCACCGGCGTAACGCCATGCTCGAAGTCATTACGCGCTCTCCCATTTAAGAGAAATATAGATCCGTCATGTTCATCAATTTTTTGTGCTTTATGCGGGTTATGCCTCCGCTCTTTCGAGCTGGGCTGAATGTATAATGTACCACTTTCATCGGCCTCAAGCACCACTCCGATGACGGACTCTCCAAAATAGAAGCTTAAATCCTGGCCGCGGTATTTTGCTCGTGCTTTATCGTAATCAATATGAGGGGCCAGTTCATCACCTGTTTCGTAATCTGAAATAATACAGTTACCGCGCTGTGTAATGTCTTCAACACTGGGCAGTTTGAGATTGGTTTTGTCGCCTAATTCTCTCAAGGCTAAAGCGCATAATGTCACAAGCTCATCGGGGAAGGGGGTAAAGCTATCATCACCTTGGCGCAGTTTTTGGAAAACATACCCATATTCTGTTGTCTGGCGTTTTGTTGCTTTTCCCTTTTGTATGAATTGGTTATCGGCACCATCAAGCAGGCGCCGGATAGATTTTTTCATCTCTTTATTTGTTTTCGGGTGAAGCCGGGTATGCGGAACAATAATTTGTGACATATCTGCGCTTATATGGAAAAACACTTTTTCTGTCAAATGAATCTGCGTTCAGCTTGGGATAGCTTGTAAAATCTTTAGTGCAATCTATTTTTTTCTCTGCTATAACGCATCATCTAACCTTTTATTTGATTATGATTTAGACAAAAGTATGTTTTCAAAACTTTTCGGATTTATGTCTGCCGATATGGCAATTGACCTTGGAACAGCCAACACGCTTGTATATGTGCGCGAGCAGGGGGTTGTTTTGAACGAGCCGTCTGTTGTGGCCATTTCGGTTGTGAACGGGAAAAAGCACATTCTGGCCGTTGGTAATGAGGCAAAGCAAATGCTTGGCCGTACGCCGGGATCTATTATCGCAACACGCCCTTTGCGTGATGGTGTGATTGCTGATTTTGAGGTCACGGAAGCAATGATTAAGCATTTTATTCGTAAAGTGCATAACCGCCGCAGTTTTGTATCCCCGAAAATGGTGATCTGTGTACCTTCCGGGTCGACTGCAGTTGAGCGCCGCGCGATTCAAGAATCAGCGGAGAGTGCGGGTGCCAGTGAAGTTTATTTGATTGAAGAGCCTATGGCTGCTGCTATCGGGGCGGGCCTGCCTGTGACAGAGCCGACAGGATCAATGGTTGTTGATATTGGCGGTGGTACCACAGAGGTGGCGGTGATTTCCCTTGGCGGGATTGTGTTTGCCAAATCTGTGCGCGTCGGCGGCGATAAAATGGATGAAGCCATTATTGGTTATATCCGCCGTGTTCATAATTTGCTGATTGGAGAAAGCACGGCTGAACGAATTAAGAAGGAAATCGGATCAGCCTGTCCTCCGGCTGATGGTGAAGGCCGTACCATGAAAATTCGTGGGCGTGATTTGATGAATGGTGTTCCAAAAGAAATTACCGTCACAGAAAGACAGGTGGCAGAGGCACTCGCCGAGCCTGTTGGGCAGATTGTCGAAGGTGTAAAGGATGCTCTTGAGCATACGGCACCGGAATTATCGGCAGATATTGTTGATAAGGGGATTGTCCTTACCGGCGGCGGGTCATTGCTTACTAATCTTGATTTTGTTCTTCGTCATGCAACCGGTCTAGCCGTGACACTCGGGGATGACCCTCTTTCATGTGTTGCTCTCGGGACTGGCCATGCATTAGAAGAGCGCAAAGCTCTCAAGAATGTTCTGATTGGGAATTATTAACACGCTTCGTATTGTAAATGCGTTAAGCTATTTGTTTTCTAGGGAAAATCGTGTAGCCTAGAAGAATATACGTGTTTTTGCGGAGACATAGAAAACATTGAAGCGCTCATTTAAAAATAAAAAAATCAGATCGCGTAGTAGCGTTTTTGCCATTCCTTTGACGTTCATGGGAATGTCGCTCTCGTCTTTATCTCTTGTATTTATAGCCGCAGGTTTTCTGGTTTTTTCATCCTATAGTCCGGCATCGATGAGCGCCGTGCGCATGCAGGCTCTTGATATGCTGTCACCCGCTTTGTCATTTGCATCCAAACCCGTGCATACAGCCTCGCAATTTGTCAGAGATGTGAGTGGTTTGGCCAATGTCCAATCAGAAATGGCAGCTTTAAAGGCCGAGAATGCAAAATTGAGGCAGTGGTATCAATTGGTTCAGACATTGGAGGCAGAAAATGCAAAACTTCGTGATCTGGTTAATTTAAAGACACCTGAAAAAAATGTATTTGTATCCGGCCGCGTGATGATGGATAGCTCACAAGCGTTTGTAAAAACGTTGTTGCTTAATGTGGGGCTCAGTGATGACGTGGAAAAAGGGCAGGCCGTGTTATC
>CAZTBB010000082.1:0-4550 GCA_964611755.1 uncultured Pseudobdellovibrionaceae bacterium
ATATTGTTGTTGCCATTATATCTCCTAAATGTCATGTGCATTGATGTATTCAATGTTCTGATGAGGAGATCGCAAAGAGCGTGCCAGTTTTAGATATGGCTATAAAAAATAAGGATAAATAAGAGGGATTCTAAGCAGAAATATCTTCTGAAGATGGGCTTTCAGGAAGGGTTTTCTCAGTTTTAGCTTCGGTTTTATCTTGGTTCGGCGCGGTTCCGCCCAAGCTGGCATTATCAGCATGTCCTTGCCAGATTTCATATACAGGTTGAATGATGTTGATAATACGCTCAAACTCAGCCTGCGGATTTTCGTTCCTGTGAATATGCGCCAGAGTGGCAAAGATTTCGTTATAAAGATCATTGAGATACGCGGCGGCTTCACCGCCTTCTTCTGCATTCAGGCTGCTTTGTAGGCCAATGAGAATTTTATTGGTTTTACCAATCAGGTTCACCATAGTGTCTAGCCTACCATTTTTTTGGGCTTCTTTCGCGTCCCGTATGTTTTTGAGCATACCTTTATAGAGGGATGCAACGACTTCGAAGCCGCTCATATTGTTTTCTTGTGATGTTTGATATGCCCCAAGTGCCCGTGAATAATCAGGATTAGTTGTCATTTTCTACTCCAAAGAGTGCTCTTAGTTGTCCTTGCAAAAGCTTCAGGCGTTCCAGCTGTGCTTCAAACTGAGCATATCTGCTGATTTCACTGGCCCGAAATTCTTCTGCGCGTGTGCGGATATCGCCAGCCTCGATAGTTAAATCATCATTTGTGGATTGAAGCTGGTCAATTTGCTCCTGAATGATCCCATCAACAGAGTCGGAATATTCTGATAGCGCATTTGAGAGCTTATCAGCCAGACCTTGCTGAAGATCAAATGTGAGGGATGTGTTTACACCGCCTAAATATGAGAAGGATAAGCCTTCATAAATTGTTCCGGCGGCCCCTGTGATGACGGTGCCGCTGAAGGTAAAGGCTGCGTTATCACCATTGGCCGTAACGGATGTAACATTTCCACCACCATCTACGGTGATATCAAAGTTAATGCTCAGATCGCTGCCCGATGATGTGTTTGATAAAATAGCAAATTGTGCATCGCTGCTTGTATAGGAGCTGGCGAAGAAGCTCTGAATATTCTCATAGTTATTGATAATGGTCTCATCCAATAAGCTCTCATCAGCAATCGTAAGCTGGCCATTTGAATCAAATTGGATGCCAATGCTGCGGATTGTTCCCACGCCCGAGGTGTTTTGGCCACCCACGAGCTGCGCTGCTACATTGTTTAGGTTTGAGAGAATGCTGTCACCAAAAAGGGCCGCATCATCACTAAGTTGACCATCTTCGTTAACTTGTTGGTTTTGCAAGATAAATGCTTTTAAATCGTTATAGGCGCTAATGAAGCCTTCAATGGCGCTTTTCGTTCCTGAAACATTATTTGTAATATCAAGCGTAAGCGTGGTCGCAGGGTCTGCATTGTTAATATCAATTGTGACACCCGGGATAAGGTCGTCAAACAGATTATCATCCCGCTGCGTTGTAACGCCATCAAGCGAGATGATCGCCGGCTGGAAATTACGAAGAACATTTTGGAAAGCGCCGCCGCCATCAACAACCCCAAGAGTGTTAAGGACGTTGTCACCGGCAACCTGATTAAAGACGATATCGCGGTTGGATTGCTCAGCTTCCAGAACAAGCTGGAAATCGGTCTCGGACACCTGAATGACACGGGCGCTAACGCCGCTATCGGCTTGAACGGCATTAATGGCAGCCGCTATATCATTCAATGATTGCCCGGCTGTGATGTCAATTTGCTGTGCCGCCCCTCCCGTGAGGCTTAGTTCAAATGACCCCGTGAGCCCAAGTGCGGATGTTGCATCCGGTTGATTGCTTCCTGTTACCAATAATGATTCAGCGCTTTGCTGTACGATGATGTCATAACTGGCAATATCGGCATTTTCATCGATGCTGATCGTGGCAATTCCATTCGGATCAGCTCCCGTGGATGATGCGACTGTTCCCTCTCTGGTGGAGTAGATATTGCTGTCCAAGCCAGAGAAACTAACCACGCTCTTAAGGTTTGAGAGAGAGCTCTCAACAGCGGAGGCCAGTGTTTGTAATTCTTGATAAGCACTAATCGTGCTGGAGTTTTCGCTAATTCTTACATCAATGCGGTCAGCTTCAATCGTTCTTTGCGCAACCGATGCATCGATCAAGGCGCCAGTATTAATGCCGGATGATGTACCCGAAACGAAAATACTTCCTGAACTGGTTAAATTAACTGTACCCATTGTTTCTTTACTTTATCTCATTCTTATAAAAAAGTGGAGGGAAAGAAGGTGAGGCAGTCCCTCTTTCTTTCTCCTCCGGTCTTGTTTGAACCTAATGCAAGGTTCATGCCTCAGTATTTATTTAACTTATCTCAAGAGTGTCAGAAGTGACTGTTTTGCCTGGTTTGCCTGAGACAAACTTGCAATCGCTGCTTCTGTCAGAACCTGATAACTTGTGAAGTCTGTTTGCTCTTTTGCAATATCAGCATCAAAGATGGCAGATCTTGCAGCCTTCAGGTTTGTGATTTGAGTATCAATGTTTTCACCCTGGAAGCGAACAGCAGATGTCACAGCACCAACTGTAGCTCTCAAGCCACTGACTGTTCCGATCGCTGTATCAATCGTAGCGATATCACCAGTACCAGAGATGTTAGCGGCCAGACCAAGAGCTGCTGCATCAGCATCATAACCACTCAATGCGATTGTGATAGCATCAGCCGCGGCCACACCAAGAACAACAGTCTGGTCAGCACCAGTACCATCGATCAAGTTCAAGCCATTATAGTCTGTTGATGTTGCAACCAAGCCGAGCTGAGTAACAAGGGCCGTATATTCGTTGTTGATAAACCCTTGTGAAGCTGCATCAAGTGTACCAGAGTTGTACTGTGTTGCTAGTGCTTTCATACGCTGAAGAATTTCACCGATACGAGCCAAACCACCATCGGCAACCTGGAGAAGAGCTTCAGCTTGTTGTGCTGTTTGAGAAGCTGTCTCAAGAGAAGTGATGTCGGATTGAAGCGCATCAGAAACCGCCAAACCGGCAGCGTCATCAGCTGAGTTAGTGATTCTGGAACCACTAGACACACGGTTAAGTGCGGACTCTTGATTATCAGAATTACGATTTAGGTAAAATAGCGCCGAATTGGCGGACGTGTTTGTTGCTGCTACAGGCATTTTAGATCTCCTTTCTAAATTATATGGGTAAAAACATCATTCTGATGTCTTAAATTACCTATGTTGCAGTTCTTGGAAGTTGAAATCATTTCGGTTTCCAAGATGTGATGAAATAAATAAATATTTCTTCACCTTTCAATCATACCTCAAAATTGGTTAAAAAAACATAAAGAAAATTTTTTCGAAATTTTTTTAATTTTTTTCGCCCCATTTCCTGTCCTTGTTGCGTGGTAACAGCAAAAGCCAAGTAAAAAGGAAATGAAATGGTTATGATTTCAGCATTAAATCAAATGAACGTGATCCCCGCCAGACAAGGGGATGATGGCTTGACGGTAGAAGAGCGGGCCGCTCAGCAAGCGGAAGAGCAGCAGCAGGATTTTCTGCAACTCTTATTAACGCAAATCACAAACCAGAATCCATTGGACCCGATGGATACAACAGAATTCACAGCGCAAGTGACGCGTTATTCTCAATTAGAGCAACAGCTCTTCACGAATGAGAAGTTAACTGTGACAAATGATTTATTGCGCTCCAGCTCTGATGCGGCCAGCTTTACCTATATAGGTCAGGACGTAGAGGTCGGCACGGATATTGGTGTTGCCCAGAACGGTGAAGCAAGATGGTCGTATTCCGTTGAAGGGCTTGCAGAGGATGTCAGTATTACGGTTCTCGATGATAATGGAGCTGTTGTATATCAAGGCAGTGGCTTAACCAGTGTCGGAGCACATAGTTTAACACTAGATACAGCCGATCTTGGGATTGAAGAAGGATCAATTCTCTATTTGGCTGTGGCTGCACGCGATAAAGATGGCGGTGCCGTTGAAACAAGAACATCATCCTTTGCGAAGGTTGATGGTCTCTGGAGTGATGGCAGTGAAACATTCCTAACCGCCGGAGAAGTATCTTTCCGCACATCCGATGTGCTGAAAATTTTCAACCAACCAACAACAACCCAAAACAACAACAATAACAATGACGAAGGAGACTTATCATGAGTTTAGGTAGCGCCCTTAATGCATCCGTATCAGGATTGAAAGCCCAAAGTGCCGCTTTGGCAGCCGTTTCGGAGAATATCGCAAATGCGAGTACAACCGCGTATAAAAAGCGTGAAATCAGCTTTGAATCGTTAATTACCAGTTCCAGTGCCGCATCATCCGTTAACCAGGTCGGTGGCGGTGTGACATTTGGAACATCACAAAAGATCACAGAGCAAGGCTTGGTTCAAAATACGGGCCGTGTCGAAAATATTGCAATTAACGGTCTTGGTTTCTTTGTTGTGACCGATGATATTACAAACCAGCCTTCCGGATATACCTATACACGAAATGGTGATTT
>CAZTBB010000083.1:0-4425 GCA_964611755.1 uncultured Pseudobdellovibrionaceae bacterium
GGCGATAGTTACGAAATATTGGCGGATACACCGCTTGAGAAATACAATAAAGGACCCATCAAAGCCTATGTGGCCAAGGCTGCCGGAAATCCGAGGGAGCCTTTATTTGCAATTGTGTGTGAAGACCGGCTCGTGTCTAGGAGGAATTCCGCCTCGGTTTATCAAGGCTTTATTAATCCGAGTATTCCTCCATTGATGAAGTATGGTGTCGTTGATTGGAAGCCAGAGAATAAGCAGAAGTTTGTTTATATTTATAAAGATATCCTGGGTGAACCACTTATGCTGGCAAAGGACAATCCGGCGCGTGGGATGAAGCCTGAAAAAATAATTGAGGCTGTCATTCATCCGATTACAAGTGTTTTGCAAGATTTTCGAGATAAAGACTTTGTGCATGGCTCTATCAATCCGACAAATCTTTTTGATGGTGGAAATAAAGAGTTGCACCGGGCTGTTTTGGGGGAATGCTTGACCACACCTTCCGGCGTGCTGCAGCCGGCAATCTATGAACCGATTGAGAGGGCGATGTGCGACCCGCTTGGCAAGGGCAAGGGCACGCAAGCTGACGATTTGTATTCATTTGGTGTCACAATTGCGGTTCTTATTCGAAATACAAACCCTGTGGCGGGACTTGAAAAGCATGACATTATCCGTAGAAGAATGGAGATAGGATCATTCGGTGCCATCTTGGGGAGTGATCGTTTCTCCGGGCCTGTGTTGGAGTTTTTAAGGGGTGTTTTGAATGACGATCCTGCAGAGCGCTGGGGTTTGGATCAGCTTTTGTCCTGGATTGAGGGGCGGCGCCTAAGCACAAAATCAGCGGGCTCGGGGAAGAAGGCGCAAAGGCCGATTGTGTTTAATGGAGAAAAATATCTGAGGCCACAATTCCTGGCTATGGATCTTGAAAAAAGTATCACAGAGGCCGTGCAAATCATTCAAGACGGAACCATGAAGACATGGCTGTCCCGTTCGGTCGAAGATAATATGGTTTTCAAAAGGACGGAAGAGGCGCTTGAAACAGCTAAGGAGCTTGGCTCATCGGGGCCCTATAAAGAGAGGTTGGCGTCCTTTGTGTCCTGTGCTTTGGACCCGAGAGCGCCGATACGCTATAAAACCAAAAGCTATACAGCAGATGGTTTTGGGTCGGCTTTGGCTTATTCTATGGCGCAGAAGGAAGATATAAATCCTTTGGTTGAGATGATTACGCAAGGCATTGTTTTAAACTGGACAAGAAGCACAGAAAATCCGGTTGATGTCGGCAGTCTTATAAATAAATTCGATACGTGCCGAAATTTTATGCGCCAAGAGAAAATCGGGTTCGGTATTGAGCGCTGCCTGTATAAATTGAACCCGGAAGCGCCCTGTTATAGCGACAAGTTAAAAGGGTATTACGTCACCAGCCCGGAAGAAATGGTTTTTGCTTTCGAGGATATGTGCCTCAAGAAAAAAGCGCCGGCAACATTTATTGATCGTCATATCGCGGCATTCTTGTTTGAAAAAGACTCGAAAGTTATCGAAACATACCTGGCCGAGATTGGTTCGGAGAAACATCAGGATAAGATTTTAGGCAATATCAAGGTGATTGCCACCTTGCAAAAAAGATCAAATCTTGGTCCCCTTCCGGGTATATCCGAAGCCTTCCTTGGTTTGCTGCCTGCTGTGTATAGAACATATCACGATAAGAAAGTGCGTGCCGATCTTGAAAAGAATATGAAGCGCTTTGCCATTGCAGGCGACGTGGTCAAGATGGCCGGTTTATTGGATAACAGAGAATACTCTAAAACCGACTTTTCAAATTTCAAGAAATGCGTTGCCGAGTTCATGAAATTAGAGCAGCAAAGAAGCACTCTGGCAGAGCGCCTGGAGGATAAGGATAAATTCGGAAAAGAAATTGGACAAGATGTGGCTGCCTTTTTTGCATGCATTATCTCGGCAATCATAACGGTTTCCATTTTCTATATTTTCTATAGTGGTGGAGGAAGTGGTTTTTAACCGGAGCACTTAAAGCCTATGGCACGAAAAAAGAAAAATAAAATGGGAATACAGGGGCAGATCGTCTTGATCGCCGTCATTATTGCCGGTGTCATGGCGCTGCAAACCTCCATGGTTTTGCTTGTGGGAATGGTTCCTTCCATGGTTGCCTTTTTTGTTGATCGAACAAAGAAGAAGACCAAGGCCATTACGGTAGGGGCTTTGAATATGTCGGGCTGTTCTTTGTTTTTGGTGGAACTTTGGATGGAAGGCCATAACTTTGAGAAGGCTATGTCCATTATTACCGATCCGATGGCCATTATTGTTATGTATTCTGCGGCGGCTATCGGGTATCTCGTTGATTGGGCCGTTTCCGGAATGGTGGCGGTGGTGGTTTATAATCGGGGTAAGGCACGATTAAAGTCGATCAAGAAACGCCAATGGGAATTGATTGAGCGCTGGGGTGTCGAGGTGAGCGGTGAGGTTGAGCTGGACGAGAAAGGCTTCCCCGTTGATGAAGGCGTTGCAAAAGAAAAAGAGCGTGAGCTTAAGAAACGCCTTAAGGTAAGCTAAGACATATAGTTAGATGTCCGGATCAGGCTTTGGTTTTGGCTTTGGCTTTGGCTTTGGGATATAAGGCGTATGCGACTGTTTAAGTGCCAATAAAATCCTTAAATTGCGCTCAAGCTCTTGGTGGCGCGGTGTAATAATGAGGGCCCTTTGCAAAAGTTCTATAGCCTGCTCTGTTTGTTCTTGCGCGGCAAGGTTTAATGCCAAATCATTCATAGCCGGAGCCGGATCACCCTTCCACTTTAAAATACCTTCTCTAAAAGCGGCTTCGGCTTCCTCATGACGATCTTGTGAGTCCAGCGCAATGCCGAGCAAGTGGTAAGCCTTATAAGATTGAGTGTCGATGGCAATCACCTTGTTGGAATAGTGCTCGGCATCTTTATAGTTTTTAAGGCTCAGTTGTATCATCGCATATTCGAGCATAAGGGGAACATTATCAGGCTGATCTTTTAGGGTGGTTTCTGCGATGATGGCCGCCTTGTTTAACAAGTCATTTTGCCTAAGGGCCGTGATGTATAATAGGCGGTTGTTGATATCATCAGGCTTGGCTTTGTATCGCTTCTCAACATCCGATAAATTCAGGGTGTTCATGTCGCTGCTTAAATTTGGGCTTAAGCCAATAGAACCACAGGCGGTAAGGGTCAGGGAAACAAGAACAAGCAGGCTAGTATAAACAGATTTCATATGAATACGTATCGTGTGTTCTTCTTTGCTAAAGCTTCGGTGAAATGGTGGGCGTAACTGGGATTGAACCAGTGACCCCTACGATGTCAACGTAGTGCTCTCCCGCTGAGCTATACGCCCACTCTTAATTCACCAATTTGATTTTGTAGTTTTTCTGCGTGGTGAATGCAAGTATTTCTTACAACTTTATGATTTTTAGATTGCCACGGGTGTTTTAGGCCGCGCTGAGTAATTGCTCAACCTGTTTGACCAGATCATTCAGATGGAATGGCTTTGATAATATGCGCGGCGTATTTTTGTTTTTCAGGCCGGTCGACATGGCCTGGCTCATAGCCACAGCGGCAAAGCCAGTAATGAACATGACTTTTAGCTTCGGGCATAGTGTAGAAGCGCGTTGCGAGAGTTCAATTCCATCAATGCCGGGCATAACAATATCGGCAAGCAGTAAATCATAATCACAGTGGGAGTCTTCCAGAGTTTGTAGAGCATCAAGACCGTTATTGCGTGCGGTGACTTTGTGTCCTGCTTTACTTAAGGCCAGCGTAAGAAAATCACACATTGATTGATCATCTTCTGCAACAAGTATCTTTGCCATGCTTCATCCTTTTTTCTCTTACCTAATATTATTGAAAACCATATGGCTGTGCGATTTCAATGATTCGTTGTGTTTAGTGTGACTTACTCACAATTGCAAATGGATTTTGATATAAAATCATCTCTGAAGAACGCGGAATGTCTCGTTTTATAGATATTGCATTGATAATATTTATAGGGGCATTGTAATAGGTCGTATCGATTTTTTTGAGCGGTGATAAAGAGGTGATGATCTCTTTGCAGGATGGCATCTGTTTTGCTTTGCTTTCTTGTGGGGCTTTTACAGGCCATATTTTCTTGATGTAGGTGATTACTTGAAGGCTCTGACTGCGGTAGAGGCGAGAGGGGCTGTGCATGACGATGTTTGACCTTTTCTCATAGAAAAAACCATCGAATGCAATATTCTGCTGGTTCGTGGCCGGACAATCCAGAAGCTCTAATGAACCATCATGGTTTTCTACCAAAGCTGTGTGACCGGAGCGCATCCAATCACCCGCATTGGCATAGAGAATATCTTTAATAGGCTTAATGGTCGGGATGTGCGTATGCCCACAAATCAAGCCATCCACATTCTTGTCTTTTGCTGCTTTGTATACTGAGTTCTCAAAG
>CAZTBB010000084.1:0-479 GCA_964611755.1 uncultured Pseudobdellovibrionaceae bacterium
TTCAGTTTCTGGAGAAAATATATTCCGCAGGCACAGGCGACCTCTTTCAAATCATTCAGAATGCCGATGATGAATATCAATCGGTTATGTTGGTCGGGCATAACCCGTCAATTTATGACCTTGCCGCAAAATTATCGGGCGAAGGGCAGACACATTTGCTTAACAAACTTGCAGGGGGCTATAAACCCGGAACCCTTAGCGTGATAAAGGCCGATATAGATTATTGGTCAGATATCCAACTGGGAGATAACATTCTCTTCGATTTTTGTGATCCATCGGACTACAACCCGCAACTCTCCGGCCCCACGGATTGGACATAGATTATTTTCATTTTAAAAACGGTCTTGCAGATCGGCCAAAACTTCGCGCATAAGCGGAATGGATACTTTTCGTTTTTGGCTAAGGGCCTTTTCATCCGCCAAGGCAACAACATCCCTGACTGCGGAAAAAGATCGGTCAATGCGGGGCATAACATATTG
>CAZTBB010000084.1:489-4324 GCA_964611755.1 uncultured Pseudobdellovibrionaceae bacterium
TCTGTAATTTTCAATTGCCGATCAGCAAAGAGCTTGATCATTATGGCCGACAGCAAATCATCACCTGGAGCACGAATAACGGCCAGCGGTGCTGCACGCAAGCGAGAGGCCAGATCCGGTAGTGAGAAATCCACCTGTGTTGGTGTCATCCGCATTGTAATCACAAGGCTTCGGTTTTGTTCCTTAAACATATTATAGAGGTGGAACAAGGTTGTATCAGCATCCGGGTCACCCAACCAAGGATCAACACCATCAATCAAAAGATGTTCGCCGGCCGCGGCAATATCCTCGGCAGAATGCGATAATAAAAGCTCGGGCAGGATATTTTTTGCCTCTGTCTTTTGCCGCCAAACGGCGGCAATATGGCTCTTTCCGCTTGCCGGTGGGCCGCTAATAACAAGCGCTGGCGCTGGCCAATTTGGCCAATGATCCAGCATTGAAACAGCATCCTGATTAGATTCCGCCACCAAAAAGTCCTCACGCCCGCTTGCGCTGCGATGCCCCAAATCTAATGGAATTTGTTGAGCTTGGCCCAAAGGAATTCACCTCACAAAAAAAGAAATCAATTATAGCCGTATTTATTCATGAACAAATCATAAACCAGTGGAGAGCTATCTTGCTTGCTCCCCCAAAAACCGGCATTAGAGAAACCGCTCAAACTAATCTTGGGTGTCGTCAATGTCATATCGGCTTGCTGTAATGCCAATCGCAACCTTTGCTCCGAGCCCTGAAACAAAATATCGACCATCGCCTCGCCCGGCTTAATGGATTGAATATCAATTTGCTCAACGCCATAGACACGGCGCAAAGCAGCCTGTGTTTGAGTCCATTGCTCTAGACCTGAAAATTTCACGCGAACCTGAAGTTTATTGGCTTCAGCCGCATTCGTAACCGTCTTGCGCTTCCAATCCTTTTGCAGGCTACGAAATGTTTTTCGAAGTGCCTGCTCAAAGAAATCAGCCCGCGCCTGCTGCTCTTTGGCTTCGACTATTAGCCTTTGAACAAATTGAGGCTGTCCTCGATCTGTACGATAGATATAGATATTAAGGCGTCCGCTGGCCATATCACCGTCTGCGCCGTTCATAGCCAGATCGCCGTCAGGAACAGCCAGAAGCAAAACGGCCTCCCCGGCGTCATAGCGCTCCAGCATTTTGAACAGCTTTTTTTCATCATACTCAAAGGCTTGCCCATCACCGATTGCCTGAATATCCGACATATCCCCTAATGGAACGGTCACAGGCACCAACCCCTGCAAATTCTCGGCATTACGCCACACATTCATCCACGGGTTTTTTGATGACCATAAAACAGTTTGATCACCCACCTTGTAAAATGGAAGTGCCAGCACAGGACGACTGCTGACATCCGTGTAATCCACACCCTGATCCGAGAAGAAACGGCTGACATTGTCTTTATCAAAACGGAATGTGTATGTTCCGATATAGCGCACAGAGGATAATTGCTCTTGTGTGATTTCAAAATCCTTGATCAAAGGGGAAATCATCGAGATATCCACCCCGTCTTCTAGCCCCAGAGTCTCATCCGGGAGCATACGGCTGGTAAGGACTTTAAATGCTCTCATTTGCGCTTCATCGAATGCCTTTTGCCGCGCCTGCGCCGCGCTATCCGCGGTAATATCAACGGTGATATCCTTTACCGTGAATAAAGGGCTAACCGCAAAGGCTTGGTTGCCCACCCCCAGAACCAATAGGCAGGCAATAAAAAGAGACTTAAAAAAAGTTTTTACAGGCATGGTGAATCATTTATTCCATATTGCGCTCAAAATGTTTATAACCTTAAAACGCGTGAGCTAAAATTATTGTTAAAAACTATCTATAAACTAGAAAATTAAAAAATGAAACAGAGTGCATATAAAGAAGCAGGTGTTGATATTGATAAAGCGGCAAGTCTGGTTGAACGTATCAAGCCTCATGTCAAAAAAACCAATCGCAGCGGTGTTGTCTCCGGCTTGGGCGGGTTTGGCGCGCTTTTTGATCTCAAAGAAACCGGCTATAAAGATCCTATCATTGTGTCTGCCACCGATGGTGTAGGCACCAAGATCAAAATTGCCATTGATATGGGCATTCACAATACTATTGGCATTGATGCTGTTGCTATGTGCGTGAATGATCTGATTGTTCAGGGCGCAGAGCCTCTTTTCTTCCTGGACTATTTTGCCTGTGGCAAGCTCGATAATGATGTTGCCGAGGCGGTTATAGCAAGCATTGCCAAAGGTTGCGAACTCTCAGGTAGCGCTCTAATCGGCGGTGAAACTGCTGAAATGCCGGGCGTTTACCAAGAACAAGACTATGACATTGCAGGCTTTAGCGTTGGCGCAGTAGAGCGTGATGATATAATCACTGGTGAGCATATCAAAGAAGGTGATGTCATTATTGGCCTACCCTCCAGTGGTGTCCATTCAAATGGTTTCTCACTTGTCAGGCACCTCCTGAAATCCGCGCAAGGTTTCGAATATGATACTGTGACAGACTTTTCAGATGGAAAAACACTGGGTGAGATATTGCTCACACCAACCAAAATCTATGTGAAACCCGTTCTGGAAGCCCTTAAAATCAGAGATGAAGCCGGGCATATTGCCGTGCGGGGTATGTCACATATTACAGGCGGCGGTTTCATCGAGAATATTCCGCGCGTTCTTCCGGACACCCTAGCGGCTGATATTGATACGACAAGCTGGGATATGCCTGCTTTATTCAAATGGCTCAAAGATATTGGTGACCTTAGCAACAGCGATCTTGCAACCACTCTGAATTGCGGTATTGGATTCATGCTTATTGCCCCGGATAAATATCATGCAGATATTTTACATGCACTTCATAACAATGGGGAAAAGGGTGCCAGAGTTATTGGCAAAATTGTTCCAAGAGCAGATAAGCCCGTCATTATGAACGGTATGGATCAGGCATGGGCATAAACAAACTGAAGCTTGCGGTTTTAATTTCCGGCCGCGGCAGCAACCTTCAATCTTTAATTGATGCGTGCCAATCCCCTGATTTCCCTGCTGAAATCTCTGTTGTGCTCTCGAATGTTCCTGATGTGATGGGATTAGAACGTGCAAAAAAAGCAGGCATCCCGACTATCACCATTGATCATAAAAACTTCAAAGGACAAGACAGATCCGCATTTGAAAAATCTATGATTGATGCACTTTCCGATCATGAGATAGACCTTGTCTGCTTGGCCGGATTTATGCGTATCCTGACCCCCTATTTTATTCATCATTTCAAAGATCGCCTGATCAATATCCATCCCTCTTTGCTTCCTGATTATAAAGGGTTGAATACACATCAACGCGCGCTTGATGATGGTAAAAAAGAGGCCGGATGCACTATTCATGTGGTTGTTCCGGAGGTGGATAATGGCCCGATCCTTGTTCAAAAATCCGTTCCAGTTATGGAGGATGATAATGCAGAATCACTTGCAGCACGGGTTCTGGCACAAGAACACATTGCTTATCCGGAGGCTGTCAAAATGATTGCAGAAAAAGACGTGAAAATTATTGATGGGCAACTTGAATTTAATTGATAAAATCTGTGTAATACCAATGAACGTAACAATGATTTAAAGGATGTCATCATGGGAGACTATAAAGCAGCAAAACCAGCACCGGCAGAAGTCAAACGCTCACAGGAAATGTGGGACAGTTTTACCAATGCAGGCAAATACTCCGTTTATGCCATTATCGGTGTATTGGTCTTAATGGCTCTGACATTGTTATAGACCAGAGAAATTATATAATTTCCTCCGATAAGCAAAAAACTTAAGATTTTAGAAGGAAATTGTCCTATAATGCATGGGTCAATAGGCGCTTTTT
>CAZTBB010000085.1:0-4280 GCA_964611755.1 uncultured Pseudobdellovibrionaceae bacterium
CGATGAATCATAGTCCAGCGCATCATCAATAATCTGGAAGGCAATTCCCAAATTCATACCAAAATCGGCCATATTCTGTGCCACTTCCGGCTTGTTTCCGGCAATGATAGGCCCAATTTCGCAGGCCGCGGCAAACAATGCGGCTGTTTTTGCGCTAATGACTTCCAAATAATCATCCATTGTGGTCTCAAGGTTGTTTGCTGTTGTCAGCTGCATGACCTCACCTTGTGCGATCACGGCCGAGGCATCGGATAAGACGCGCAAAACATCAAGTGAACCATCGGCCACCATTAATTGAAAGGCGCGGGAGAAAAGAAAATCACCGACAAGAACACTGGCTTGGTTGCCAAATACGGCATTGGCCGCTGCTTGGCCGCGGCGCTCTTCACTTTCATCAACCACATCATCATGCAGCAAGGTTGCGGTGTGAATAAATTCAACGCAGGCTGCCAAATATTGTGCGCGCGCCATATCACCGCCATGCATAGCCGTAGAGGCCAATGTCAGAAGAGGGCGAATGCGTTTTCCGCCTGCCGCAATCAGATACGTGGCCAATTGCTGGATAAGCGGAACATGCGAGTCCATTTTTTCCAAAATACAGGCATTCACGGCCAGCATATCATCGGCGAAATGGGCTTGAAGCTCATCGACCGGATTATTGGCGGGTGTTTTTGTGCTCATATCGTGTGCTGCTTTGCTCATAGGCTAGTTTTAATCAGGTTTTGAAGGGGGCGGCAAGGTCTATTTGCTATATTTATATCAAGATATTTACTCATCAACAGGTGTAATCTGCTTGGTGCGCATGCCCCCGCGTTTTTGTTTGTTATCCTGATATTGTTGCAGCAGCCCTCCAATGAGACCGCCGGACGGGCTTTTTTGTTGCTGCTGTTGTTGCTCTATGTTGTCTGGCTGGACGCTTACACTGGCAGGTGCATTTGGTGATGTGGGGCGAACGGGGCGTGTATGTGATGTTGGGGAATTATCTGGGGTTTTTAAGTCCTCACCGCGCAAAAGGGCTTTGTAATTATCCCAGATTTCTTGTTCAAAGCGTTTGTGTTTCTCTTCTGAGCTCACCAGCGGAACAGGTTGTGCAGGTTCGGCCGGCCGCACAGTTGTAAAGCGCATACCGCCATTATCATTGGCATCGGCCTGCGCCCATGGCATAAATAATAAAACAGAACATATGATTGTTATTAACCGTAACATCGAACAAAGCTTAAAAGCTATTCACCGTGGGCGCAATATGGATCCTAATTTCATTCTCAAAAAAGCCAAAGATACAGATTTACAAGCGCTTTACGGCCTGCTTGCAAAGCTGAAATACGATAAAGAGCAGGGTTATTTTGAACGTTGCCTTGAACGTCAGGAGGCGGGGGATCTTGATTTTTTGCTCGGGTTTATCGGGGATAATCTTATGGCTTATGGTTTGCATAATTTTGTGCCTAAGTATGGGCTCTACAAAAAACTTGGTATTTCTGAAATCCAGGATCTCAATGTGCATCAGGATTATCGCAGGCGTGGTATCGCAACACGGATGATTGAGGCATGCGAGGCAAAATCCCGCGCGCTTGGGCATGATATGATAGGCATTTCAGTGGGATTGCACAGCTCGTATGGGCCGGCACAAAGGCTTTATTTTAAGCTGGGTTATCAGCCGGATGGCAATGGCATAACCTATGACCGACAGATTTTATCCTATGGCGAGATGCGCCCGAATGACGATGATTTGGCGCTGATGATGATCAAAGAGCTTGGGAATAAGGTATAAACACGTAAAAACCCCTGAAATTGGGGGTAAAAAGCCGTGAAAGTCCTTTTATTTTGCTGACAGAGTATGCTAAATCAAAAGACCACAAAATAAGTTAATAACGCTTTTTATAGGAGTATTCGAGGTCATGACCAGTTGGGTTTACGGATTTGGCGGTGAAAAAACAGAAGGCAACGCCTCAATGGGTGATTTGCTTGGCGGAAAAGGAGCAAACTTGGCAGAGATGGCCTCGCTCGGTTTGCCGGTGCCTCCCGGTTTTACAATCACAACAGAGGTATGCACGGCCTATTACGATAATGATAAAACCTATCCGGCTGAGCTGGAGGCGCAAGTCGAAAAAGCGATGGCTGATATTGAAAACGCCATGGGCATGAAGTTCGGTGATGCCTCTAATCCTCTTTTGGTGTCTGTGCGCTCTGGTGCACGTGTGTCTATGCCGGGCATGATGGATACAGTTTTGAATTTGGGGCTCAATGATGAAACCGTTGCCGGTCTGGCGGAAAAGTCAAAGGATGAGCGTTTTGCATGGGATTCATACCGCCGCTTTATTCAGATGTTCGGCGATGTTGTTCTTGGCGTTGATCACCATGAATTTGAGGATGTAATCCAAACCTATAAGCGCGATAATGATATTTCGCAGGATACAGATATATCTGCCGATGGGTGGAAAGAAATTGTGGCTGAATATAAGGCCGTTGTAGAGCGTGAGACAGGCAAGCCATTCCCATCTGATCCCAAAGAGCAGCTTTGGGGCGCCATTGGCGCGGTGTTTGATTCATGGATGGTACCGCGTGCCATTACCTATCGCCGTATTCATGAAATCTCTGATAAATGGGGCACGGCTGTCAATGTGCAATCTATGGTCTTTGGGAATATGGGCGATGATTGCGCAACAGGCGTGGCCTTTACCCGCGATCCATCAACGGGCGAGAATTATTTCTACGGTGAATATCTGGTGAACGCGCAAGGCGAAGATGTTGTGGCCGGTATCCGTACACCGCAATCTTTGACAATTCTTGGCCGCGAAAAAGAGGGCAGTGATTTGCCGTCAATGGAAGAGGTTATGCCGGAAGTCTTCAAACAGCTTGATGATGTGCGTATCAAGCTGGAAAAGCATTTCCGTGATGTGCAGGATTTGGAATTCACAGTCCAGCAAGGCTTGCTGTACCTGCTGCAAACCCGTAACGGGAAGAGAACCGCCAAGGCGGCGCTTAAAATTGCCGTTGATATGGTGGAAGAAGGTTTGATCAATCAAGATGAGGCGCTCTTGCGCGTCGATCCTCAAAGCTTGGATCAATTGCTTCACCCGACACTGGACCCCGATGCACCGCGAGATGTGATCACAAAAGGTTTGCCGGCCTCTCCCGGCGCGGCATCAGGGCAAATTGTCTTTACATCCGATGAAGCGGAGGCGCGCGCCAATGCCGGTGATAAAGTTATTCTTTGTCGTCAGGAAACATCGCCAGAGGATATTAGCGGGATGCATGCAGCGGCCGGAATCCTGACCTCGCGCGGTGGCATGACATCGCATGCGGCGGTTGTCGCCAGAGGCATGGGCAAGTGCTGTGTGGCCGGCGCGGGGGAGCTTCATATTGATGGTGCTTCCAAAGTGATCCGCGTGGGCGCAGAAGAATTTACCGAAAATGATATCATCACGATTGATGGCTCTACAGGCGAGGTGATTAGAGGTGAAGTGCCGACAATCAAGCCAGAGCTGTCGGGTGATTTTGGCACGCTTATGGAATGGGCGGATGCCCGTCGCCGTTTGGCTGTGCGCACAAACGCAGAAACGCCGGCTGATTCAAAGGTTGCGCGTGATTTTGGCGCCGAAGGTATTGGCCTGTGCCGAACAGAGCATATGTTCTTTGAACCATCGCGTATTCAAAATGTGCGTGAAATGATCTTTGCGGTGGCAGAGTCAGAGCGCCGTGCAGCTTTGGATAAGTTGCTGCCGGAACAACGTACCGATTTCGCATCGCTCTTTGAGATTATGCAAGGGCTTCCTGTGACTGTGCGTTTGCTGGATCCTCCTTTGCATGAATTCTTGCCACATGAGCAAGAAGATGTTGAAAATTTTGCAAAATTGGCTGGTATTGATGCAAGTCAGGTGCAGCGCCGCTTGGGTGAGCTGAAGGAAGCCAACCCAATGTTGGGGCACCGCGGATGTCGTTTGGGGATGACCTATCCTGAAATTTATGAAATGCAGGCACGTGCCATCTTTGAGGGCGCTCTTGAGGCGGCTGAAAAGACAGGCACAACGGTAACACCGGAAATTATGATCCCGCTTGTGGGTGCAAAGACTGAATTGGCTTTGATGCGCGCGGTTGTCGAGAACACAGCCAAGGCTGTATTTGATGAAAAGGGTAAATCGCTTGATTACAGTGTTGGAACAATGATTGAATTGCCGCGCGCGGCCTTGCGTGCCGATACAATTGCCGAAGCCGCCGACTTCTTTAGTTTTGGTACAAATGACCTGACACAAACAACCCTTGGTATGAGCCGTGATGACGCC
>CAZTBB010000086.1:0-4091 GCA_964611755.1 uncultured Pseudobdellovibrionaceae bacterium
AGCCATTGGCTATGGAGAAGGAGAAATGTTTCTAGCGTCTGATTCCTATGCGCTTGCACCTCTCACAGAAAAGATCACCTTCCTCGAGGATGGCGACCGTGTCCTGATCAAACATGATCAGGCCGAAATCTATATGAATGATAATGACCCTGTCGAACGTGAAATCCGTATCACAGCCCAGAGTGGGGCTGAAACCGGCAAAGGGGAATATGATCACTTCATGCTCAAAGAGATTTATGAACAGCCCGCAGTCATTAGCGATACGCTCAATTCTTTTATCCACCCATCAACCGGCAATATTTATATCCCGGATGATGTCCTGGAAGCCATTTGCAAAGCACCGCGCATCACCTTGGTTGCATGCGGCACAGCTTTTTACGCGTGTATGGTTGCAAAATATTGGTTTGAACAATGGGCACGCATCCCATGCGAAATTGATGTGGCCTCTGAATTCCGCTACCGCGAAGCGCCAATGCCCAAGGGCGGGCTTGCCGTTTTCGTCTCTCAAAGTGGGGAAACACTCGATACACTCGAAGCTCTTCGTTATTGCAAGAAAAACGAGCAAACAATTCTCTCCATTGTGAACACTATCGAGAGCACGATTGAGCGTGAGAGCAACCTCGTGCTCCATACATTGGCGGGACCGGAGATTGGTGTCGCCTCCACCAAAGCCTTTACAACACAACTTACAACACTGGCCTGCCTAGCCCTTGCAGCCTCTTTCAAAAATGGCACTATTGATGAAAAAGAGCGCAAACGTGAAATGGCCGAGGCTATTCGCCATGTCCCTTTAACGGTGGCTGATTTGCTCAATCATGATGAGCAAATTCGTAAAATCGCCAAGGAAATTTCTGAAGCACGCGATGTGCTCTATCTCGGGCGTGGCCTGCTCTATCCTATTGCTTTGGAAGGGGCTTTGAAACTCAAGGAAATATCCTACATCCATGCCGAAGGCTATGCCGCCGGTGAGATGAAACACGGGCCCATCGCCTTGATTGATGATAGCGTGCCTGTTGTCTGCATTGCCCCATCGAATGATCCTTTATTTGAGAAAAATGTCTCCAATATTCGAGAGACCGTTGCACGCGGCGGCAAGGTCTTTTTGATCACGGATGAAAAAGGGGCTGAGCATCTGAAAGAGGAAGCCAAATGGACTATTATCACGGATGATGTCCACCCATATGTCGCGCCGATCCTGTATTCTATTCCGGTGCAATTATTGGCTTACCATGTGGCCGTAACTAAAGGCACAGATGTCGACCAACCACGCAATCTCGCCAAATCCGTTACAGTTGAGTAAGGCGGAGCACCAATGTGCTCCATTCCTCCAGAACATAGCGTTTTAGCTCTTTGAAACCGAGTTTTGTGTAAACGCTGAGCACATCATCAGCCTGTTCGTTCAGCATCCCTGAGAGGATCACAACGCCGTTCTTATCGCAGACCTTGTGCAGATCAGGGGCCATATCTTTGACGGGCCCGGCCAGAATATTCGCAATCACCAATTCGTAAGGCGCTTTATCCTGAACCATCTGGGTATGAAACCCATCACCCAGCTCAAAATGCACGCCGGGATTATGCGCTGATGGGGCCGGAATATTATTCGTATCGCGGTGACGGATCGCCACCGGCACAGAATCCGGATTATTATCCACGCCCAGCACAGGGCTTTCCCAGAGGTGCCACGCGATGAGAGATAGAATTCCAGAGCCCGCCCCCATATCCAGAATATTCCATGGACATATGCCCTTGACCTTCAAATCCAGCATCGCCATCACGCAACCCTTTGTCGTTTCATGCGTGCCGGAACCAAAAGCCGCAGCCGCCTCGATCAAAAGTGGTGTTGAGCCGGCTGGTGGCTCGCCATCAAAATGCGATCCGTAGATAAAGAACGGGCCGATTGAAAAGGGTTTAAGCTCTTCATAGACTTTTTGCAGCCAATCCGTCTCGGGAATTTCTGCAATATCAAGTGACTCCCGCATCCCCGCCAAATCAAGCCCATGGATGGCTGCATGATCGCTGAGGCGTTCCTCGACGAGATGCTTATCGGGTAAGGACATGCAGTAAAACTGGAGCACCCATGGCCCGTTCTCCTGATCACCCTCGCGCCATGCCACATTGCCCTCGGCCAGTCCATCCAACGCATTGGACAAAAGAAAAACCTGCTCCTCGGAAAGAGCAGGTTTGAATGTCACTGTAACGGCATATTGTTGAGACACGGTTTAGTCTTTTTCTTTATCAACCTCTACATCGATATCCTCATCGAGGTCATCATCTATGTCATCAACGTCGTCCATATCATCGAGGTCATCAAGATCAAGATCCCCGTCCAGATCATCATCGAGCGAGTCATCATCGTCATCATCATCGCTTTTCTCACTCTCGGCTAATTCATCCAGATTAAGCTCTGCTGCATCTGCATCAATCTCTTCTTCTTCATCCTCGTCATCCAAATCCTCGTCGGCATTCGCGTCTTTGGCTGTTTTCTTGGATACCTGACCGGCCGATTCATCATTGGCCGTCGCTGCCCTGCTGCGGCGGGTCTTAACCTTGAAATCGCCGCTAAACTCCGCACCACATGATGGGCATGCAATCGGGCGCTTATTCATGTCATAAAAACGCGTACCACAACTTGTACAAATACGCTTAAAACCTCTTGGGTCGGCTGCTAGTTCCACTCTCAAATTCTCCTCAAAAAAATATTTCATCGCGTTACGAAAAACGCTTGGCGATCAAAATTATTCCATATCCCTAATTGCATGATTTACAGGCACAGGTCAATCCGATTTTTCATGCAAAAATTTTTGCCAAGCCACGCTGCATAAAAGAATGAATTTGATCCCCTAAAAAGGTGGAAAAACTGAGGCTTTGCGCTTTGTTTTCTATGATCAGCATGCTATGAATAATGATTACATCAAAACCACATTGAGCACAAAAAAAGAACAATAAAAACAAAGGTTTATATTTTATGAGTGAATCATCTGCTGAAAATCTGCCTGAACAGCAACAATCTGGCGAATATGGCGCAGAATCTATCAAGGTTTTACGTGGCTTGGAAGCCGTTCGCAAACGCCCGGGCATGTATATTGGTGATACCGATGATGGGACTGGTTTGCACCACATGGTCTATGAGGTCGTCGATAATGCAATCGATGAGAGCTTGGCAGGCCATTGTGACCGCATCGATGTGATGCTCAATGCCGATGGCTCCGTGACCGTTAAAGATAATGGCCGGGGTATTCCTGTTGATGAACACCCGGAAGAAAAAGTCTCTGCGGCCCAAGTCATCATGACACAGCTACATGCCGGTGGTAAGTTCGATTCAAATTCTTACAAAGTCTCTGGTGGTCTGCATGGTGTGGGTGTCTCGGTTGTGAATGCCCTCTCTGATTGGTTGAAACTATCGATCAACCGTGATGGCAAACGCTGGAGTATGATCTTCAAGCGCGGTGAAGCGGAAGCCGATCTTGAGCCTATCCGTGACCTGGAAGATGGAGAGCGCAATGGAACGGAAGTAACCTTCTTGCCATCCTCGGAAACATTTACCATGACCGAATTTGATCTTGGGACATTGGAAACGCGTCTGCGTGAACTGGCGTTTCTGAACTCCGGTGTGAATATTTATCTCTCCGATTTACGCGGTGAAGATGTGTCCGAACATAAAGAAATCCACCTTAATTATGTAGGTGGGATCAAAAGCTTTGTGGAATGGTTGGATCGCACCAAAAAGCCACTTCTTAAAGAACCCGTCTCGATCAACCAGTTTGACGATGAAAGCGAAATCACGGTTGAGGCAGCGCTGGAATGGACCGATGCCTATCATGAAACCATGCTCTGTTTTACCAACAACATTCCACAGCGTGACGGGGGAACGCATTTGGCCGGCTTCCGAAGCGCGCTTACACGTGTGATCCAAAAATATGCCGAAGAGAAAAACCTACTCAAGAAAGAGAAGTTCAAACTCACAGGTGAGGATATGCGTGAAGGCATGAGCTGCGTGCTGTCGGTGAAAGTGCCCGATCCGAAATTCTCATCCCAGACAAAAGACAAGCTTGTATCCTCCGAAGTGCGCCCTGTTGTTGAAAGTGCAATTA
>CAZTBB010000087.1:0-4062 GCA_964611755.1 uncultured Pseudobdellovibrionaceae bacterium
TGTCTATTGTTTTCCCAGAAACATCACAAGCACAGGATAATATTCTTGAAATTCTGGGGAAGCTTCCAAAATGGAACGGACAATCGAATTATCTTTTGCCATCCGATCTCACGGATATCTTTAGCCAAGACCGTGAGGTGGCTACGCTGTCTGAAGATTTGGGGGCTGAGGTTAAAGAATTTTACGATTTGCTCCAGCGGAGTGTACACATCAAGGGCAAGGGGTATCAAATCCAGCCATCTTATGAGCCCATCAAGGGGGCGCCATTTCGAAAGGATAACGCCTATGTTTTTGCGCTGGAAAAGAAACAACACGCAGCTATCCGCGATGGTTTTGTGCAATATCTGAAATTTAAACATGGCCGCTTTTTAACGCCACAGGACGTGATTGATTCACTCCACCTCAGCAATGATCAGGAAAAGAGATTCAAATCTAAGTTAAATCTTTGGCAAAAGAATATGCGCAGAGGCGATGAAAAGGTTGTGACCACATCGATTGCTGGCCAGAAATATCAGCTTACAGTCAAACTGCAACAAAGAGGTAAGACGAGCAGCAACCATCTTTGTATTTCAGAACACTCAATGTTGAACCTGGCCCATGTTATTGGTTTGCCATCCGTAGATGATGATGCGGATTATTTATCTGTTTTCGAGGTTTTAGAGTCCTACCCGAAGGGCAGCGCCCAGCGCCGTTATATCAAGGATATCTATGAGACACTTGAAGGGTGGCTGGATTCACGTGACAGAGATCGGCACGCTCGGGATAAAGACCATGGGTTGCGCTATGTTTTTAAGCGCCATGCGCAGGAGAACAGAAGCATATTGGAGCCTTTTCAATTTGCTGTTAAGGGGGTTCTGGGCAGAACAGAAAGTATTGATATGGAGTTTGGCTCACAAAGTCGTGAAATACGCTATAAATACTTGTGGGATCCCATTTCAAAGAAAAAAATTCTCTGCCTGCGCAGTGGTGATATTTTTGATGATACGCTTATGGAGAAGCTGCACCTTAATCCGGATCCGGAAGATGTTCCTGCCTCAACCCTTCATTAAATTACCCAAGCTCTATTTGGTTTGCGCTGGTGCACTATTGGGCTTATGAGTCTTTTGTTTTAGGCGCATAGCGCTTTCTTGGTATGTACCCGGGCCCGGGTTCAGGCCGTCTTTTGTGAAGGCGGCATAGGGCGCCTGAGGTGGGTTGAGATAGGCCCAGTCTTTTCCTCGCACTTGTTCAAAGGCAAGCAGCAGTATTTTCTTGTCCATAAAGCTTTCACCCCAACGCTCGCGGGCCCATTTTTCAATTTCCTGACGGGCGTGATCATAGCTTTGGAACTGTGTGCCTTTCATGAGCTCGGAGGGGATTTCACCTTTACTGACCTTATCAAAGAAGTCTTTGAGCTTAATGCCCTTGGGCTTTCCACTTTCATCAACGCCAAGTGCATGTGTAAGCTTCGTGTCATACACATGGCCAGTATCTTGAGCTGGGTCACCGTGTAAATTACCAAATAGTGGGCCTGCAGTTTCATATATCCGCAAAAGTGAATCCGGCGTTAGGTTTTTCTGTGATACATAATCAGCAGGAATGATTGTTGCAGTTGTTGTGCTTGTAAATGGCGTGTGCTTAGTGTCTACCAAGGCATCAAATTGCATATGTGGTAATCTTGTTGAGACCTCAGCCGGTTCTATCGGACGAGAATTCGCGATGTAATATTCGGGGGCTTCTATGCCGAGAATAAGGGCATCTTTGCCTTTTGGTAATTCGAGCCCGGCGCGCGCATAATCATCTTTAACTTTTTCGCGCAAATCCGCCATGTCTCGTCCCGCATTTCGAAGATTTCCATGGATTGATGCGATGCCAGGGGTTGTCAGGCGGCCTGTACTGTCCTGAAACACCACAGGTTTGCCAGCCTTGATATCCTTTATAACTTGATCATCAGGGCGAGGAACTACAATTAAGCGTGTCGGATATTTGGGATCTTCAACGTTGCGATAAGGATCGCGCAGTAAATCAATGGGCACATCTTCAATGAGATTGAAGTTTGGATCATTCTGCATGGAAAAGCTTCGATTACGCCTGATAAGATAGGGGATGTGATCTTGCGGCAATCCTGTTTTCGGATCATGCCCGGTAAAGATCCAATCTTTTCCTTTCGGTTTTTTCTTCATATCCTCTTCATGGAAGCGTACAGAGCTTCCAAGTGCTTGTCTGTATGCATCGCTGTCCAGGAACTGGCCTGCTATTCCTAATTCCGGATTGGCGCGCTCCCGTGTTGTACTGCTATCGCCTTGTGCATTCACAGATAATGCACGCAGTTGTTTGCCGCGCATACCACGCGTAATCCAGCGTTGTTGACCTTCATCCAGTGTTGGCTCCCCATCCTGGTAGAGTTGTTTCATGCCCGCGTAATAGCGTCTGTACGTTTTTTCTAGGGCGTCCAAACCCTGTTCTTCAACTGTTGCATAGGTCAGGCCCCATATGACAGGGTTATAGCCGATGGCATGAAATCGGAATGTGAGATTATCATTCTTTAGTTGCGATATGACATCGGCAGGGCGCATTTTTTGTATGTCATGAATGGAAATTTCATGGCCATTTTTATCAATAATATGGGGCATGTCACCGCGGCGTCCTCGCGATGGAGTCGGGATCAACAATAAATTCTTGTTTGTCGCTTCTTCGATAATCTTGCGGCTGAAATATGTTCCATTGTGAAAGCCTTTAATATTCTTCTGAGCGGACTTAAAGTCTTTTAATATACGTTGCCTGAAGGTCTCTCTGAATTCACGAATTTCTTGTGCGGATTTAAATTTAGGCTTACCGCTTTTAAAGTAAGGTTTTATGAATTTTAGTGCCGGAGCGTTGTCACGCTTTATGGCTGCATAGACACTTTCACATATACTGAGATAGCTCTCAAAAACCTCTGGTATGTCATCATACTGATGATAATCAATAAGGTGGGGCTTAGTAATCAAACGCATCAACTGGTGTGATGTTTTATTCATCCATTCATAATCATCATCCCTGCGTACTTTTAGCATTTCCAGCATATTAGAAATTTCACGAGGGCCATCATATCCTTGGCCAATAACAGCCTGTTGATAGGAGGCATAATTACTAATCGCTTCATCAAGCGGGTCGAGATAATAGGTTTCGGCAAAGCCCTCACTAAACCAGGATTCTTCCATCAATTCGGTCTTATTGTTTGGATCAAAGTTCTTTAATTGATGGGTAATGGATATGGCTTGGCGAATATTTTGTATTATTTCAGGGTGTTCACTAAGATATACACGGTCATGATCATCAATCTTTTGCAGTAAATCTGCATATTTCGCACCTTGGCCACTATGGGTTAGTACCTTGTCGAAAACATTAAGGGCACCTTTCCATGCTCTAAAGCGTTCAACGCGAATAGGGGTGTCGGCCAATTTTATATTTTGCTGATCAACAGCGACAAAAAATTCAATCCAATCATCAACGCTCATTTCATGCATGCGTTTATTGCCAATGATGCGTTTCATCTCGAGATTGCCATCAAGCTCAATAAATAGGAGCTTTCCAAAACGCCCTAGAATGTCATCATGGCCAATATATTCATAGGCTGCATCTGATGGCTTGCCTGCGCCAGAGCGCTTGGGCATGGCAAAGATTTGTGGCTTATTGGCATCAGCATCTTGTGCCCGCAGTTTTTTACGAAGCCGGTCAGTATTCGCCTGTGATACTGCCTCGGAAACAATATCAGGGGCTATGTCTTCAAGATAATTTCTCAAAGCCAAGTCGGTCAGGGCATCATAGCGCTCGGCATGGCCTTTGCGTTCGTCATATTTTGAGCCATCATCCGGCAAAAAGATACCTGGCATTATCTTGCGCGCCGGATTTTCATGACGTGTAAGCCCTTTGGCTAATTCGGACAACGCGCCCGAGAAATAGGGGCGCCCTGTTTCGGTGTTAATACGAAAGGCATCCGGTAATTTATGCTCATCCTGAGGCCCGTATTGGCGCACGAGATTGGCAATATGCATGGTATCGCTCATATAGTTTCGCGGCATGCGGGTTGATGATGTGGTT
>CAZTBB010000088.1:0-4061 GCA_964611755.1 uncultured Pseudobdellovibrionaceae bacterium
AATTGCATCTGATGTAGCAATAACAATAAGGTCTTTTACGCCGACTGTTCCAATTATTTGCCTATCAGAGTGCAGGAAGCAATTCTGTGTATTTACAGCTTTAATATCACCTTGTAAAACATTGTTTTCATGTGATTTATTGCTGACATCCCATAGTGCATCCCATGATCCTAAATCATTCCATTCAAAGCCAGCAGGTATAATTGCTGCACGATCTGTATGCTCCATAACAGCATAATCTATCGAGATGCTTTCAGCTTGTGAAAAATCATCCGCATTTAATATATAGTCACGTAAATCTTCCTCTGCATTTTCCCAGGCATGCTGGCTATGTTGTAGAGTCTGTGGATGTAAGCGTTTCATTTCAGCCTCAAAGGCTTCGCCGCTTGTCATAAAAATGCCGGCATTCCAATAATAACCGCCTTGATCAATATAGCTTTGCGCTGTTTGTTCATCTGGCTTTTCCTTAAATGACTGCACTTTATAACAATTTTCAAGCTCGGAACCGGATTGAATATAGCCAAACCCTGTGTGTGGTGATTGAGGTTGAATACCAAATGTCATGATAGAACCATTTTTAACGGCCGGTTTTGCCAATCGTACAGTCTTATTAAATGCTTGAATATCGGGAATATGATGATCCGCTGGTAATACTAAAAACTGTGGCTCATTTTCATCGGGATAGAGTGTTTTGGCTGCATGCAATGCGGCAGCAAGAGCGGGTGCTGTGTTTCTGCCTTCAACTTCGCAAAGTACATGAGCAACACGGTTTAACTGCATATCACGTAAAATATCTTTTACAAGAAAACGGTGATCTTTTGCGCATATAACGATAGGGTCATGATATAACTTATCGTCCAAGATACGTTCGAGTGTGAGTTGAAAGAGGCTCTTATCATCCCAAAATGCTATGAATTGTTTTGGCATCATTTTGCGTGACAATGGCCATAAACGTGTTCCATGTCCGCCAGATAGAATGATGGGAATGATGTTTGACATACAAAACCAAGTAATTGATTAAATCCGAGTGGTTTTATAGCATGTTTATTTATATAAACAAGATAGAAGCTTATTTTAAGACAATACATTATTTTTCATAATATATATTATCACACTCGGGTTGGTGGATGTGCTCAATGAAAAATCCCCCTCTTTTGGTTAAGATTCCCGCTCGTAGTGCCTCTTACTTTTGGCAGAAAATCTGCCCATGAAGAGAACTCTGATACTGGCAATAGCGTCACAATGCAAAATTAATGATTTAATCAAAAATTCATGCTAACTCTGTTGTATGAAATTTAAAAAAACGTCAATTGTTCAATATCCTACCGGCATAGTGTATCAATTTTTTCCGCTTTCTGACTTTAAAGCAGATAAAACTACAGCAGATGATATTGCAAAAATTTGCAATGAGCCACTCATATATAATCGTCTTTTCAAAAAGCTATGCAAAAACGAAGCTTACCCAGCTCAGAAAGCAGCAGAATTTTTGAAATGGGCAAAAACAGGTTTTGAAGATTCTACACATTTTGTTTTTTTGATTGTAAGTCAATCAAACCAAGTTGTGGGCGCAATTGACATTAAACAGAATGATCTGAATGCTGCGGAGATTGGCTATTGGCTGAGCAAAGAGTATGCTGGCCTGATGACAAATGCTGTCATTGAACTTGTAAAACAGGCAAAAGAAAACGGATTTAAAAGCTTATATGGTATGTGTGAAATTGATAATTTGAAATCCCAAGCGGTTTTGGAGCGTGCAAACTTTAAAAAACAAGGGCAGCGCAGTCGTAATAACAAAGAATATTTTAAATATTCAATATTTTTATAAGAAGTGATTGCATAGCCCTATTAGAGAATTCTCTTACTGTCAATTATAAGGCTTCCCTCACCAAATAAGAGATGCGATGATCTCCTGTCGGTTTAGATGCGTATTTAATGTTTTGGCCTTAAGGAGAAGAACATGCCCGCTATTGAAATGAATAAGAAGAACGCCCTTTTAGCGGCGGAGTTTCTTTTTCTATGCATCATTATTCCAGGGATACTGATTTACGGGCGTCTTGCCCCTTACATGTTTTATTTCTTGTGGGCGGCGGCCATATACGGCCTTTTCATTATACGCCGCTACCATTTCGATAGTATCAAAGACATCTGGAATTGGGGCGCAGTTAGTTGGAGTTCACTCAAACCAATATTGATGCGTTTTGCCATTTGCTGTGTCGGTATGGTTTTGTTTTTATTGTGGTATAACCCCGATCGTCTGTTTTATATCCAAAATAATGCGCCGCACATTATCCCTTATCTCTTGGCGCTCTACCCTGTTTTATCCGCTTTGCCGCAAGAAATTGTGTTTTGTAGCTTCTTTTTTGCCCGTTACGCCCCGTTCTTTGGAACTGGTAAAGGCATGATCATAGCCAGCGCCGTGATTTTTGCTTACGCACATGTTCTTTATATTAATCCGGTAGCCCCGTTCTTGGGGCTCATCGCAGGGGCAATCTTTGCCGAAACATATTGGCGACATAAATCGCTCGCCATGGTGACCATTGAGCATGGCCTCTATGGGAATGCGATGTTTCTAATTGGGTTGGGTTATTATTTCTGGCACGGCTCGGTCGGGGTTTCAGGATAAGGCCTGCTCTATTGCGTTAATCATTTTATCGGAGAGTGGGTCCGTCATGGAACCAAACGACTCGAGCAGCTCTCCATCTTTGCCGATCAAATATTTATGGAAGTTCCAACGCGGCTTTTTAAATAAAAGACCACCCTTCCCTTGCGTCCCTGCCCATTGATAGAAAGGATGCGCATTTTTCCCACTGACATCGGCTTTTTCGGTTAAGGGAAAGCTTACGTTAAAGCGCTTTTCGCAAAATTCTTTAATTTCTTCATTGCTGCCCGGTTCCTGTCCCCCAAAATTATTGGATGGGACGCCTAGAACAACGAGACCTTGATCTTTGTACCTATCATAGAGCACCTGCAGCCCTTTATATTGCTTTGTAAAACCGCATTCGGAGGCCGTATTCACGATCAGAAAAGGTTTTCCTTTATAGGCGGATAGTTTTAAATCACCGCCATTAATGCTCTCAAAGCTGAAATCATGGGCTGTTTGCTGATTCATGTTATCCTCCAAATCGTTGGCTAGCGCTTGCATACCAAGGATAAAGACCCCCAGTAATACAATCAAAGTTAAAACGTTCACATTACGCATATACATTGTTTTGCTCCTTCTATATAATCATTACGTTCAGACATTGATAATAGATGCCGCAAAAACATCACTTTATTTGCTTGACAGTTTTAAGTGAATAAGTGTATTTTCCTGCATTCTTGAACATAAGAACATAGAAAATTAAAGGTTAAAGCGATGTTTGCTGTAATTCGTACAGGTGGAAAGCAATATAAAGTTGCAAAAGATGATAAAATCCAAGTTGAGAAGCTTGAGGTTGAGGCTGGTAAAGACGTTGATCTAGAAGAAGTCCTTCTGGTTGGCGATGACAAGAAGTCAACAATTGGTGCTCCTTTGGTAAAAGGTGCAAGTGTTAAGGCGACTGTGGTTGAGCACAAGCGCGGTGAAAAGATTACGATCTTCAAAAAGAAGCGTCGTCAGAATTACCGCCGCACAAAAGGTCACCGTCAAAATTACACAGTGTTGCAAATCAAAGATATCAAAGCAGCCTAAGTAATAAGAGATCATTTCGGGAAGGAATAAAAAATGGCACATAAAAAAGCAGGTGGTAGTTCCAAGAACGGTCGCGACTCCGCTGGTCGCCGATTAGGCGTAAAAAGATATGCAGGCGAAATCGTTTTGGCCGGTAATATTATCATTCGTCAGCGCGGTACAAAGTACAAGCCTGGTAAAAATGTAGGTATTGGCAAAGACCATACAATTTATTCTTTGGTTGATGGGCAGGTTTTGTTTAGCCGTGGCTCAGGCAACCGCCCTATCGTGAATGTCGTTCCGGCAAATGATGGTGAACAACCGAAAGCCGCTGAATAACTTTTCATTCAAGAGATAAAGAAATAGAATAAGGGAAAGGATATCAGCCTTTCCCTTTTTTAATATCCCAAGC
>CAZTBB010000089.1:0-3873 GCA_964611755.1 uncultured Pseudobdellovibrionaceae bacterium
GTATGATCGGGCCACGTGAGGACTGGATCCCCAAAATGTATCAAGAGATTGATTATATTTTTGAGTTCACCTTATCGCTTGGAATTTTTATCACCTCGACTTTCGCGCTTTGTTGGATGTGTGTACCGGATATGCGTGGTCAGCAATGGGTAAAATCTGTGCCTTTGACGTTGGCTGCGGTCTTCTGTTTATGGGCGGCCCTAAGAATTATCTTTGAGTGGGGTCAACCTGTCGTGTTTGAGTGGAAAAATTGCTCGCTTGATGGGTTCATTATGTTGATGCTGCCGGCCGCAATACTGACTTTTGCGTCCAGAAGAGGGTCAACGACCCAGCCTGTCTGGTCTTCATCGATTGCTGTTCTGGCCTTCTGCGGGCTAGGTTGGTCCGGCCTGCGTTTGACGTGCGGCGCCAATACTTTTTTACAGTCTTTTGCCGTTAATTTCATTCCGTTCATTGTATTGGGCGTGATTTTCGGTATCTTCGCACGGCGTATATTTCGCTGGTAAAGCTTATAACCTTGGATTTATATTACTGAAATGATGAAAGCCCGCATATATTCCCCCTCAAGAAACGCGATGCAGTCCGGCCGTGCGAAGGCAAAGGGCTGGATACTTGAATACGAGCACAGAGGAAGCAAAAGCCCTGAGCCGTTGATGGGCTGGACGCAGAGCGATGACACACTCAATCAGGTAAAGCTGAAGTTCGATACGTTGGAGGCCGCGGAACGTTATGCGGAGGAAAATGGAATCTATTATCAGATTCAGGCTGCGAGTGAACGAAGAGTGAAGCCGCGCAATTATGGCGATAATTTCAAGTATTTCCCACCCGAAGAAGATTAAGCCAAAAGGCGCGAAAGCGCTTGATCCTAGTGAAAGCCTTAGGTTATTTTAAATTAATGGTCCCGTAGCTCAACCGGATAGAGCATCTGCCTTCTAAGCAGAGGGTTGCAGGTTCGAGTCCTGCCGGGATCGCCATTTTTCTTTTTATTATAGGTTTTATTTTTTAGCTAATGTCTGAATTTTGCCCAAAAAAAGTCCGGAGACTTTTTTGGAAAAAGATGTCCGGACAAACGGCGGTAATAGAGGGTGTATTAATTCCTTTATATTTCATATGCAGATCTATTGCAAGAAAAAAGTACAAAATTTAGCTAAAATTTTATCAAAAGCGAACACATTGGTTACCCTACACAGTAGATATAGGTTTTTATTTGTAGGGAATGTTTAAAAATAATATTTATGCTTTATAAATACTTATATTATTAAAATTAAATCATAATAAGTATTTATATTTACTTTTCTATTACTATTGGGAGGTCGTTTTTTCCGAGCCCCCATTCGCTCCAGGAACCATCATAAACAGGAATATCTTTATGCCCGGTAAGCTCTAAAGCAAGGCTGAGCGCGCATGCTGTTACACCACTGCCGCATGAGGTGATGATTGGTTTTGAAAAATCGATAGTATGGTCTTTAAATAATGTATTGAGTTCATTCTTACTTTTAAAATACCCATCGGCATTCAGGAGTGTGCCCGCAGGTATATTGAGCGCACCCGGCATATGGCCTGCAATCATGCCATCTCTGGGTTCCGGTGATGTGCCCAAAAAGCGATCTTTGGGGCGGGCATCCAAAATAAGGGCATCATGATTTTGAATAGCAGAGAGGATATCCTGCTTGGTTTTAACCAGTGCGGGGTTGAACGCCGCTACAAAATTACCTGCCTCAGGTGCTTTCGGCGCATTGGTGGAGATTTCAAAGCCTTGCTTTAGCCATGCGGGAAATGCTCCATCCAGAATTTGTACTGTTCTGTGGCCAAAGCATTTAAACATCCACCACGCCCGTGCCGGGCCCATCAGACTGCTATCCTGGCCATAAAGGACAACTGTGTCGTGTCCATTTATACCAAGCTTGCGCACATAGTCTTGAAAGAGTGCCTCAGAGGGCAACATATGAGGGAGGTCATTTTCAGGATCTGCTACATCTTTAATGGAAAAGAATTGTGCGTTGCCAATACGTTGTTTTGTCCATGTTTCATGTGGATTTTTATCACTGTTCGGGAGGACAAAGGTGGCATCGAGTATTTTTACATCTCCAGGAGATGATTCCAGCATTTTGCTGAGATCTGAAGGGGATATAAGCGGAGAAAATTCTTTAGTCATGGCTATACCTTAAAAAAAATATGCTTTATTTCAACTATCACTGCCAACCGGCAAGTTCAATAAGATTATCTCGCGATCACAACTAGACATAATGTGGCAACTGGTCTATGAATGAGACATGGAGAAACGTTAAATGAATAACTCTAAAAGTTATTCTGTGAATTGAGTGAGACAGGCATTATGGCCACACCCCTCAAACAACCAAAACACTTTATTCAGCGCGATATAAATAATCCTGCTCTTAAGAAGCGGCGCGAGCAATTTGTTGAGGCTTTGTATAATTATATAGATACAGAGCATGACAGACGTGCGGTTAATCCTGAAAACGCCCTACGTCCACAACAGGTTCCAACCTTTATTGATATGGCCGAGTCACTCTCCGGTGTGGATCGCGCCGGGCAGCAGATTGAACGAAAGGACGATACGATAAGGGGTTTAAATGGTCTCTCGGCGGTGCTTGCAACAATGGGGTATGGGAAGACTGTTATTCAGGTCAAAATGGTTGATGCACTATATCGCCTGACCGGCAAAGTCCCTAATGTCGTGATTGTTACGCAAGACGAAGAGTTGATTGATCATTTTTATAAGACGTTCAAAAAATTTACACCGCATTTCTTCTTCGGGGCGGATAAAGACAGAAAAGTCGGTAGACTTAATCAAAATTATAAAGATCACAATGCCCCAATCCTGATTACGACACCGCAAAGCATGCCTATTCGTAAAGATGCAGATATTTATTTTCTTGATGAGGGGGACTTATTCACATCCGAAAACCGTGTGAATACACTCTCACAGCTTCAGAACAGCTTGATTTTACCATTCTCGGCAACGATCGGCTTCTCCGAAAAACAAAATCTTGATGCTTTGGGCTTTGACCGTGCTTTTGATCGTAATTTCGAAGATGCCTATAAAGAAGGTGCCATATCCCGCGCCAAGGCGTTTGAATTTGTGATGAACCGCCATATGGGCGACCATTATTTTAAAAACCGTGATGAGATGGAGCTGGCGCTTGGCCGCATGATGAAGGAGGGGCGCAAGCAATATAAAACGGATGTCTGGGATATGGCGCTGGATCATCTGGAATATTGGAAAGATCCGGATACAGGGGAATATTTGCGTGATATGGTTGGGTATTCATGTCATGCCACGGTAAGCGATGCCCATGCGTTTGCAAAAAAAGTTAATGAGCGTCTGGCTCCCTATCAAAAGGATAAGAGTGTCATTCCTGCCGTTGCGATTGATGGCACGATGCCCAAGCGCCAAATTAAAAAAATCCTTTCATTACACGCGCAGGGAAAAATTAAACAGGTTGCGTTGGTCAATATGGGCATCCGTGGCCTTGATAACCCGAAAGCGCAGTATATGCAGAACGTTGCAGGTACAAGTTCTATTACACGCGCAAAGCAGAGATTTGGACGCGTTACACGCCTTGATTATACCAACCCGGATAAAATTGGTTATGGGTTTGATTATATTCCAAATTATCAAATTGAATATGAACTAGGCCATGTTGAAGAGGGGCAAAAGAACCATGGTTTTCGTCGATTGCCGTTTAATTTTAAAACGGTAAAAGATGCACTTGCCTTTAGTGGTTATAAGGCACCGGTCGAAGAAATTACCGAGGAAGAGCTGGATGATGGCTTTGGGATGGGGCGCTCCTCTAAAAAGACACAAGAATTGGATGCGGGGCTTTTGGACAAATCGCAGAACCTGTCTAT
>CAZTBB010000090.1:0-3310 GCA_964611755.1 uncultured Pseudobdellovibrionaceae bacterium
CTAGCGGTGTGCCTTGACGTGTTCCAATCATAATGTCTTGCTGGCCTGAGAAAATCATCACAATGGCATAGGCGCCTTCCAGACGGTTAAAAGTGGCATTTGCTGCTTCCTTGGGGGACATCCCTTGCTTTAAATACTCTGTTGCCAAATGAACAATGACTTCTGTGTCTGTTTCGGTCTCAAAACGGTACTGCTTTTGCTCGAGCTCATCTTTAAGCTCTTTGTAATTCTCGATAATGCCGTTATGGACGACGGCAACTTTATCGGTGGCATGCGGGTGGGCGTTGCGTTCGGATGGGACGCCATGTGTGGCCCACCGCGTATGGCCAATACCGACATGGCCTTCAAGCGGCGTGTTTTTCAAAATGTTTTCAAGATTAAGAAGTTTACCTTCGGCCCGCATTCTTTTGATAACACCCTCATCCAAAGTGGCGATACCTGATGAGTCATAGCCGCGATATTCCAGTCGTTTCAAACCTTCAACAAGCCGGTCCGAAACGTCATGGGTACTTAAAATGCCAATAATTCCACACATATCTTCACTTTATCAGTGCTTATCGCGGTTAGAAAATCACGAAATTTTGCTACCTGTTACACTGCCTTCCTTATGATTTTGTTTTTTGATTTCGAAAATTTGAGGCCCAACCTTCGCGTGTTTGCGGTTCATTGCGGGCAATGGACAAAGCATCGGCCGGAACATCTTTTGAAATGGTTGATCCCGCGGCCACAAATGCACCGCTTTCAATTTCGATCGGGGCAATCAGGCTGACATTTGACCCAATCATAACATTATCACCAATCGTGGTTTTGAATTTATCAAACCCGTCATAATTAACAGTGATTGCGCCACAGCTAAAGTTTACATTTTGCCCCATCTCCGTATCACCGATATAAGCAAGATGAGAGATTTTACTATCTTTCCCTATGGATGATTTTTTAATTTCCACAAAATTACCGATTTTTACATTCTCACCAATATCGGCACCCGGGCGCAAACGTGCCATGGGTCCAAGCACCGTATCTTTGCCAATATGAGCCCCTTCAATATGGCAGAAGGCCTTGATATGAACACCGGATTCAACCCGAACGCCAGGGCCAAAGAACACATTGGGTTCGATGGTAACATCGTGTTCAATGACTGTGTCATAGGCGAGGAAAACGCTCGCCGGGTCAATCATGGTTACGCCCTTTTCAAGGGCGGTCAAACGCAGACGTTCCTGCATGATGGATTCTAGAATGGCTAAATCCGTTCTGGAATTGCAGCCCAAAATTTCATCCTGATTATCGGTGACGCAGATGGCCGTTTTATGCCCGTCTTTGGCAGCAATGGCCGGAACATCGGTGAAGTAGAGCTCATTTTGGGCATTGTTGCTTTGGAGTTGGTCAAGCCATGAGGCCAAATCCTTACCCGCTACGCAGAACGCCCCCGTATTAACAATATCGATCAGACGCTGTTCATTGTTTGCATCCTTTTCTTCGACGATATGCCCCAGAAAGCCATCATCATCCTCTATAAGGCGGCCATACCCCGTTGGGTCGTCCAGCTGGGCGCCAAGCACACTTAATGAGGCCGACCCGTCTTGTTTGGCCGCGATTAAGCTTTCAATGGTTTCTTTTTGAATAAGCGGCGCATCACCAAGCAAAATAACGACATCACTATCTTGGTTTTTAATTGAGGGCAGTGCTGCCTTGACCGCTCCGCCTGTGCCATCACGGGTTTCCTGAATGGCGATATCATGCGGCTTGGCGGCGCTTTCAAGCTCCGGCATATCAGGCCCGCTAACCACAATAATCTGGGAAGGTTGAAGGCTTTCGGCCGTTTTGATAACCCATTTAACCATTTCCAGCCCGGCGACTTTATGCAGAACTTTGGGGAGGTCCGATTTTATGCGCGTGCCTTTGCCGGCCGCTAAGATAATGATGGTTAAATCTTTTTTACTCATGCATTCATTCTCCCCAACATTGTGCCAATTACAAGGAGAAAATGCGTAATTTCAGAGGTTAATTTTTGTTCTCGTCGCTTTCATGTGATGCGCGCTTATCTGATGTGGAGACTTCGCCCGCATATTCAAATTCGGAGAGGTGCATCAGCAATGTGCCGTAATCTGTTTTTACCTGTATTTTGGCGGGCACAGCCACGACATCATCCGTGATACCAATCCACATAGTCGGCAAATACCCTTTTTTACGGCCCTGTTCCTGAATTGACATCCATCCGCGTGGTTTTTTGTGCCATTCCCCGGCGATAGGTGTGACTTCGACACTGCATTCGGCCGCCCAGCCATTGTAAATATTATAGCGTGAGGATTTTAAACTGGTTTCACGTTTTTGTTTGAAAGCCATTTCAAAAGAGCGTTTGCCATCAAAAATCTCGCTCGCGCTCTCGCAGCTCTCACCGTCTTCCATGCGGAGCAAAAGATCGAGCGTTGCGGTGAGAATATCAGTTGTTCCATCGGTTAGCTCTGAATCAACCTCTTTTTTATAGCGCTCTTTTTTGTGTTCTGTAATATAAAGGCCATCGAAGCTGCCGTCGCGGTTGTATTTATAATCTTTGGTTTCCAATTCGCCGCGCCAGGATGCTTCCGATCTGTGAAGCTCAACCTGATAGCTGCCGTCTTTGTTCACCCAGCCTTCACTCTCGAAAATGCCTTGCCAGGGGGCAACCGTTCCCAAAAAGCCGCGCGTATGTGCCTCTAGTACGAGCTTATAGCGGTTCTTTTCTCTAAGATCGATAATAACATTCGCTTGAACTGCGTGTATGCCACCTGCATAGACATCGTAGACCATGCGGCGTAATTTTTGATCGGCGGCATTGGCATGATTCTGTGCAAATGCGCATAATGTCAGGCTAAGTATAGAGGCCGCAAAGATGAATGGTTTCACCGCCCATACCTTGTTTGAATTGCTTAAGTGATGATGCATTTTGATCATTAATGCCTCCTAAATCAAAATCCAAGATACCGCGTTGCTTTAAAAAAGCCAGCGAATTCCAGAACAAATAATGATGTGCGCAAGCATCACGCCCTTTGGGGGTTGTAAAGCCCGCCTGATAGGTGGCGGCGCGCCCATGCTCAATAATCATAATGCCGGCGATATCTTTGCTGTCCTCTAGGCATTGTCCAATGATTAAACGCCCTGATTTCATGAATTGCCGCGCTAGAGCATGTAAAATTTTTGGGTCAGGTCCTTGATAGTTTTTAAGGGCTTTATCATGGGCATAATTTTGGATCATCCAATCGATAAGGTCGCCCTTTATATCCCATTTAATATCTAAATTTTTCTTTTGGGATTTTTTTAAATTGCGTCTCCA
>CAZTBB010000091.1:0-2913 GCA_964611755.1 uncultured Pseudobdellovibrionaceae bacterium
CCAATGCCTCAAGAGGTTGAAACAATCTTAGAGGCACAAGCCCCCATTGAGGAAACACAGGCCGTCATAGAACAAGCGGCTGATTTAACGCCAGAAACCAGTTATTCCCAAAATGCATCCAGCACACAAGCGCCAGAAAATATCGATGTTGTGGCCAAAGACAATTTAGATTTTATCCGTCTTATTTATCAGCCCGGTCAGGATAATCTTCAAGGCCAGGAGCAGATGTCTGTTTTGAATAATGCCCTGGCACGGTTAAAAAACAACCGTGCTTTGAATTTGGAAATTCGATCATTTGCCAGTAATGTGGATACGACTGAAAACTCAGACCGCCGTGTGGCTTTGGCGCGCGGCATTGCCTTGCGCTCTTATCTTGTCAGTGGAGGAGTTGTTCCTACGCGTATTTCTCTGAAATCTGCGGGCAGCCAGGATAGTGATGAGAATAAAGATTATGTTGATTTAGTCTTTATGGACACATCGCAGTAATTCAGATCATTTTATCGCCTCAGTGTGGATAAGAGCCTCTTTCGATCAAGAAAGTTTTGAAACTTTTTGCGTCATGCGGCACATTTATTTGACAATCACCACTATAACTATGCTAAAAAACGCATGAAACCATTGCTGTGTATGGCTTTGGGCTGAATATTAGGTTGGACATTATGACTGGAAAATACATTACTTTTAGTATCATTCTTTTGGCAGCGCTTTGTATTGGTGTTGCAAGCTATAATTACATTCCCTCACTGGTGAATTCCGCACAAGCTGAAACAGAAGAAGCAAGCGGTATGATGGCAGAAGCAAGCGATCCTGATGAGGAGCATGATTTTGAGCCGCGCATACTGGGGAACCCCGATGCCCCTATAAAAATTTCCGAGCATAGCTCGCTAACATGCGGCCATTGTGGAGCGTTTCACAAAGAGACCTTCGATCAATTGAAGGCAGAGTATATTGATACAGGCAAAGCCTATCTTGTGTTTAATGATTTTCCGCTAAACCTGCCTGCCCTTCATGGCAGCATGATTGCCAGATGCCTTCCAAAAGCGCAGTTTTTTGATTTTATAGATTTTCTTTTTAAAACCCAGAATGACTGGGCTTACAATCAAGATTACCTCACCTATTTGAAACAAAATGCCCAGCTTATGGGGTTGCCTGAAGCGGAGGTCGTTGCCTGCATCAATAATCAAGATCTCCAGAAAAAGATTATCGATGCCGTATCATTGTCAAAAGAGACGCATAATATTGCCTCTACACCAAGCTTTGTTATCAATGACAGCGTTGTTATCTCGGGCAATAAGAGCATGGCTGAGTTCAGGCAGGTGCTGGATAACTTGGAATAAAGCACGCTGTGCAATTGAACTTGAGTTAATGAAAATATGATCCAATTAGATAGACTTCGCCTTAATGGCTTTAAATCATTCGTAGACCGGACTGATCTTGATATTGCCCCCGGTCTGAATGGTATTGTTGGGCCAAATGGTTGTGGTAAGTCTAATCTGGTTGAGGCTTTGCGCTGGGTTATGGGGGAAACCTCGGCCAAACGTATGCGTGGTGACGGCATGGACGATGTAATCTTTGCCGGCACAGATAAGCGTAGTGCAAGGAATATAGCAGAAGTTTCAATCCTTCTTGATAATTCAAGCCGATCAGGACCGGCCGCCTATAACGGGGATGATGACATTGAAATTATCCGCAAAATCGAACGTGATCATGGCTCGACATATAAAATTAATGGCAAGACTGTACGTGCTCGTGATGTACAAATGCTTCTGGCCGATACTGTCATGGGCGCCAATTCTCCTGCTATGGTGTCGCAGGGGCGCATTACCCAGATTATTAATGCCAAACCCATGGAGCGCCGACTTATTCTTGAAGAGTCTGCCGGAATATCCGGTCTTTATGCCAGACGTCACGAGGCTGAGCTCCGATTGAGGGCTGCCGATAACAACCTGAACCGGTTGGAAGATTTGATGGGCAGCATGGAAAGTCGCCTAGCATCCTTGAAGAAGCAAGCGCGTCAGGCGGCACGTTATAGCAATCTTAGCGCCCAAATTCGTCAGCTAGAGGTTTTGATTGCATGGCTCGAGTGGAAGGAACTGGAAAAGAAATACAAGGCCTCTGAGAATAAATTCAGCGAAGCAGAGTCGCTGACGGCAGATAAGTTGAAAACTGTTTCGCAACTGACGCAGACACAAACAACGCAGAGTGCAGAGATCAACCCCCTTAGAGAAGCGGAGGCCACAATAGCCGCCAGCCTTCAGGCGCAGAAAATTGAATATCAGCGCCTTAAAGACGAGCAAGAGCGTATTGCTCAGGATATTGCAAACACACGCAATCAAATTTTACAAAATAAAACCGATTTGTCCCATGAAAGCGATAGCCTTAAGGAAAACAATGATGCCATCAAACGCATTGAGACAGAAATTGAAAGCTTGGTATCCAATCAAGAGAATGATGAAAAATTAACGCAAGAAAAGCTTACCGCTAAAGAAGATTTAGAGGTCAAAGTACTGGCTCTTGAGGCAGATTATAACCAACTCATGGAAAGCACCGCAGAGTTGAGGGCGCGTAAAAATTCGGCTCATCAGCGATTGGAGCAAAATCAAGGCCGCCTTGTCACACTGAAATCGAGACTGGATGAGGATCAAGCAAAACTGGCATTGATCAGGAATGTTACAGACAAAGAAGATCAGGAAAATGATTTAAACAATAATATCAATGATTTAAATAATTCTATTGAGATAAAAACTAAGGGAATAACATCTCTTCAGACTGAAATTGAAACATCACTGAAAGAGCTTGATCAAGCACAAGGCCTGTATAATCAAGAACAAAGCAATCTTGCGGGTCTCGAAAAGCAAATTGCAGTTCTTGAAGATTTTCTGAGTGAAGATAATCAGGAATTTACAGCTATCC
>CAZTBB010000092.1:0-2640 GCA_964611755.1 uncultured Pseudobdellovibrionaceae bacterium
ACCTTAGAGCTCATAACCCATTTACAAGCGAAGTGAATCGCGCGACGAAAGGACAATCGGCTTGACGCGCTCATCTGCATTGAGTTTATTCCAAACATCCGTAGCCTTATCATTTGGCACGGATAGCTCAAAACCATCTTCGCCGGTATAGCCAACGCGGCTAACGAAAATTTCATCACTGCCTGCCAAAGCCGGATCAAGACAATGCATATAAGGAAGATCGGCGGTCTCAATGCCGAGCACCTCACGCAGAACGGCTTCGGCATGCTGCCCTTGAACAGCGATGAGGGCATGAGCATCAAAATAAGTCATGGTGATACCGGCAGGCAGCTGCGATTTGATCCAGTCCATATCCTTGAATTTGCACCCGGCATTAATGACAGCAAAGAATTTATTCTCTGTGAGGCGTGTGATGATCAAATCATCAATAATGCCGCCTTGCTCATTAAGCAGCGCTGTATATTGCGCGCGACCATTGGCCTTAGGCTGGAAGGCTGATGGCGTGAGTTTTTCTAAAAACTGCGCAACACCGGGGCCTTCGATGATGATCTGCCCCATATGGGAGACGTCGAAAATACCGCAAGAGGAGCGCACCCATTCATGCTCAGCAATGACGCCTTCATTATAATAAAGCGGCATATCATATCCGGCAAACTCGCCTGTTTTTGCGCCGCTGGCAATGTGAGCTTCATAAAGAGCAGTGTGACTAAGCATAGCATCCCTTTGTCTTGTTATATGTGTGAAGAGCGTGAATCAGGTATAGCAAAGTTTTATAGCTGAATCTAACCCTAAAATGAACCTCGTATGGCTTTTGCTGCTGAAACCTAATCCAGTCGTTCAAGGCTCCATGGGATTTCATTTTGTTCCAAGCCTATCGGCAGAGGTGTAATCGGCCCATCCGGCGTCTCAAGCAACGTGACCTTTTGCGCTGATTTGCTTAGGCGAAACATTTTATCCGGCTTTGGCAGGTCATAATATTCACGTCCGATATGGCACATAAAGTTTTCAAAAATGCTTTGGTTGGCCTTCTCAGATAGATCACAACCTGCTATCTCAAACGCCTCGGCATAAAGCTGCGGGGCGACACCGCCGGTAAAGCATCCGGCCGCGCATCCGCATTGCGTGGCTTTGGTCGTATGAGCCGCACTATCCGTGCCGGCAAAGAATTTTGTGTTATTCGGATCGGTTGCAGCCTTGCGCAGAGCATCGCGGTCTTCAGCAAATTTAATAAGCGGCAGGCAATACAGGTGGTATTTCAGACCTTGTAAGAGATCGCCTATTGTATAGATCAAATGTTGCGGGGTGATACTGGCGGCGATTGTATCACCGGATTGACTGACCAGCTCGGCTGCAACCTTTGTGGTTATGTGTTCACAAACAATCCGCAGATCCGGGTTTTGATCAATCAGCTTGGGTACGCGCTCACGGTAGAAAAATTCCTCGGCGCTGGAGCTGCGGGAGAGGTAATCTTCGCCGCTCATATGATGTTCTTCGCCGTGGATGCATAAGACAATATTGTTATCACTCATGGCTTGGAACACATCGCTTTTCAGTAAATCTTCCATAGGGTATCCGAAATCTGCACCGGTCGTGCCGTGCGGCGGATAATATTTACAGGCTTGCAAGATGCCGGCTTTGGCACCCTCCTCAATCATCTGTGGTGTCGTATCTTTCGTGATATAGAGTGGAGTTATAAATGAAAGGAATTGATCACCGCCCGCATCCATAATCATCTCACGGTACTCTTCCATGCTCCAATAGGGCAGATCATCACTTTTGAGAACTTTGGCTACGGGTGGTTTGGTGTTTGGCATAGCCAGAACACCGCAGCAGCCCATATCAATTTGGGATTGCAGTATAGGAGCCATCAGCCCCTCTTGGCGCATATGCATGTGCAAATCGTACCAAAGCGGAAGATCAAACGAAATCATGCGGCAATTTTCATGGAAATGAATGGTGAAATCAAGGCCTAATTTTTGTGAATATTTTAAGCAATAAAAAGCATAATTAACAAAAAATTAGGAATTATGAAAAATTAGTAAACGGCTTAAGTTGTTGTTTTAAAATGAAAACTAAATTTTTTTTGACAGAGGGTTCTTTTTTTCATAAAGTCGCCTGACATCGAACGAAACTATATTAAAAATGATTCGAGAGATATTAATAATTCAAAGCTCAATTTTAACAAAGGAATATAGTTTGAGCGGCGAGTTTGGGTAAACAAGGTAACACAAGAGTTGAACACTAGAGTAGAAGGGTAAGAACGATGTTTAAAGGTAATAGCAAAAACGCAGGTAAAGATTTTAAAGGTGCGGCACAGCAGCCAGCACCCAAAGGGCAATTTGGAAAGATTAGAGCAGGTTTGTTCGTTGAGGCGACAAGCTACAAGAAATTTGAGCCGGTTGAGCTCTTTAATATGTTTACAAACGATGCTTTCTATGAAAAAGAGAGCGTTGTGGGCGGTAAAAGCCACTTAAAAGTTGCTCGTAGTAATAAAATCATGGATTTTATTATGGAGAAAAGACCGGAGCGTTTTAATCGAAATGCTACTGAATATGAAAAAATGGCAATTTGTGCAGATATTCTTTTTACAGATGTAAAAACGGCCATTTTGAGTGTTGATAATCCAGGCTTGACCGATGA
>CAZTBB010000093.1:0-2527 GCA_964611755.1 uncultured Pseudobdellovibrionaceae bacterium
GCCGCAGCTAACTCTTCAATACTATTATATAACGATATTCTTAAGCTTTTTGTATACGATCTGCAACATTATCAATGCGCATCGCTAAATTTGTAATAGCCTCGGCAACGGCCGCATCGCTTGCCTCTTGATTGGGCGAACCATTTTGCTGCCCCTGAGCTTTGGATTGTTTCAGCTCGTAAATCTCATCCGCCAGCATAAGGGAGGTCAAAACCATTAGATGCTGTTCATTTGAAGCCGCGCCGGCACCAGCCATTTGGCGCATACGATCATCCACATAAGACGCCAATTCGATAACACGCTCTTCCTGGCCGTCATCACATGAAATACCGTAGCTTTTGCCATTAATCATTAAGGATATTTCAGCCATGCCTTATCCTTCTTTCAACAATTTTTCGACTGTTTCAATGGCCTGATCCAAACGATCTGCAATTTCATCTTTTGAAATTGTGGCGCGTGATGTTTCTGAATTTTCATTCGATGCATTATCCGGAAACATATCACGCTGTTGACCAGCCAGAGCGGTTTCAAGAGTCGTTGCGTTTGATTCAAGTTTTCCAATGGCTTGATCAAGTTTTTTTAATGCTTCGATAATTGCACTCACGGTGACGGAATCCCCTAAAAAATGTAAGATATAATCGCGAAAGCTAGCAGCACACTTTTAACTTCGTCAAGTAAAACGAAGTAATTTTTCCAAAATTGAAATTTTCTTATCCTATTAAGCTTGACCAAAAGCCATACGGAAGGCATTGTTCAAAGCACATCACGGTTTAAAAAACTATATTCTAAAGTACGAGAGCATATAAGGAAGACTCAGATCATGACCAACGCTGCCAATGCTAATCAGGCAACCGATTCTCAAACAGATTTAAGACATATGGCCAACGCCATTCGTGCCCTATCCATGGATGCCGTGGAAAAGGCAAATTCAGGTCACCCTGGCATGCCGATGGGGATGGCAGATGTCGCAACGGTTTTGTATTCCAAGTTTCTTAAATTTGATCCTAAAAACCCCGAATGGGAAGATCGTGATCGCTTTGTACTCTCTGGTGGTCATGGCTCTATGCTGCTCTATGCGCTGAATTACCTGACTGGCTATGAAAAAATGACATTGGATCAGGTGAAAAATTTCCGTCAATTGGGTGCTATCACGGCAGGACATCCAGAGATCGAGCATGATGCTGGTATAGAGACAACAACAGGCCCTCTCGGGCAAGGGATTGCAACGGCAGTTGGCATGGCCTTGGGGGAACGCATTCTAAACGCGCGTTATGGTGATGAGATTATTGATCATTATACCTATGTCATGTGCGGTGATGGTGATCTTATGGAAGGCATCAGCCATGAGGCATGCTCTCTTGCCGGTCACTTGAAACTGAACAAGATGATTGTGCTTTATGACGATAATTCCATCTCCATTGATGGCTCCACTGATCTAACATTTATCGATAATACGCCAGAGCGATTCAAAGCCTATGGATGGAATGCGGAAACAATTGATGGGCATGACTTTGCCCAGATTGAGGCGGCCATTTCACGCGCACAACAAAGTGACAAACCAACTTTGATTGCATGCAAAACAAAGATTGGCTTTGGTGCACCAACAAAAGAAGGGAGTGCATCTTCTCATGGGGCCCCTCTTGGTGGCGATGAGATTAAAGGCGCTCGCGAAAATCTTAACTGGCCATATGAGCCCTTTGATATTCCAGAGGATGTTCTTTCTTTCTGGCGTGAGGCAGGCTCCAGACATAGCGATACATTTAAGGCATGGAACGATAAGCGAAACAGCTTTGAGCGCGCCGAATGTTTTACAAAAGCACATGCCGGAGACTATAGCGGTGCTATTGCGCCTGTCATCGCAGAACTCAAAGAATATTTTGCAACCGAAAAACCAAAAGACGCAACCCGAAAAACCTCGGGAAAATGTCTTGAGAAGCTTGTCGATCGCCTTTGGTTAATGATTGGTGGCTCGGCTGATCTCACCGGATCAAATAACACAAAAGTTGGTGCCTCCAAGGTGATTGATTCAAATGATTATGGTGGAAACTATGTGAATTATGGTGTGCGCGATCATGCTATGGCCGCTGCGATGAACGGTTTGGCCATTCACGGGGCCCTCCTTCCTTATGCCGGAACATTCCTGCAATTTGCAGACTACTCACGTCCTGCTATTCGTTTGGCCGCTCTGATGAAGCAACGCGTCATTCATGTCATGACACATGATTCGATTGGTCTTGGTGAAGATGGCCCGACACATCAGCCTGTTGAGCATTTGGCTGCTCTTCGGGCAATACCCAATTGCTATACATTCCGCCCATGTGATGGTGTTGAAACAGCCGAGAGCTGGGAAGCGGCTATGAACATGCAAGACGCCCCTTCTATTCTGGCTCTCACCAGGCAAGGCCTTCCAACGCTTTGTGACAACCGCGCAGAGAACATGGTTTCCAAAGGGGCTTATATCTTGATGGAAAATGACAATGAACCGGAGCTTACACTCTTTGCGTCCGGATCAGAAGTTTCACTTGCC
>CAZTBB010000094.1:0-2517 GCA_964611755.1 uncultured Pseudobdellovibrionaceae bacterium
ACAAGCACAACAGAGTGCTCTTGCAGGTTGTGACCTTCACCAGGAATGTAGCAAATCACTTCAATACCTGTTGTCAAACGAACTTTTGCAACCTTACGCAAGGCAGAGTTCGGTTTCTTCGGTGTTGTTGTGTACACGCGTGTACAAACACCACGACGCTGAGGATTGCTCTTCAGCGCTCTGTTTTTCTTTGCTTTGACAACCTTTTGACGCGGTTTGCGGATCAACTGTTGTATTGTTGGCATATGTCTAGCCTCTTCTTTAAATCATTCAATAATGTTAAGGATGCGTGCATTTAGCGCAGAGGTGGAAGAAAAGTCAAACAATTTCCACTCGTGAGCCAGATAAAGAAATGCAGAGCATCCGTTTTCCCGGATGATACGCGTTCAACACAATATTAAACGCCCAACCATCGAATATGCGCGGGACTATAGTGGAAGTGAACCTGTTAGGTCAAGCACTAAATTACGTTTTTTGAAATTTTATTTCCGCTGATAAAGCCCATATAAAAAAGCGCCCGTAAAAAGTGAGATCGGGCGCTCTATATATAAGAGTAAAACTCCTGGTTTTAACGACAGGAATGCAATGGACCTTGCGGCCTTTGATCGCCTGTTTTTGCAGCAGCACGCGTGGCGCCAACCATTGTTTTGCCATCGGCCTCAAGATGAATTTGACCACCAGTAGGGCCAGTCTTTGTCACAATATAGGTTCCGTCCTCAAGCTCGCTCGCAAAACCGCCGAAACTCTCGGCAATGCCTTGTAGATTATCCAATACACTTGTTTCTTGTTTGCTCATTTTATCACCACTCATTTAAACTTAAATTTTACAAGAAATGATTTTTTATATAAAAAATTTCGTGAAAACAACAAAAACTTTGCATTAATTTCAAAAAAATAGGGCAAAAAACAAAAAAGCCCGGAAAACCGGGCTTTTTAAAACATTATTTAAATTATAATTTTATATACTGAGGTACAAACCTATCCGTTTGCAGCTTCCTTGGCCTCATCATCACCAGCAGCAACCTCCGCTTCCGGCAATGCGGGCATATCCTCGGCCTGATTGGCCGCCTGAATAGCCTCCTCTTGCTGCTGAGCGGCCAGAGCCACTGCATCACGATCGGCCGCAACGCGTTTAAGCTGGTTCACATAGGCCCCCGTACCGGCCGGAATCAAACGACCAACAATGACGTTCTCTTTCAGGCCATGCAAGCGGTCAACCTTACCCTGCACTGCGGCTTCGGTAAGCACGCGCGTTGTCTCCTGGAACGATGCCGCAGAGATGAAGGAACGTGTTTGAAGAGATGCTTTTGTAATCCCCTGAAGAATTGGCTTACCCTTCGCCGGGATCTTACCCTCTTCAACATATTTCTGATTCATCGCATCAAACTGCTCTTTATCTTCTGTTTCGCCAACAAGATATGTTGTGTCACCAACTTCAGTGATTTCAACCTTCTGTAGCATCTGGCGGATAACCACCTCAATGTGCTTGTCGTTGATTTTCACCCCTTGCAGACGATAAACATCCTGCACCTCATTGATAAGGTAATCGGCCAAAGCTTCCACACCCATAACATCCAAGATATCGTGAGGAACAAGCGCACCATCAAGAAGGGCATCCCCCTTACGGACGAAATCACCTTCATTCACAGCCAAATGCAGACCTTTTGGAATGAGGTATTCTCTTGCTTCACCATCTTCTGCATTGGATGGCTTCACAACGATACGGCGCTTGGCTTTGTAGTCTTTACCAAACTCAACATAACCATCAATCTCGGAAATCACCGCATAGTCCTTCGGACGACGTGCTTCGAAGAGTTCAGCCACACGTGGCAGACCACCTGTAATATCACGTGTCTTCGATGTCTCACGTGGAATACGTGCGATAATATCACCCGCCTTGACTTCCTGACCATTCTCAACGGAGAGAATAGCATCAACAGACATGTAGTAGTTTGCCGGCAAACCATTTGGCAGGTTAATTACTTTCCCCTTCGCATCCAACAGTGAGATACGTGGTTTCAGATCACCGCCTTTAGGCTGTGAGCGCCAGTCAATAACTTTGCGTGATGAAATACCTGTGGCTTCATCCACATCATCGACAACGGACACGCCTTCAACCAAGTCAAAGTGATGTGCTATACCATCTTTTTCTGTAATGATTGGCTGTGTATATGGGTCCCATTCGGCCAAACGATCACCTGGCTTTACCTTGCCGCCATCTTTCACCATCAAGCGAGAACCATAAGGAATACGGTATGTTGCCTTCTCGGCGCCGGTCTTGTCTTTCAAAACCACTTCCGTATTACGGCCCATCACAATCTCAAGGCCTTCTGAGTTTTTAACGACGTTCTGGTTACGCACTTCTGCTGTCGCTTCCAATGTTGCCTCAACATGAGAGCGCTCGGCGCCCTTCTGAGCCGCACCACCAATGTGGAATGTACGCATTGTTAGCTGCGTCCCCGGCTCTCCAATTGACTGGGCAGCCATAACACCAACAGTCTCGCCGATATTCACCGA
>CAZTBB010000095.1:0-2330 GCA_964611755.1 uncultured Pseudobdellovibrionaceae bacterium
GACAGCTTGAATTGTCCTGAAACTGTGACGGCGCACAGAATTGCCGGTAACAAGCTCCCTCAATAGCTCTATATCCCTGCGACCATTCACGCAGAACATAGCCATCATCGCAAGGCTCAAACCTCTCATATCCAAGCTGATAATGCCCATCAATCTTCTCTCCATTCGGTCCGGTCGTACATGATGATAGCTTAGGAAGCGGATCTCTGCCCTTTTTGATGCGCTTTTTAAATTCGCTGTAAGCTCCACTGCATCCCGATGGGAAGCCGCCTGGCAAACATATCCAAATCGCACAAGCGTCTTGGCTGGCAGAATATCCAGTAGAAGGGTTTAAAACGAATACAGCCAGAAGAGCCAAAATTGTTAATTTGAGAAACTTCATTAATCTGCCTCCTCCACTTCATTGTAGGAATTTTGATATTGCTGAGAAAACTGCCGGAGTTTTCGCACTAAAGCTAAAAATTCAATTCTGACGTCGCTTGGAACACTGTAAAATTCGCTTACAAACTGAAGAAGTTCATTGTCATCAGTATTAAAAGGGCCATTTTTATCGATGAAGAAATAATTCATAGAAACGCCCAAAACATCCGCACAGTCTTTAAGTCTCTCAACCGTTAAACGGTTTTCGCCTGTTTCATATTTATGTATTTGCTGTGCCCGAACACCTAATAAATCTCCCAATTCCCCTTGGGAAAGGCTCCGGTTCTGACGAAGAAAACTCAGCTTCTTGCCTAATTTCGCATTGAAATCTGTGTTTTTTGGTTTTGCTTGCTCCATTTTTTTAGTCCGTTCGTGTGGTTTGCAAGCACAGCCAAAGTATCAAACCCCATCATTGATTTGGCATGTCTCCCGATCTTTAGCTCTACCAAGACATGCGCGCGCTATTGTTGAGATCATTATCGGGATTTTTATTTCACTAAACGGGATTCAACCTGATGCGTATGATTTTACTGGATTTATTAACTTTGAGGTGAAAGTCGTTGAAATTGCTGCACAGTCCCTTTTTATGAATTTGTAAAAATTCAATTATGAGTAAGGATGCGCTATGAAGAACCGGTATGTTTTATTTTTATTAATATCATTGATACTGGTCTCTTATCCCGAAGCAGCTCATGCACAAGCCCTATTTGATTCAGGAACAAATTTTCTAAACGCCTTAATGAATCTGCTGACCAACACCTGGGCACGGATCATTGCAATTATTGCCGTGGTCGGACTAGGCATTCTTTGGATGACAGGACGCTTAGCATGGGGAATAGCAGCTTCTGTTATCGGCGGTATTATTCTCGTATTTGGCGCTCCTGCGATTGTGGACAGCATAGCCGGCTCACTTTGAGGGGCTGGTGCTTATGGAGTTTAAAAACAATCAAGATTTAGATCCCCTATTTGTTGGCATGACAAGACCGCCACTTGTATTGGGCGTTCCTATGGAGTTTTTCGGGATCAATTTTATCCTCTTTGGGATTGGTATGATTGCCTTTGCTTCGCTCGCAGGCAAAGCCCTCTTTTTCTTAAGCATCTGCATTCCGCTCCATATCGCAGCGTATATTTTTACAGAAAAGGAGCCGCACTGGATGAGCATATACATTACAAAATTAACGAGGTGTGGCCCGATACAAAACAGAGCGTTTTGGAAATCAAATAGTTATAAACCATGAAAGGATTGAGCCTCAATGCTAAAAGCGGCGAGAAAAGAAGATATGAGATACGGTCATGTTGCAAAACGTGAGATCTCTGTCGAGTCCTTCATTCCCTACTCCCGCCACTTAAATGATACTACACTCAAAACCAAAGCAGGCTATCTTCTAAAAATCATCAAAGTTGAAGGTCTGCCTTTTGAAACGTCCGATCAGGTTGATTTAGATAGCCGTAAAAACATCCGTGCCACATTATTAAGAGGGATTAGTAATTCCCGTTTTGCCATTTATCAGCACACTATTCGAAGGCAGGTCTTTGACCAGCTAGATTCCCATTTCGACAATCAATTCTGCGGGGATCTCGACCGCACCTATCAAAAGAAGCTCAGCACGAAGAAGATGTTTGTGAATGAGCAATATATCACCATTATTCGAAGGCCTGCCAAAAGCAAAATTGGCCTTATGTCTGAACTCAGCCGAACATTATTCTCCAAAGTTGATAAAGACCATCAAAAACAAAATGAAGCTGAAAATCTCCGCGCTCTTAATGAAGCGGTTAATAATATCCTGTCCACCCTCAAACCCTATAAGCCCAGACTTCTCAGCGTGCAAAAAGACGATCACGGCTTTTATTCAGAAAATCTATCCTTCCTCTCATATCTGATAAATTTTGAGAATAAGAAGGTCAGGCTG
>CAZTBB010000096.1:0-1505 GCA_964611755.1 uncultured Pseudobdellovibrionaceae bacterium
GACCGCAAATTCTAAGATTTTTATATCGTTTTCCGGTGCGAACTCCGAAATTGGTAAATCACATCCGCTTATCTCGCTTCCAATTAGCATGCGACATGGCCCTCTTGACCCCTCAATGGCTGAGAAACATAGAATTCTCCATGCGCTAACTCCCTACAACGTTGACGATTGCGAGAATTTGATAAACAATGCAGGTTTAGAACCAATTAGCATCTATGAGTCTGAATTTGGCAATGTCAAATGTATTGCAAAAAAAGGCAAAAAAGAAAAGGGTTCTTAATATTGGATCCGTACTTTTGGATGTGATTTCTACAGTTGACGCTAACTCCGACTATGCTCTGATCGACAATTATGGATCGATGAATCATTTCCGGATAGGCGGGTGCGCATATAATACCGCATATTGTTGCCGCGCGATGGGAGCAAAAGCAGAGATTATTACTGCACTAAAACCCAAAAGCATAACCACATCTATAATAAAAGCGAAAATCAAACGACTTGGCATTCGTCATCAGTACACAAAGTATGAGGCGAGCGTTCATGAACCTGTTTTCAACGCACATCAAGTCGGTAACGAAATTAGAAAAGCAATAACTTCAACCTTAGTGAATCGAGTCAATTTTGATGAAAATATTCTAAGAAAAGCTATTGGTCGAAATGATGTTACGATCATTGACCTTAGCCTCAACCTGTCGACAATAAGCCTTGTATCGAAGATATGCGCTGAACTTGAAAAACCACTGATTTGCAACGCTACTTCTGAAAGTTTGATTAAAGATCGCATCTTAAATGCTAGCGATACAAGAATAAAGTTTGATCTTATGATCATGAATAAAATGGAGCTTAAATCGGTATCAGAAGATGATTTTGAGGAAATCAAAAAAATTGTTCATTCCTCTAATTTTTCCGATGAAGAACCATATAGTTTGCTTCATTTATTGCCGAAACGCGTACACTCTCGATCCGTGATTGCAACATTTGGAGGCGCACCATACCTTTATGTTAACAATCAAGGGAAATGCCTTCAGCTACATCCGCCTTTAGAGAAATTTACAGGGTCAACTGTTGGCGCCAGTAATGGATTAACAGCTGTCGCTGCGATGTGCTTTACTTCAATCAATCGTGACGTAGACTTCACCAATTATCACGAAATGCTCAAAGACGTGCTTGAGCAGGTTCTCAATTCATCGGGCGCAACACCTGACGCAGAACAGATTTTTAATCCCAAAGCGTACGAGTTTCACGTGAACGTCGAGTCTAGCCTATTTAACTGGTTTCGCGGGTCCAGTTAGCAGTAGCTTGCGACCAAGCTAGATGGATGGACATCTCGGAGGACAAAAAAGGCGCGCCAGCTTTCGCTAGCGCGCCTTCTTCGCATTGTTTATCGCGCAGTCTTACGACGTGTGTGGAGCGATGGTGATTTCCACACGGCGGTTGGCCGCCCGGCCTGCGTCGGTGTCGTTGGTGGCGATTGGCTGGCTTTCGCCCATACCGGCCACATACAG